>CP007060.1:0-711742 GCA_000230955.3 Halobacterium sp. DL1
GAGACTTAAACTTACGGTCCAGACGGCGTCGACGTTGCGGACCGAGCGGCGTCGAGGATTTCGACGAGCGAACTGTCGAGCGAGGGCAGGAAGGAACTGAGCGGCCTCGACAGCTGGGCCGGCTCTACGAGGAGAAGGGGGAGAGGAATCGAGCGAAGAAAGTGGTGATTGGTAACCATGAACAGGCCACGTCAGGGCGATAGATTAGTGAGAACAGCCGGAAGAAGAGCGGTTCGCGGAGTGCTCGCGACCGATAGGCTGGAATCGAGCGGTTCGCCTGAGGAGGAACTGGTTCCACAGGACCGGTAGACAAGAACGAGAGGGAAGTCTGCAGGGAATCCCCCACCCCTTCGTTTCGACTGGAACGGTGAGAGGGACCAGTCCAGCAAACCGATCAGCCGGGAATCCACGCCAAACCCAACTAGAACTAGACCTTTGCAGCCCTACAATTGGATATGTTCTCTGTATTACGGATATTGTTTTTCGGGTAGGTACTTAGTTCTTCCCTAGGCTAGACGTCGTCTGTTGTGCCCACTCCTCTTTCTCCGTTCCACCTGAAACGAAGGGGTGGGGGGTTCGGCCACATCTCGGCGTTCGACCCCCTGGTTTCCGATGGAACGACCAGTCGACCAGTCTCAGAATTCCAGCTTCGTACGGTCGGGCTACTCCAAAGATCGGGAGCAGATCGAAGAATCGGTAGGTCCTGCAACAGGCTGATACTGCACCGATGAAGTCGTAGTTTGGTCGAACAAATTAACCGCCATGTAGCGATTTTCGTTATCAGATCTCTGCCTTATCCCGAGGAGCGGGCAACGTCCTTGTCAGTTCCTTACATGCTATGGATCGTGTCGAAACTGCTACACGGAGTACGGTCGACCTACAATCTGACCGCTCCAATTAGCATCATCGAAACTTATTAGTCTCTCCTGTTTCCATTGGTTCATCTGCATCAACTGGAGCGTCTGTCGGGAAGCTGTCGCGGAACGCCGCAGTAACGGTCGTTTCCGGGCCGCTGTCTGGTGACGGCGCTCTCCACACGAAACGAAGGGGTATCCAATCGACACATGTCTGACGAACCGATGCCGGACGACCGACGCACGGCCGACCGCGACTTCGAGGTCGACCTCGACGACGTCCTCGTCGACGACGACGAGGGTGACGAGGGGCTCTTCGACGACCTCCTGAGCGGCGAACCGATATTCGAGAACAAGGAAGTACTGCGCCCGTCGTACACGCCACACGAACTCCCCCACCGGAAGGACCAGATCAACAATATGGCGACGATTCTCGTCGCCGCGCTCCGCGGGGAGACGCCGTCGAACATCCTCATCTACGGGAAGACGGGGACGGGGAAGACCGCGAGCGCGAAGTTCGTGAGCCAGGAGCTCGAGCGCACCTCCAAGAAGTACGACGTCCCCTGCGAGGTCGAGTACATCAACTGCGAGGTCACCGACACCCAGTACCGCGTGCTCGCGCAGCTCGCGAACACGTTCATCGAGCAGAACCGCACGTTCGTCGACGAGCGCGTCGCCGACCTCCAGGACCTCCGCAACGAGATGGAGGCCGAGACCGACGCACCTGAAACGGGGGGGTTGCCGGGCGAGTTCGAGATGGGCGACGGGAGCGACGAGTCCAACAACGATGGCTCGGATCTCCGCGAGCAGTTCGACTCCGTCGAGGACGTCGACGACCGAATCGAGGAGCTCCTCCAGGAGAAATCGGAGATGGAGGAGGTCCCGATGACGGGGTGGCCGACCGACCGCGTGTACGCGACGTTCTTCGACGCCGTCGACTACGTCGAGCGGGTCGCCGTCATCATGCTCGACGAGATCGACAAACTCGTCGAGAAGTCCGGCGACGACACGCTGTACAACCTCTCCCGGATGAACTCCGAACTCGACAACTCCCGGGTCTCCATCATCGGCATCTCGAACGACCTGAAGTTCACCGACTTCCTCGACCCGCGCGTGAAGTCCAGTCTCGGCGAGGAGGAGATCGTCTTCCCGCCGTACGACGCCAACCAGCTCCGGGACATCCTCCAGCACCGCTCTGAGGTGGCGTTCAAGGGCCAGGCGCTCTCCGAGGACGTCATCCCGCTCTGTGCCGCGTTCGCCGCACAGGAACACGGGGACGCGCGACGGGCACTCGACCTGCTGCGGACCGCGGGCGAACTCGCGGAACGCGACCAGTCCGACGACGTCACCGAGGAGCACGTCCGGCGCGCGCAGGACAAGATCGAACTCGACCGCGTGGTCGAGGTCGTGCGCACGCTCCCGACCCAGAGCAAACTCGTCCTCTACGCCATCCTCCTCCTGGAGGACAACGGCGTCCACAACGTCAACACGGGCGAGGTGTACAACATCTACAAGACGCTCTGCGACGAGCTCGACGCTGACGTGCTCACCCAGCGCCGCGTCACCGACCTCATCAGCGAACTCGACATGCTCGGCATCGTGAACGCGGTGGTCGTCTCGAAGGGCCGCTACGGGCGCACGAAGGAAATCTCACTTTCGGTCCCCGTCGAGGAGACAGAGACCGTCCTCGAAGCCGACTCCCGCCTGAGCGACATCGAGGATGTCACCCCGTTCGTGCAGGCGCGCTTCGACAACTGAGCGACTGTCCGCCTATCAGACCAGATTCTGACACCCCTTCGTTTCTAGTGGAGAACACCTCACTGAGGCGTGGTTACCATCCAGTTGAAAGACGAGTACTGTGGTGTCGAACGAACGAAGCGGAATCGAAGAACGGCCGGTACTGGCTGGACGGGAGATGCGCTCCGCAGTGTTCCCGAACGGCTACCCGAGGAGGTAGCGCAGCCAGCCGTTCCGTTCCACGAGGTCGAGTTCCTCGAGTCGGGCGTCGAGGCCGAGGATGCGCCCGGCGCCGAACGCCGCGACGGCGAGGAAGACGAGCATGTAGGCGAAGTCGCCGTTCACGTAGCCGTGTTGGACGCTCCAGTTCCCGAAGTAGAACAGGAGCATCATGAACGCGCCGAAGAACGCGGCGAGTCGGGTGACTGCGCCGAGCAGGAGCGCGACGCCGATAAGCGCCTCGCCCCACGGGACGGCAACGTTCACGAGGTCGAGGAACCACGGCGTATTCGCCATCCACGCGAACATCGCCTCGAGGGGGTTCCCGTTCGTGGACGCGACGTTCCCGAGGTAGCCGCCGGCGGCGAAGCTCCCCGAGAGTAGCTTGTCGACGCCCGACGAGAGGAACGCGTACCCCATCATCAGTCGCAGCGCGAGGACGAACCACGCGCTCAGGCTGTGTGCTTTCCCGCGGACGGTGATGCCGCCGAGACGGGATTCGAACGTGTTCGGACCGGCCGTAGTTTGGGACATAGTGTTTCCCTCCAGTTGGACGGAGGTTCTGCGGAACGATATAGCGAGCAGGCGTTTCCCACGGTCTGAGGCTCGTTCCTGGAGTGTGGGAATCACACTGGTGGTCCCTTCCAGTGGGAGGGTTCTGTCGAACGAATTAAGAGACGGCGCTCCGCAGGTCGGACTGTCGATGCGCGCTCCGTTCGATTCGGAAGAGGCACCCGACCTCCAGGACGTACTGGACGCCCTGGACGACGAGGGCTGTCGACGCATCATCGAGGTGCTCGAGGAGCCGATGACCGCCAAGCAGGTCGCGGACGCCAGCGACGTGCCGCTGTCGACCACTTACCGGAAACTCGACCTGCTGACGGACGCCGCGCTCCTCGAGGAGCGTGCGGTGCTTCAGCCGGACGGCCACCACACGACGGAGTACGCGCTCGTGTTCGAGGAGGTGGTCATCCAACTGGCCGAGGACCGGACGCTCGACGTCGGCATCGCCCGGCCGCCGGAGTCGACGGACGAGCGCCTCGAGACGCTCTGGGCGGAGGTGAGCAAGGAAACATGAGACACTACACCATCGTCGTCGCGCTGAAGACAGTCACGCTGCTGCTCGGCGGAGCGGTCACGTACTTCGCGCTGAAGGCGTGGAAACGCACCGGCTCGCCCGCGCTGCGGTCGCTCGCCATCGGGTTCGGGTTCGTGACCCTCGGCTCGCTGCTCGCGGGGGTCGTCGACCAGCTGCTCGTCGTCGACCAGACGTTCGCGGTGCTGACCGAGAGCGCGCTGACGGCTGTCGGATTCGCGGTTATCGTCTACTCGCTGTACGAGGACTAGGCGCCCGCGAAAGCGCCTGACTGGGGAGCGGTCGCGTTGGCGGCGGCCGGCGCTACCGGATCCATCGACGCCGTCCCGGAGACGGTGAGGCGCACCCAGCCGAGGTACGGGATGCGGTACTCCGCCGTTCCCTTGATCCACGACGGCCGCACGGGCTCCGAGATGCCCTTCACCTGGTCGTAGTAGTCGTTGGTCACGGAGTTGTCCCCCTTCGTGATGAAGCCGGCGTGGGGCGCGGGGCAGTTCCGGAGTTCCCCGCAGTCGTCGGCACCGCCGAGGAAGCTCTGGTCGGCCTTCTCGTACCAGTTCTCGCCGTCGTTCACCCAGAAGCGCACGCGGTGAATTACCGGCGTCTGCCTGGCGTTCCCGTTCGGCTGATAGACGATGACGTCGCCGGGACCACCGAACTTCCTGAAGTTCTGGTCCGCGCCCGTGCGCGCCGTGACGATGCCGGTGTCGCCGGTGGCGTACTCGGGGCTGAACCGCTGTTCCTCCATCACGAACACGAGGTCTCCTTTCACCATGTTCGGCTGCATGCTGCCGCTCTCGACGGCGACCAGTGGGGGCCAGACGCCGCTGACGGCGAACAGCAGCAGTCCGACCATCCCGACGGCGAGCGCGCTGCTCCCGGCCTCACGGAGGAACAGCACGACGCCGTTGTCTGTGTGGAGGAACCAGCTCGCGGCGCCGCGAACACCGCCGCGGGAGTCGGGCGAGTCATCGCCGTTCGTCATTCACAGGGAATTCGGCGCTGGCGGGTTTCAACCTTCCCCTCTGGCGACCGCCACGCTTTTGCTGAACCTCCGCGTCCGTCAGTAACGTGCCCCTAGAACCCCCGGTTCGGGTGGTCCGCGAACTCACAAGCCGGGGCTACAACGCCGACCGCGAGGCGGTGACGCTGCTCGCGGGTGCGGACGACCCGTCGGCTGCCGTCGAGCGAGCCGTCGACGAGGCGCCCGCAGACGCCCTGACGCTCACGGTCGACCACGTGCGGTCCGTGCTGGAAGACGACCTTACCGACGCCCGGACGGACGGCGCGAGCGAGGCCGCCGACGCGGCGGCTGACGCCTTCTCGCCGGACGCACAGACGCCGGATAAATCCAACTCTACCGACGCTACCTCTGGTTCCACTGAAGTAGAAACGGAGACAAATCATACCACGGAAACAGGTTCTCCACTAGAAACGAAGGGGGTCGACGACACCAGCGGAACGACTGAGTCTGTCGGGTCCGCCGACTCACAGGACGCTCCGAATCCCGCTGGTGACCACGACGAGCGCAGTCTCGACATCGCGGGCGACATCACCGGAGAGTCCACTGGGACCGGCGAGTACAAGAACTTCGTCGCGACGTTCCGCGACCGCTACGACCGGCTCTCGAAGAAGCTCCGCGGGCGCGTCAACCACCGTCCGACGTCGGCGCTGGACTCGATGCCGGGTGGCAGCGACGCCGCCGTCGTCGGCATGGTCAACGACGTCCGCTCTACTGCGAGCGGCCACTGGCTCGTGGAACTGGAGGATACGAACGGCGTCTTCCCCGCGCTCGTGATGAAGGATAAGGACATCGCGGCGGACGTCGACGAACTCCTGATGGACGAGGTCATCGCCATCGAGGGGACGCTCTCGGACGACGGCGGCATCCTGTTCGCCGACGACATCTTCTTCCCGGACATCCCGCGGACGCACGAGCCGAACACCGCCGACCGCCACGTCCAGGCGGCGCTCGTCTCCGACGTCCACGTCGGCAGCCAGGAGTTCGCCGACGACGAGTGGTCGGCGTTCGCCGACTGGCTCCACACGCCCGAAGCCGACGCCGTCGAGTACCTCCTCGTCGCGGGCGACATGGTCGAGGGCGTCGGCGTCTACCCCAATCAGGACGAGGAACTCGACATCGTCGACCTCTACGAGCAGTACGAGACGTTCGCCGAGCGCCTCAAGGAGGTGCCCGGCGACACGGAGATCGTGATGATCCCGGGGAACCACGACGCCGTCCGCCTCGCGGAACCCCAGCCGGCCTTCGACGAGGAACTCCGCTCCATCATGAGCGCACACGACGCCCGGTTCACCGGCAACCCCTCCACGGTCACCGTCGAGGGCGTGAATATCCTGATGTACCACGGCGTCTCCATCGACGAAATCATCGCCGAACACCCCAGCGAGGACGTCTCCTACGACAACCCGCACCGGGCGATGGAACTACTCCTCCGGAAGCGCCACGTCGCCCCGCAGTTCGGCGGGCGCACCCGCCTCGCGCCCGAGGAAGAAGACTACCTCGTGATGGACGAGGTGCCCGACGTCTTCCACACGGGTCACGTCCACAAACTCGGCGTCGGCACCTACCACAACGTCCGGATGGTCAACTCGGGCTGCTGGCAGCACCAGACCGAGTTCCAGCAGTCGGTGAACATCGACCCGGACGTCGCCACCGCGCCCATCCTCGACCTCGACACGCTCGACGTGACGGTCCGGAAGTTCGTCTGACCCGGTTTCACCTGCTCACTCCGGCGCCGTCACGCCCCAGGAGATGCGGTTCCAGAGGCGCTCGTAGCCGTAGTACGTCCCGGTCTTGATGAGGTTCGTGACGAGGCCGATGTTGATCGCGTCCGTCGTACTCCCGGTCACCACCCACGCCACGACGATGGTGATCGCGACCATCAGGGCGCGGTAGCAGAGCGTCTTGACTACCGCGCGGAGTCGCGCCTCGTGTGGTCGCCTGGAGATGTAGTCTCGGAGCATGGTCGCCGCTGTCCGAACCCTCGAACGGCAACGCAATAACTGGTCCGTAGCCGATACCGGTTACTCCGCGTCGACGCCGCGCTCCGCGAGGACGTCGAAGAACGACTCGGCGTCGAGTTCCGGGACGCCCTCTGCGGCCGCGTCGTCGCGCTTCGTCTGCCCCGGACTCTCCCCCACCACGAGGTAGTCGGTGTTCCCAGACACCGAGGAGACGGCGTTCCCGCCGTGGCGCTGCACGAGGTCCTGGAGTTCCCCCCGCGTCCAGCCGTCGACGCTCCCCGTGAACACGAACGTCAGGCCGTCGAGTTCGCTGGCCACCTCGCGTTCGGCCGGCTCGGGCTCACCGAGACGCGTCTCCGCACGGAGGCGCTCGACGACTCTACGGTTGCGCTCGTTGTCGAAGAACTCCCGGAGGTGGCCGGCGACTACGCTGCCGACGCCCGGCACTGACTGAAAATCATCCTCGTCGGCAGCGAGGACGGCGCCCAGCGTCCCGAACTCCGCGGCCACGTCCCGGGCGACGGTCGGCCCAACCTCCCGGATGCCGATGGCCGCGAGGAACTGCCCGAGTGGTGGGTGACGTGCGCCCTCCAGTTCGTCGCGGAGGTTCCGCGCGCTCGTCTCTCCCCACCCCTCCAGGGCGGCTATCTCCTCGACGCTCGCGTCGAAGATATCCGCGACGTCGTTCTCGACGACCCCATCCTCGACGAACTGCTCGGCGGCGCGCTCGCCCAGGCCCTCGACGTCGAGGACGTCCGCGAAGTAGCTGAGTCCCTGGACGAGCTGCGCCGGGCACGCGAGCCCGCCCGTGCAGAACGCGATGGGACCCTCGTACTCGACCGGACTCCCGCAGCGTGGACACGTCTCGGGGAGTTCGATGGTTTCCTCGCTGTGGGGTTCGACCACCTCCGCGACGTACGGGATGACGTCGCCGGCGCGCTGGACGCGCACCGCGTCGCCGATGCCGACACCCATCGCTTCGATTTCGTCGCGGTTGTGGAGGCTCGCGCGGGAGACGGTGACGCCGCCGACGTCGACGGGGTCGAGCAGCGCCACCGGCGTGAGCCGTCCCGTCCGGCCGACCTGCACCACGACGTCCGCGACGGTCGTCACCTCCGCGCGCGCCGGGAACTTGTAGGCGAACGCCCACCGGTAGTGCCGTGCGGTCGTCCCGAGTTCGGCGCACTGCGCGCGGTCGTCGACCTTGATCACGACGCCGTCTATCTCGTAGTTCAGTGACTCCCGTTCCTCGCCCAGGCGATTGCGGTACTCGATAGCACCGTCGACGTCGGGGACGCGCTCCGAGCGGTCGTCGACCTTCAACCCCCACTCGGGGAGCGCGACGTGTTCGTCCCAGTGGGAGTCGAAGCCGCCGTCGAGGCCGCCGCGCGAGGCGTCGGCCGTGGCGTCAGCTTCCGACTCGCCCGCAGCCAACACGTCGTAGAAGAAGCAGTCCAGCGGCCGCTCGGCGGTCACGCTCGGGTCTAACTGGCGGAGTGTTCCGGCCGCGGCGTTCCGCGGGTTCGCGAACGCGTCTTCGCCGCGCTCGACGCGCTCCGCGTTGTGCGCCTGGAACGCGTCCCGGGGCATGTACACCTCGCCGCGAACCGCGAGGAACGCCGGCGGGTCCCCGCGCAGGCGCAGCGGGACGCTGTCGATGGTGCGGACGTTCTCGGTGACGTCCTCGCCGGTCCGGCCGTCGCCCCGGGTGGCGGCGCGCACGAACCGGCCGTCCTCGTAGACGACCTCGACGGAGAGGCCGTCGAACTTCGGCTCGCAGACGAACTCGACGGCTCCGACCTCCCGCTCGACGCGCGTGGCGAACTCCCGGACGTCGTCGACCTCGCCGCTGGAGTCCAGCGACAGCATCGGCACGACGTGGTCGACGCTCTCGAGTTCGTCGAGCGGCTCGCTCCCGACGCGCTGCGTGGGGCTGTCCGGCGTCGCGAGGCCGAAGGCGTCCTCGAGGTCCTGGAGGCGCGTGAACAGCGCGTCGTACGTCCGGTCGCCGACGACGGGGTCGTTCTCGACGTAGTAGCGGTAGTCGTGGTAGTGGATGGCCTCCCGGAGCAGGCGGGCCTGCTCCGTGGCCTCGCTCTCGGAGAGGTTCTCGACGCGCGCAAACGATGTGGCCGGGTCGCGGACGTACGGGTTGTTCGCCGGGGCGTCCGCGCCGGCCTCGGCCTCGGGCATACGTCCCGGTAGACGGTGGGGGGTGGTAAGCGGTATGGAAGCCACAGGTCATCGTTCGACAGCGCTGTCGAAGGCCGCGGAGAGTCCGACTGCGACCGACACTCGGCAGACGTTGCACGCATCCCGCTATCTTATCCGCGCTCGCGCCGACACTCCTGTATGCGCGAGGACTTTCTCCTCCTGAACCCCGGCCCCGTCCCCGTGACGCGGGCGGTCCGAGACGCGATGGCTGAACCGATGGTCTCCCACCGCTCGGCGGATTTCGAGGCCGTCTACGAGCGCGCACAGGACCACCTCGACTACGTGTTCGAACACTCGGCACCGAGCGGTCTCACGACGTCCAGCGGCGGCACCTCGCTCATCCTCAACGGCACCGCGACGATGGGGATGGAGGCCGCCGTCGCGAACCTCACGGACGACGACAGCGAGGTCGTCTCCGTCGTCAACGGGAAGTTCGGCCGCCGGTTCGCCCGCATCGCGGACCGACACGCCGACGTGACCCGCGTGGAGTTCGACTGGGGCGAACCCGTCGACGTCGACGCGGTCGCGGACGCAGTGAGCGACGACACGGACGTCGTCACGATGGTCCACAACGAGACGAGTTCGGGCATCCTCAACCCCGTGGAGGCGGTCGGTGAACTCGCCAGCGAGCAGGACGCGCGCTACGTCGTCGACGGCGTGACGAGCATCGGCGGCGACGAGTTCCGCATCGACGACTGGCACGTCGACGTCGCCGTCACGGACGGCCAGAAGGCGCTCGCGGCGCCGCCGGGTATCAGCGCGCTGTACGTGACCGAGGCGGCAGAAGCCTACCTCGACGGCGAGAGCGCGCCGTTCTACGAGGACCTCGACTGGCACCTCCGGAAGGCCGAGTCCCACCAGACGCCTTTCACGAGCGCCGTCCCGCTGTTCCGCGGTCTTGCCGAAGCGGTCTCGGATATCCGCGAGGAGGGGATGCCCGACCGCATCGAGCGCCACCGCCGGCAGGCCGCGGCGTTCCGCGACGCGTTCCACGCGATGGGCCTGGAGTCGTTCCCGCGGCTGAACGAGGACGCGGAGTACTCGAACACCGTCACCGGAATGGTTCTGCCAGCGGGCGCGCGCGGTGACGACGCCCCCGCGTTCTTCGACGCCGTCGAGGCGCGAGGTGTCTCCATCAGCGGCGGGCAGGGCCACCTGGGCGGGGACATTTTCCGGGTCTCGAACATGGGGAACATCACGAGCGAGCAGCTCCTCCGGGGCGTGCGCACCATCGGCGAGGCGTTCGACGAGGTCGGCGTCGACGTCGACACGGACGCGGCCCTCGATGCCGCTCGGGACCGACTGCGCTAGGCGGCCACCTTCTTCGGCGCGAGTCTCACGAGCGCGGGGAGCGCGAGCGCCGCGAGCAGCAACTCCGCCCCGCCAGCGAGGAGGAACGCGTCTGCGAACCCCCACTGCTCGGCGACCCAGCCGCCGCCGACGATGCCTGCGAGGAACCCCAGTGAGCCGGCGGCGTTGAAGCCAGCCATGCTGACGCCGCGCTCGTCGTCGCCGGCCACGTCGGTGACGAGCGCCATCGTCGCGGGCGCCATCAGCGCGCCGAGCACGCCGACGACGACCATCCCGCCCTGCGCGAGCAGCAGGCTGGGCGCGAGGCCGACGCCGACGACGGCGAGGCCGTAGGTCGCGGAGCCGGCGGCGATGGGGAGCGTGCGGCCGACGCGGTCGGAGAGCTTCCCGAACGGATACTGGAGGAGCGCGAACGGCGCGAAGAACAGCGCGAGCGTGAGCCCCGTTTCGCCGGCGCCGAGGCCGAACTCCTGCCGGAAGTACAGCGTCCCGACGAGCGCGAAGAAGCCCGCTGTGAAGCGGTCGATGAAGCCGAACGCGAACGGGACGCCGAGCGCCGGCCGGTCGGCGAGGACGCGGAACCCTTCGCGGAGCGAGTCGCCGTGGCCCGAGGGCGCGCGGTCCGGCACGCGCAGCGCGAACAGTCCCGCGAGCACGAGGACGACGCTCCCGACGACGAGCGGCGCGCGAACCGCGAACTCGGTGAGCTGGCCGCCGACCGGTGCGCCGAGCGCGGTGCCGAGGCCGATGGCGATGCCGGCGGCGCCCATGTCCTTGCCGTGGTCGTCGGAGAGGTCCATTAGCATCGTCATCGCGAGCGAGAACGCGCCGATGGTGGCCGCGCCCTGGGCCGCCCGGAGGACGAGCGCGCCCGCGAGGCCGACGTCGAGGACGGCGAGCGCGGCGTAACCGAGGCCGCCGCCGACGGCGCCCGCAGCGATGAACGGAACGCGCCGGCCGGCACGGTCGCTGAGGGCGCCCCAGACGCCCGCGAACGCGACGAAGGCGGCGAACTCCGCGGCGAGGAACCACCGGCTGGCGGTCTCCGGGTCGTCCGCGCGGAACGCCGCGACGAGGTCGGTGGCGCCGGGGTAGAGGAGCACCTGGGCGAACAGCACCGCGAAGACGACGCCCGCCAGCGAGGCGCGCTCCCGCCTGACCATGCCAGCCGGTTAGGAGGGACTGGCTATGAACGCGGTGGAATCGGCCACCCCGCCGGGCAAACGTTGCCGTAACTGACGCGCATATTTGACGGGAGAACTATTACTCGTAGCAATGACTGACGCGAGCCACGGGCCGCGCACCCGGAGCGTCCACGCGGGCCACGAACCGGACGCGACTGGCGCCCGGGCGCCCCCCATCCACCAGACCACCTCCTACGTCTTCCCCAGCGCCGACGAGGCGGCCGCTCGCTACGCCCTCGACTCCGAGGCCGACGTCTACTCCCGCATCTCCAACCCCACCGTCTCCATCCTCGAGGACCGCCTCGCCAGCCTCGAAGGCGGCGTCGACGCCGTCGCCACGAACGCCGGAATGGGCGCCATCGACGCCATCACCACCACGCTCGCCGAGAGCGGGCGCAATATCGTCGCGGGCGCCGAGATGTACGGCGGCACCGCGTCGTACTTCTCGCACATCGCGAGCAAGCGCGGCGTTGGCATCCGCACCGTCGACGCGCTCGACCCCGAGGCCGTCGCCGACGCCATCGACGACGACACCGCGTTCGTCCACGTCGAGACGGTCGCCAACCCGTCGCTCGTCACGCCCGACTTCGAGGAACTCGCCGCCGTCGCCCACGAACGCGCCGTCCCGCTCGTGGTGGACAACACGTTCGCGACGCCCCACCTCTGCCGCCCCATCGAGCACGGCGCCGACGTCGTCTGGGAGTCCACCACGAAGTGGATCCACGGCGCCGGCACCACGCTCGGGGGTGTCGTCGTCGACGGCGGGACGTTCCCCTGGGACCACGCGGACGCGAACTTCCCGGAGCTCTCCGGGGAGAACCCCGCCTACGGTTTCGACTTCACGGAGCGCTTCGGCGAGCGCGCGTTCGCCGCCGCCGTCCGCCAGCGCGCCGTCCGTTCCTGTGGCACCGGCCAGACGGCCTTCGACGCCTGGCAGACACTCCAGGGCGTCGAGACCCTCCCGCTCCGGGTGGAGAAGCACTGCCAGAACGCCCGGGCGCTCGCCGAGGCGCTACGCGAGAACCCCGACGTCGCGTGGGTCTCGTATCCAGGACTGGACGACCACCCGACCCACGACGCCGCGAGCGAGTATCTCGAGGGCGGGTTCGGCGGGATGCTCACGTTCGGTCCCGAAGGGGGCTTCGACGCCGCCAAGGCCGTCTGCGAGGGCGTCGAACTCGCCTCGTTCCTCGCGAACGTCGGCGACGCGAAGACGCTCGTCGTCCACCCCGCCAGCACCACGCACGCACAGCTAGACGCCGAGGAACAGCGCGAGGCGGGCGTCGCGCCCGACATGGTCCGCGTCTCCGTCGGCATCGAGGACGCCGCTGACATCGTCGCGGACTTCGAGCAGGCGCTGCGGGGTGCCCGCTGATGCCGTCGACGAGCATCGGGTCCTTCGAGTTCGACTGCGGACAGAGCGTCGAGGACCTCACCGTCGCCTACGAGACGTACGGCGAATTCACTGGCGACAACGCCGTCCTCGTCTGTCACGCGCTCACGGGCAGCCAGTACGTCCGCGGCGGCGAAGGGGGGCAGGGCCGGGGCTGGTGGCACGACGTCGTCGGCCCCGGGAAGGCCATCGACACGAATCGCTACTACGTCGTCTGCGCGAACGTCCCCGGGTCGTGCTACGGGACGGACGGCCCGTCCAGCGAGGGACCGGACGGCGAACCGTGGGGGACCGAGTTCCCGCCGGTCACCGTCGGCGACTGGACGCGCAGTCAGCGCCGCCTGCTCGACGAACTCGGTGTCGGCCGCCTGCACGCCGTCCTCGGCGGGAGCGTCGGCGGCATGAACGCCCTCGACTGGGCGCGGCGCTACCCCGACGACGTCCGCCGCGTCGCCGCCATCGCCGCCGCGCCGCGCCTCGACGCGCAGTGTCTCGGGCTGAACGCCGTCGCGCGCCGCGCTATCCGCAGCGACCCGAACTGGAACGGCGGCGACTACTACGGCGGCGACCCGCCGGAGGGCGGCCTCGCGATGGCCCGCCAGCTCGGCCACCTGATGTACCTCTCGAAGGACTCGATGGCCCAGAAGTTCGGCCGCCGGACCGCGGGCCGGGCGTCCGGCAGCGACCCGTTCCCCACCGACGAGGCTGCCGCGTTCTTCCCCTACCGCGACGTCGAGTCCTACCTCGACTACCAGGCCGAGAAGTTCACGGACCGCTACGATGCGAACAGCTACCTCTACCTCACGCGGGCGATGGACGACTACGATCTCGCCGAGGGGTACGACTCGGACGCCAGCGCCATCGGCGCGTTCACCGGCGAAGCGCTGCTCATGTCGTTCACCGGCGACTGGCACTTCACCGTCGAGCAGAGCGAGGAACTCGCCGAGGCGTTCCGCGAGCGCGACGTCCTCGTCGCCCACCACGTCGTCGACTCCGACCACGGCCACGACGCGTTCCTCGTCGAACCCGAGTCCGTCGGTCCGCCGCTGAAGGACTTCCTCGCCGACGGCGTCGCCGGCGCCTCGGTCACGGACACCGTCGAACACGAGGACGACGACCGCACGCGGTACGCGCCCGTCCACAACAGCCTCTTCTCCGGATAGAACCGCGACTGCTGTTGTAGAGACCGGCAGGTACTGCAGGTGACTACCGGGCTTAACCCGCTACCGCTCCTCCCAACGGTATGGCTGACGACTACGGCTTCGACACGAACAGCGTCCACGCGGGCCAGGACGTCGACCCGACCACCGGGTCGCGCGCACCGCCGATCTACCAGACCACCTCGTACGTCTTCGAGGACAGCGACGACGCCGCCGCGCAGTTCGGCCTCGAGAAGCCCGGCTACATCTACTCGCGGCTGATGAACCCAACCGTCGAGACGCTCCAGGAGCGCCTCGCGGCACTCGAGGGCGGCGTCGGTGCCGTCGCCACCTCCTCCGGGATGGCGAGCCTCGACCTCGCTACCTTCCTGCTGGCGAGTGCGGGCGACAACATCGTCGCGTCCAGCGACCTCTACGGCGGGACGTACACCTACCTCACGCACAGCGTCGAGCGCCGCGGCGTCACGACGGAGTTCGTCGACGTCCTCGACTACGACGCCTACGAGGCGGCCATCGACGAGGACACGGCCTACGTGCTCGTCGAGACCATCGGCAACCCGAGCCTGAAGACGCCGGACCTCGAGCGCATCGCGGAGATCGCCCACGACAACGGCGTCCCGCTGATGGTCGACAACACGTTCCCCACGCCGTACCTCTGCAACCCCATCGAGCACGGCGCGGACATCGTCTGGCACTCGACCACGAAGTGGATCCACGGCGCGGGGACGACGGTCGGCGGGGCGCTCGTCGACGCGGGCAGCTTCCCGTGGGCCGAGCACGCCGAGAAGTACCCCGAGATAGCGGCGGAGAACCCGGCGTACCACGGCGTCAACTTCGCCGAGGCGTTCGGGGAGGCGGCGTTCACGTACGCCGGCATCGCGCGCGGCCTGCGCGACCTGGGCAACCAGCAGTCGCCGTTCGACGCGTGGCAGACCCTCGAGAAACTGGAGTCGCTGCCCCTCCGGATGGAGAAACACTGCGAGAACGCCCAGCAGATCGCGGAGTACCTCCAGGACCACGACGACGTGTCGTGGGTCACCTACCCCGGCCTCGAGGACCACCCGACCCACGACACCGCCACGGAGTACTTCGGCGGCGAGTACGGCGGGATGATCACGTTCGGCCTCGAGGGCGGCTACGACGCCGCGCAGGCGACCACGGAGAACACGGAACTGGCGAGCCTGGTGGCGAACGTCGGCGACGCGAAGACGCTCATCATCCACCCCGCCAGCACCACGCACCAGCAGCTCACCGACGAGGAACAGGAGAACGCGGGCGTCACCGGCGACCTGGTGCGCCTCTCGGTCGGCATCGAGGACCCCGCGGACGTCGTTGCGGACCTCGAACGCGCCATCGAGGCCGCCTCCCAGTAACTACTCGCGGAGGCGGTGCACGAGCGAACTCCGCTGCTCGTACGTCTGGTAGGCGGCAGAGGCGACGACGACGCAGAAGACCACGACCGCCCACGTCCCCGCGCTCAGCGCGCCGACGACGGGCACCCCGATTCTCGCGGCGACCACGAGCAGCACGCCGAGCACGCCGAGCGCGCCGTAGAACTCGCTGTACGCCAGCCCGTACTTCGGCACCACTTCCATGTAGACGCCGAGCGTCGAGGCGTTCGTCGCTGGCGTCACTTCCTTCGTGTTCTCGTCGTAGTCCACGACGCCGAGTCCAGCGAGTTTCGGGAGGTGGGTCTGCTGGAGGGAGATGTAGACGCTCTGCCGGACGTCCCGGGGCGGCGGGTCGGCGTCGGCTTCGCGGGCCGCGATGGCTTCCGAGAGCTCCCGCGTCGTCACTGGTTCGCCGGCGTCCCCGAGCAGTTCGAGGACCATCCGGCGTCGGTCGTTCCGGAGGACGTCGTGGATCTCTCCCTCGGCGAGTTCGCCCCCCGCTCCCCCCGTGCCGTCGAAGCCGCTGCTCGTTGTCAACCTTGCACAGTCTGTGTTCAATCTAGTCGATAAGTGTTTGGTTGTGTCACTGACCACGACGGCGAGCACTGGCGGCTCGGCGAGATAGCTCATTAAGCACCAATTAAGAAAGGGTCAGAGCGTCGTACGAACGGATGCCCGGGTGCGGAACCACCAGTGTGCCCTGGCCATTTCACCCGGTGCTCCCGCGATCCACCCGTCGCGGGGTTCGGAACGCAGTCTTTCTCTCGGCTCCCGGACCAGTCAACGCCCACGGAGCTAATTCCACGCACTCGGCGCCGAAGGTATGTCCAACGTTTAACTCGCACGCTCGGAATCGTAGCGTGATGTCGGGCCAACACGAAGACGCTGACGTGTCGACTGAACAGGCAGCCGAACCGCAGGCCGTGGGGGAGCGGCCGGCCGCAGAACCGTCGATTACGGACCTCGCCACCGACCCGGCGACGAAGGCGTACGTGAAGTTCCTCACCGCCTGTTTCGCGCTGGTCGGCGCAGCGGCGGGCCTCGGCGCGCTGTTCGTCGGGTTCATCGGTGGAGCGCCGCTCTCGCCCGAGACGGTGGTGAGTCCCAGTACGTTCGTCCAGAACTTCGACGCGGTCATGGGACAGCTGTACGTCAACCGCCTGGCGTTCCAGGCGATGAACGCCGCACCGCTCGTCGCGGGCGTCCTGGGGGTCGCCGGCGGATTCTACGTTGCGAGTAATCTGGACGGCTCCGACCGTCACACGTACGTCGCGAGCGCGCTCGGCGGTGGCGTCGGTGCGTTCGCCCTGGTCGTGGTCGTCGGCGTGCTCGGCTCGTTCGCCATCTCGGCGGTGCCGATGCCCCAGCCGACCGAGACGGCGTCCGCGTTCGGCGGCCTCTCCTCGATGGAGACGTCCCAGCTCCAGAGCGCCTCCGGCGCCATCTCCGCGGTGTACATCGGCGGAACGAAGCTCGCCTTCGACAAGCTGGCGTTCAACGCCGTCGCCATCGGCGCGGGCGTCGGCCTCGTCAGCGCGGCGGCCGCCTACGTCAGCCGGGAGTACGCGCCGACGCACTGAGCGTTCGAAGTACCACTCTCGTAACTATCGGAAACTTATAAGTTGGACAGCGGGTATTCTGCGTTCGATGTCAGGACAAGGGAGCGAACCAGGAGGAGAACCGCAGCCGACTACGCACCAGCAGCCACAGCGGACCGCCGAGCCGTCGTACGTCGACCTGCTCACCGCGCCGCTGACCAAGCGCTTCGCGACGTTCGCGAGCGCGACGGGCGCCGGCACCGGCGTCGGCCTCGGCGTGATGTTCCTCCTGCTGAAGTTCGCCGGGAAGCCGGCCATCGAGTCGCCGGACGGCGGGTTCGCGTCGCAGTCGCCCAAGGCGGGCGAGATCGCGGCGACGCAGTTCGTCAACCAGGCCGCGCAGCTCGCCATCTACGTGCTACCGCTGCTCGCCGCGGCGCTCGCGGCGGTGCTCGGACTGTACGCCGCTCGAAGGCTCGACGTGGGAGACCGGGAGACGTTCGTCGCGGCCGCGGTCGGTGGCCTCGTCGGGGCGGGCGTGCTCGTCGTCGTCGGGACGTTCTTCGTCTCGATGGGCTTCGGCAGCGTCACCGTCGAGGGTCAGCAGGCCGTCCGGAAGCCCGGCAGCGTCGCGTTCGGTAACCTCGTCGTGAACGCAGTCGCAGTCGGCCTCGGCGCGGCGGTGCTGTCCACCGTCACCTCGTGGGCCGACCGCACGCAGGCCTAGTCGAGCAGTCCTCGCTCCCCGAACAGTTCCTCCAGTTCTTCCACCGACGAGACGGAGACGTCGCAGTGGTCGTCGACGCCGGATTTCGGCTCGAAGCCGACCGCGAACCCGGCCTCCTCGAGCATCGGAACGTCGTTGGCGCCGTCGCCAACGGCGACCGCCTCCTCGGGCGTCTCGTCGAACTCCCCGCACGCTTGCCAGAGCGCGTCGTCCTTCGTCCCCTCGACGAGCGGCCCCTCGACGTCGCCAGTGAGGCCGTCGTCGTCCGCCGGCAGGCGGTTCGCGACCACGCTGTCGGCCTCGGCGTCCGCCGCCTCGAGGGCCGCCTCCACGCCCGGCGCGAACCCACCGGTGAGGACGACGACGGTGACGCCGGCGTCCCGGAGCGAGCGAATCAGGTCGCCGGCCCCCTCCCGCAGGCGGACGTCGCCGTAGACGTCCTCGGTGTCGTCGTTCGAGAGGCCCGCGACGAGTTTCGCGCGCTCCCGGAGGCTCTCCGGATAGGAGAGTTCCCCGCGCATCGCGCGCTCGGTTATCTCGGCGACCTCGTCGCCGACGCCGTGGCGCGCGGCGAGTCGGTCGAGCATCTCGGAGTCGGCGAGCGTGCCGTCGAAGTCGAACGCGACCAGAGTCATTACGGGGTCGTTCGCGGCGGGGCGGGAAAAACGTCGCTGCCGTGGCAGAGATTGGGGCTACGTGTCGGGGGCGTACCGGTCGAGGACGCGCTCCCGGCTCTCGACGAGTGCGCCCAGGTGGTCGACGCCCGCGAGGACGGAGCACTCGCAGTCCGGGAGGCGGTTGGCTACCCTGCGCGCACCGTCGACGGGCACGTTGGCGTCGTCCTCGCCGTGCCACCACCGCACCTCGGCGTCGACGGCTGAAAGCGGGAACGTCCAGTCGCCGGTGAACTGCCGGGACTCCCGGACGACGCCGGCGCGGTGCGCCGCGAGCGCCTCGAGGAAGTCCCGCTTCACGAGTTCTCGAACCGCCTCCGGTAGGTCCTCCCCGCCGTCGGTCGTGTACTGGGCGACGACGAACGACGCCGGGAGGCGACGGGCCGCCCACGCCTGCCCCCGGAGCAGTCCACCCAGGAGGCGGGGCGCGTGCTCGGCGAGCGACCCGAGCACGCGCTGCGGGGTCGGCGTCTCCTCGCGGACCGAGGCGGGCACCCCACCAGACACCACGTCGACGTCCCCGACGCGGTCGGCGTTCGCGGCGGCCGCCGCGAGGGCGTGGGGGGCTCCCCCGGAGAACGCCACGAGGTCCGCGCTCTCGACGCCAGCGTCGTCGAGGACGGCCGCGAGCAGTTCCGGGGAATCGGTCTGGTCGTACTCCGCGACCGGCGGCGTCTCCCCGTAGCCGGGCCGGTCGAAGGAGAGCACGCGCACGCCCCGGGTCTGCGCCGGGTCGTCGTACAGTCCGGCGAGCAGTCGCGACCCGGGCGTGCCGTGGAAGAACACGACCGGTTCGCCGTCCGGGTCGCCGAACTCGGTGTACGCTACCGGTGTGCCGTCGTAGTCGGCGGTGCGCCCGGCACGTTGCTCGTCGGTCGTCGCTGTCGTCGCGCTCACGCGTCGAAGTTGCGGCCGGCGACAGGAGGGCGTTTCGTCGGATGCATCCGGTCTTTTAAGTTAACCGCGGCATCACTGCCGGTGTGAAACGCGTCGCCTTCGCTGCCGACTATCCCGTCGACCTGACCCACCCGCTCCACCGGGCGGTCGTCGAACACGCCGCCGTCTCGCGCGCCGAGGTGCTGACGTGGGGGCCGGTCGGGAGCGCGACGACGCTGATCTGGGTCGACGCGGACCGCGAGACCGCGACGGAGATGCTCGAATCCGAGCCGGTCGCCGAGACGAGTCTCGTCGCGGGCGACGGCGGCACCTACGCGTTCACACGCCAGACAGAGTACGCGTTCGCCGACGACCTGCTGGACCTCGTCGCCGCCGCGGACGTCGCCTTCCTCCCACCGCTCGCGTTCCGCGCGGACCGCACCGCGCGCTTCGAGGCCGTGGGGGAGGCCGACGCACTCGGCGCGTTCTACGCGGCCCTCTCGGACCTGCTCGACGTCTCCGTGGAGTCGGTGCACGACTTCCAGCGCGGCGACACCCCGGCGTCGCTGACGGACCGCCAGCGCGCCGCCCTCGACACGGCACTCGACCTGGGCTACTACGACGTGCCGCGGGCGGCGTCGGTCGCGGACGTCGCCGTGGAACTCGACTGCGCGACGAGCACGGCGGGTGAACTCCTCCGGAAAGCCGAGGCGTGCGTCGTCCGGGACGCCGTCGGCGGCGCGTAGCCCGGCAAACGCCGCCGGAGGCGGACGCGAGTGTGGATAGACACGACGGCACCGCTGGCGAGAAGATACAAGATTGTGGATATTATGGCTGCTCGGAACCATCGTCAATACGTGCACGTGCGGAAACCCTTATCCCCGCGGGCGCCGACCCACACTGCATGAAGGTACTCGTCACGGACCCCATCGCGGACGCCGGTCTCGACCGGCTCCGGGACGCCGGCCACGACGTACAGACGGCCTACGACGTCGAGGGCGACGCGCTGCTCGACGCAGTCTCCGACGCCAACGCGCTCGTCGTGCGGTCTGGGACGCAGGTCACGGACGAACTGTTCGACGCCGCGCCCGAACTCGTCATCGTCGGGCGCGCGGGCATCGGCGTGGACAACATCGACATCGACGCCGCCACCGACCACGGCGTCATCGTCGCAAACGCGCCGGAGGGCAACGTCCGGGCTGCCGCCGAACACACCGTCGCGATGGCGTTCGCCACCGCGCGCTCGATTCCCCAGGCCCACGCCAGACTCGCGGGCGGCGAGTGGGCGAAGGGCGACTACCTCGGCACGGAACTCAACGGGAAGACCCTGGGCGTCGTCGGCCTCGGCCGTGTCGGCCAGGAGGTCGCCAAGCGACTCGGCGGCCTCGGCATGGACCTCGTCGCCTACGACCCGTACATCGGCGAGGACCGCGCCGAGCAGCTGGGCGCCGAACTCGTCGACTTCGAGGAGGTCGTCGACCGCGCCGACTTCCTCACCGTCCACGTCCCGCTCACAGACGAGACGGAGGGGCTCGTCGGCGAGGCGGAACTCGCGGAGATGGAGGGCGGCTACGTCGTCAACGTCGCCCGCGGCGGCGTCGTCGACGAGGACGCGCTCGCCGAGGCGGCCCAGGACGGCGTCATCGCGGGGGCGGCCCTCGACGTGTTCGCCGAAGAGCCGCTCTCGACGGAGTCGCCGCTGCTCGACGCCGAGAACGTCATCCTGACGCCGCACCTCGGCGCGTCGACGGCGGCCGCACAGGAGCACGTCGCGACGACCACCGCCGACCAGATCGTCGCCGCGCTGAACGACGAACCCGTGCTGAACGCGCTGAACGCGCCGAGCGTCGACGAGAGCGCGTTCGGCCGCATCGAGCCGTACATCGGCCTCGCGGAGACCGCCGGGAAGGTCGCGGCCCAGCTGTTCGACGGCCGTATCGAACGCGTCGGCGTGCGCTACGAGGGCGACATCGCCGAGGAGGACCTCGACCTCGTCACAGCGAGCGCCCAGAAGGGCGTCTTCGAGCCCCTGGAGTGGCAGGTGAACGCCGTCAACGCGCCGCGAGTCGCCGAAGAGCGCGGCATCGAGGTGACCGAGACGAAGACCCGCCAGAGCGAGGACTTCCAGAGCCTCGTCTCCGTCACGGTGGGCAACAGCGACGACGAACTCACCGTCTCGGGCACGTTGTTCGCGGGCGACGACCCGCGCCTCGTGAGGATCGACGGCTACCGCGTCGACGCCATCCCGCACGGCCACATGCTCGCCGCGCGCAACCGCGACGAACCCGGCGTCATCGGCTTCATCGGCACCGCGCTCGGGGAGGCCGGCGTCAACATCGCGGGGATGTTCAACGCCCGCGAGACCATCGGCGGGGAGGCGCTCACCGTCTACAACCTCGACGAGCCGGTTCCGAGCGGTGCCATCGAAGCGCTGCTCGCCGACGACCGCATCACCGATGTCCGGAGCATCGAACTGAACGGCGAGTAGGGCGAGCAGTTTTGTCGGCGCCGGACCTTCGTTCACCGTGCCCAGCGTCACCGACACGTTCATCGAGAACCGCGTGCGCGTCCAGCCCGACGACACCAACAACTACGCCTCCGCGCACGGCGGCAACGTCGTCAAGTGGATGGACGAGGTGGGCGCGATGTCGGCGATGCGGCTCGCCGGCGAGACCTGCGTGACCGCGCGCATCAACAGCCTCGACTTCGAGCGCCCGATTCCCCGCGGCGACATCTGCGTCATCCAGTCCTACGCCTACGCGACGGGCCGGAGCAGCGTCCGGGTCCGCCTGCGTGCGTTCCGCGAGGACCCGCGGTCGGGCGAGGGCGAGCAGACGACGAGTTCCTACTTCGTCTTCGTCGCGGTGGACGAGGAGATGAAACCCACGCCGGTGCCCGACCTGACCGTCGAGACGGAGCGCGACCGGCGACTGGAGCAGGAGGCGCTCGCCGGTGAGACGGGGTCCCGGGACTGAACGACCGGAACCCCGCCGCTGAAATACGCGCCGCCCGTCCCTCCGGTAGTGACGGAGAGCGCGACCGAGGAGCGCCTGGTGACCGGCTACGCGGGCCGCCTGCTCGTCGGCACGTCCGTGGGCTGGCTGGCCATCCAGGCGGGGCGACTCGTGCTGTCGCCGATGCTCCCGCAGGTGACCGCCGACCTCCAGATATCGGACGCGCAGGCCGGCTTCGCGTTCAGCCTGCTGTGGGGGCTGTACGCGCTCCTCCAGTACCCCAGCGGCCGCCTCTCGGACGCGCTCTCCCGGAAGACGCTGCTCACCACCGGGCTCGCGCTCGTGGCGGTCGGCTTCGGCGCGCTCGCCGCCGCGCCCTCCTACGCCTTCTTCCTGGTCGGCGCGGCGGTCGTCGGTCTCGGCGCGGGGCTCTACCCGACCGCCGCTCGCGCGCTCGTCTCCGACCTCTACTCCGACAAGCAGGGCCGCGCGTTCGGCCTCCACACGGCCTCCGGTGACCTCGGCGGCGTCGCGGCGGCGGGCCTCGGTGCGACCGTGCTTGCGGTGGCGACGTGGCGCGCCGCGTTCGTGCCCGTCGTCGCCGTCGCTCTCGTCGTGCTCGTCTCGCTGCACGCCTGGAGCCGCGAGGACTACGTCTTCGAGCGGCGGACCCTCGACGTCCGCGCGACGCTCGGTCGGCTGTTCGGCACGCCCCGGTTCCGCGGCCTCCTCGTCGCCTACGCGCTCTACGCGTTCACGTGGCAGGCGACCGCGGCGTTCCTCCCGACGTTCCTCAACACCGGCAAGGGGTTCGGTCAGGGTGTCGGGAGCGCGGCGTTTGCGGCGCTGTTCGCCGTCGGCGCCGTCGTCAAACCGACCGCGGGCACGCTCTCGGACTACGTGCCGCGGCGCACCCTCACCGTCTCCAGTCTGCTGCTCGGCGCGGCGTCGCTGTCGGCCGTCGTGCTCGCCCGGGAACCGCTGTTCGCCGTCGTCGCCGTCGTCGCGTTCGCCGCGGGCTTGATGTCGTTCCCGCCGGTGATGCAGTCGTACCTGATGGACTCGTTCCCCGCCGACTCGGCGGGCGGCGACCTCGGCGCGATGCGCACCGTCTACATCGGCCTCGGGGCGCTCGGCCCGACCTACGTCGGCACCGTCGCCACGCTCGCGGACTACCGGCTCGCGTTCTGGGGACTGGTCGCCGCGCTCCTCGTCTGCGCTGGACTCGTCGCCGCGACCACCTAGCGCGTGGGCTCTTCCGCCAGACGGTCGACCGCCTCGACGCCCGTGACGTCGAGCCGTGCGCCGCCCGCGTCGCTCTCGCCGAGTCTCGCCCGCCAGCCGTGGGCCTCCGCGATGTCCAGGACGATGGCCAGACCGAGGCCCGTCCCGGTGTCGCTCGTCGTGTAGCCCCGCTCGAAGACGTCGCCGCGCTGGCGCTCCGGGACGCCCGGGCCGTCGTCGGCCACGAAGAATCCGTCATCGGTGGCACCGACCGTCACGGTGACCGCGGGGTCGTCGTCGGCCGCCGTCGCGACGGCCGACCCGTGTTCGACGGAGTTGTGGAAGACGTTCTCCAGGAGGCTCTCTAGCTGGTCCGGGTCGGCGCGGACCACGCGGTCGCCGACGTCGACGCGGAGCGCGGCCGTCTCGGTAGGGACGTTCTCCCAGGCCCGCTCGACGACGGTCGTCAGCGGCACGTCGCTCATCTCGGGGTCCTCGAGGCCGGTGCGGGCCAGTCGCAGCGTCCCATCGATGATGTCGTCCATCCGGTCGAGGGCGCTGCGGACGCGCTCGAAGTCCGCCGGGTCGCCCTCCGCCTCGGCCAGGTCGAGGTAGCCCTCGGCGACGCTCAGCGGGTTCCGGAGGTCGTGGCTGATGGTGTCGGCGACCCGCTCGAGGCGCTCGTTCTCCCGGTCGAGTTCGGTGCGCTTGCGCTCCAGTTCGGTGACGTCCCGGAGCACCACGAGGCGCCCGGACGGGTCTTCGCCGACGAGACTCGACTGCACCGTCAGCCACCGCGTCTCCCCGCCCGCGACGACCCGCACCGGGTCGCAGCCCTCCGCTTCGAGCGCGCGAGCGATGGCCCCCGGAACGACCGCATGGAACGTGTCGCCGGCCGAGAAATCGACGCCGAGCAGTCGCCGCGCCGCGGCGTTGTAGTCCGCGACACGGCCGCGACCGTCGACGACCACGACGCCGTCGTCTAGTTCCGCGAACACCCTGTCGCGGGCCACGGGGAGCAACTCGAAGAGGTCGTACTCCAGCATGGCGTAGGCGAACGCGACGGCGGTGACGCCGAAGAACGCCTCCGGTTCGATGGTCGTCGACCCGGAGAGGTAGGCGACGTGTGCCAGCCACGGCACGCTCGCGCCGACGAGCACGGCGGCGGTCTGCCGGCGGTACTGGCCGCCGACCTTGACCGCGGCCGTCAACAACATCACGGTCCCCACGGCGTTGACGAGGTTCGAGTACGCGCTGGCGACCCAGAACAGCCAACCGAACTCGCGGCTGAGGCGGACCACACCGCCGCTCTCCTCGAGAGTCGCGCTCACCTGCACGAGGTGGTGGTAGTCGTTGGTCAGCACGAACGCGAACATCACCACCGGGAACACCGACAGCACGCCGAGCGTCCGGCGGTTCACCCACTCCTCCCGGCCGGTGTACTCGGCGGCGAAGACGAACCACGCCACCGGCACGACGAGGATGCCGACCCACTGGACGTCGACGGCGAGCAGTTTCGCGTCGAGTGTGGTGGCCGCCACCTGCATCGCGTTCCCGCCGGCCCAGACGCCCGCGGCGGCGGTGAACGCGACGAGGCCGACGGTCCCCGGTGCCTTCCGCCGCCACGCCAGCGCAGCGACGGCGAACGAGACGACTGCCGACGCGACGGAGAGCGCCACCCCGACAGTCAGTTGCATACCACTACCTGTCCGTTACCCTGAATAAATGTATCGGGAATACACGACGTTTCACGGCGTGTATCAGTGGAATAACCGGTGTCGGTACGTGAAAAAAGAACGAATGGTCGGTCTCAGAGTGCGTCGAGAACGCCGTCGGCGTCGGCCGGAACCGGGGTCGGGTCCCCGCCCGCGGCGGCCGCCGCGTCCGGGTCCTTCAGCAGGTGCCCGGTCGTGAGGCAGACGACCCGCTCGTCGGCGTCAATCTCGCCGCGCTCCCGGAGTTCCAGGAGGCCGGCGACCGAGGCGGCCGAGGCGGGCTCGACGCCGACGCCGTCCTCGGCGAGCATGCGCTGAGCGTCCGTAATCTCCTCGTCGGAGACGGCCACCGCGGTGCCGTCCGTGTCGTAGATGCCCGGGAGCGCCTTCGGCGCGTTCACCGGGTTGCCGATGCGGATGGCCGTCGCCCGCGTCTCTACGTCGTCCCAGCGCTCGACGTGGTCGCGACCGGCCTCGACGGCCTCGACCATCGGCGCCGCGCCCTCGGCCTGCACGCCCGTGAGCTTCGGCATCTCGTCCTCGCTCATCTCGCCCGCGGCGACGAGTTCCCGGAAGCACTTGTAGAGCGCAGCGGTGTTCCCGGCGTTCCCGACGGGGAGGACGATTCGGTCGGGCCACTCGCCGGTCGCCTCACGCGACTGTTCGAGAATCTCGAGGCCGATGGTCTTCTGGCCCTCGAGACGGAACGGGTTCAGCGAGTTCAGCAGGTAGGCCTCCCCGCGGTCGGCGAGCTCCGCGACGACGTCGAGGCAGTCGTCGAAGTTGCCGTCGACCTCGCAGATGCGCGCGCCGTGGAGCGCCGCCTGCGCGACCTTCCCTGCCGCTACCTTCCCCGCCGGCAGGAGGACGAGCACCGGGGTGTCGGCCCGCGCGCCGTACGCGGCCAGTGCCGCGCTCGTGTTCCCCGTCGAGGCGCAGGCCAACCGCCCGACGCCGAGCTCGTCGGCGACGCGCACGCCGACGGTCATCCCGCGGTCCTTGAAACTCCCCGTCGGGTTCATCCCCTCGTGTTTCACGCGGAGGTCCGCGACGTCCGCGCGGTCCGCGATCTTCGGCACCTCGTACAGCGGCGTGTTCCCCTCGGAGATGGAGACGCCGGCCTCGAACGGGAGCGCCGCCCGGTAGCGCCAGACGCCCGCGCCGTCGAACTCGTCGAACGTCGGGTAGTGGGCGTACCGCGCCTCCAGGAGGCCGTCGCAGTCGGGACAGCTGTACACCACGTCGTCGAACGGCGCGAGCGTCGCGCCACACTCCACGCACGCGAGCCAGACGCCGTCGTCGGCGACGGCCGGCGTGTCACCACCTAGCGAGAGGTCGGTCATGGTCACGTCTCGGAGTCGGACACACAAATACGGGCCGGGTGGTGCGGGTTTTGCCAGCTATCGACTGTCGGCTCGACGCGAAAAAATGGGGGGTCGTCGCTCAGTGAGAGACCGCGTCGCAGGTCCAGCCGGGGTCGTCGCCCGTGTGTTCGATCAGGTCCGAGCGGCAGGCCGGGCAGTAGTCGGGCGTAATCGAGGCGTTTCGGGGGACGTACACCGCGCCGCCACACTTCACGCACGCGTCGGATTCGACGGTCACACAGTCGGCACAGAGGTGGAAGTCGTCGACTGTGAGGTCGCGCAGGGGTTCGAGTTGTTTGTCCAGGGTGTACTCGTCGATAACCGCCTGACAGTTGTGGCACGGTTTCATGGCGATGCCCTTAGAGGGATGTGACCATCTCACATATGCTTACCCCTCGTGGCAACCACGGCCCGGCAGTCCAGTCCACGCCGTCAGTCGCGGCCTGGGGCCACGACGGCGTCGTCCTCCTCGAACTCCTCGATTCGCCCGTGGACGTAGTCCGCCCACGCAGTGAGTTCCTCGTGCATCCGCGATTTCAGCTCCGGCAGCGGGACCGCCTCGTAACAGAACATCTCGCCGCCGTGGTCGAGTATCACCCGGTGGCGCTCCGTGACGTCCTTCTCGTGAAGTCTCGTGAGTGCCCGCGCCACCGTCGAGCGGTCCCGGTCGAGGCCGTCGGCGAGTTCGCCCGCACTGGCCTCCCCCGTCGCGCGCAGTGCGAGGTAGGTGTCCACGTCGCGCTCGTGGAGGCCGAACACGCACCGGAGTATGTCGCCGGAGTCGGGCTCTTCGACGAGCATCAGCGCTCGCAGGGTGGGTTCGTCGGACATACTGAACTATTCGACGACGACCACCGTAAACCCCACCTCGGGTGTGCGTCGCCCGTACACGTCCGCAGCAGCGGTTTATCCGGTCTCGTGGTGTGTTCTCGTATGGCAACCGAGACAGCAGACGCCACGGCGGTCGAAACGAACTGGCCAGAGTGGGCGCGCGGCGTCCTCGCGGGCGTCGTCGCGGGCATCGTCTTCGGTGCGATGCTGAGTGTGGTGATGACGCCGGTCATCGAGAACGCGATTCCCGCGCTGTACGGGCTCTCCGGCGGCACGGTGGGCTGGATACTCCACCTCAGCCACAGCGCGGTATTCGGGGTCGTCTTCGCCGCAATCGCCACCGCTGGTGGGTTCGAGAAGCTGGGCCGAACCACGCTCGTCGGCGCCGCCTACGGCGTCGTCCTGTGGGTAGTGTTCGCCGCGGTCGTGATGCCGGTGTGGCTGCAGGCGGTCGGCTTCGGCGCGGCGCCCGCGGTCCCGAACCTGAACCCACAGAGCCTCGTCGGGCACGTCGTCTACGGCGTCGTCCTCGGCGGGCTCTACGCGGCGCTCGCGGAGTAGCAGTTCAGTCCACGAGTTCCACGAGCAGCGCCTTCTGGGCGTGCAGCCGGTTCTCGGCCTGCTGCCAGACGACCGAGTTGGGGCCGTCGACGACGCTCGAGGCCACCTCCTCGCCGCGGTGGGCGGGGAGACAGTGCATGAACACCGCGTCGCCGAGCAGCGCCTCGTCGACCTGAAACCCCTCGAAGGCGTCGAGGCGGGCCGCGCGCTCGTCCTCGTCGCCCATGCTCACCCAGACGTCCGTGTAGACCACGTCGGCGTCCGCCGTCGCGGCCTCCGGGTCGTGGCCGACGGCGACGTCGCCGTAGGACTCGGCGCGCGCGAGGACCGACTCCTCGAACGGGTATCCCTCGGGCGTGGCGGCGCGCACGTCGTAGCCCATCATCGCCGCGCCGACGAGGAACGACGCGGCGACGTTGTTGGCGTCGCCGACCCACGCGACGGTCCCCGTCTCGCCGACCACCTCGCGGAGCGTCAGCAGGTCCGCGAGCGTCTGGGCGGGGTGGGCGTCGTCGGTCAGCCCGTTCACCACCGGCGCCCGGGAGTTCGCGGCGAGCTCCGTCAGGT
This sequence comes from Halobacterium sp. DL1, assembly GCA_000230955.3. Taxonomy (NCBI): domain Archaea; kingdom Methanobacteriati; phylum Methanobacteriota; class Halobacteria; order Halobacteriales; family Halobacteriaceae; genus Halobacterium; species Halobacterium sp. DL1. The sequence goes on from CP007060.1 coordinate 28,576, forward strand.
CGTCGTGGTCGAAGACCCGGGCCATCACGGCGTCCGCGTAGCGGCCGAGCACCTGGCCCGTGTCCGCCACCGGCTCGCCGTTCCCGAGTTGGATGTCGTTCTGGCCGAGGAAGACGGCGTGGCCGCCGAGCTGGGTCATCCCCACCTCGAAGCTCACGCGCGTCCGCGTCGAGGGCTTCTCGAACAGCATCGCGAGCGTTCGGCCCGCGAGCGCGGGGTGGGGGATGCCGTCGGCCTGCGCGCGCTTCAGCGCAGCCGCGTCGTCGAGTACGCTCGCCAGCTGTTCGGGGGTCAGGTCGTCGATTGTCAGGAAGTGCATAATCTGTCTGCCGCTGTCGTCAGTACTGCGACCCCGCGGTCGAAGTCCGCGAGGTCGATGCGTTCGTCCGGCGCGTGGTCGAGCGCCGAGTCGCCCGGGCCGTACGTGGCGACGGGGCAGTCCCACGCCGCCGCGTAGTGGTTCGCGTCGCTGGTCCCGGTCTTCCGGAGGTGCGTCGGCTCGCCGCCCGCCTCCCGGATGCCCGCACGGAGCGCGCCAGCGACGGACGTCCGGGGGCTCGACACCACCGGTGGAATCGCCTCGCCCCACGTCACCGTCCCGTGGTCGGTGCAGTCCGCGACGGTCGCCCGCACGTCATCGGCCGTCGTTCCAGGCGGCAGGCGGAACTCCACTTCGACGGTCGCCTCCACGCGTTCGCCGTCGGCGGAGAGCCCTCCCTGGACGGAGACGGGCTTGACCGTCACCGACTCGAACACCGACTCCCCGGGCTCGAAGGCGGCCTGCACGCGCTCGGTCCACGCGGTGGCGTGCTGGACGGCGTTGGGCTCCGGCCGCGAGGAGTGGCCGCTCGCGGTCGTCACCTCGTAGTCGGCGCGCACGAGGCCGCGGTAGCCCAGCGCGATGGCGTCCCAGCCGGAGGGTTCGCCGTTCACCACGGCGTCCGGTTCCTCGCGGTCCGTCACGAGGTGGCGCGCGCCCGCCGAGGTGGTCTCCTCCTCGACGACGCCCGCGAACGACGCGCCGGTCTCGACGCTCGCCGCGGCCATCGACGCGAGCGGCCCGGTGGCGTCGACGCTCCCCCGACCCCAGAGCTCCCCCGCTTCCTCCCGCACCTCGATCTCCCCGGGGACTGTGTCGACGTGGCTCGTCAGGAGAACTGCGTCGTCGCCGGGCGCGCGGACGTTGCCCGCGTCGTCGGTCCACGCCTCGCGCCCGGCGGCCTCGAAGTAGTCCACGAGGACGCCCGCGGCCTCGGCCTCTCCACCCGAAACAGAGGGGGTAGAGACGAGCTCGTGGAGGAGTCCCCGGGGCGTCACAGCACCGCCTCCAGCGCGTCCACCACGCTGTCGGCGTCAGTCTCGTCGACCGTTAACGGCGGCAAGAGGCGCACTACCGTCCGCCCCGCGGGGAGTGCGAGAATGCCGTGTTTCATCGCGAGCGACTGAAGGGCGCGGTTCGCCCCCCGTTTCACCTCGACACCGACTAGCAAACCAGCGCCGCGCACGTCGCGCACCGGGAGGTCACCGAGCGCCGACTGCAGGTGCTCCCCCACGGATGCCGCGTTCGCCGCCAGCTCCTCGTCCTCGATGACGTCCAGCGTGGCGAGCGCCGCGGCGCAGGGGACGGGACCACCGGAGAACGTCGACCCGTGGTTCCCCGCGTCCTCGGCTATCCAGTCCGCGCAGAGCGTCGCGCCGATGGGCAGGCCGCTGCCGAGCCCCTTCGCCACGGTGAGTACGTCGGGTTCCACGCCCACTCCCTCGCAGGCCCACAGGTCGCCCGTCCGACCGAGGCCGGTCTGTATCTCGTCGAAGACGAGCGCCGCGCCCGTCTCGTCGCAGGCCTCGCGGGCGGCCTGCAGGTAGCCCCCTGGCGCCGCGTGGACGCCGCCCTCGCCCTGGATGGGTTCGAGCAGGACGGCGGCGGTGTCGTCGTCCACCGCGTCGGCGAGCGCGTCCGCGTCGCCGTAGTCGACGAACTCGACGTTGTCGGGGACCGCGAACCCGTCCTTGTACTTCTGCTTCCAGGTCGCTGCGAGCGACCCCAGCGTGCGGCCGTGGAACGCGCGCTTCGCCGCGACCACCTTCTCGCGGCCGGTGGCGTGGCGCGCGAACTTCAGCGCGGCCTCGTTGGCCTCCGTGCCGGAGTTGCAGAGCCAGACGTTCGAGCAGTCCCCGGGCCCCAGTCCGGCGAGGCGGTCGTACAGCGCGGTGCGCGTCGGCGTCGGGTACGACCCCTGGACGAACAGCAGGTCGGCGGCCTGCTCCTGGACGGCCGACACCACGTCGGGGTGGCAGTGGCCGGCGGGCGCGCAGGCGTAGGAGGCGCCCATGTCGAGGTACTCGGTGCCCCCGGTGTCGTAGAGGTGGACGCCGTCGCCGGACTCGATCTCGATGGGTTTCTCGCCGAAGACGAAGCCGCTCATACTGCCTCCGGGTCGAAGCGCGTCCCCGCGCCGTCGAGGGCGCGCACGACGGGGTCGCGGCTGTTCGCGTCCGCCACGACAACCGACTCCGCGCCGCTCTCAAGGGCTTCCGTCGCGGCGAGCACCTTCTTCGACATGAACCCCTCGGCGGCGTCCTCGGCAGCCGCGAGGTCTGTGGGCGTCAGCACCTCCTCGATGAGCGAGTCCGGGTCCTCGGGGTCCTCGTAGACGCCCTCGACGTCGGTCAGCACGACCAGCGTCGCGTCGAGCGCGCCCGCGACGGCCGCGGCAGCGCGGTCCGCGTCCGCGTTCACCGCCACGCCGTCGTCGGCGAGCATCGGCACCGAGACGACGGGCACGTAGCCCGCGTCCAGCTGGGCCTCCAGGAGGTCCGTGTTCACGGACTCTATCTTCCCGGAGTGGTCGCCCCGACGGATCTTCTTCTTGCCGTCCTCGACGACCTTCACCGCGGACTTCCGCGGCCCCGTCAGCAGGCCGCCGTCGACGCCGTTGAGACCCACCGCGGGCACGCCGGCGTTCTCGAAGGCGGCGACGAGGTCGGTGTTCACCTTCCCCATCGCCATCGTGAACACGTCCATCGTCTCCTCGTCGGTGAACCGGCCGGTCATCCCCGAGGGCGACTCGACGTACTCCGGTTCCGTCCCGAAGTCCTCGAGCGCGCCGTCCACTGCGGTCGACCCGCCGTGGACGACCACGACGTCCTCGTCGTTCACCGTGAGGTGGGCGACGTCCGTCACTGCGCCCGCCGGGTCGACGGCGCGAGCGCCGCCGATTTTGACTACTACAGTCACGCGAACCACCCCGCGTGGTGAGCGTGACGCCGAGAGTCGCAGCGCGCCTCGCGCGACCGTCTCTCGGAAGTCGAATCGTCGCCTGCGAGCGGAGCGAGCAAGCGACATTCGAGTTCGCTTTGCGAACTCATGGACTTCCCACCGGGTGCATCCCGAGCTGGTTCAGTCCGGCCGTCTCCTCGTAGCCGAGCGCGATGTTCGCCGCGTGAACGGCCTGCCCGGCCGACCCCTTCACCACGTTGTCGATGGCCGAGAACGCGACCACGCGGCCGTTCTCTTCGTCCAGTTCGAAACCGACCTCCGCGTCGTTCGTGCCGGCGACGACCTTCGGTTCGGGGTAGCGGTAGACACCGCTCCCGCCGGCGACCGTCTCCACGAACGGCTCGTCGTCGTACGTCTCGCGGTAGGCGCCCCAGAGGTCGCCCTTCGTGGGCGTCTCCTCGGGGAACACGTGGCACGTCGCCGCGGCCCCACGCACCATGTCGACGGCGTGGGCCGTGAACGACACCGAGAGGCCGAGTTCCTGCTCGATCTCGGCCTCGTGACGGTGGCCTGTGGGCGCGTACGGACGGACGACGCCCGAACGCTCGGCGTGCGAGGAGGCCTTCCCACCGCTCGCGCCGCCCTCCGAGGAGCCGACTTTCACGTCGACGACGACGTGGGCGTCCTCGAGGAGGCCGGCCTCGTGCAGCGGGAGCAGGCCGAGAATCGTCGCGGTAGCGTTGCAGCCACCGCCCGCAATCAGGTCCGCGCCCGCGAGTTCGTCGCGGGAAATCTCGGGGAGCGCGTAGACGGAGTCGTCGAGGTTGTCGGGCGCGGTGTGGCCGTCGTACCACTCGTCGTACTGCGCCTCGGTCCCGAGGCGGAAGTCCGCGCTCAGGTCGACGACGGTGTCCGCGGCGTCCTGCCACGCGTCGACGTGCTCCATCGCGACGCCGTGGGGCGCCGCGGCGAACAGCACGTCCACCGATTCGAGGTCCGTCGGCTGGGTGAACCGGAGGTCGAGGCCGCGGAGATTCGGGTGGACGCTGCCGACCGTCTTGTTCGCGTACTCGCGGCTGGTCGCCTGGGCCACCGCGAACTCCGGGTGGCCGGCGAGCAGGCGGAGCAGTTCGCCGCCCGCGAACCCGCTCGCGCCGACGACCGCAGCGGTCGCCGTCGCCGCGTCCGCGTCGTCTGCTGCCGCCGTCGCCATCAGGCGGTCACCTCCACCTGGGAGGCGGCCTTCGCCTCCAGCCAGTCGACGACCGCGGCGGGCACGTCGACGTCCGTCGCCTCGTTCAGCGCCTTGAACTCGACGGTGTGGTTGACCTCGTGGACTGTGTAGCCGTCTGCCGTCTCCATCGCATCCACGCCGAGCAGACCGCCGCCGACGGCGTCACTCGCGTCCTTCACGAGTGCAGCGAGTTCGTCGTCGACGTCGAAGGCGTTCACCTCGCCGCCCTTCGCGGCGTTCGTCAGCCAGTGGTCGCCCGAGCGCGTCATCGCCGCGACTGGCTCGCCGTCGACGGCGACCACGCGGATGTCGCGGCCCGGCTTGTCGACGTACTCCTGGACGTAGAAGACGCTGTGCTCGTAGTGGCCGAGCGTCGCCTTGTGTTCGAGGATGGCCTCGGCTGCCGACCGCGACTCGACCTTCGCCATGAGACGCCCCCACGAGCCCACGACGGGCTTCAGGACGCAGGGGTAGCCGTAGGACTCGATGGCCTCGAGCGCGCTGTCGGTGGTGAACGCGACGGTCGTGTCGGGCGTCGGGATGCCGGCGTCCGCGAGTGCGATACTCGTCTTCGCCTTGTCTGCGCAGAGCGCGGCCGTCTCGGCGCTGTTCACGACCGGGACGCCGTACGACTCGCAGAACTCCGTGAGGTACGTCGAACGGCTCGTCGCGAGGCAGCGGTCGACCACCAGGTCGCAGTCCGCGAGCGGCGCGTCGGTGCCGTCGAGGGCGAAGCCGTGCTTGCGCACGTCCACCTTCTCGACGTCGTGGCCGCGCTCGCGGAGCTCCGTCAGCAGGAGCTTCTCGTCCTGGCGGATGCGCGAGTACAGCAGACCGAAGCGCAACTCACTCCCCCCAGTCCTCGGCGAGCTCGGGCGCTTTCTCCAGTGTCAGGGGGTCGTCGTCGACGACCTCCAGTTCGGTACCGCAGGTGCCACAGTCGACGATCTCTCCGGTCTCGGCGTCGTCGTGGAGGGCCACGTCGGCCCCGCACTCGGTGCAGGTAGTCATTACAACTCACCGTATCCACTGGTACCACTTAAGCTAATCGAACCTGTCAAACAATATAAACAAACTACACTAACGGCTACCGGCGCGAGAACGCGCAAGAATTGCGAACGACCGAAACGGAATCGAGTTCAGAGAGTTGACTAGTTTTGCCCCAGAGGGGCGGTCGCGGTCGTCGAAGCGGGGCGGCGAGTGCGGCTGCCGCGCGCAGAGCGGCGACCTCAGACATACGTCGCCACCTCCGCGTTGAGGTCGGCTGTCGCCGATTCGAGCGCCGCTTCACGGTCCGCGACGCCGGTCTCGTCGGCGTCGATGCCGTCGAAGACGTCCACGAGCGCGTCGCGAACCGCCTCCGGCGCCGGGCCGCCCGTCGAATCGCGTTGCACGACGCTCTCAACCGGGTCGAGCGCCGCCGCCACGAGTTCGGGGTCGACGAGGTCCGACAGCGAGTTGCCGGTCACCTCGCGGGCGGCGGCGTCCACCGCGTCGAGGTCCGCGCCCTGGTCAGCAGCGAGCGCAACAATCTCGTGCGCAGTCCGGAACGGCAGTCCCGCCGCGGCGAGTGCGTCGGCTACGCCCGTCGCCGTCGAGAAGCCCTCGCCGGCCGCCTCGACGAGCGTCTCCGCGGGCCAGTCGGCGGTCGCGACAGCGCCGCCGGCGACCTCGGTGGCCTCCGAGACGCAGTCCACCGCGTGCCAGACGTGCACCGTCGCGCGCTGCAGGTCGCGGTTGTAGGCGCGGGGGAGCCCCTTCAGCGTCGTCGCGAGGGCCTGGTAGGCGCCGACGGCGTCGCCCGCCGTCGCGCGCACGAGTTCCAGCGTGTCCGGGTTCTTCTTCTGGGGCATGATCGACGAGGTGGAGGCGTAGTCGTCGTTCAGGTCGACGAACCCGCGGTTCGCGAAGAACACGAGGTCCTCCGCGAGGCCCGAACAGGTCACGGCGACCGAGGAGAGCGCGGCGACGGACTCGAGCAGGAAGTCGCGGCTCGCGGCCGCGTCCGTCGCGTTCGTCACCACGCCGTCGAAGCCGAGCAGGTCGGCGGTGCGCTCGCGGTCGACGTCGAACGTCGTCCCCGCGAACGCCGCCCCGCCGAGCGGCGACTCGTTCGTGCGGTCGTAGGCGTCCAGCAGGCGCGCCGCGTCGCGGGCGAGCGTCCCCTCGTAAGAGAGCGCCCAGTGCGCGACGGTCGTCGGCTGCGCGGGCTGGAGGTGCGTGTAGCCGGGCATCACCGTCTCGGCCTCGGCCTCTGCAACCGCGGCCAGCGACTCGCGCAGCGCGAGGACGGAATCGAGTGCGTCGAGCAGGTCCTCGCGCAGGCGGTGGCGGATGCAGGTCGCCACCTCGTCGTTGCGGGAGCGCGCGGTGTGCATCTTCCCGCCGACGCGACCGACGCGCTCCACGACGGCCGTCTCGATGGCTTCGTGGACGTCTTCGCCGTCGGGGAGTGCGTCGAAGCCCGCGCTCTCCACGTCGTCGAGTGCGCCCAGAATCTCGGCCGCCTCGTCGTCGGTGACGACGCCCTGTTCGGCGAGCATCACTACGTGCGCGCGGTCCACCGCGAGGTCCGCGGCGAAGATGCGCGCGTCGCCGTCGAGCGAGGAGAGGAACGACCGCGCGGGGCCGCCGCTGAAGCGGTCGCGGCGCACCACCGTGCCGTCGTCCTCCCCGCTCATTCGTCGCTCGCCTCTGTCTCGGTCAGGTCAGCCTCGCTGCTCGCGGCGTCGCCGCTCGCTGTTCCCGAGGCGCCGTGCGCCTCGCCCGCGCCGCCGTCGGTCTTCAGTTCGGGCTTGCTCGCGTTCGCGAGGCGGGACTGGAAGCCGTGATACTTCGCGACGCCAGTGGCGTCCTCCTGTTCGATGCCGTTGACCGTCTCCGTGTCGAAGGAGGCGGCGTCCGCGGAGTAGACCGCGTGCTCGCTCTCGCGGGCGACCGGACGGGCCTGTCCGCCCTCGAACTTGATGGTCACCGTGCCCGTGACCGACTGCTGGGTCTGGTCGATGAACGCGTCGAGCGCCGCGACGAGCGGGTGGTCGGCGAGGCCCTCGTAGGCCTTCTGGGCCCACTGCTGGTCGACCTGCTGCTTGAAGTCGCGCTCGTCCTTCGTGAGCACGAGCCCCTCGAGGGCCTCGTGGGCGGCCAGCAGCGTGGTGGCTGCGGGGTGCTCGTAGTTCTCGCGGACCTTCAGGCCGAGCATGCGGTCCTCCATCAGGTCGGTGCGACCCACGCCGTAGCTCCCGGCGAGGTCGTTGAGGTACTCGATGAGGGCGACGGGCTCCATCTCCTCGCCGTCGACGGAGACGGGGACGCCGTTCTCGAAGCCGATGTCGACAGTTTCGGTGTCGCCCGTCGGGGCGTCAGTCCAGTCGTAGATGTCCTCGGTTGGCTGGTAGCCCGGGTCCTCCAGGTCGCCGCCCTCGACGGAGCGGCTCCAGAGGTTCGTGTCGATGCTCCACTCGCCGTCGTTGCCCGCCTCCACGGGGAGGCACTTCTCCGCGGCGTACTCGATCTCCCACTCGCGCGTGAGGCCGAGTTCGCGGACGGGGGCGAGCACCTCGAGGTCGCTCGCGCGCCACACCGCCTCGAAACGCAACTGGTCGTTGCCCTTCCCGGTGCAGCCGTGGGCGACCGCCGCACAGCCCTGCTCCTCGGCCACCTCGAGAATTGCCTCGGCGATGACCGGGCGCGCGAGCGCCGTGCCGAGCGGGTAGCCCTGGTAGGTCGCGTTCGCCTTCACCGCGTCGAAGCAGCGCTCGGCGAACTCCGCCTTCGCGTCGACGACGAAGTGCTCGACGCCGAGCGCATCGGCCGTCTCGTGGGCCTCCGCGAACTCCGCGTCGGGCTGGCCGACGTCGACCGTGACGCCGATTACCTCGTCGTAGCCGTACTCCTCTTTCAACAGCGGTACGCAGACCGTCGTGTCGAGCCCGCCCGAGAAGGCGAGCGCGACTTTCTGTCCTGTCATGTGATGTGATTACCGCGACGCTCGAACGCTGATGCAACCGACCGAGAACTGGGGGAGAACTGTAGTGGGGTCAGGGGGACCCCGGTCGTCGCGGCGGGCGTCGAGCGGCGGCCGCGCGGCTCCCGGCGGGAGTACCCGTGAGGGGAGCCGGCGACGTCATTGTACCCTACCGAACTGGCTCCGTGGGCTTAAGCGTTGTTCCCCGACCGAGGTTTGCCGCGAACGGCCCGAACGCTGATGGGCGTCGTCTCGCAACAGCCGGGCATGACACGCTCACGGGCCGCGCTGGACACCGACAGCCTGCTCAAAATCGTCCTCCTGCTCGTCGTCGTCTGGCTCGTCCTCGAGATCGTCGAGACGATCGTGGGAACGCTGGCGTCCATCCTCGGCGTCTTCAAGCCGGTCATCGGTATCGTGCTCGTCGTGCTCATCGTGCTGTGGCTGCTCGACCGCATCTAACGTCAGCGCTTTCACGCTCCGGTCCCGACTGGAGGGCGTGTACAGCGTGAACGCGCCGGTTCCCCCGGCGGTGAACGAACTCGCCGACGACCTCCGCCCGGCGCTCTCGGAGTTCGCCCGCGTCCGCGAGTGGCACGAGCGCACGCTCCTCCTGAAGCGCGTCCCCGCCGACGACCGCAAGGAACTCCGGACCGCCTGGCAGACCGCCAAAGAAGCGCTCCGCGGCGCGCCCGCGGTAGAAGCCCGCGTCTCCGAGGTCGACACGTTCGACAACCCGCCGAACGGGTCGAGCCCCGTCGTCTACCTCGCCGTCGAGAGCCCCGGCATCCACGACCTCCACGCGCGCCTCTGTGAGGTGTTCGACCCCGTTCCGATTCTGGAGGGCGGCGACGACTACGACCCCCACGTCACGCTCGCCCGAGACGCCGACGGCTTCCAGGGCCGCCGCGCCGTCGACAACGTTCGCGGCCGCGAGGTCGGGCCGGTGACGTGGACCATCGGCGAACTCGAACTCTACGACGCCGAGTACGGCGAACGCGTCGACACCATCTCGCTGCCGGCGTAGCACCCGACCGCAGGCACTTTTCCCGGAGTGTCAAACTCCCACACATTCATTACAGGTGTAGACAATTCGAGGTTGATGAGCAGGCACGTCGACCCGACCAGCGAGCACGCGGCGGTCGCCGGGAAACCGCTGTTCGTCCGGTTCCTCGGACGAATCGGCTTCGAGAACATCACTGCCGTCGCTGGGGCTCGGGCCGAACCGCTCACGGCCTACGCGCTCCTCGTCGTGTTCGTCGAGGTGGTCGTCCTCCAGGGGTTCAACGCGGTCACGAACCGTCCCGTCGCGTTCGTCGAGAACCCGCTGTGGCTGGTGCGCCCGGTGGTCCTCGTCGGCGCGGCGCTCGCGACCCACTCGCTGTTCCAGCGCTACGAGTCCGCCGTCCAGGAGAGCCGCCTCCTCGACCGCGCCGGTTCGCCGGACCAGCTGCGTGAGTTCGTTCCGCCCGCGCTCGGCGCAATCGTCGTCGCCGTGGGCGTGGGCTTCACACTGGTGAACGCCACCGTCCTCCTCGGTATCGAGCAACTCTACGCGGCGGGCGGGCCGGCGCGAGTGTTCCGCTTCCTCGTCGTCACGCCGTTCGGCTACGTCCCCATCTTCGGCACGTTCCTCGCCACGTACCTCACCGTCGAGGTGCTCGTCCCTCGTCGCATCGCCCGCGCGGAGGTGAACGTCGACTTCCTCGACCCCGAGGGACTGGGCGGGATGCGGCCCGTCGGGGAACTCCTCAAGTACGCGTACTACTGCGTCATGGTCGGCCTCGTGGCGTACGCGCTCGCGATGTATGGGCCGCACGTGCTCGGTGGCCCCTTCGCGTACGATGAACTGTCGGCGCCGGGAGCAGCGGTGAACGCTGGCTTCACGGCCGTCTGGGTGGTGGCCGTCGGCGTGATGGCCTACGGCATCTACGAGCTCCACCGGTTCATGGCGCGCGAGAAGCGAGAGGAGGTCCGCCGCCTCGATGACCTCGCCCGGGAGCAGCTAGACGAGCCGTGGGACATCCGACAGTTCGACGCCCACGACCCGCCGGCCGAGTACTTGACCTACCGCGAGCGACTGAACCTCGTCACCGCGACGCGGGAGTACCCGGCCACGTTCACGATGTGGTCACAGCTACTGGTCGGCGTCATGGTTCCGAAAGCGCTCCAGATGGCGCTTTCGGCGTTTTGAGGCGCGGCCCGACCCCCACACGGTTACGTTTCTGCTGGGTATCACGGACTGGGCGGGTCGCCGTCGTAGGCGTCGAGGTCGCCGTAGAAGTTGAGCATCGAGAACCGCAGCTTCTCCGGGTCGATGTCCACGAGCTCCGAGCGGTCCTCCGGCGGGAACGTGGAGTTGACGCTGTACTTCCGCATCTCTGTCCTGCTGCCCGCGGTGTACCGGCGGTCGACGAGCATCCGGACGCCGAAGTCCTCGGGCGACCGGATGACGCGGCCGATGGCCTGCCGGGTCTTCCGGACGGTCGGAATCTCGACGGCGTACCGCCAGCCCGCGTCCTCGTTCCGCCGGGAGTCCTCGCGGTCACCGAACGCGCGGTCGTAGGCGTCCTGGACGGCCTCCGCGCGGGCGTCGAGGTGGGGGTAGGGGACGCCCACCACCGCGACCGTCCGGGCGTCGTCGCCGTCGAAGCTCACGCCCTCCGCGAGCGTCCCCCACAGCGAGGTGAACAGCGCGCCGTTCCGGTCGGCGACGAACGACTGCCGGAGCTCCTCGGCGGCGACGCCGGGTTCGTCGAGGTAGCGCGCGGCGTCGACGTCCGAGAGGAGGTCGTGGTAGCGCTCGGCCTCCGCGTAACTCGGGAAGAAGAACAGGCAGTTCCCGGGCGTGAACCGCACTGCGTCGCGGAGGACGTCGGCGACCTCCCGCTGGACGCTCCGGTCGTCGCGCTTCGAGGCGAACAGCGGCTCCGTGTCGACGGCGAACGTGCGCCGGCGCTCCGCGGGGAACTGGAGCCCGAACGCCATCTCCACGGGGTCTTCGAGGCCGAGGACGTCGCCGACGACGTCGAACGGCCGCAGGGTCGCGCTCATCAGCACGCTCGCGTGGACCGCGTCGAAGAGGGTCGTCGTCACCTCCCGCGGTATGCAGGTGTACAGTTCCGCGCGGCCGTACACCGCCTCGGTGCCCTCGTCGCGGCGGACCGCGGCGGTCGGATACTGCCCGAGTTCGCCGCCGTCCTCGACGTACGTCTCGACGAACTCGGCGACCTGCAGGACGTGGCAGTCGCGGCGGGTGGTGGTCTCGCCGTTGCGGTAGGCCTCCTCGTACTCCTCCTCGAGGTACTCCCCGAGCGCGAGCGCGTCGTCGACGTCCTCGTGGATGCCCGGTCCGGTGTACTGCTGGAGGAAGGCGAGAGTGAGGTCGTCCCGGCGGTTCTCGTTCGCGACCGGGACGTCCTCCCAGTTCGGCCCGACCTCCGACTTCGCGCGGGGTGGCCCCTGGCCGCCCGGCCCGAACGACTCCTCGTACGTTTCGACGAGCGCGTCACGGAACGCGGAGACGACGCGTTCGGCAGCGGCCGCACGGTCCTGGGTCACCTCCTCCAGTTCCGAGAGCGCGCTGTCGAGGGTGTTCTCCGTGAGCGTCTGGGCGGCGTGGTCGCGGGCGGCGTCCTCGATGTTGTGGGCTTCGTCGAACACCACAACGACGTCCTCGGGGTCCCGGCCGAGCCAGCGGAAGAACTGCGCGCGGATGCCCGGGTCGAGCAGGTGGTGGTAGTTACAGACCGCGAGGTCGACGCCCTCCATCCCGTCTTTGAGCAGTTCGTAGCCGCAGAGCCCCGCCTCCTCGGCGTAGTCGTAGATGTCCTCGGGGGTCCGCACGTCGTCGTAGAGCCAGCCGTAGAACTCGTCGTTGTCCCGCGCGAGGTTCTCGTAGTAGCGCTCGCAGACGTTGCCCTCGCGGAGGTCCTCGAGGTCCGCCTCCACGGACTCGAGTTCGTCGAGGACCGCCTGCCGGGCGTCCGCCGCGTCGGCGTCGCCGCCCTGGCTCTCCTCTAAGAGCGCCGCTTGCCGCTCCTCCAGTTGCCGCTTGTCGCGTTCGGCGTCGACGAGTTCGTGGGTGTTGTCCCGGAGCACCTGGCACTCCTGATAGTCGACGTCGATGTGGCACATCGACCCCTTCCCCTTGAACACGACGGAGCGGATGGGTTCGGCGTCGTGGATCTCCCGGGCTTCCCGGACGAACTGGCGCATCTGCTGGTGGACGTTCGTCGTGATGACCACCGTCTTGTCCGTCTCGCGGGCGTGCGCGAGCGCCGGCGCGAGCGCTGCGAGCGTCTTCCCCGTCCCGCAGGCCCCCTCGAACAGCACGTCCCTGCCGGTGTCGAGGGCGTCCCGGATCCCGTCCATCGCCGCCCGCTGGTTGTCGTACGGCGAGGGCTTCGGGAAGAACTGCATGTACTCGTCGGGTGGGTCGCTCGCGGCCACGATAGGGGCGAGTTGGTCGCCACGTCGTATAAACGTCCGCCTCGTCGAGGCGGCCGATGCGTCAGGCCGGGTGTCCGGGCGCTCAGCTCCCGTCTTCCGGTTCGACGTACACCTTCGTGATGCTGGAGTTCGCCGACTTGAGCGCGTCCCTGAGCCCCGAGATGGTGGCCTCCATCTCCCGGGTTTCGGGGCCGTGGACGAACTCGACGTCGGCGGTCACCACGATGTCGTTGGGCCCGAAGAAGACGGTCCGGAGGCCGACGACGGAATCGACGCCCTCGAAGTTCTCCACGACCGACCGGAGTTCGTTCTCCTCGTCCTCTGCGAGGCTCTCGCCGAGCAGCAGGCGCTTGTTCTCCCACGCCAGCGCGACGGCGAAGAACATCAGCAGGACACCGATGGCGAGCGCCGCCGCGGCGTCGTAGGCGGGGTTCCCCGTCTGCTCGGTGAGGAAGATGCCGGCCAGCGCCAGCAGCAGGCCGAGGAGTGCGACGGTGTCCTCCGTGAGCGCGGTCAGCGTCGTGGTGTCGCTCGTGCGCCGGAACGCCTGCCGGAAGCTCCCCCAGCCGTGCTCTCTCATCTGGCGTTTCATCTCCTCGTAGGCCTTCGCGAACGCGTAGGACTCGAAGGCGACGGCGCTGAGGAGGACGGAGTAGTTCACCCAGACGCCGGGGAACTGGTAGCCCAGCAGTTCTGCCTGCTGGGTGAGCACCCGGCCGTGGCCCGTGAGCGCGTCGTAGCCGTGTTTCGCGGACTCCCAGCCGGCGATGCCGAACAGCATCACGCTGACGAGGAAGGAGTAGAAGAACTGCGCCTTCCCGTAGCCGAAGGGGTGCGAGCGCGTCGCGCTCCGCTCGCCGTAGCGCAGCCCGATGAGCAGGAACACCTGATTGCCGGTGTCAGAGACGGAGTGGTAGGTCTCCGAGAGCATCGCGGGGCTCCCCGTGACGAGAAAGCCGAGGAACTTCAACACCGCGATGGCCCCGTTGGCGAACAGTGCGGCGAGAACGACGGACTTGCTGCCGGCCATTGGACGGAGTTCGGCCGGCCGACACTAAGTAGTAGCCCTTGGCACCGGACCGTCGGCGTCGCTCGTAACAGTGACGGGCCGCGGCCTCGTAGCCCGGGACATGATCGCCGTGTTGTCGGACACGCACAGCCAGGATGGCCACGCGCTCGCCGGCAGAGCGCTGGAGGCGGTGCGCGAGGCAGACCCCGTTGTCCACGCGGGAGACTTCACCACCGAGCGGGCGCTCGACGCGTTCCACGGGGCGAGCGAACGACTGCTCGCGGTCCACGGGAACGCCGACGACCCGGCCGTCCAGGACCGCCTCCCAACTGCCCGGACGCTCGACGCAGCGGGGCTGACGGTCGCGGTGACTCACCGACAGCGCGGCGGCGCGACCGGCCTGGAACTGTTCGGGCGGGAGCGTGGCGCCGACCTCGTCGTCTCCGGCCACACGCACCGGCCGACGGTGACCGAGACGCGGGAGACGACGCTGCTGAATCCGGGGAGTCACGCGGACCCGCGCGGGAATCCGGCGGCACACGCGGAGTTGTACCCAGTAGCGGACGGTGTCCGCGGCGAACTCAGGAACCGGGCGGGGGACGTGTTAGGAGAGTTCCGGGTGGAGGGCCGGTAGCGTCAGGGGGTCGCAGGCCGTGTCGGCCTGTACCACACTGTACGCAACACGGTATCAAGTAGGCACCGTACACTCAAATAGCCGTTTTAGCTACGGTAGAACCACGCGACGGCGACGAGGGAGAACACGAGCAGGCCGCCGAGGAAGAACGTGAGGCCGACCGGGAGTGACCCCATCCCCTGGCTCGCCGCGTCGGCCGCGACTCGCGTGGGCTCCTGGTTCTCCGCGACGAACCCCGCGACGGTGCTGGTCGTCTCTGCGGCGCCCGCGTTCCCCGTTCCGGTGCCGGGCGCGGAGAGGCCGCTCCCGAAGATGCGCTGGACGAGCAGGCTCGCCACGCCCAGCACGCCGATGCCGCCGAGGAGACTGGTGAGCGCCGTCTGGACGTTCTCACCCTCCTCCTCGCTGCCCGCGAACAGCACGACGGGGGCGTCACAGGGGGCGTAGACGCTCATCTCTCGACCTTTCGCGGAGTAGCGCGTGTCGCACTCCTCGATGAGTTCGGCGTCCTGGAGGTTCTCGAGGTGGTACTGGGCGTTCTGGAGCGACGTGTCGACGTCCTCCGCGAGTTCGGAGGGCGTGGCGGGTCGGTCGTGGAGCGCGGCGTAGAGGCTCCGGGACGTCCCCGAGGAGAGCGCCGACAGCAATCGGTCTGCGTCGTTGGAGTCCACACCGACCACGCGAGGTTCGCCCTCGGGGTCGGCCGCCTCCGAACGGGAGGGCAGCAGGCCGGACATGACCACCCCTTTGAGATGCAGTGCAATGAGTTTTGTCTTGACACGACACGGCCCGGCCGCCCGGCCGGCGAAACCCCTATTGTCACGCGCAGGAACTACGACGTATGGTGGAGTTCGGCCCCGTGTTCTACGCCCTCGCGGCCGCAGTGCTGCTGTTCGTGTTCTTCATGTTCATGTTCATCCGGCGGACGTTCACCGGATTCAGGGAGGGCATGGACCGCGGGAAACGCTAGCGGGCGCGCTCGACGGCGGCGACGCACTCGTCCACGTCAGCGGCGTCCACGTCGAGGTGCGTGCAGAACCGCACCGTGTACTCCCCGAACTCCGAACCGAGCACCCCCTCCGCTTCGCAGTTTTCGAGGAACTCGGCCGCGCTCAGACCCGTCTCCGTCGTGTCGACGAGCACGATGTTCGTCTCCGGGACAGGGACAGACAGCCCCTCCAGGTCGTCGAGTTCGGCGGCCAGTCGGCGTGCGTTCTCGTGGTCGACGTCGAGCCGCTCGCGGTTCTCCAGCGCGAGCAGCCCGGGTGCCGCGATGACGCCGGCCTGGCGCATCCCGCCACCCATCAGCTTCCGCGTGCGGCGGGCGCGCTCGACGAACGCCTCGCTCCCCGCGAGCATCGACCCGACGGGCGCACCCAGCCCCTTCGAGAGACAGAACATCACGGAGTCAGCGGGCGCGAGGAGGTCCGCGGCGTCGACGTCGAGCGCGGTGGCCGCGTTGAACACCCGTGCGCCGTCGACGTGCACCGGGAGACCGAGGTTGCTTGCGGCGTCGGCGGCGGCCGCGAGTTCGTCGCGCGGGACCGGGACGCCCCCCTTCACGTTGTGCGTGTTCTCCAGGCAGAGCAGCCCCGTGCCCGGCCGGTGGAGTTCCTCCTCGACGTAGCCCTCGCGGACCTGCTCGGGGGTCGGACAGCCGTTGGCGCCGCCGGCGTACGTCCGCACCTGTAGCTGGGAGTGCTGGGCGAACCCGCCGAGTTCGTACTTGTAGACGTGGCTCTCCTGTTCGACGAGCACCTCCTGTCCGCGCTCGGTGTGGACGCGCGCGGCGATCTGGTTGCCCATCGTCCCCGACGGCACGTACAGCGCGGCCTCCATCCCCACGGCGTCGGCGGCGCGCGCCTCGAGCTCGTTGACGGTCGGGTCCTCGCCGTAGACGTCGTCGCCCACGTCGGCGTCCGCGGCGGACTGGCGCATCGCCTCGCCGGGGGTCGTCACCGTGTCACTGCGGAGGTCTATCACGGCTCTCTCTGCGCACCGGAGCGACAAAAGTGGCCGCGTCCTTGACCCGTCCTCTCCTGTCTGTGACATGTACTGTTCCGAAAAACCCTTCAGAACCGTTGCGTGAATGTACCCCATGGATCCCCGGATTCGGAGGCACGCGGAGGTCATCGTCGACCGAGCTATCGACCTGCAACCCGACGAGAACGTGGTGGTCAGCATGCCGCCCGTGGCCGAGGACCTCGCCGTCGCGCTCTACGAACAGATCGGCGAGGTCGGCGCGAACCCGATGATGGTCGCTCGCGGCGACCGTGGCATCGGCACGGACCGCGCGGCCCGCGCGTACCTCCGCGCCGCCGACGAGGACGACCTCACTGCACCTGAACACCTCCTCCAGCTGTTCAAACACGCGGACGCGGCCGTCGTCGCCCGCCCCCACGAGAACGTGACCGAGCAGAGCGACGTCAGCACGGAGATGGGCGCAGCCTTCGGTCGCGCGTACCGCGAGGTGCTGAACGCCCGCCTCGAGACGAAGTGGTGTCTCACCCAGCACCCCGCGCCCGCCGACGCCCAGCTCGCTGGCATGTCCACGGCGGCCTACGAGGACTTCGTCTGGAGCGCGGTCAACAAGGACTGGGACGCCGTCGAGGAACACCAGGAGCAGATGGTCGAAATACTCGACGGCGCCGACCAGGTCCACATCGTCTCCGGCGACGAGACGGACGTCACGATGAGCGTGAAGAACATGATCACGCTCAACGACTGCGGGACGAACAACATCCCAGCGGGCGAGGTGTTCACCGCGCCCGTCCCGGACAGTGTCGAGGGCGAGGTGCTGTTCGACAAGCCGGTCTACCACCAGGCCCGCGAGGTCCAGGGCGCGTGGCTAAAATTCGAGAACGGCGAGGTCGTGGACTTCTCCGCCGAGCAGAACGAGGGCGTCCTCGAGGGCATCCTCACGACTGACGAGGGCTCGAACCGCCTCGGCGAACTCGGCATCGGGATGAACCGCGACATCGACCGCTTCACCTACAACATGCTGTTCGACGAGAAGATGGGCGACACCGTCCACATGGCGCTCGGCCGCGCGTACCCCGCGACGGTCGGCGAGGGTGTCGAGCAGAACGACTCCGCGAAGCACGTCGACATGATCGTGGACATGAGCGAGGACTCGTTCATCGAGGTGGACGGCGAGGTCGTGCAACGAAACGGGACGTTCCGATTCGAGGACGGGTTCGAGGAGTAGCGCGGCGCGACGGAGTCGGGCCGCGAGCCGCGAGCAGCGGTCGGGTTTTAGCGTGGATTTTGCCGGCGCGAGCGGAGTGAGCGCCGAGAAAAGGTACGCGCAGGTTCCCCAGCACGACGCCGACGTTCCAGGTAGTGCCCAGTTCTCGCTGCCCGCTCGAACCCTGTACAGTTGTGCTGGAAGTTGTACACTGTTCCCACTGGACGAAATCTGCCACAAAGGGTTTACTACGACTGTTCGGTGCCAATTCGGACGAATCCGGTGCTCCATCGCTGTAGCGACGCTCTCCGACTTTGTTATGGTGCTTCTTGACAAGGGGTAATTTAAGTCAGTGGCGTGTGTATCCCTGTCACGTGCCCAAGCTCGACTGCCCGGACTGTGGTCGTGGCATCGCAATGCACGAACTCGAGACGCGAACCGTCGCCCAGACCACTGGCTTCGAGACGAGCTACCGCTGCCCGTTCTGCCGCACCGACTTCGAGGAAGTCAAGCAGCTGATGTAGGACGGGCCCGGTACGATTTCGCCCCTTCGAGTAGACGCTGGCTCTTCGCTCGCGTATCCGTAGGCGTTTTTGCGGAGGCGAGTAGCATTCGTGGCCAGAGGCCGCGATTCACTGCGCGAACGGAGTGAGCGCAGGAGTTTTTAGCGTAGCTTTTTGCGAGACGGGTTGCCGCAGCGAGCGGAGCGAGCGAGCAAACCCGTCGAAGTAAAAAGGTACACGGGCACGAGGGGATTCGAACCGGAGGGAGACTCACTGCGTTCGTCTCCCAGGGTTCGAACCCGTGCCGCTTCGCTCCTCGCGTTCGCTCGTCGCAGAAGCGGGCACGAGGGGATTCGAACCCCCGGCCGTCTGGTTAGAAGCCAGACGCTCTGTCCGAACTGAGCTACGTGCCCTCGGCGTTGGGTACAGCGGGCGGGCGTAAAAACCGACTGGATACGTCGTTCCGGGGGTTAGTCGGCCGGCTGTCCGTCGCCGACGGCCGCTTCGCTCCCGGGTCGCTCCCAGACGAAGACGAGGGTACCGGCGAGGAGGAAGAAGCCCCCGAGGCCAGCGATGGCAGCGAGCGGGGTGGTGGCGTCGGCGAGCGCGCCAGCGGCCGGGTTCATCGGGAGGCGAACGAGCGCGTACACCATCGACGCGGCGCTCAGGACGGTGGTGCGGCCGGCCGCGTCGGCGTGGTCGTTGATGTAGCCACTGGCGATGGGCGCCACGGCCGTTCGGGCAGACTTCATCAGGAAGAACACGGGGAGTGCGGCGACCGGGAGCAGGAGGGGGACGACGAAGAACGCACCGACGAGGCCTGGGACGAGGAGGAGTGCCCACTGCGTCGAGAGCAGGTCTTCGATGTCCCCAGCGAAGTAGCTCGTGACGGCCGCGAGAACCGTGAACCCCGCGTACAGCGGGCCGAGCGCGGTCTCGGAGAGGCCGGCAGAACCGGTCGCCACGGGCTGGATGAACTCGTCGGCGGCGGTGACGACCCCGAAGAACAGCGCGAGGTAGAGCACGGTTGAGCGCAGCGGCGGGTTCCTCAGTTGCTCCCTGAGCACGGGGAGCGCGTCGAGGACGGTGAAATCCTCGTCGCCGTTCGCGTGCCGGTCGGTCTCGGGCATCGAGAGCAGGACCGGGACGGAACTCGCCAGCAGCAGGCCACCGGCGAGGAACGGCAACCGGGGGTCGTAGCTGTACAGCACGCCTGCGGTGAGCATCGTCGCGGCGCTCAGCGACTGGTTGACCGACCCGCCGCGGCCGCGGACCCGGGTGAATTCTTGTTCGTCCAAGCGCTCCTCGAGGGTCTCGTAGAGCCAGGCGTCGCCGCTGCCCGAGCGGAACGCGAGCCCGAGCGCCCACACCACCCAGAGAACGACGAACGCGGGGAACGTCCGGGCGACGAGGAAGCCGAACACGGAGAGCGCGAGCAGCACCGACCCGACGAGGAGGCTGTTCCGGCGGCCGATGCGGTCGCCGACGTAGCCGGTCGGTATCTCTCCGACGACGACGAACGCCGCGGAGATGCTACCGAGCAGACCGATCTGGGTGAAGTTCAGCCCACGGTCGAGCAGGAAGATGGTGAACACCGGCCAGAAGAACCCGAACGTCGCCGTCGTCTGGTAGAGGTAGTACTTCAGGATGATTCGCGGCGGCAACCGGTCCCGGTTCAGCATCGTCGGAGCTCACCGGGCCCACGGACCGCTACTGGCTGCGGCACGTCCATATTCGGCGTACCGAGTGACTGGCCCAAAAGCGTTCGCTGACGAGGAAATCAGTAGCGGGTTTGACGTTTTCGTGGCGACGGAACGGCGACCGGGCCGACCGCGAGGGGATACATCGAAGCACACAGGTAGCGGGCGCTACTTCCCTCGGGCAATGAGAGTCATCGGGACCGTGGGGATGCCGGGCAGCGGCAAGAGCGAGGCTGCCACCGTCGCCGAGGAACTGGACGTTCCCGTCCTCATCATGGGCGACGTCATCCGGCAGGAGTGCCGGGACCGTGGACTGGACCCGGCCCAGCACCACGGCCGCATCGCGGGGGCGCTCCGCGAGGAGAACGGACCGGCGGCCATCGCGGAGCGCTCGCTCCCGGTCATCGAGGAGTACCTCGAGGATATCGACGTCGTGCTCGTCGACGGCATCCGGTCGGCGGTGGAGGTCGAGCGCTTCAGGGAGGCGTTCGGCGACGAGTTCACGCTCGTCCACGTCTCGGCACCCTACGAGGTGCGCCGCGAGCGCATCGAGGACCGGGGCCGGCCGGGCGACAGCGACGGCGAGAGTCTCGCCGACCGCGAGGAGCGCGAGCGCGGGTTCGGGATGGACGAGGCCATCGAGCGCGCGGACGTCGAGATCGAGAACACCGACTCCATCGAGGCGTTCCACGAGCGCGTCGCCGACCTGCTCCGGGGTGAGACGGCGTGACCGACGTCGTCTACAGCGTCGACGTCCGCGTGACCGCGCCGGTCAACCCGACGGAAGTCACCGACCGCGTCGCCGACGCGGTGACGAACCTGTTCCCGACCGCGGACGTCGAGCAGCAGAGCAGTCGCGTGGTCGCGGCGGGCCACTCGGTCGAGGCGTTCCGCGAGCGCCTCTTCGAGCAGCAGATCCTCGACACGGCGCGCAAGCAGTTCCACGCCAACCGGACGAGCGAGGGGTTCAGCTTCGACCTGAAGAAGCAGGCGGCGTTCAACGGCACGGTGAACTTCGCGGTGGGGAACCCGAACGAACTGGGCGACATCCACGTCGAGGTGGACGTCCACGAACCGGACGTGGAGTCGTTCATCGACTACTTCGCGCCCGAGACGGAGGACGGCGAACCGGTCGACGGGACGTAGGCAGCGGTCTCTTTCGGTTCTTCTCACGGAACGGGGGTGGAGTCGGCTTGCCGGCTCGGCCCCGTCTACTCCGCCGCAGGTGTCGCCACCCCCACTTCAATCACACGAGCAGTTCCACGACGCCGAACAGGACGAGCACGCCCAGCACGTCGCAGACGTTCGTGACGACGGGAATCACCACGTCGTCGGGGTCGAGTTCGAACCGGTAGGCGGCGTACGTCGCGGCGACAGTGACGACGACGGCGAGCACGGCGAGCGCGGCCCCGGAGAGCGAGGCCACGACGACCACCGTCTCGACGGCGAGGTCGGCGCCCTGCGTGAGCGTCGCGAGTCCCCACGCGCCGACGCCCACGATGGGGAACAGCGTGAGCGCCAGCGCGACGGTGGCGACAGCGTTGCCGGCCAGCTGGTCGTCGGCCGGGTCGAAGGAGAGCGTCCCGAGGTGGAACGCCGTCGAGAGCCGCGAGGCGAGGATGCTGCCCAGGTTGCCCGCGGTGCCGATTGTGACCGGCACGAGCACCAGCAGCGAGGGGTGGGCGAGCAGCGTCGCCTCGAAGGAGCCGAGGACCAGCCCGCTCCCGACTTCGACGACCGTGAGCGCGAGCAACACGGGGAGTGTGGCTCGCGTGATTGCCGCGACGCTCCACTCCCGGCGCACTCAGCCACCCCCGACGACGACTCTGACCGCGACCACGAGGAACGCGAGGCCGAACACGTCGCCGGTCGTCGTCACGAGCGGGCCGACCAGCGTGTCGGGGTTGTGGCCGCGCCGGAACCCGACGAAGACGACGGCGACGACGGCCACGGTGAGCGCGACGCCCGAGAGCAGGCCGGCGACGAACGCGACACCGACGAGCGTCCAGACGTCGGCGACCGGCCGTCCGAGCACGACCAGCGTGAGGAACGCGACGAGCGCGGCGAACACGCTCGCTATCAGTCCGTTCGACATCGCCGCCGCGGCCGCCGCCCGGAGCCGTTCGTCGCCGGCGGTGACGTGCGGTTCGACGACACCCTGGTGGAGGCCGGTGGCGAGGCGCGCGCCGAACGCGCCGTAGACGTTCCCGCGGGTCGCAAGCAGCGCGGGAACGAGCACGAGCAGTCCCTCCACGATGCGGAGTTGTCCGCGCATCCCGCCGAGGACGACGCCCGCGAACAGACCCCCGACGACGCTCGCCGCGAGCGCCGGGGCGGCCTCCCGGTACGCGTCGACGGCGACCGCTCGAACGCTCATGGCCGACCGGACGCACCGTGCGGGGAAAAAACCCGACGGCGCCCTCACTCAGGTTCGGTCCGCAGGAGGTAGACGAGGGCGCCCGCGCCGCCGACGAAGACGGCGCCCGCGACCCACGCCGCGAGGTTCGAGCGGGAGTCGCCGTGGCGGCCG
The DNA here is from genome assembly GCA_000230955.3 of Halobacterium sp. DL1. NCBI lineage: Archaea > Methanobacteriati > Methanobacteriota > Halobacteria > Halobacteriales > Halobacteriaceae > Halobacterium > Halobacterium sp. DL1. The sequence continues at coordinate 51,012 of CP007060.1, forward strand.
GTTCGCCCGTCGAGGAAGACGGCCAGCGGCGCCAGCACCCAGGCGTGGACGAACAGCGCGAGTCCGAACTCGTACGTCGGGTCGAACGCGGCGAGCACGAGGCCCGCGGCGAACACGGCTACGGTGCCGACGAGTACGTCGCGCCAGACGTGCGGTGCGCTCTCCGGGTCGTCGACGGCGGCCGTCTTCCGGACGAGATAGGCGGCGCCGACGGCGACGTTCACCAGCGGCACGAGCCCGCCCACCGCCCACGGGAGCGCCCGCGGCGACCACGTCTCGTTGTCGGTCTGCCAGGCGTCGTAGCCCAGCGAGAGCGCGAGCACGACGGCCGCGGTGACTCCGAGGGCCAGCGCCGGGCCGGTCGCGCCGGTGCGGAACGCGACGAACGCCAGCAGTCCGGCGAGGACGCCCGTCGCGACGACCACCTCCGTCAACGAGTGGCTCCTCTCCCGTGCCGGGTCCGCCGGCTCGCGGAGCGCGCGCGTCGCGTCGACGTCCACCGCGTAGTCGCCCTGCTTCTCCACGAGCGTGACGCGCTCGCCGGTGAGCGCTCGCGGACTGTCAGTCCCCTTCCCGACGGCGTCGAGGAGGCGCGCGAGTCGGCTCGACGCGTGGCCGCCGGTCGGCCACGACTCGTACACGCGGACCATCTCGCCGTCGTCGAGTTCCACGGAGAGCGCGAGCGCGTGGCTCGCGTCCACGTCGACCGGGTAGTCGTGGGAGACGTCACTGGCGTCGATGCGCGTCGCTCGCCGAACCACGCCGGCCACGCGGCGGCCGGTCCGCCCGGTCGCTCCCCTGTGGCGCATTCACGCGTGGTTTCGCGAGCGGGGGCAAAACACTACTGGCCGTCCGCTCAGAACATGCCGCCGAAGCCGCCGCCGCCTCCGCCACCGCCGCCCTGCATCTTCTTCATCATGCGCTGCATGTCACCGTCGCCCATCCCCTGGAACTGCTTCATCGTGCGGGCCATCATCTTGTGCTGGTCGAGCAGTTCCTTCACCGTCTCCTCGGACTGCCCCGACCCCTTCGCGATGCGCTTGACCTGCGAGGCGCCGACGGAGCGCGGGTTCGCCATCTCCGCCTCGGTCATCGAGTCCATGATGACCTCGAAGTTCCGCATCCGGTCCTGGGTGACGTCCATCGCGTTGTCCGGCAGTTCGTCCATCAGGCCGCCGCCCATCCCCGGAATCATGTCCATCACCTGGTCCAGGGGGCCCATGTTGTCCATCGCCTGCATCTGCTTGCGCATGTCGTGGAGCGTGAACTCCCCCTTCATCATGTCCTCGGGGTCCCAGTCGTCCTCGCCCTCCTGGGTCTCGTGCATCGCGCGCTCGACGCGCTCGGTGAGCTGCTTGAGGTCCCCCATCCCGAGCAGCCGGGAGATGAAGCTGTCCGGCTCGAAGCGCTCGACGTCCTGGACCGTCTCACCGGTCCCCAGGAACGCGATGGTCGACCCCGTCTCGTTCACCGCGGTGAGCGCCCCGCCACCCTTCGCCGTCCCGTCGAGTTTCGTGATGGTGACGCCGTCGATGCCGATGGACTCGTCGAACTGCTTGGCCTGGTCTTTCGCGCCCTGGCCGATGGCGGCGTCGAGCACGAGCAGGTTGCGGTCCGGGTCGACGGCCCGCTCGATCTCCTCGATCTCCGAGATGAGGTCGTCCTCCAGCGCGTGTCGGCCCGCCGTGTCCACGATGTGGACGTCCGCGTCTTCGGTGGCTTCGAGGCCGTCGCGGGCGATCTGGACGGGGTCCTCGCCGTCCGGGTCGCCGTAGAACTCCACCTCCGCGCGCTCGGTCATCTCCTTCGCCTGGTCGTAGGCGCCCGGCCGGAACGTGTCCGTCTGGATGACCGCGGGCCGCAGCCCCTTCTTCGAGAACCACCACGCCATCTTCGCCGCGGTGGTCGTCTTCCCGGAGCCCTGCAGGCCTGCCAGCAGGATGGTCTGGTCCTCAAGGGGGATATTCGTCGAGTCGCCGACGAGTTCGACGAGCTCCTCGTAGACGATGCGGAGGACGTGGTCGCGGGCGGACGTGCCGCTCGGTGGCTCCTCCTCGAGTGCGCGCTCCTTGATGGAGTCCGAGAGGTCCATGACGAGGCTGACGTCGACGTCGGCCTGGAGCAGCGAGCGCTGGATCTCCTTGACCACGTCGTCGACGTCCTCCTCGGAGATACGGGACTTCCCGCGGAGGGTGTCGAGCGTGCCCCGCAGGGAACTCCCGAGGTCGTCGAGTACCATTGTTGAGCGGAAGTAGACGGCGACCCCCTAAGAGCCTTGTTCCCTGGGTCGCCTCACTCCTCGTCGCCGTGTATCGCCTTCCACACCGTCTGGTCGGTCACGGGCATGTCGAGATGCTGGACGCCGAACGGTTCGAGGGCGTCGACGATTGCGTTCACGACGGCCGGCGGGGCCGCGATGGTGCCGCCCTCGCCGATGCCCTTCACGCCGAGTTCGTTCCGGGGGCTCGGCGTCTCGGTCGTCCGGGTCTCGATGTCGGGCAGGTCCCCGGCCTTCGGGACGCCGTACTCCTGGAGGCCGGCAGTGTGGAGCGAGCCGTTCTCGCCGTAGACCGCGTGCTCGGAGCGGGCCTGCCCGATGCCCTGCGCGACGCCGCCGTGGATCTGGCCCTCGACGAGCGTCGGGTTCACCTGGACGCCGCAGTCGTCGTGGGCGACGTACCGTTCGACCTCGACCTCGCCGGTCTCCGGGTCGATGGCGACCACGGCGGCGTGCGCGCCGAACGGGTACGTCGAATCCTCGGCCTCGTAGAACGTCGTCGCCTCCAGGCCCGGGTCGGGGTCGCCGGCCCCGTACGCGGCGCTGGCGACGTCCGCGAGCGACACCGAGCGCCCCGGCGCGCCGCGAACGTGGCACTCGCCGTCGTCCACGACCACGTCCTCGGGCGGCGCTTCGAGTTCGCTCGCCGCGGCCTCCCGCACTTTCTCGGCTACCTCGCGGGCGCTCTCCGCGACGGCGTTTCCGCCGACGACGGTGCTGCGACTCCCGAACGTCCCCGTGCCCTGTGGCACCTGGTCGGTGTCGCCCTCGCTCACCGAGATGTCGTCGTAGGCGGCCCCGAGTTCGTCCGCGACGATCTGGGCGTACGTCGTCGCGTGTCCCTGGCCGTGGGAGTGCGTGCCCGCGTTCACTTGCACGCTCCCGTCCGGGTGGATGCGCACCACCCCGCTCTCGAAACCGCTGCCGGCGTCCTCCACGTGGAGTGCGACGCCGACACCCACGTAGCGGCCGTCGTCCCGTTCGACGGCGTCGAGAGCCCCGTCGAATGCGTCCACTACCTCGTCGAGCGCGCGCTCGTAGTCCCCGGAGTCGAGGGTCACGCCGGTCGCCGTCTCGTGTGGGAAGTCGTCCGCGTGGACGAGGTTCTGCCGGCGGAGCGCCACGGGGTCGACGCCGAGTTCGCGCGCCGCCGCGTCGACCAGGCGCTCGGTGACGTAGATGGCCTCCGGGCGGCCCGCGCCACGGTAGGCGTGGACGGGCGCGGTGTTCGTGAACACCACCGTCGTCTCGCAGTGGACCGCGGGCACGTCGTAGGCGTTCGGGAGCAGTCGCCCGTAACTCGCCGCTATCGCGGGTCCGACGTCGACGGCGTACGCCCCCGCGTTCGCCGTGGTGTCCGCCCGGATGCCGCGAATCGTGCCGTCGTCGTCCACGGCGAGTTCGGCGTGCGTTCGGTGGTCGCGGCCGTGGGTCCCGGCGCGACAGTTCCCGCTCCGCGTCGCCGTCCACTTCACGGGTCGGCCGAGCTGCATCGCCGCCCACGCCGTCACCGCCTCCCCGGGGTACGGCCGGCCCTTGTGGCCGAACCCGCCGCCGACGTCCGGCGAGACGACTCGTACGTCGCTCTCCGCGAGGCCGAGGGCGTGTGCGAGGTTGCTCCGCTGGCCGTGGGGGTTCTGGCAGGCCACCGTCACCGTCAGCCGTCCGTCCGCGTCGTCTCGCCGCGCGAGCGCCGCTCGGGGCTCCATCGCCGTCGGGAGTACGCGATTGTTCTCGAGGTCCAGTTCGACCACGCGGTCGGCGGCCGCGAACGCCGCGTCCGTGGCCGCCTCGTCCCCGACGTCACCGCGAACCGCGACGTTGTCCGCCGCGTCCTCGAACAGTGCGGTCGCGTCCGGGTCGGTGGCTGCCTCGGGGTCGACCTCCACGTCGAGGGCGTCGTAGCTCACGGAAACGTCGCTGGCCGCGGCGCTTGCGGCGTACCGGCTCTCGGCGACCACGGCGGCGACCGGCTGGCCGTCGTAGCGCACGCGGCCGTCCGCCAGCACCGGCTGCCCGGGCGGGTCGAAGTCGAGGGGCGAGGTGGCCACCGGGAGGCGACCCGGCGCGTCCGACGCCTCGACGTCCTCCCACGTGTACACGGCGAGGACGTCGTCGCGTTCGAGTGCGCTGCTCGCGTCGACGTCCTCGACGCTGGCGTGGCCGCGCTGACTCCGAACGAACGCGAGGTACGCCTGGCCGGGGGCGTCCAGGTCGTCGGTGTACGCCGCGTTCCCGGTGACGAGCGCGGCGTCCTCCCGGCGCGCCACTCGCTCGCCGACCAGTCCGTCCGGCTCGCGGGCGTCGGGGTCGCGGTCTGACATGGCCTTGGGTTGGGGGCCGTCACTGAAGGCTGTTTCCTGAACTGGATTCGAGGCGCAGCCGCCAGCGGACGGTCCCGCACGTCGGCCGGCAGCGGCACGTTCAACCCGCTCGCGCCCATAGCCCCGCTCGTGTCCACCGTCCACGCCACGCGAGGGCTCGTCGACGTCCTCTGTGAACTCGCAGCGGACGCCGACCCGGAGTCGCTGTCGGTGCGACTCGCAGCCACGCCGGCAGGCGACCTCCGGCCCTTGGACGGCGCGCTCACCGGCCTCGAGCCGGAAACGCCGGTGCTCTCGGATTTCTACTTCCCCGAGGCCGGCGACGCGCTCACCAACGTCTTCGGGGTGGACCTCGCGACCCCGACCGGCCAGACGGCCGGCCGGTTCGCGTCCCACCCCGACGGCAACCCGGACGTCGCCGTCACGGACGACCTGCACGCCCAGCTGCTCGTCGCCGTGCCACCGTGGAAGACGGGGAACGTCCGCGCGTACGACCGCAACGGCACCGCTCGCGACCTGGTGCTGGTCGACGCGGAACCTCCGGAACCGGACGCGCTGGGCTGACCGTCAGTCGGCCAGCAGGTCCTCGACCATCGCCTCGGGGTCGAACTTCTGGAGGTCGTCGTACCCCTGTCCGGTGCCCAGGAAGAGAATCGGCTTGCCGGTGACCTGCGCGACGGAGATGGCGGCGCCGCCCTGGCTGTCGGCGTCCGCCATCGTCAGAATCGTGCCGTCGACGGACGCCGCTTCGTCGAACTCGCGGGCGCGGTTGACCGCGTCCTGGCCCGCCACCGCCTCGTCGACGAACAGCGTGAGGTCGGGGTCGACGACGCGGCCGAGCTTCTCCAGCTGGCTCATCAGGTCGTTCGACGTGTGCAGGCGGCCCGCCGTGTCGCCGAGCACGACGTCGACGTCGTTGGCCTCGGCGTACTCCACGGCGTCGTAGATGACCGCCGTCGGGTCGCCGCCCTGCTCGTGGCGGATGAGCTTCAGCCCGAGGTTGTCGGCGTGTTCCTGTATCTGCTCGTTCGCGCCGGCGCGGTACGTGTCGCCGTTCGCCAGCACGGTCGAGTAGCCGCGGTCCTCGAGGTACTTCCCGAGTTTCGCGATGGAGGTCGTCTTCCCGACGCCGTTGACGCCCGTGAAGACGACGGTGACTGGTTTCTCGGCGGTCGCGATGGCCTCGTCGAAGTCGAAGTGCCCCACGTCGATGACCGACAGCAGGGCGTCACGGAGCGCATCCTCGACGAGTTCGTCGGTGCTCTCCGTGAACTTCCGCTCGGCGCCGACGAGGTCCTCGCGGATGGTCTCGACGATTTCGTCGGCGACGCTCATCTCCACGTCGCTCTCCAGGAGCGCGAACTCCAGTTCCCGGAGCGGTTCCTCGAGGTCGTCCTCGTGGATTTTGACGCGCCCCTTCGCGAACGAGGTGGCGGAACTCAAGAAGCCGCCGGAGTCGTCGTCGCTCTCTTCGGCATCGTCCGCAGGAGTGTCGTCCGACTCGCCCGCGTCCGCATCGGCTGCGGAGTCGGCGTCCGCGTCTGCGTCGGTGGACGCCTCGGGTTCGTCCGCTTCCGCGGTCGCCGCCGGCTCCTCGACGGATTCGTCGTCCGTGGTTCCCGGGGCCGCGTCGGTGTCCGCTGCGGCTGCCTCGGCGTCCTCCGGCGCTGCCGCTTCCTCGTCGTCGAGTTCTTCCGCGTTCTCCTCGGCGACCTCCTCTGCGTCCTCCCGGAAGTCCGAGAGTTTGTCCTTCAGACCGTCGAACATGCCCTTATTCGCCGTTCTGCTGCTGCTCCTGGGCCTGCATCTGCTGCTGCATCATCTGCTGCTGGGCCTGCTGAGCCTGCTGTTCGAGCGAGGACTGCTCCTCCTCGACCGTCGAAATCTCCTCGCGCACGTCGTCGATCTGGTCGTCGACGGCGTCCTTGCGCTCCTCGAGCACGTCGACGGCGTCGTCGCTGGACTGCTCCGCAGCGTAGCCGCCGCCGAGGCTGACAACGACCTCGTCGATGTCCTGGATCTCGGCGCGCACGTAGGCGTCGCCGCCGAGGGGGACCTGCACCGTCGACCCCGTCTCGAGGACGTCGAGGGCCTCCTTGGCCTCCTCGATTTCGGCCTTCTCGGCCTGGAGCGCTTCGATGTCGTTCTCAAGCTCCTCTTTCTCCTCCTCGAGGGCCTGAATTTCCTGGGACAACTGCTGCAACTGCTGTTGACCGCCGCCTCCAAGACTCATGGGGGAAAATCGGAGAGCGAGCGGGAAGTATCTTCCCTTCCCAGGACTCGTGTCGCCGCGCCGACGCCGGCAAACACTGACAACCCGGGACGACGAACGGCGGCAGTGTGCCCCCCGACGACGACCCCATCGCGGAGGACGCCTACGACGAACTCGCCGACGAGTACGACGAGGACGTGAAGTCGAACGCGTACAACGCCCACCTCGAGTTCCCGGCGACTAGTTCGCTCGTCCCGGACGTGGAGGGCAAACAGATCCTCGACGCTGGCTGTGGCACGGGCGTCTACACGGCGTGGCTGCTCGACCAGGGCGCCGACGTCGTCGGCGTCGACGTGAGCGAGGCGATGCTGGCCCGAGCCAGGGAGAACACCGGCGGCCGGGCGGACCTCCAGAGAGCCGACCTCGGAGCGCCGCTGCCGGTCGCCGAGGACTCCTTCGACGGCGTCCTCAGCGCGCTCGCCCTCGACTACGTCGAGCAGTGGGAGGCTCCGCTCTCGGAGTTCGCGCGGCTGGTGCGACCGGGTGCCTTTCTCGTCTTCTCGGTCGCCCACCCACTGGACGTCTTCGAGGAGGGCGGGGAGTCGAACTACTTCGCGGTCGAACGCCAGACGAAGGAGTGGGCGGTCGACGTGCCGTACTACCGCCGGCCGTTCTCGGCGGTCGTCGAGCCACTGCTCGACGCCGGGTTCGACCTGGAGCGCGTCGTCGAACCCCAGCCCACCGAGGCGTTCAGAGAACTGCGGCCGGAGCGCTACGAGAAGGAATCGCGGAATCCCGTCTTTCTCTGCGTTCGGGCGCGGCTGGCGGAGTGAGTGCCGGGAGAAACCGCTCCGTCAGTCGATGTAGCCGAGGGCGTCGTCGATGCGGCCGAGCTCCGGGCCGGTGGTGTCCTGCCCGACGACGTAGCCGTTCTCGTTGGCGACCAGACCGGAACCGACGAGCGGCGCGCCGTAGTTGATGGTGCCGATGTCCGCGTGGACGCCGAGGGCGTCCTCGATAGCGTCGAGTTCGTCGTCCGTGGACTTCGGGTGGCAGAGCACGCCGTCGTTCGTCGCGACGGCGGCGGTGCCGACGGTGTTGACGCCCGCGAGGCGGCCGCGGGTCACGGGCACGTCGAGGGCGTCTTCGACGGCCTCCACGGCGTCCCGGGTGAGTTCGGAGTGGACGTAGGCGCCGTTGTCGTTGGCGACGACGACGTTCCCGGCGGCGTTGACGCGGCCGGGGAGTTCGCCGACGGTCACGCCCACCTGGTCGTCGATGCGGTCGAGTTCGCGCTGCCGGACGCGGCCGCTGACGAGCAGTCCGTTGCCGTTACCGGCGACCAGTGAGCCGACGGTCGTCGACCCGCCGATGGTCGTCTCTACGGCGGGGACGCCGAGTTCGTCGGCCACGTCCGCGGTCAGGTCGTCGTCGAGGTCCTGTCTGAGGAGGACGCAGTCGTCGGTGGCGCGGGCGAACACACCGACGTACGGGGACCCGATGAAAGCAGCGCGTAGCAAACTTTACTCTTCGAGTTCGGCTTCGACGACCGTCTCGCCGTCCTCGACGAAGCGGGCGGCGTGGACGCGGAGCTTCCGCGGCGGGTTCTTCTGGCCCTTGTCCCAGACCGCCTCGTTGATGGAGGGGTCGAGGCGGACCTCGTCGTTCTCGACGGCGAAGTGCTTCGCGAGGTGCTCGCGCACGATGGTCATCGCCTGCCCGGCCTGCTCGTGCTTTGGCACCTTCGTCACGTCGCGGAGCGGTACGGTGACGATGCGCTCCTCGAAGTCGCTGGCACTCATTATTCGTCGGTGTCGTTACGCCGCCAGTTGCGGCGCTTCGGGTTTCGCTGGACCTCACGGTTCGTCTTCATCATGACCCACGCCGGCACGCGGCTGTTCTGCCGCTCGAGCTTCGCCAGGCGCTTCTTCTTCGCCTTCGACTTCTTGCCCATAGTACCCGCTTCTACCCTCGCCGACGTTAAAACCTTGTTCTTCTGTGGCCGGCTCAGAGACGCACTGCGCGCACCGTCTCGTAGTTCGGTCCGTCGGCTGTGAGCCTGCTCTCCGTGAGCCGGACCGCCGAGACGCGCACCGTCCCGACCGTAGGGTCGCGCTCGCGGACGACGTCCTGGACGAGTTCCTTCCCGCCGGCGTGCTCCATCCGCGCGAGCGTGACGTGTGGCGTGAACTCGTGGTCCTCCCGGCCGAAGCCGTGTTCCTGCACGAACTCCCGCTCGATGGCCTCGTGGAGCCGTGTCAGCTCTGCACTGCCGTCGCCGACGCCGAGCCACACCACGGAGATGTACTCCAGACTCGGGAAGACGCCCAGCCCCTCGAAGGTGGCCTCGAACGGCTCGACGTCCGCCCGTTCGACGGCAGTCTCCAGGGCGTCACCGACCGCCTCGACACGGGTGTCCGGGACGTCGCCGAGGAACTTCAGCGTGACGTGGGCCTGCTCGGGGTCCACGAAGTTCAGCCCGCTCGCACCCGCGAGTTCCTCTTGTACGTCTGCCACCGCGTCGGCGAGCGCGTCGGGCAGGTCGACGCTGACGAACAGCCGCATACCCCCACGTTCGGCGTGCGTTGCCCTTAACCACCCGCCTCTCGTATCCGCTCGCATGACCGACCGAGAGGACCACGACCACGACTTCTCCGAGGGGCAGGGGTTCGACGACCCCTACGAGGGGTTCGACCTCGACCCGCCGGAGCTCGAAGTCGACCCGTCGCAGGTCGACCCCGTCGACACGCGCGTCGTCACTGACTCGCTCGACGAACGCATCACGCAGAACGACGACGTCGACGCCGACGAACTCGTCGACGTCGGCCTCAGCTACCTCGGCATCAACCGCCACGAGCAGGCCGCCGACGCCTTCGAGCGCGCCGCCCGCTTCACCGACGACGAGGACCTCGAGCAGGAGGCGTGGGTGAACAAGGGCATCGCTCACGGCCAGATGGAGGAGTGGGACGACGCCGTCGGCGCCCACCGCGAGGCGCTGTTCGTCGCCGAGGACGGCGACTTCGAGGCCGAGGCCCACACGAACCTCGCGTACGCGCTCTGGGAACTCGGCGAGGACGAGCAGGCCTACGACCACGCCGAGAAGGCCGTCCGCGCGAACGAGCGCCTCCCGCAGGCGTGGTACAATCTCGGCTTCATCGAGAACGAGAGCGCCCGCCACGAGCAGGCCCTCGACGCCCTCGACAACGCCATTCGCCTGGGCTTCCAGCAGGCCGACGTCTACGAGGAGAAGACCCGCGCCCTCGAGGCGCTCGGCCGCGACGAGGAGGCCCAGCAGGTCGCCGAACACGCCGAGGAACTCCGCGAGGCCAAGGAGCGCGACCTCGTCCAGGAATGATCCTCACGGAGCGCCGGACCGACCGCGGACTGCTCGTCACCGTCTGCGACGCGGACGTGCTCGGCGAGACGTTCGAGAACGGCGAGGTCGAGTTCACGGTCAACGAGGAGTTCTACGGCGGCGACGAGGCAGACGAGGCAGCCGTCCGGGACTCACTCGCCCGCGCGAACGTAGCCAACCTCGTCGGCGGCGGCGTGGTGGACATCGCTATCGAGGAGGGGTACGTCGAGGAGGGCAACGTCCTCGACCTCGACGGCACCGTTCACGCGCAGTTCATGCGGCTGTAGTCGCTGTTCTTCTGGAGTCCTGAATCGGAGCCGACTACGTGTAGAAAGCCCCGACCGCCTCGACTCGGGGGACTTGCTGCGCGCTCTCCCTGCGGTCGAGTGCTTGCGTCGTCCGCCAGCGCCGAGGCGGTCGCCCCTTTCAGTCCCACCCTCTCGGACGTCGAGTGAGGCTGGAACGCGTCGGCTGCCGGGTCGCAGCGAGCGACGTCGTAGTTCGGGATAGGCTCCATCTTCCCCGGCACCGAAGGACAGTTGAAGCCACGCTCCCTACTTCCCGGCAATGAAAGCGAGCGAACAGGAGCCGCTCGACGTCGAGCGCATCCGCGAGGACTTCCCCATCCTCGAGCGCGAGGTATCCGACGGGAAGCAACTCGTCTACCTCGACAACGCGGCGACCGCGCAGACGCCCGACCAGGTCGTCGACGTCATCGCGGACTACTACCGGCGGTACAACGCGAACGTCCACCGCGGCATCCACCAGTTGAGCCAGGAGGCCTCCGTCGCCTACGAGGACGCCCACGACCGCCTCGCGGAGTTCGTCGGCGCCGACGGCCGCGAGGAGATGGTGTTCACGAAGAACACCACGGAGTGCGAGAACCTCGTCGCAGGCGCGTGGGGACTGAACGAACTCGGGCCCGGCGACGAGGTCGTGCTCACGGAGATGGAACACCACGCCTCCCTCGTCACGTGGCAGCAGGTCGCCAAGCGCACGGGCGCCGAGGTGAAGTACATCCCCGTCACCGACGAGGGCTACCTCGACATGGACGCGGCCGCGGAACTCATCACCGACGACACCCAGCTGGTCAACGCCGTCCACGTCTCGAACACCCTCGGGACCGTCAACCCGGTCGCCGACCTCGCGGACCTCGCCCACGACCACGACGCGCTGTTCTTCGTCGACGGCGCGCAGTCCGCTCCCACCCGCCCCGTCGACGTCAAGGAGATGGACGCGGACTTCTTCGCGTTCTCCGGCCACAAGATGCTCGGCCCGACCGGCATCGGCTGTCTGTACGGCAAGCGCCACCTCCTCGAGGAGATGGAGCCCCACCTCTACGGCGGCAGTATGATCGAACGCGTCACCTTCGAGGACTCGACGTGGGCGGACCTCCCGTGGAAGTTCGAGGCCGGCACGCCCGTCATCGCGCAGGGTATCGCGCTCTCGGCGGCCGTCGACTACCTCGACGACGTCGGCATGGAGCGCATCCAGGCCCACGAGGAGCGCCTGACGGGGTACGCCTACGACCAGCTGGACGCCCACGACGACGTCGACATCCTCGGCCCGCCGGGCGACGACCGCGGCGCCGTCGTCTCGTTCAACGTCGACGGCATCCACGCCCACGACCTCTCGACCATCCTCAACGACTACGGCGTCGCCATCCGCGCGGGCGACCACTGTACCCAGCCACTCCACCAGAAACTCGGCATCCCCGCGTCCACCCGTGCGTCGTTCTACCTCTACAACACGAAGTCGGAGGTGGACGCGCTCGTCGAGGGCGTCGACGCAGCCCGCGATATCTTTAACTGAGCACTTTTTCCAGCGCTCGCGGCCTCCGGCCGCTCGCTTGCAAAAACTTGCGGAAAAACCACTCCTCGCTCCCGTCGCGCCCTCCGGGCGCGCTGGTCACTCGTCGGCCCGCGCTCACTACGTTCGCGCGGTGAATCTCTTCGCTCGGGCTTTCCAAGCCGCTCGCTCGAGAATGCGAGACCAGTGGGCAGTCTCGGCCGCGCGGAACGCTTTTAGGGCGTTCTACCCTACCAGCAGTCAAGATGAGTATGGGCTCGGACATGTACCGGCAGCAGATTCTGGACCACTACCGCAACCCCCGGAATCACGGTGAACTCGGCGACCCGACGTTCAGCCACGAGGGGTACAACCCGTCCTGTGGCGACGAACTGGAGTTCGACGTGGAACTCACCGAGGACGGGGAGACCATCGAGCGCGTGGCGTTCCGCGGCGAGGGCTGTGCCATCAGCCAGGCCTCCGCGAGCATGCTCTCCCAGGAACTCCCGGGGATGACGCTCGACGAGGTCGCCGACCTCGACCGCGACGACGTCCTCGAGATGCTCGGCGTCGAGGTGACGCCGATGCGCATCAAGTGTGCGGTGCTCGCGGAGAAGGTCGTCCAGGACGGCGCGCGGATCTACGAGGGCGAGGCCGAGGTCGACCAGACGACCACCGAGGACGACGCGTAGCCCGACACCCACCCGAATTCTTTTGTCGAGCGGCTGTGATGTAGCACCCGTATGCCCTCCAGACGGCTCGCAGCGGCCCTCGTAGCGATGGTGCTGCTCTCCGGTTGTTCGATGCTTCCCGGTGGCGGCGGTGGTGACGCGCCCGCGGAACGGACCAGCCCGAACTACCACGAACTCGCGTTCTACTCGCACACGGACGGCGCGCCCTACGACGGCACGCTCACCGTGACGAAGGACGGCGAACCAGTCCACGAGACCACCCTCGACGGTGACGGAAACGGAACCTACCTAAACGTCACCAGGTTCGACGAACCCGGTCCGTACACTGTTGTCGTGGACACGTCGTTACCGGAGGCCGGCGGCGGCACGATGCACGAGGAGTTCACCGTGAACGGCACGCTCGGCAACGCCACCGTGGTCACGATGGACTACCAGACCGCCGAGGTCACGTCGTACGCGCTCGGCGGCGACGTCGACGGCGCACTCTACCTCGACAAGCGCCACACCGACCCGGTCCCGTACCCGATTCGGGTCGGGTTCGAGGGTGAGACTATCGTCGACACGACCGTCGAGGAGGAGGGGGCCACGCCGTTCGAGGTGGCGGCGCTCCGCGGGCCCGGCGTCTACCGGGTCGAGGCGCAGGGACTGAACGAGCGGTGGACGAACGAGACGATCGTCGTGACGGACTCTGGGGCAAAAATCGCGGTTCACGGCTCCACACCGCCCGAACTCGTGGCGTACGGTCCCGACGAGCAGGTGGTCGACGACCCGTAGCGGCGGACTAGCCGCTCACTCGGGCTTCAGGCCGCCGTCCTGGACGCGCATGACGGCTTCGCCGTCCGCCAGGTTCGGCGCGTCGACGAGCTTCACGATGCGCTTGTCGTTCTTGGACTTCCGCAGGTACATGCGGAACGTCGACTTGTGCCCGAGGATGTTCCCCCCGATGGGCTTCGTCGGGTCGCCGAAGAACGAGTCGGGGTTCGACTGCACCTGGTTCGTGACCACGACGGCGGCGTTGTAGAGGTTGCCGACCTTGTCGAGGTCGTGGAGGTGCTTGTTGAGCTTCTGCTGGCGGTCCGCGAGTTCGCCACGGCCGACGTACTCCGCGCGGAAGTGGGCGGTCAGCGAGTCGACGCAGAGCAGGCGGACGGGGTACTCGTCCTCCTCGAACTCGCCGGCGATCTCCTGGGCCTTCTCGGCGAGGAGCATCTGGTGGTTGGAGTTGAACCCCTTCGCGACGTGGATCTTGTCGAGGAAGCTCTCGACGAGCTCCTCCATCGTCTCCTCGTCGTCGAGGCTCCCCTCGATGCCGCGCTGCTCCATGGCGGCCTCGAGCTGTTCGTCGGAGAGGCCGCGCACCATGTCGTCGATGCGCTCCGGCCGGAACGTGTCCTCGGAGTCGATGAAGACCGCGCGGCCGTGGAGGCCGCCGTGCTCCTGGGGGAGCTGAATGTTCACGGAGAGCTGGTGGGTCACCTGGGACTTGCCGGCGCCGAACTTGCCGTACACCTCGGTGATCGACTGGGTCTCGACGCCGCCGCCAAGCATCTCGTCGATCTCGGGGACGTTCCAGGAGAGCTTCCCGATCTGTTCGCGGCGCTCGAGCACTGTCGCGCCGGTCTCGAAGCCGCCGACGTCGGCGGCCTCGCGGGCCGCCTGCACGACGTCCGCGGCGGTGCTGTCGCCGACGTCCGCGGCGTTCGCGAGTTCGCCGGACGACGCGACGGCTAGGCTCTGGAACGATTCGAATCCGTTCTCTCGGAGTTTCTCCGCGGTCGCGGGTCCGACACCGGGGAGTTCCTCGAGGTCTGCTTCGGGCATGTACTCCTGGCTTGGCCCCTCCACCGTATAAAGGCTCGTATACACCGGACTGAAAGTGAAACTGGGGCCTGACGTGGCAGCACACTTATTGTTCCAGTCCGGCTCGAATAGGGCGATGCCCTCCAGACGGCTCGCAGTGACTCTCGCAGCGATGGTACTGCTCTCCGGTTGCTCGATGCTCCCCGACAGTGGTGGCGGCGACCAGGCGGCCACACCTGAACCCCCGGACCACCACGAACTCGTGTTCGCGTCGGATACCGGCGGCCACGCGTACGAGGCGACGGTTAGCGTCGAACGGAACGGCGAGACGGTCTTCTCGGAGAACGTTACCTCCGACGGGGACGGCCACTACGCGAACCTCACGACGCTCGACGACCCCGGGCCGTACACGATAACGGTAAACACGACACTCCCCGACACCGGTGGCGGTACCAAGAGCGTGCGCTTCGAAACAGACGGCGACCCCGGGAACGCGACCGCGGTCCGCCTCAACTACCAGGGGGTCGAGCACGCGACGTTCGAGCTACCCCGCCGCGACCTCGAACACGAACTCGGGGTCTCCTCAGACCGCACGTCCATCGACGGGCCACAGCCCACGGACCTCCACCTTCGGGTGGCGTACCGCGGCGAGGTGGTGGCCGACAACACGACGACCGTGCAGGGCAGTGAACTCACGCGCTCGGTCGACCTCGCGCAGACCGGCGTCTACAACGTCGCGGTGCGCATCGACGGCGAGACGTGGGTGAACGACAGCGTCGTCGTCGCCACGCCCGCCCAGCACGTCGCGGTCACCGTCAACACTCACGGCGACGACGTGAGCATCGAGGTCCAGCGGCCGTTCCAGTGGAACTGAGGCCGCATCGCCCCGTCCCGTGACGCGTGACTTAACACGCTCGGCGGCCTACGCCGCGGTATGACCGACGCAGGGACCTCTTTCTGCCCGCGCTGTGGCGACCCCATCGCCGAAGACGGCGAGGGGGCGACCCGCCGCGAGCGCTCGCTCTGTGACGCCTGCTACTTCTCCGACTTCGACCTCGTGGACGCGCCCGACCGCATCGAGGTCCGGGTGTGCGCGCGCTGTGGCGCCGTCTACCGCGGCAACCGCTGGGTGGACGTCGGCGCGATGGACTACACCGACGTCGCCATCGAGGAGACCAGCGAGGCCCTCGGCGTCCACGTCGAGGCCGAGGACGTCGAGTGGGAGGTGCGCCCGGAGCAACTCGACGAGAACAGCATCCGGATGCACTGCCTGTTCTCGGGTGTCGTCCGGGGCACCGTCCAGACCGAGGAGGTCGTGGTGCCCGTGCGGGTGAGCCGCCAGACCTGCACGCGCTGTGGCCGCATCGCCGGCGACTACTACGCCTCGACGGTCCAGGTGCGCGCGAACGGCCGCGACCCGAACAGCGAGGAGACCGACCGGGCGCGAGAACTCGCCCACAGCATCGTCGCCGACATGGAGTCGACGGGCGACCGGAACGCCTTCGTCACGGAGATAACGGACGCCGAGTCAGGCATCGACATCAAGCTCTCGACGAACAAGATCGGGCTGAAGCTCTCCCGGAAACTCGTCGAGGAGTTCGGCGGCGGCTTCGAGGACCACGAGACGCTCGTCACGGAGGACGAGGACGGCAACGAGGTGTACCGGGTGACGTACGCGGTCCGCTTCCCCGAGTTCCAGTCCGGCGACGTCATCGACCTCGCGGACGACGACGGCGGCCCGGTGCTCGTGCGCTCCGTGCGCGGGAACCTGAAGGGCGTCCGGGTTACCACCGGCGACCCCTACGAGGCGAGCTACGAGGACGGCGACAGCCCCGAGGCCCGGAAACTCGGCGCCCGCGAGGACGCCGCCGACGCCACCGTCGTCACCGTCGAGGACGACAACTCCGTCCAGATTCTCGACCCCGAGACGTACGAGTCGAAGACCGTTCCGCGGCCGGACTACGTGGACGCTGACGCCAGCACCGTCCGCGCGCTGAAGTCCCGCGCCGGCCTCCACGTCCTCCCCGAAGCGTGACTGCGCCGACCGACCTCGCCGTCGTCGTCCCGAAACCCGACGCCGAGGACCGCATCGCCGCCCTGGAGAGCGAGGGCGTCTACGACGACACCCGGCAGGTCAGAGAACGCGACGCGGACCACGTCGAACTCCCCGTGACCGAGCGACCCACGGAGACGGCGTTCGACCACACCGTCGAGCAGGCCGACCCCGAACTGCGCTCCCCGGACCTCGACGCATTGCTCCGCGAGCGCGGGTGGACCGACGAAGAAATTGCGCGAGCGCCGTCCTCGTGGGCGGTAATCGGGACAGTCGTCCTCGCGTCGTTCGGTGACTGCCCGCGTCCGGAGGAAGTGGGCGAGGCGCTGCTCGAACTCCACGGCGAGGCCGACACGGTGCTCGACCGCCGCGGGGTCAGCGGGGAGCACCGCGAACCGGACGTGGCATTCGTCGCGGGCGCGGGCGACACCGAGACCATCCACACCGAGGACGGCACGCGGTACGCGATGGACCTCGCCCGCGTGATGTTCGCGCCCGGCAACGAGGCCGAGCGTGTGCGGATGGGAGGAGTGGTCGAGGCCGACGAGCGCGTCCTGGACATGTTCGCGGGCATCGGCTACTTCGCGCTCCCGATGGCGAGGGCGGGCGCCGACGTCACCGCCGTCGAGGCGAACCCCGAGGCGTTCCGCTTCCTCGCGGAGAACGCCCAGCTGAACGATGTCGCCGACCGCCTCAGTTGCGTGCTCGGTGACTGCCGGGACGTCGAGACGACGGCCGACCGCGTCGTGATGGGCTACTACGACGCGCTCGGCGGCGGCCCGGTCCACGGCGAGGGCGACGACCCGCGCTACCTCGCGGCGGCCCTCGACAACCTCGTCCCCGGCGGCACCCTCCACGTCCACGCGGTCGCACCGGAGGCTGAACTCCCAGACCGACCGGAGGCGGCGCTCCGGGAGGGCTGCGAGCGCGCGGGCCGCGACGTCGACATCGAGGCTGTGCGCCGCGTGAAGTCCCACAGCGAGGGCGTCTACCACGTCGTCCTCGACGCCCGCGTCGACTGACGACTTCGGGGCAGTCGCTCTCGACGCGCGCGTGGACTGACCAGCAGGTCTTTGGGCGGACAGTTCTACGTGCCGGGTATGACCCGGAAGCAGTTGCTGGCCATCTTCCTCGTGGTGCTGATGCTCGGCTCGTCGGTCGTGTACGGCCTCTCGTTCATCTAGGCCACCCTATTCGGTGTTCCAGACGTCCGCCATCGGGCCGGAGACCGACGGCTGGTCGTTCTTCTCGTCGTCACCGTCGCCGCTCTCTGCCGACGCGCCAGTCGCCGCTCTGCCGCCGCTCCCGGTCGCGTTGCCGCCCGAGGAAGACGGCGCCTCCACCTGGTCGACGCCACCGGTCGTGTCGCCGAGCGCGGCGTCCGCGTCCACCTCGGGCAGGTCGGGGACGCTCATTCGGTCGACCTGCTCGCGGAACCACGGCGGCATGTCGGTGCGGGCGCGCTCGAAGAGGTCGAGGATGCTCGTGTCCGCGACGTAGGTCGCGCCGCGGTCGTCGGGCGCGCGGACGACCCGACCGCAGGCCTGGATGACGGTCCGCAGGGCGGTCCGGTAGTACCACGCCCACTGGCCGTCGGCGAGGCGGGCGGCGACCCGGGAGTCGTTGGTGTTGAGGAACGGCGCCTTGCAGAGCACCTGCCAGCGCCCGAGGTCGTAGGCCAGGTCGAGAGCCTCCTCCATCTTCACGGCGATAAACACCTCGGGGTCGTCGCTGGCCTTCCAGCGCTCCAGTTCCGCGTCCCGGGTGTCGCTGTCGTGGGTGCGCACGCGGTCGCCGACGCCGAACTTCCGGAGGTGGCCCGCGAGATTCTCCGCGATGTCGTAGGAGTGGGCGTGGATGATGCCCTTCTCGTCGGGGTGGTTCGCCATCAC
Source organism: Halobacterium sp. DL1 (assembly GCA_000230955.3). Taxonomy (NCBI): domain Archaea; kingdom Methanobacteriati; phylum Methanobacteriota; class Halobacteria; order Halobacteriales; family Halobacteriaceae; genus Halobacterium; species Halobacterium sp. DL1. Next base: position 69,406 of record CP007060.1, read on the forward strand.
GCGCACCACCGTCTCCGCGACCTTCGGGAGCGTCTCGTCGCGGTGCTCGTAGGTCATCTTCCCCTGGGTGACGTCGTACAGCGGCCGGTTCTCCACGGGGAACGTGTGCTCGACGTCGACGAGCGCGACGTTCGACGGGTCGAGGCCGACGCTCCGGCAGAACGCCTCCTTGTTGAGGATGGTCGCCGAGAGCAGCGCGTGCCTGTTCGCGCGGTCCCACACCGTGTGCTTGAGGTAGCGCTCGGGGTCCATCGGCTTCACCGTCACTCCCCTGTCGTCGGCGTCGACCACCCACGTCGTCGCGGACTCCGGGTCGTTGTAGTCCTCGACGAACCAGTTCAGCTCCGAGATGAGTTCCTGCAGGCGGTCGCGCTCCCCGGCCTCCTCGGCGGTGAGTTCGTCCTGGCCGAGCAACTCGTCCTTGGCGGCCTCGCAGACCCGCGTGAGGTGTTCGGCGAAGTTCACCGCGGCGTCAACGTCGCCGTCGAGGTCGGGCACCCGCACCTCTTCCCAGACGGGGACGGTGCGCTCGTTCAGGTCGATTGTGGCGTACATCTCTGCCCACTCCGCGAGGCCGTGGGCCTCGTCGATGACGCAGACGTCGCGGGTTCGGAACACCTCCGAGCCCGCCGTCCGCATGAAGTACGCTAGCGTCATCGCGGCGTAGTCCCGCGAGGAGGCGATGGCGCGGTCCGAGAAGTACGGGCAGCGGTGCTTGACCGCGCAGTCGTAGCCCCGCTCGCGGGCGCAGGGCGCGCGGTCGACTGGCGTCGTCTCCTCGTTCGGGAGGATGCAGCTGTAGTTCGACTTCCCGCGGATGAGTTTCAGGTCGTCCAGCAGGTCGTCCTCGGCCACGTCGTCTAGCTGGCTCACCTGCGGCGTGGTGTAGTAGGCGCCGGTGGCGTCCGTCGGGTCGGCCTCCTCGACGGTGCGGGCACAGCCCATGATGGCGCGGGCGACGAGGCTCTTCCCGCTGCCCGTCGGCGCGCGCACCAGCACCACGTCGTTGCCGTCCTCGAAGGCCGCGCGCACGTCCCGGAGCGCCTGTTCCTGCGCGCCGCGGAACTCCGGCGCGGGGAACTCCCCGACGATGCGACCTGGTTTCACTGTCCGACGGCACGCGGGCCGTCGGGTTAACCTCACCGCTCGACGGTGGCCGACCCACTCCGGATTGACCACCGAAGCCTGCCACAGTTTAACACGTTCGCGACCGTTGGTGGTGGTGGTATGTCCGAGGACGACTTCGAATCCGAACTGACGGGCAGTCGCGAGGAGATCGCAGCGGCACTGAGCGGCGTGACGGACGGGATTCTCGCCGGCTCGGTCCGGCTGGGCGAGGACGCGGACGCCGTCACCGTCGACGTGCCCGAGGAGGTTACACTGGAGGTCGAACTGGAGCACGAGGACGGCGAGTTGAGCCTCGAACTCGAGGTGGAGTGGGACGCGCCCGAGGGCGACTCGGGGGCGGCGCCCGTCGACGAACCGCCGGAAGCGGAGGAGACGGAGATACCCGGCGGTGAGGACGTCGCCGTCCCGGTGGCCGCGGCCGACGCCTCGCAGTCGCTGGCGCGCTTCGAGGTGTTCCGCGACCGGGCCAGCGAGTGGCGCTGGCGGCTCCGCCACCGCAACGGCAACGTCATCGCGACCAGCGGCGAGGGGTACACGCGCAAGCACAACGCCTGGAAGGGACTTCAGAGCGTGATGCAGAACGCGCCCGAGGCGGAGGTCCAGGAGGACTGACGCGGAGCGGGCCCTGCTTCCGGACCTGCAGGGGGTCGAACTGCGTCTAGCCGAACCGTTTTCCCCCGGACTCCCCCAGTCGGGACATGGACCTCTCTGTCGTCGACCTCTCTCCCGTCCCCGAGGGCGGCACTGCGGCCGACGCCTACGCGAACACGGTGGAGGCGGCCCAGCAGGCCGAGCGTCTCGGCTACTCGCGGTTCTGGGTCGCCGAACACCACGGGATGGCCGAGCGCATCGCGGGCACGACGCCCGAAGTCCTCCTCGGCCACCTCGCCGCCGAGACCGACTCGATGCGCCTCGGCTCGGGAGCGGTGTTGCTCAACCACTACAGCCCGTTCAAGGTCGCCGAGCAGTTCGGCGCGCTGGACGGCCTCGCGCCAGGGCGAATCGACGCTGGACTCGGACGAGCGAACGCGTCGCCGGCCAGCGACCGCGCGCTCGGCACGGAACGCCACGTCCAGAACCCCGACGAGGACCACGCCGAGAAGGTCGAGGCCGTCGTCAACCATCTCTACGACACCTACCCGGACGACCACCCCTACGCCGACCTGACGATTCCGCACTCCGGCGCCGAGACGCCGGTTCCGTGGGTGCTCGGGTCGAGTCCCTCCAGCGCGAAGATCGCGGCCGACCTCGGCCTGCGCTACTGCTTCGCGGCGTTCATCCGGCCCCAGTTCGCCGTCCACACGTTCGAGGAGTACCGCGAGCGGTTCCAGTCCTCGCGGCTCGCCGGTGGCACCGACGAGCCCGACGCGATGGTCGCGGTGAACGCGGTCTGCGCGGAGACGGACGAGCAAGCCGCGCGGCTGCGAGCGGTCGCAGAGGCGTCCTACAGGCGGATGAAACGCGGGGAGGTCGGAACCACGCCGTCGGTCGAGGAGGCCATCGACGAACTCGGCGGCGTCCCGGAGCCGACACCCGCCACCCTCGACGACGAGGAGTGGCCGCGCGCGATTTCGGGGAGTCCGGAGACGCTCGCCGGGCTGCTCGACCAGCTCGCCGACCGCGTCGGCGTCGACGAGGTGATGATACAGCACGTCGTCGCCGACCACGAGGACGCGCTCCGCTCCCACGAACTGCTGGCGGAAGGCGTCGGACTCGACTCTCGGTAACGGTCAGTCGCGGAGCGCCGCCACGTCGCTCGCTCCGGGGTCGTCCGGCAGCGCGTCGATGCAGTCGAAACAGAGGAAGAACTCGGTGTCGTCCGTGAACTCCAGGGTCATCCCGCCGGTGCGGGTCTGCTCGCTCGCCCAGATGCCCGCGATGCCGCCCGCGAGTCGGACCTCCCCGGCACACCCCTCGCACTGTTCGGCCATGGTTCTGGTACGTACGTCTCGCCCATACAGTTTCGGCTCTAGGCGGAGGTCCTGCCGGTTCGGACTGCAACGTGAACCCGACCTCGAAAGCCCCGGGTGGCTCGACTCGGGAGCCTCGCTGCGGTCCTCGGCCTACGGCCTGCGGTCCTTTCGTTGGCTGCCTTCGCCCCCAGTCTCGGGGCTTTCAAGGAGGAGTTACAGCGTGAGGCCCGCTTCTGACGATACTTAACTTGGCGCTACAAACAAATCCACGCGTCACGAACCACCGAACATGAAGGTGGACTGCGAGAACTGCGCCGGTTGCTGCGTGGACTGGCGTGCGCTCGCGGACGTCCCCGACCACGAGCGCCGCGGCCCGCAGGAACCGCTCGACGACACGTACAACCTCGTGCCGCTCACCCGCGAGGACGTGCGGGCGTTCCTCGACGCAGGGCTGGGGGACGCGATGACGCCGCGGCTCTGGCGCGCTCGCGACGGGCCGAGCGTCGATGTGGACGGCTACGAGGTCGCGGCGGTCGCGGGCAAGCCCGCGTTCTTCGTCGGCCTCCGGACGGTTCCGAAACCGGTCGGCCCGTTCGACACCGACCCGCGGTGGCTGCCGACCTGTGCGTTCCTCGACCCGGAGACGCTCCAGTGTCGTATCCACGACACCCCCGAGTACCCCACCGAGTGCGCGACCTACCCCGGCCACCACCTCGCGCTCGACGTCGAGACGGAGTGCGAGCGCGTCGAGGAACACGTCGGCGGCGACCGCCTGCTCGACGACGCGCCGCCCGAGGTGACGGATAGCCTGCTTTTTGGCCCGGAGGCGGTCGGCCAAACGGTGTTCGTCTACCCGGACCCCGACGACATCGAGGACGGCCTCCTCGACCGCCTCGTCGCGGGAACTCTGACCGACGCGGACCGCGCGCGGTTCGTCGCCGTCGCCGCAGCGAGCGCTCCCGGCACCACCGCGGTCGAACCGACGAAACGCGAGCGAGCGTACGAGGCGGCCGTCGAGGCGGACTCCTGGGTCGGGCGCGCGGCGGCGGACTGGGTGACTCGCGCCGAGAGCGAGGCCCCCGACCCGGCGCTGGGCGAGCGCGTAGAGGAAGCGAGAGGAGCGCCAGAGACGCCCGGGTGGGACGCGCTGCGCTCGGAGTGAGCGCCGTCAGTAGACCAGCGCCGCGTCGTTCTCCACGAGGTAGAGCGTGCGGGCAGCGACGTTGACCCCGTGGTCGGCCACGCGCTCGAGGTCGCGTATCGTGAGCAACAGCGTGGAGACGTCGTCGAGCACTTCCTCGGCGCTCCACGGGCCGTCGCCCGCCGCCTCACGCTCGATGAGGTCGCGGACGACGCGTTCGCTCGCGCGCTGGCAGAGCGCGTCGATGTCGTCGTCCCGTTCGGCGATTTCGTGGCACGCGGCGGCGTCCCCGGTCGCGTACGCGTCGAGGGCGTCTGCGACCAGTGCGCGGGCGTCGACTCCGATGTCGTGGACGTCCACGTCCCAGACGCGCCGGCCGTCCGCCGCGAGCGCGTAGCGCACGAGGTTCGCCGCGAGGTCGCCGACCCGTTCGAGGTCGGTGAGAATCTTGAACGACGCCGCGACGAACCGGAGGTCGCTCGCGACCGGCTGCTGGAGCGCGAACAGGTCGATGCAGTCCGCCTCGAGGTCGAGGTAAAGTCGGTTGACCGCGTCGTCGCCGTCGACGACCTGCTGTGCGACGGCTTCGTCGTCGTGTTCGAGCGCGTACAGCCCGCGGTCGAGGCGTTCCAGGACGAGGTCGCCCAGCTGCTGGACGTTTGCGCGGAGTTCGTCGAGGGAGGCCTGGTACTCGTTTCGTGGCATACTGTCACCCGAACTTGCCGGTGATGTAGTCCTCGACCCGCTGGCTCTGCGGGTGCTCGAATATCTGGTCGGTCTCGCCGTACTCGACGAGTTCGCCGCCCGTGAGGAAGACGGCGGTCTGGTCGCTGATTCGCGCGGCCTGCTGCATGTTGTGGGTGACGATGACGACGGTGTACTCCTCGGCGAGTTCCTCGATGAGGTCCTCGATCTTCGCGGTCGCGATGGGGTCGAGCGCGGAGGCGGGTTCGTCCATCAGGATGACCTCGGGGTCGACCGCGAGACAGCGCGCGATGCAGAGTCGCTGCTGCTGGCCGCCGGAGAGGCCGAGCGCGTTGTCGCCGAGGCGGTCGCTCACCTCCGCCCAGAGCGCGGCCTGCCGGAGCGAGCGCTCGACGAGTTCGGCCTCCGCGTCGCTGTCGTCGCGCCCGAGCAGGCGGGCGACGAGGCCAGTGTCCATGTCGCCGTGCTTGCGCGGGCCGTAGGCGATGTTGTCTCGGATGGACTTCGGGAACGGGTTGGGCGCCTGGAACACCATCCCGACGCGCTTGCGCAACTCGACGAGGTTCACGTCGCTGTCGTACAGTTCCTGGCCGTCGAGTTCGACCGACCCCTCGACGCGGGCGCTGTCGATGCGGTCGTTCATCCGGTTGAGACAGCGGAGAAACGTCGACTTCCCGCAGCCAGAGGGACCGATGAGCGCCGTCACGCTCTCCTCGGGGACGTCGATGGCGATGTCCCGAAGCGCGTGGTCGTCGCCGTAGTGGACGTTCAGGTCCTCGACGGAGAGTTTGGCGTCGCCCTCGAAGCCGTACTCCGTCCACTCCTCGCGGACGTCCTCTGCGGTCTCGCCGCTGGTCGTCGATGGCTGTGCGTGCTGAGTGGGGCCGTGGTTCGTCTGGGTGTTACTCATTGGTGTAATCTCCGCCGGAAGTAGAGGCGGCTGGCGACGCCGACGGCGTAGAGGCCGACGACGACGAGCAGGAGGACGAGCGCGGTCCCCCAGCCGAACTCGGCGTTGGTGAAGACGTCCTTCGGGAAGACGCCCGCCGTGATGGTCGAGTAGAGCTGGTAGGGGAGCGCGCTGGCGGGCGACAGCAGGACGTCGTTCGTGACGAACGGGGGCTGCGCGCTGAACTCGAAGGCGCCGATGACGTCGGGCGTGCTGTTCGGGTACGGGGCGCCGCCGAAGACGAGCAGCAGCGGCGCCGTCTCGCCGGCGATGCGGCCGACGCCGAGGATGACGCCCGTGATGGTGCCCGGCATCGCGGCCGGGACAACGACGCTGCGGATGGTCTCCCACTTCGTGACGCCGAGCGCGGCGCTGGCGCCGCGGTGGTCGTCCGGGACCGCGAGGATGGCCTCCCGGCTCGTGATGAGCACCAGCGGGAGCAGCATGAATCCGAGGACGAGCTGGCCGACGAAGATGGAGTTCCCGCCGCTGATACGGGGCACGAGGAACGCCAGACCGAACAGCCCGAAGACGATGCTCGGGGTGCTCCAGAGGCCGTTGGTCGCCACCTCGACGATCTGCGTGACCCGCTCGCGTTCGGCGTACTCCGTGAGGAAGACGGCCGTGCCGACGCCGAGCGGGACGGCGAAGAGGACCGCGCCGAACACCAGCCAGAGCGTCCCCACCACCGCGGGGAGGACGCCCGGAATCTCGACGAACAGCCCGCCCGTGTCGTTCAGGAGGAACGGGAACTCGACCCAGGGGAGCGTCACGCCGACCACGGGGACCGCGAGATGGCCGCCGAGGCCGGCGCCGGTGAGCATCGTGTCGACGCCGTTCACGACGATGAACCCGACGAGCAGCGCGAGCACGCCGAGCATCCCGAACACCATCGTGCGGACGAGGTAGAACGCGCCCGCCTGACGCCCCGTCGCGCCGAAGCCCGCCCTGGCTTTCGCCGCGCTCCACGCCCCGAGCAGCGACCCGAAGACGACGAGCAGGGGGACGAGTTCGCTGCCGGGGAACACCGCGGAGGACCACGCGGGCGCCCACGTCCAGCCGGCGTCGAGGCCGCCCACTCCGATGGCCGCGCCGAGCAGCCCCAGGACGACCGCGACGGGGACGGTGGAGCCGACGTCCTCGCGTGGCAACACCGACGCGAGCAGCCCGAGACCACCGAACACGACCGCCACCGGGAGCCACGCGAGCACGGCGTTCCCGAGCACGAGCGTGCCGAGGACGCCGCCGAGGACGGCCCACAGCAGTCCGAAGACGACGCCGACCGTCGCGCCGGCCGTCGCCGACGGCGTCGTGTCGACGTAGCCGAGCCGCGACCCGACGCCGACGCCCGCGACGCCGACGCCGAGGACGACGAGCACGCCGCCCAGCAGGTCCAGGACGCGAATGCCGACGTAGACCGCCGTCTCGTCGACCCACTGGAAGATGAGCAGCCACGACGCGACGAACGCGAGGAACGCGGCGCCGAGCACCGCCGTGGCGACCAGTTCGCCGGTGGCCGACGTGGCGGTGGACAGTTCGGAGCGTCGGACGTTGCTCACTGCTGGTCACCCCCGAGCTTGCGGTGCATCCGCCACTCGACGTACTGGGAGGCGACGCTCAACACCATCACCATCCCGAACAGCACGACGCCGCCCGCGAACAGCGCGCTCATGTGGATGCCGCTGGCGTTGCCACCCTCGAACGCGATGACGGTCGTGAGCGTCTCCCCGTAGTTGCTGAACACGTCGAAGACGGGCGACGGGAACCCCTTGGTGTGCGAGAGCATCACCGTCGCCGCCATCGTCTCGCCCATCGCGCGGCCGACGCCGAGCAGGACGCCCGCGGAGACCCCCGAGAGGCCCGCGGGGAGGGTGACGCTCTTGGTCGTCTGCCACTGCGTCGACCCCATCGCGAGCGACCCGCTCTTGATGGACTCGGGCACCGTGGACAGCGCGTCCTCGGCGACGGTGACGACCGTCGGCAGCGCCATCAGCCCGATGACCACGCCGGCCGAGAAGTACATCCCGATGGTCGGCGTCCGGAACTCGGCGTAGAAGTACTGGTTGATGATGGTGAGTCCGATGAACCCGTACGTGATCGAGGGGATGCCGGCCATCAACTCGATGCCGGGCTTGACGACCTCGCGGACGCGGTCGGAGGCGATTTCGCTGACGTAGACGGCGCCCGCGACGCCCAGCGGTGCGGCGATTGCGGTGGCGATGACCGTCGTCAGCGCGGTGCCGACCATCATCGGTGCGAGCGAGTAGACGCCGCCCTCGTTCGACGTCCACAGCGGCGCTTCGGTGCGCGTCAGCAGGTCGAGGCCCATGTGGCGCACGATGGGCTCCGAGCGGAACAGGAGGAAGGCGACGATCAGTGTGAGTATCGAAACGGTCGCGACGGTCGTGAGGAACGTCAGCGCCTTCGCGGCCTCCGCCTGGTGGCGGAGCCAGCCGACGGTCAGCGTCGCGAGGAATCCCAGGACGGGGACGACAGTCCACTGCGATCCGTCCAGGAACAGCGCGAACGTCGCGACGACGCAGACCGTGACGAGGGCGTGCATCGCGATGGCGCCGTCGGCAGTCCGCGACCGGTAGTCGCTGGCCCCCTGGGTCAGCCGCTCGCCGGAGTCCGCGACGCGTCCGCGGAGACGCCCCGGGAGTCCCTCCACTCGCCGCCGTAGTTGTCGAATCATGGTCGATTTGTGGTGGCCGAAAGTGTCGCGTCAGTCCGTGGCCCGGTCGAACTCACTCGTAGTTCGACGCGGCGACCTTCTCGCGCTGGGTCGCGAGGCGGTCGGCCGGGAGCTGGAAGTAGTTGTTCCCGGAGACGAACACCTCCTGGCCGAAGTCGCTCAGCAGGAAGTTGGTGAAGGCGGCCTCCTTCCGGGAGGTGCCCTCCCACGTGTACGCGTGGAGGTCCCGGGAGAGCGGGTAGTCCTGTGCGCCGAGGTTCTTCCCGTACTCGTAGCGGGTGCCGTCGATTTCGAGGCCGATGGGCGGCGTGGCGCCGTCGGCCTCGACGAACGCCAGCGCGATGTACGCGATGGCGTTGTCGGCCTGCCCGATGGCCTGCTGGAGCTGCTGGTTCTGGCCGAAGCGCTGCTCGGGGCTGATGGGCGCGTTCGGGTCGCCGAAGACGTTGTTGCGGAACGCGGTATCGGTGCCCGACCCCTCGGCGCGGCCGAGCGCGAGGATGTCACGGTCGGGTCCGCCGACTTCCGACCAGTTCGTGATCTCCTGGCGGTAGATGGCGCGCAGTTCCTCGATGGTGATGCTCTCGACGCCGGCGTCGGTGATTTCACGGCTGACGACGATGGGCTGGCCGTCGACGCCGACGACGTGGTCGGTGAACTTGTCGAGGGTCGCCTGGGAGACGTCGCTGCCGGCGAGTTCGGCCTCGGCTGGCGCACTGGAGTCGCCGATGTCGACGCGGCCCTCCATGACGCCCTCGACGCCCGTCCCGGAGTGGCTGAGCGCGATGCTCGCGCGGAACGGCGGGTTCGAGCGCTCGCCGGTCGGCTCGTAGCCGTACTGGCTCGCGAAGTAGTCCGCGAGGCGCATGTCGGTGCCGTACTCCTCGGCCCACTCGGTCGGCCAGTAGTCGCCGTCGCCGGCCTCCGGATTGGAGTTCCAGTAGCTCCCGCCGGTGTTCGTGATGGGGAACACCGTCGAGGAGCCGTCGGCCGTCAGGACGCTGGTGTCCATCTGGTTCGACTGCTCGCCCGCCGTCGTCTCCTGGTCGCTCCCGGAGTCGGTGGTCTGTGTGTCCGCGTCGCCGGACTCTTCGGTGGTGTCGTCGCCACCGCCGCTCGAACAGCCCGCGACTGCCGCAACCCCCGAGGCCCCCACCGTCGCGATGAATTTCCGCCGTGATACCAGGTCGGACAGACGCTCTGAGTCAGGCGTCATCGCCTGGAGAGGGGTGGTGAACTACTAAACTCGTTTATAATAGGGGTACGGTCGGCTCTGACGGCTACTGACCGTACCTTGGGGTTCAGAACGGTACCCGTCCAGCAGTACCTCTATATAGCACACACTCGCCGAGCGTCCCGACGCGAGGCCCGAGACTTAACCCCGCGTCGCCCGATGCGACGAGCGTGCACGTACTCGTCACGGGCGCGACGGGCTTCGTCGGCGGCCGTCTCGTCCCGGAACTCGTCGCGGCCGGCCACGACGTCCGGGCGCTCGTCCGCGACCCCTCGCGGTACGACCCGCCCGAGGGCGTGGAGGTCGTCCGGGGTGACCTGCTGGATTCGGCGTCGCTGGCCGGCGCTTTCGAGGGAGTCGACGCCGCCTACTACCTCGTCCACTCGATGGGCACCGGCGGGGACTTCGCCGAACGGGACCGCCGCGCCGCCCGGAACTTCGTCGACGCCGCGGACGGCACCGGAGTCGACCGTGTCGTCTACCTCGGCGGTCTCGGCGAGGATCGGGACGACCTCTCCCCGCACCTCCGCTCGCGCCGCGAAGTCGAGGCCGTCCTCGCCGACGCGGCGTTCGACCTGACGACGCTGCGCGCCGCGGTCATCGTCGGCGCCGGCAGCGCGAGCTTCGACCTGGTGATCCAGCTCATCGACCGCCTCCCCGTGATGGTGGCGCCGAAGTGGGTGCGAACGCCCTGTCAGCCGATAGCAGTGCGGGACGTGGTCGCCTACCTGGTCGGCGTCCTCGACGCGCCCGAGAGCGCCGGCGAGACGTACGAGGTCGGCGGCCCCGAGGTACTCTCCTACCAGGTGATGCTGGAGCGCACGGCGAAGCTAGCGGGCAGACGCCTCTTCGTCGTCCCGGTCCCCGTGCTCTCCCCGACGCTCTCGACGTACTGGGTCGACCTCGTCACGGACGTGCCCCGGAGCGTCGCCCACCCGCTCATCCACGGTCTGAAGAACCCTGTCGTCGTCTCCGACGACAGCATCCGGGACGTCGTCGACGTGGAGTTGACGCCGTTCGACGAGGCCGCGCGCGCAGCGCTCGACGGCTACGGGGTACCTGTCGATGACTGAGGCGGACGCCGGGCCGGCAGCGACCGCGTCCACGGGCGCTACGGTGTACGGCGAGGCGTGGGTGTACGAGAGCATCGTCGGCGCGGTTCCGGGCGTCGACGTCTCGGACCGGACGGCCGTCCTCCTGCAGTTCCTCGTCTTCGAGGTGGGCGTCCTCGCGCTCGCGGCCGTCTACGACCTCCCCGGTGCAGTGTTGCCGGGGACGGCCGCGGTGGTCGTGGCGGCCGCGGGGAGCGCGTTCATGCTCGACATCGGGGCCCGCGCCCGCGAGCCAGGCGTCCCCGAGCAGTATCGCCGTCTGCTGTTCTCCTCGAGCATCGAGGTGGTGCTCGGCGTCGTCTCCTACGTCGCGCTCCTCACCTACCTGTTCGTCTGGGACCCGCGGGACGGCGCGACGCTGTTCGTGGCGCTGCTCGGCGAGCGACCGCCGGTGTTGCCCGCGGCGCTCGCGCTGCTCGTGCTCTGGGACGTCTGTTACCGCATCGGCACGGGGTGGTGGGCGGCCATCGTCGCGCTCTGGCGGTCGGTCGTCGGCGACATCGACGAGGCGGCGGCCGCGTCGCTGGCGACGGTCGACCGCCGAACGCGGCAGTTCGGCCTGCTTCAGGCGGTGCTGGTACCGTTCGTCTGGGGACACGACCTGCTGGTCGTCGCCGTCGCGGGTCACGTAGTGGCGGTGGTTGTCGTCACTACCGCGTCGCAGTACGCGCTAAAACAGCCGGACTAGTTCTTCATCTGCTGGAACTTGTCGAGGAGTTCGTCCGCGGAGTCGCCGGAGTCGAACTCGACGGAGCCCTCGTAGGTCGTCCGGGTGTCGTCGTCGGCGACTTCGACGTTGTTGTTCTTCGCCTCGCGGCGTTCGTGCTCGTCATCATCATAGGCACCCATTGACATGGTACTTACCCACACGTTTGTAGCTGGTAACCATGAATGTAACGGACGTTCACACCCTGGCTGGTCAGAACGAGACCTGGTCGGGGCCGTCGACGCCCATCGGCGTGGGGTCGCGGTCGCTGTAGCCGACGCGCCCGACGGCGTCCTGGCCGACGGCGCCGTAGACGGCGAACGTCGCGTCGAGGGCGCTGTCGAACTCCCGGTCGCCGCTTCGCTCGATGACGTCGCGTAGCGTCTCGCCGCCGTCGGCCTCGTCGAGTTCGTGGTCGCCGCAGGCCGCGACGAGTTCGCTGGCAGTCAGCGGGTACGACTGGGAGGCGAGCAGGTCGGTGGTGTCTCTGAGCGTCATCATCCGTGCTGTGGGTGACGCCACACAAGTAGATTCTGGATGAACAATAATGAATGTTCTAGGGGCCTTAGTTCCGGGCCGGACCGGGCGGTTTAGGTGTCGCCGCGCCGCCAACCCGGTATGGTCTACGCGGACCTCCACGTCCACACCGACAACTCGGACGGCACGCTGGCGCTCGCGGAGGTACCAGCCGCCGCCCGCGAGGCCGGCGTCGAGGCAGTCGCCATCACCGACCACGACCGCCTCCACCCCGACCTCGACGACCCCGTTACCGAGCGCGACGGCGTCGAACTCGTCAACGGCATCGAGCTCCGCGTGGACGCCGGCGACCAGCGCCTCGACCTGCTGGGCTACGGCGTCACCGCGACCGACGCGCTCGCCGCCGAGACCGAACGCATCCAGCGCGACCGCGTCGAGCGCGGCCGCCGCATCATCGAGAACGTCGAGGCCGAACTCGGCGTCACCCTCGACGTCGAACCCCGGGAGGGACTCGGCCGCCCGCACGTCGCCCGCAGCGTCGTCGCCCACCCCGACACGGAGTACGACGAGATTGGCTCCGTCTTCGACGACCTCATCGGCGACGACGGCCCCTGCTTCGTCGCCCGCGACGTCCCCGACTTCGAGACGGGCGTCGACCTGCTCTCCGAGGCCTGCGGCCTCGTCGGCCTCGCACACCCCCTGCGCTACCCGGACCCGGAGGCCGCGCTCGCGCGCTGTGGCGTCCTCGACGCGGTCGAACTCCACTACCCCTACGACCGGCCGGTCGGGGGCGACCCCGCGGACGACGGCGCCGCGCTCGTCCGCGACGCCATCGAGGAACACGACCTGCTCGCCACCGGCGGCAGCGACGCCCACGAGCGCACGCTCGGCACGGCCGGCCTCGACCGCGAGGCGTACCGGGCAGTGCGGCGCCGCCTCCCGTGAGTTCCGCTGCCGTGAGGGTCATGTAGCCCGAGCCCCAACGACGCTGTATGCAGTGTCACTACTGCGACGGGAGTGCGGACGTCACTGTCGACAAGGACGGCGTGAAAGTCGGTGTCTGCGAGGACCACTTCCAGGACCGGCTCGACGAGCTGTCGGACAGTGAGACCCTCCAGCGACTCCGGGAGCAACTCGAGATAGAGCGGTCGTAACCGCACGTACAGCACGAATCAGTTCTTCTCGCGTCCGCTCGCGACCAGTCGCTACGTTCGGCCGGCGTCGACGTCGATGGCGTCGACGGGGCAGACGTCGACGCAGAGCATGCAGTCGATGCACTGGCTCTCGTTGGCGGGGTCGGCCTTGAGTTCGCTCTCCGGGTGGTCGGGGGAGTCGACCCACTCGAAGACGTCGACGGGGCAGTCCTCCAGGCAAGCGCCGTCGGCGAGACAGATGTCGAAGTCGACGGCGACGTGGGTGCCGTGGATGCCGAGTTTCTCGGGTTCCTCGACGGGGCCCCAGACGTCGTGCCCTTTGTGGGTGTCCACCTGCTCCCGGTTCTCCGTGAACTGCGGGTCGATAGCCATACTACGCCTCCGTCGTCCCGCGGTATCAACCCTACGGGTGGGTGGTCGGCGCTCGCGACGAGTAGGCTTATGCGCCAGCCCCGGCTTCGTTGCCCCATGCGGAAAGTACGCCTCGACGACCTCGACTCCCGGATGGGGCCCGCCGACCGGAGCCTCCCGCTGACCGACGCGCTCGGCGTCGCCGACGCGGCGCTCAACTTCTACGAACTGGCGCCCGGCGACAGCTTCGCGTACGGCTTCCACGCCCACGAGAACCAGGAGGAGATATTCTACGTCCTCGACGGCACGGTCACGTTCCGTACGCTCGACGACGACGTCGAGGTGACGGCCGGCGAAGTCGTACGCTTCGCCCCGGGCGAGTTCCAGCGCGGCGTCAACCGCGGCGAGGAGCGCGTCCGCGCGCTCGCCATCGGCGCCCCGCAGGACGCCGGCGACACCGAGATCCTCCGGGAGTGCGAGGAGTGCGGGGGCGAGACGACCCACGAACTGGAACTCGCCGACGACCGCTCGGAGATCCGTGCGGTCTGCGAGGAGTGCGGGACCGTCACCGGCCGCTTCGACTGACGATGCCCGACCACCCGCCCCGGGTCGTCTTCGACGACGACTGCGGCTTCTGCACCTGGTGTGCGAACTGGGCTGCCCGCCACGGCGACGTCGAGACCGTGGGCTTCCAGGAGCTCACGCCCGACCAGTTGGCCCGCCTCCCCAATGACTGGGAGACCTGCACCCACTTCCTCACGGACGACGCGGCGTACTCCTGCGGCGAGGCCGTCGAACGCGCGCTCGTCTACGACTTCCCGGCCCTCGGCCCCGTCTTCGCCGTCCTCTGCCTGATTCCCGGCTACGACTGGCTCCGCGAGCGGCTCTACCGCTTCGGCGCCGATCGCCGGGACTGGCTCGGGAAGGTCGTCCGCGACGACCCGCCAGCGCGGGACTGACTGTCGCCTACGTGGGCTCGAAGATACTCAGCGTGAACACGGTGTCCACGGCGAGGATGTACCTCGCGGTCTGGATGTACTCGCTCACGGGGCCGATGCCGTCGAGCGTCGCCGACCCGGACTCGGCGGCCGTCGTGAGCGCCTCGGCGACCTGGGCGGACGGCGCGCGGTCGTAGACGCTGACGACCTGGTCCTCGGAGCCGGGGCTCCCCTCCTCGAGGTCCAGCATGTGGTGGGCCGAGTGGTCGCTGACGGTCTGTTGGATGCGGTACGTCGTCCCGTCTGCCCGGAGGTAGCTCCCGGCCTCGAACGTCTCGGCGGCGGCCGGGAGCTCCTCGTGGTGGCCGACGCTGTAGGACCCGCTCTCGAGCATCTCGTCGGCGATGGCGCGCTCGCTGTCGGTGAGGCTCGCGTAGTCGAGGACGTCGCCGTCGCCGTCGCTCACCTCCTCGAGGCTGTACTGGTAGCTCGCCTCCCCCGCGAAGCTGGCGAACGACGCGGTCGCCTCGTACCTCGATATCTGGAACCTGACGTAGTCGAACTGGCCGAGTGCGAGCGTCGTCTCCGAATCGGCCGGACCCTCCGTGACCAGGTCGACGGGTCCGTCCGTCTCGGTGGCCTCGACGACTAGCTGGTGGAGTTCCGGCGAAGCGACGGCGACTCTGGCGCCGTCGGGGAGTTCGGTCGGGTCGACTCGCCTGGCCTCGATGTACGGCTTGCGTTCGTCGGTCGTGGTGGTGCCTCCGCTGGTGTTGTCCGTCGTGGAGCTGTCCGCCCCGGTCCGTTCAGTCGTCGACTCGTCGCCCGAACCG
This sequence comes from Halobacterium sp. DL1, assembly GCA_000230955.3. Classification (NCBI taxonomy): domain Archaea; kingdom Methanobacteriati; phylum Methanobacteriota; class Halobacteria; order Halobacteriales; family Halobacteriaceae; genus Halobacterium; species Halobacterium sp. DL1. The sequence goes on from CP007060.1 coordinate 84,742, forward strand.
TCGCCACTCGTGCAGCCAGCGACGGCCGCGAGCAGCGTAGCACCACCGGCCCGGAGGACGTTCCTGCGAGAAGTCACACCCAACGGTTCCGGTCCGGCGGTAAGTGCTTTGCCTGATGCGGTTTCACCGTCCCGGCCTGTTCTCCCTTTAGCGTGCGGGGAACTCCGCGACGAGCGTCCACGAGTGCTGGAAAAAGCGCTACTCGTAGGCCGGGATGCCGGTGAGGTCCTCGCCGAGGATGAGGGTGTGGATGTCGTGGGTGCCCTCGTACGTGTAGACGGTCTCCATGTTCGCCATGTGGCGCATCGGCGGGTAGTCCGTGGTGATGCCGTTGCCGCCGAGCATCTCGCGGGCGACGCGGGCCTGGTCGCGGGCCATCCGGACGTTGTTGCGCTTGGCCATCGAGACGTGCTGCGGGCGGAGGTCGCCGCGCTCCTTGAGGTCCGCGAGGCGGTGGGCGAGCAGCTGGCTCGTCGTAATCTGGGTCGCCATCTCGGCGAGCTTCTGCTGTTGCATCTGGAAGCCGCCGATGGGCTTGCCGAACTGCTCGCGGTCGGTGGCGTACTGGCGCGCAGTCTCGAAGCAGTCACGGGCGGCGCCGACGGCGCCCCAGGCGATACCGTAGCGGGCCTGCGTGAGACAGGACAGCGGTCCCTTCATCCCCTCGACGCCCGGCAGACGGTTCTCCTGGGGGACGCGAACGTTCTGGAGGCTGATCTCGCCCGTGATGGAGGCCCGGAGGCTGAGCTTGTCGTCGATCTTGTTCGTCGTGACGCCGTCGCGGTCGGTCTCCACGAGGAAGCCCCGGACGGTGCCGTCCTCGGAGGCGTCCTTCGCCCAGACCACCGCGACGTCCGAGATGGGGGAGTTCGTAATCCACGTCTTCGAGCCGTTCAGGACGTACTCGTCGCCTGCGTGCCCACCGGCACGTTCGGCGCGGGTCTCCATCGCGGAGGGGTTCGAGCCGTGTTCGGGTTCGGTGAGGCCGAAGCAGCCGACGGCTTCGCCGGCGCCGAGGGCCGGCAGCCAGCGCTCCTTCTGCTCCTCGCTGCCGAAGGCGTGGATGGGGTACATGACGAGGGCGCCCTGCACGCTCGCCATCGAGCGCAGCCCCGAGTCGCAGGCTTCCAGTTCCTGCATCAGGAGGCCGTAGGCCTTCTCGCCGACGCCGGGCAGCCCGTAGCCGTCGAGGTTCGGCGCGTAGAAGCCGAGTTCGCCCATCTCGGGGATGAGTTCGGTCGGGAACGTCCCCTCGACGAAATGTTCGCCGACGTCCGGCTGAACGTTCTCCGCCACGAACTCGCGGGCGGTGTCGCGGATGAGCCGCTCTTCGGCGGTCAGGTCTGCCTCCAGACCCACGTAGTCGAGCATGTGGGCTAGTCGGCGAGCGGCGGGCAAAAAGCCTGCTAGTCGTTCTCGAACGCTCCGAGAATCGGCGGCGCCCGGGTCAGTCGGCCGCCTGCGGGCCGGTGACGTCGCGCGTGAAGTTCTCGAACAGCTGTTTGGCCTCGCAGGACGCTGCGTAGTTCTCCTCGTCGATGCCCGTGAGCACCTCGTCGATGCGCTCGTCGCTCAACTCGCTCTTCCGCCGGGTCACCCTCTCTGCGGTCTCGGTGTCGTACTCCGGGTGGAACTGGACGCCGACCGAGTCGCCGACGCGGAACGCGTGGACGCCGTAGTCGTTCTCCGCGAGCAGCTGCGCGCCGGGCGGGAGTTCTGCGACCGTGTCAGAGTGAGTCGTGAAGACGGTGAACGAGTCGCCGACGCCGTCGAACAGCGGGTCGTCCGTGGTCACCTCGACCTCGCGGTAGCCGATCTCGTACTCGCCCATCGTCGCCACGTCGCCACCCAGCGCGGCGGCGATGACCTGGTGGCCGAAGCAGACGCCCAGCAGGGGGACGCCGGCGTCGTGGACGTCAGCCACGTAGTCGACGAGCGGGTCGATCCACGCCTCGTCGTAGTAGACCGAGGCGCGGGAGCCCGACACCACGACGCCGTCGTAGTCCGTGTCCTCGGGGAGCTCCTCCGAGACGGCGTGGAACTCGACGAGTTCGGCGTCGAGCTCCCGGCGGAAGTTCCGGGTGGTGTGCGTGGAGTCGTGGGCGGCGTTCAGCAACGCGACGCGGGGCCGGGTCATTCAGACACGAGTAGTAGCTGCAGCTTAAAGGTCGTTTCGCCGGCGGGCGGTGGGTTCCGGGTCGCTGGGGTGGGGGTGAGAACCCGGTAATCCGCCCTTACCGGCGCGTAACCGGGGCGTACGGGCCCAACCGCTGGTCGCGGTGCGCTCCGAATCACCTTTGACGGAACGCCGTCACGTCCGAACGAATGCGCGCCATCAAGGACAGCGTCCACGACTACATCGAGGTCGCGGGCGTCGCCGAAGCGCTGCTGGACGCGCCCGCCGTCCAGCGGCTCCGGCACATCAAACAGCTGAGCACGATCCGGCTGGTCTACCCGTCGGCGAACCACACGCGCTTCGAGCACTCCCTGGGCGTCTACCACCTCGCCGACCGCGCGCTCGACCACCTCGACGTCACCGGCGCCCGCGCCGACACGGTGCGCGCCGCCGCGCTCCTCCACGACGTCGGGCACGGGCCGTACGGCCACCAGACGGAGGGCATCATCCAGCGCCGCCTCGGTCGCCACCACGACGAGGTCGGGGAGTTGCTCACCGGGGGCCGGGTCGGCGAGACGCTGCGCGACCACGGCCTCGACCCGGACCGCGTCGCCGCCACGGTGCGCGGCGACGGCAAACTCGGCCAGCTCGTCGCGGGCGAACTCGACGTCGACCGGATGGACTACCTCGTGCGGGACGCCCACCACACCGGCGTCCCCTACGGCACCATCGACCACGGGCGCCTGCTGCGCGCGCTCACGTTCCGCGACGGCGACCTCGTGCTCGCGGAGGGGAACGTCGCCACCGCCGAGAGCGTGCTCGTCGGCCGCGCGCTGATGAACGCCACCGTCTACCGCCACCACGTCTCCCGCATCGCGGGCACGATGCTGGAGCGCGCCAGCGAGCGCTTGCTCGACGGAACCGACCTCGACCCGGCGACGTTCGCGCGGATGACCGACGCCGAGTTGCTGGGCGCGCTCCGCGACCGCGACGCAACCGCGGACGCCGCGCGCCGCATCCACGACCGCGACCTGTTCAAGCGCGCGGTGTGGACCGAGCGCGCCGACGTTCCAGACGACGTGGTCGCGGCGGACTACCACGACGTCCGCGAGTTCGAACGGGACATCGCCGACGCCGCCGACGTCCCCGAGCGGTCCGTCGTCGTCGACAACCCCGGATCGCCGTCGATGCCGGAGTCCTCCGTGCGGGTCGCTGTCGGCGGCGACGTCCGCCCGCTCCACGAGCAGTCGCCGCTCGTCCGTGGGATGCAGGAGTCCCAGCGCGTGCAGTGGCGGTTCGGCGTCTACGCGCCCGAGGAGCAGACCGCCGAGGTCGCGGCGGCCGCCGAGCGGGTACTCGGACTCGGCGGCGTCGGCGACCCGACGGAGTAGGGAGCGAGACTGGCCGTCCCGTGGTCGGCGAAGACGTGCGCTCGACGCTAGCGTGCCACTTCTGCCGAAAGTTCTATGAGTACCCCCCGCCTATACCACACGAAAGATAATGACGTACGCTGGTGGTCGTCCGGGGGACTCCGGGCCCGACGCCGCGTCCGCCCCGGCGGACAGCCAGCCGTCGGTGGAGACGCTGCTGGCAGTACTCACGAACGCCCACCGCCGATATCTCCTCGCGTTCCTGCGCGAGCAGTCGGACGGGGCGTGCTCCTTCGACGCGGCGACGGACCACGTCGTCGCGGAAGCCCGGCGGAAGCGTGACGAGCGACTCGACCCCGACGCGGTCGAACTCGGACTCTGCCACCGCCACCTCCCTATGCTGGCGGACGCCGGTCTCGTGGAGCACGACGCCCGCAGCGAGACGATTCGCTACCGCTCGGACGCGCGCCTGGAGGCCCTCGCCGACCGACTACGGGAACTCGAGACGCAGTAGAACAGTCTGTTCTTGCCGCGGTCAGGCGCTCGCGACTTCGCGCAGCACGTCGGGCGCCGCGTCCAGCGCCGCCTCGAGTTTCGAGCCGTCGGGGCCGCCGCCCTGCGCGAAGTCCGCGGGGCCGCCACCGCCACCGCCGACCATCCCGGCGAGTTCGCCGACGACGTCGCCCGCGTTCACGGGCACGCCGTCCGGCACCGCGACGACGAACTGCGCGCCGTCCGCGCCGGAGCCGACGACCGCTATCTTGCCGTACTGGACGAGCGCGTTCGCCGTCGCGCGCAGTTCGCCCATGTCCGAGTCGATGCGCTGGACGACCGCCGTCGTCCCCGCGACGTCGACCTCCTCGCCGTCGGCGCCGCCAGAGGCGCGGGCCGCCGCGAGCTGCTCTTTCAGGTCCTCGATGGTCTTCGCGCGGTCCTTCCACTCCGTGAAGAACCGCTCGGCAGTCTCGGGCACCTCGTTGGGGGAGACGTCGAACGTCTCGGCGGCCGCGAGCAGGTCGTCCTCCGTCGACTGGACGTGCTCGATGGCAGCCGCGCCCGCGGCGAACGTCAGGCGCTCGACGCCGTCCTGGACGCGCTCGGCGTTCAGAATCTTGATGGTCCCGATTTCGCCGGTGCGGGCCACGTGCGTGCCACCGCAGGCCTGGACGTCCTCACCGACGTGGACGAGGCGGATGTTCTCCCCCGTCGGCACGCCGCCCTGGTAGAGGTCGAAGCCGTACTTCTCTTCGGCCTCGTGGCGGTGGGGCCACTCGCGCTGGACGGACGTGTTCTCGCGGACGACATCGTTGGCGACGCGCTCGATCTCCTTCACCGTCTCCCGGTCGAGGCGCTCGAAGTGCTGGACGTCGAGGCGGGAGCTGTCCGTCCCCTTCTGGGCGCCGGCCTGCCGGATGTGCTCGCCGAGCACCTGCCGGGCCGCGTAGCCGACGACGTGGGTCGCGGTGTGGTGGGTCATCAGGCGCTCGCGGCGCTCCATGTCGATCTGGCCGCGCACGAACCCGCCCTTCCCCGGATTCTTCTCCGTCCGATGGAGGACGACGTCGCCCTGCTTCTGGACGTCCACCACGTCGGCCGTGATGTCGTCCGTCGACAGCGTGCCGTGGTCGGCCGGCTGGCCGCCGCCCTCCGGGTAGAACATCGTCTGGTCGAGCACGACGTCGTAGGTGGTCTCGCCGTCGACCTCTCGCTCGAACACGTCGAGGACGACCGCCTCGAACTCCGAGCGGTAGGCGTCGTCGTGGTAGAGCGCCTCCGTCTCCGGGAGGTCGGCGAGGCGGTCGTCGCCCGCGTCGTCGCCCGCGACGGCGCCGTCGGTGTCGTGGCGCTCGGCGACCAGCGAGTAGAAGTTGTCCGGCGTCTCCACCTCGGCGCCGACGTCCTCGGCGATGTCCGCGACCATGTCGGGCTGGATGCCGTGGGAGTCGTACAGCTCGATCAGCTCCGACGTCGGGACGGCTTCGCCGCGCTCGGCGTACTCCTCGGCCAGCTGGCGCACCTTCCGGCCACCCCGGTCGAGCGTCTCGGCGTACTTCTCGAGTTCGCTGCGCACGACGCTCCGGATGGTGTCGCGGTTCTGGTAGCCGAGTCGCTCGGCCGCCATGTCGACGAGTTCGTCGAGCGGGACGTCCGCGCCGACGCTGTCGACGAGGCGCTTGGTGCGCCGCAGCACCATCCGCGCGAGGTAGCCCGTACCGACGTTCGAGGGGACGATGCCATCGCCGAACATGTACGCGAGCACTCGGGAGTGGTCCGCGATGGCGTAGATCTCCTCGAGCGGTTCGACGAGTTCGCTGAGGCGGGCCGTCTCCACGCCGAGTTTGTCGGCGATGTTGTCGCGGGCCGCCTGCACGTCCTCGACCTCGTCGATGTCGAGGTTCCCCGAGAGCTTCGCCGCGCGGTGGACGAGCTGCTCCTCCTCCTCGGAGTAGTCGAGCCCGGCCTGCTCCTTGAGGAACTCGATCATCTCGGGGTAGACCGCCTCGTAGACGGTCGGCGTCCCCTGACTCATCCACGTCCAGCGCTCGACGCCGTAGCCGGTGTCGACGACCCGGCGGTCCATCCGCGAGTAGCGGTTCCCGTCCTTCATCTTGTACTCCCCATCGGGGTCCTGTTCGAGGGACATGAAGACGAGCGTCGCCAGCTCCAGGCCGCGGTAGATGACCTCGAAGGCGGGCCCGGCGTTGCCGCCGCCGACCCACGGGTCCTCGATGAACGTCACGTCCTCGAGGGGGACGCCGACCGATTCGAGGAGTCCCTCGCAGTACTCGACGGTCTGGTCCTTCCAGTACACCTCGCCCTCGTAGGCGTAGTCGGTGTCCGGGTCGGCGTTGAACGCGTGGTGGCCGAGCATCTCGAAGGCCATCGTGTGCCGCCCCGTCTTCCCGACGTTGTCGATGTCCTGCATCCGGATGCAGGGCTGGGAGACGACCAGCGGGTTCGCGGGTGGCGGCGACGCCCCCGAGGTGACGTGGGGCTGGAAGTCGTAGATGGACGCCTGCGTGAGCAGCACGTCGTCGCGCCACCGGTTGGCCGCCACGGGGTACGGGTCGATTCGCTCGTGGCCCTCCGACTCGAAGTACGAGAGGATGTGCTCGCGCATCTCCGTCAGCGAGTACGACTCGTCGAAGCCGGGGTCGTCGATGAACTGGTAGTCCTCGCAGGGCGGTTCGCCGCAGGTCTCTCGGTCGTGGTCGCGGGTCCAGAAGTACACGCCACACTCCGTGCACTCCTTCCGCTCGAAGTCCTCCTCCTCGAAGTAGTCGAGGCGGTACTCCGACTCAAGCTCGCTCATTGCCAGTAGGTGGCCGACCGACGAGTAAAACAGTTCCGGGAGCGCGAGACGCCTGCTAGCACCGTTAACGCGGCATCTCGGGCCACGTGAGCGGTGAGCGACAGCCTTACGCCACGTCCATCCTAACCGTCCGGCCATGACACGACGCCGTCTCTCGCGGCGCGCCCTCCTCGCTGCGCTCGGTTCGACGGCGGCTGCCACCGCCGGCTGTACCGCACCCTCGCGGTCCCAGCGGACGACGGAGCGACCGTCTTCCGACAGCGAGGGCACGGACGACCCCGAAATCTCGCTCTCGGGCGACGACGCCTGGACCACCTACGGATACGACCCCGGCCACAGCGGCCACAACCCGAATGCCGCCGGTCCCGACGCGGACCCGACGCAGGTGTGGGGGTCGTACGTCGAGGGCATCTACACGCTCCGGGAACCCGCCGTCGCGGACGGCCGCGTCTACGTGGGCAGCGAGCAGTCGATGTGGGCGTTCGACGCCACGAACGGCGACCAGGCCTGGAAGACCGACCTCGGCTCGATGCCCCACCAGTACCCGCCGACGTACGCAGACGACACGCTCTACGTCGTCTCCAAGGAGTCCGGCGGCGTGAACAACACTGCCCCGGGCTACGTGCGGGCGCTAGACCCCGAGGACGGCGGGATACGGTGGTCCACGGGGCTCCCGGTCACGTCGACGGTGGCCCACGACGGCGAGACGCTCTACGTCGCCGCGAAGGAGTCCGGGACCGGTTACGTGCGTGCGCTCGACGCCGAGACCGGCGACCCCGGCTGGCGATTCGACGTCCCCGACGCCTCGCGGAGCTACGTCACGGGGACGCCCACGTACGCCGACGGCACGCTGTTCGTCGCCGCCACGCACGTCGCGGACGACGGCTCGAAGACCGGCGCGCTGTACGCCCTCGACCCCGAAGACGGCAGTGTGAACTGGTCGCGGGACGCCGACAGCGCGCTCCCCGTCGCGCCTGTCGTCGCGAACGACCGCGTCCACCTCGCCGCCCGCGGCGGCACCGTCCGCGCGTTCTCCCTCGACGGCGAGGCGGCGTGGACGGCGGACACGGGCGCGAGGGTGTACACCCGGCCGACGTACGCGGACGGGCGGCTGTTCGTGCTCACCACCTCGGACATCGTCGCCTACGACGACGCGGGCGATGAACTGTGGCGCGCCGGCAGCGAGCGGACCCAGATGACGGGGATGACCGTCGCGGAGGAGACGCTGTACGTCGGCGGCGAACCGCTGTTCGCCCTCGACGTGACCGACGGCTCCGTCACCTTCGACCTCGAGGTGGGCGTCTTCCACGGCTCCTTCGGCGCCCCCGTCGTCGTCGACGACGTGCTGTACGCGGGCATCTGCATCAAGGAGGCCGCCGGCGGGCAGTACGACAACTACGTCCGGGCGTACGTGTAGCGGGGGCTGCTCCCGCCCGCGTGCTCGTCCGCCACGACGGGGCGAGTGGGTCCGCCTCCCGCAGCGATAAACCGCGCGAACTCCTTGTTCGACGCATGGGACGCATGGTCGACGGCGAGTGGCGAACCGAGGAAGAACAGATCGACCACGACGACGAGGGTGAGTTCGAGCGCGACACCACCAGCTTCCGCGACTGGGTCGGCGAGGACTACCCCGCAGAGTCCGGCCGCTACCACCTCTACGTCTCCTACGCCTGCCCGTGGGCCCACCGCACGCTGCTCGTGCGGGCCCTGAAGGGCCTCGAGGACGCCATCTCCGTGAGCGTCGTCGACCCCGTGCGCTACGACCAGGGCTGGGAGTTCGACGCGGACGTACCAGGCGCCACTCCTGACCACCTGTTCGACTCGGAGTACCTTCGCGAGGTGTACGCCCGGGCCGACGAGAACTACACGGGCCGGGTGACGGTTCCAGTCCTCTACGACACCGAGGCGGACACCATCGTGAACAACGAGAGCGAGGAGATCATGCGGATGTTCGACGGCGCCTTCGACGAGCTCGCGACCCGGGACGTCGACCTCTACCCGGAGGGCTACCAGGACGAGATCGACTCTCGCATCGAGGATATCTACACCCCCATCAACAACGGCGTCTACCGCGCGGGCTTCGCGGGCGGCCAGCGCGCCTACACGAAGGCCGTCGAGGAGCTGTTCGCGGCGCTCGACGAGTACGACGACCTGCTCGCCGACCAGCGCTACCTCGCCGGCGACCGCCTCACGCTCGCGGACGTGGCGATGTTCACCACGCTGTACCGTTTCGACGAGGTCTACCACACGCACTTCAAGTGCAACCACAAGCAGATCGCGGACTACGACAACCTCTGGCCGTACCTCCGCGAACTCTGCCAGTTGGGCGCCGCCGAACGGAGTGAGGGGACGCCGAACAAACGAACGGGGAGCGAAGCGACTCGCGAGTCGACGGGCGTCGAGGACACTCTCCACATGGACCACGTGAAGAACCACTACTACCGGAGCCACGCCCAGTTGAACCCCAAGCGCATCGTGCCCGTCGGGCCGGACCCCGACTTCTTCGCTCCCCACGACCGCGACGAACTCCCCGGCGGCCCGCCCGAGGCGCTGGGGCAGTGAACTAATTTACGGCGGGCCGTCGTCGTCCCCGTATGGACCTCTCACGCGACGACCTCCCCGGTCTCGTCGTCGCCATCGTCATCTGCGAGGTGGTCGGCGCCGCGCCCGCGCTCGTCACCGCGACCGGCTCGGGGACGTGGTACGACACGCTCTTGCGGCCCGCGCTCGCCCCGCCGAACTGGGTGTTCGGACCGGTCTGGACGACGCTGTTCGCGCTGCTCGGCGTCGCCGTCTACCTCGTGTTGCGTGACGCCAGCGGCCGCCAGCGAGCGGTCGCGTTCGGTCTGTTCGTCGCGCAGTACGTGCTCAACGTCTCGTGGACGCTCGTCTTCTTCGGGGGCCAGGACATCGGCGGCGGTCTCGCCGTCATCGCCGCGCTCTGGGCGCTCATCGTCGCGACGCTCGCGGCGTTCTGGCGGGTGCGGCCCGCAGCGGGCGCGCTGCTCGTGCCCTATCTCGCCTGGGTCACGTTCGCCGCCTACCTCAACTACGCGTTCTGGGCGCTGAACTGACGGTCAGGCGTCCTCGTCGTCGCTCTCGGTGCTGTCGCGGTGTTCGGCGTTCACGCCGATTCCCTGCTGGTCCCACTCGCGGAGCTGGTCGTCGATGGAGCGCAGGATGTCGTTCGTGTCGGTGTCCATCCCGTCGGCAATCTGCATGACGTAGCCGGCGATGAGGCTGACGTGCGGCGAGAAGTCGCTCCGGTCGCGGGGGTCGTTCTGGATGAACAGCTCCGGCCCGGTGGGCGCGTGGTAGAGCACCGCCATCGGTATCTCGTCGAGTTCCGTGACTGCCTCGATGGTCTTCTGCTGGAATTCGTTGAGGTCTGCCATACCTCCACGGTGCCGACGCGCCGGGAAGAATCCTGCTGTTCGACGGGTCGCGCCAGAGCGACCGTCTGTCAGTCCTGCGCTCGGAGCGCGACCGACGCCAGCAGTGCCTCTAGCTGGACGCGCTCGTTGGCGCCCTCCGCGATGCGGAAGTCGGCCTCGCCGAGGCGGTCGAGCAGGCGGACCGCGGCCTCCTCCTCGACATCGAACGACCAGACCGAGCGGTGGATCTGGTCGATGATGTCGCCGCCCGCGAGGCCGCGGTTCGTCAGCAGGTCGTCGAGCGTCGAGCGAGCGGCCGTGAAGTCGCCGTCCAGCGCCTCGGTCACCATCCCCTCGATCTCCTCGGGGCGGGCGGTCGCGGTGATGGCGTAGACGACCTCCTCGTCGACGGCGTCGCCGGTCGCGGAGGCCGCCTGCAGGGCGTTGATGGCGCGGCGCATGTCGCCGTCGGCGGCGTAGACGAGCGCGTCGATGCCGGCCTCCGTGTACTCCAGGTCCTCGCGGCCCGCGATGTCCCGGAGGTGGGCGGCGACCGCGTCGTCGTCGATCTGGGAGAACCGGAAGACGGCACAGCGGGACTGGATGGGGTCGATGATCTTCGAGGAGTAGTTGCAGGAGAGGATGAACCGCGTGTTGTTCGAGAACTGCTCCATCGTGCGGCGGAGCGCGGACTGGGCGTCGTCGGTGAGCGCGTCGGCCTCGTCGAGGAAGATGACGCGGTAGTCGTAGCCGCCGAAGGAGGCCCGCGCGAAGTTCTTGATGCGGTCCCGGACCACGTCGATGCCGCGCTGGTCGCTGGCGTTCAACTCGAGGAAGTTCTCCTGCCAGTCGTCGCCGTATATCTCCTTGGCGATAGAGACGGCGGATGCGGTCTTCCCGGTGCCGGCGGGGCCCGCGAACAGCAGGTGCGGGAGGTCGTCCCGGTCGACGTAGCTCTGGAGGCGCTCCGTGATGTCGGGGTGGCCGACGACGTCCTCGAGTCGCTCCGGCCGGTACTTCTCGACCCAGATTTCCTGCCGTCCGCCGGCGGCGTCTGCCATGTGGTCTGCGTGGCACTACCCGGACTTAAACTCCGCGAGACGGGCGGCGGCCACGCGGACGAACGAAGTAAGGCCGCGGTTTGAACGAGCGGCGACTACGGAGCCGCAAGCCGCGCGGTCGACCAACGGGAGGCCGCGGTTCGAACGAGCGGTGAGCGAAGCGACCCGCGAGGCACGCGGACGCGGCCCCACGCTGCGGATACGCTTATGTGCATCACTGTTGATAGGTTCGCCATGGACACGTCCTCAACTGGACCCCGGAGAGCGCTCGCCCTCGCAGTCCTCGTCGTGCTCTCGATGCCCCTGCTCGCGGGCGTCGCGGCGGCCGACGAGCGGGCGGGCGGCACCATCGTCGTCGAGGAGGGCGAGACGGTCACCGGCGGACTGCAGGCGACGGGTGGCACCGTGGTCGTGCGCGGCACCGTGGAGGGCGACCTCCAGGCGTTCGCCGGTAACGTCGAGATAGCCGAGACCGGCACCGTCACCGGCGACCTCCAGGGTGCGGCCGGGTCGGTGCGCATCGCGGGCACCGTCGAAGAGGACGTGGAGGTCGCGGCCGGGAGCTTCACCATCGCCCAGTCCGGCACCGTCGGCGGTGACGTGGAGGCCGCCGCCGGGTCGTTCCTGCTGGACGGCACTGTCGAGGGGTCAGTGCAGGTCGGCGCCGGCAGCATCACGCTCGCCGACGGCGCGGTCGTCGGGGGCGACTTCGTCTACGACGGCGAACTCACCCGCGCGGGCGGCGCGACCGTCGACGGGGAACTCCGAGAGGACCCCGACCTCGCCCTCGACGTCTTCCCGGGGATTCCGGCCTTCGTCGGCTGGCTGGCGACGCTGTTCAGCATCCTGCTGACGCTGGTCGTCGGCGCGCTGCTGCTCGCCGTGTTCCCCGGCACCTCCGCGGCCATCGCGGAGCGCGCCATCTCCTCGACGCTGCGCACGCTCGGAGTCGGCTTCCTCGCGCTGCTCGCCGGCCCGCTGCTGTTCGTCCTGCTGCTGGTGACGATCGTCGGCATCCCGCTGGCGGTCCTCTGGTTGCTCCTGTACGTCGTGGTGCTGTTGCTGTCGTTCGTCTGGGGCGAGTACGCGGTGGGCGCGGCGCTGCTCTCGTTGGGGGACTACGACAACCGCTGGGCCGCGCTCGTGGTCGGCGTGCTCGTGGTGTTCGTGCTCGGCCGCGTGCCCATCCTCGGCGGTATCGTTGAGTTCGTCGTCCTCCTGCTCGGTCTCGGGGGGCTCTCGCTCTCCCTCGTCGGCTGGGGGCGTCGCCGACGCCGGCGCCGAGACACCGAGGCGACGATGCGCACCGACGAGTCCTGACCGCACGGCTGAAGGTTGCCCGCCGGCTACCCCGGTGCATGCAGGTGACCGTCGAGGTGGTCGGCGAGGACACCCACGAGTTCGACGTGACCGACGAGACGTACGCCGACCTCCTCGAAGCAGTCGAGTTGAGTCCGCACGAGGTCTCCGTGATGGTCGACGGCCGCCCCGTCCCGGAGGACCAGCCGGTCGAGGCCGACCACGTGCGGGTGCTGCGACTCATCCGTGGCGGGTAGCGTGCAGGTTCGAGATGCGTCGACCCGCGACCACCTCGGCGTGATGCGGGTGCTCGACGGCGCGAACCTCGAACTCTCCGCGGCGACGGCCGAGAACCGCATCGAGGCCGGCACCGTCCTCGTCGCGGACGACGACAACCGCATCGTCGGCGCGCTCGTGGCAATGCTCAGGGACGAGGGCGCCCACGTCGAGGCCGTCGCGGTCCGCCGAAAGCGCCGCGCGAGCGGTATCGGTTCCGCGCTCGTCGAGGCCGCGGCCGACCGGTGGACGCCGCTCACCGCGGACTTCGACCCGCCAGTCAAACCGTTCTACGACGCGCTCGGCTTCGACTGCGAGAGAAGAGGCGACCGCTACCGCGGCGTCCGCGACTGAGCCTCAGACGAGCGGTTCGACGAGGTCGACGCCCGCGTCGAGCAGTTCGTCGACTCGGTCGCCGCTGTCGCCCTCCGCGTAGACACGCATCTTCGGCTCCGTGCCGGAAGGTCGCACGAGCAGCCACGTGCCGTCCGCGAGCAGGATCTTGAACCCGTCCGTGTCGTTGACGCGCTCGACGGCGACACCCGCCACCTCCTCTGGCAGCCGGCTCTCCAGGTCCGCGAGCACCGCGGCCTTCCGGTCGTCGGGGCAGTCGACGCTGCGCTTGTCCTGGTGGATCTCGCCGTGCTCGGCCGCGATGGCGTCGAGGCGGTCGTCGAGGTCACGCTCGCTGGCGGCGGCGCTCGCGACGAGCGCCATCAGCACGCCGTCCTTCTCGCGGACGTGGCCGCGCATCGTGTAGCCGCCGGACTCCTCGCCGCCGAACAGCGCGTCGTGTTCGCCCATCGCCGCCGCGACCCACTTGAAGCCGACCGGCGTCTCGACGACGTCGCAGCCGTGGGCCTCCGCGATGCGGTCGACGAGGAACGTCGTGGAGACGGTGCGGATGGCCGCCCCGGTGTCCGATTCGAGGAGGTAGTCGTAGACGAGCGCGAAGAAGCGGTTGCCGTCGAGGACGCCGCGCTCGGGCGTGACGACGGCGACGCGGTCGGCGTCCCCGTCGTTGGCGACACCGAAGTCTGCGTCGTGCTCCCCGACGGCGTCCGCGAGTCCCGCCAGGTTCTCCGCGTCGGGTTCCGGTGGGGTGCCACCGAACTCGGGGTCGCGCTCGCAGCGCCGGCGGACGACATCCGCGCCAGCCCGCTCCAGCAGCGCGTCGGTGACGTCCCGGCCGCTCCCGTGCATCGCGTCGTAGACGACCGTGAGCCCCGAGAGGTCCGCATCCACGAGGTCCAGACAGTGCTCGGCGTGCGAGGAGACTAAGTCGACGTCCCGCACCTCGCCCGTGCGCTCGCCGGTCTCGGGTTCGCGGAGGTTCGCTTCGATGGCCTCCGTCACCTCGGGGAGCGCGGGCACGCCGTCCTCCGGGAGGAACTTCACGCCGTTGTACTCCGGCGGGTTGTGCGAGGCGGTGACCACGAGCGCGCCAGCCAGGTCGCGCTCGACGATGGCGTGGGAGACCAGCGGCGTCGGGCAGTCCCGCTCGGGCAGCAGGACGTCGAAGCCGTTCGTCGCCAGCACGTCCGCGATGTCCTCGGCGAACCCGCGCGACGTCTCGCGGGCGTCGTAGCCGACGGCGACCGTCCCGCCCGCGTGGCCCTCGCTCTCGAGGTAGTCCGCTGTGGCCTGCGCGACCACACGGACGCGCTCGCTGGTGAACACGTCCAGCGTGGCGCGCCAGCCGTCCGTGCCGAAGGAGATGGCGTCCATGGTCCCAACGTCGCTGTGTCGCGTGAAAATCCCTGCGGTCGGCCGGACGTATCAGCGCACGTACGGAAATCGACTTCCGGTGATTTCCCACAGTGACCGCCGCGGGTTTAACCGGCAATCCCCAACGGTACGGTAATGACTGGGCCCCCACTCGTCGTCGGCGTCTCCGGGAGCCGCCGCGCCGGCAGTTACACGCGACAGGCCATCGAACACGCGCTCGCAGTCGCCGAGCGGGCGGGCGCGGAGACTGACCACATCGACCTCGGGGCCGTCGACCTGCCGCTCTACCACCCCGACCGGTCCGTCGAGGAGTCGGGGGAGGCCGCGGACCTGCTCGCTCGCGTCCGGCGGGCCGACGCCGTCATCATCGGCTCCCCGAACTACCACGGGAGCTACTCCTCGACGTTCCGGAACTTCCACGACTACTGCGGCTGGGACGAGTACGAGGACACCGTCGTCGGCCTGCTCGTGGTTGCCGGCGGCGGCACCATCGCGTCCCCGCTGGACCACATGCGGGTGACGATGCGGGGCGTCCACGCCGACGTCGTGCCCGAGCAGGTCGGCATCCTCGACGCCTCCTCGAAGTTCGAGGACGGCGTGCTCGTCGACGACGCCATCGCCGACCGCATCGAGGACATGGTGGACGGAGTTCTCGCGGCCACATGCCGCCGGTTGCTCGCGGGCGAACGGGCCGCGGAACTGGAGACCGAGGCCGACGACTGAGAGGCTGAACGCGACGGTGACCGCTACAACAACTGCTCCTTCTCGGGCCGCGAGAGCTGTTTGATCTCGTACTCGCGGCTCATGGCCGCCGCTCTCGTCTCGTAGGACTCGACGTGCCGGAGTTCCACCGGCGTCCGGCCACGGGTGTACTTCGCGCCCTCGCCGGCGTCGTGTTCGTCGACGCGGCGGTCCACGTCGGTCGTGTAGCCCGTGTAGTACGTGCCGTCGCTACACTCGAGGACGTAGACGTAGTGCACGGCAGAAGCGTTGCAGTGGGGCGTAACCTGTGTTTCGGTCAGGCCTTTCGCCCCCGGTCGCGGGACACTTCGGCGATTCCGACGTTCGCCGAGCAGTTCGGGCAGGCCATGAGCCGTCCGTCTTCGTCCGCGAACACGCGGGCGAAGTCCTCGGACACGTGGCTCTCACAGTGGTCACAGCGGGGCATAGGGGGGTGTGCCGACGGGTCGCCGGCACTGTGTGAATACGCCACACGCGATTAAAGGAGTTTTCCCAAATTGGAACATAATTTCCCCCAACCCGAACTTCGGTTCGTGTGTGCCGGCACGTCGGTCGAGGGCCGATGGAGTGGCTGTCGCGGGCGAGTGGTCGACCCCGACAGCGGCCCCAGAGACAGTTCCTTCCAGAGGGCACCCCCGTTGGTCCTTCCCGATATCGGTGTGAACAGGGCCCAATGGAGGGATGAGGCCGCCGATTATGGGAAGCCTTATAAGGAGGGCAGGAAAAAACCCGATTGTATGGCAGACCTCATCGTCAAGGCCGCTGTGAAGGAAGAACTCAACGACAAGAACGTTGCCTCCGACTTCTACCAGGCACTCGACGAGGAAGTTTCGGAACTCCTCGAAGACGCCGCCGACCGCGCGGAATCCAACGGTCGAAAGACCGTCCAGCCGCGCGACCTGTAACTCGGTTCAATCCTTCTCGATATTTTTGCGCCGCGTAGCGCTCGCGCCGTCGACAGCACGGGAGCGAGACCCATAGCTACGGTTCCGTGACGCGGACGCCGTCCGCCGTGCCCACGTAGACGGCGTCCGCCATGCCGACGAACAGGCCGTGGTCGAGGACGCCCGGGAGCGCCGACAGCGACGCCGCGAGCGCCGCAGGGCTCCCAATCTGTCCGAACGCGCAGTCCAGCACGACGTTGCCGTTGTCCGTCACGACCGGTCCGTCCTTCTGCCCGGCGTCTCTAAGGTCGGGGTCGCCGCCCAGGTCGCGGACGCGCCCGGCGACCACCGTGTAGGCGTCCGGCAGCACCTCGACGGGAACTGGGTGGTCGAGCACGTCGGCCTCCTTGGACGGGTCGGCGACGACGACGAAGCGGTCCGCGCTCGCGTCGACGAGTTTCTCCCGGGCGTGGGCCGCGCCGCCGCCCTTCACGAGGTGCCCGCCCGCCACCTGGTCGGCGCCGTCGATGGCGATGTCCACGGACGCCTCCTCGAGGGTCGTCAGCGGAATCCCCGCCTCGATGGCGCGCTGCCGGGACTGAAAGGAGGTCGGGACACCCTCGATAGCGAGGTCCGCGTCCCCGAGGGCGCGGATGGCGTGCGCCGCCGTGCTCCCCGTCCCGAGGCCGACCACCATCCCGTCGGCCACCTCCTCGGCGGCGGCCTCCCCCGCCCGCCGCTTCGCCGCCTCGCTGCCGCCCGTGTTCTTCATGGCGGAGTGTGGCACGCGCCCGACCAAAAACCCACGCGCTCGACGGATGGCGACCACTCGACGGCCCCGAAACCACTGTCTGAACGGATTTACCAGGTGGTTAACTAAGGTGGTTAGGCGCCGCAAGACGAACGAATGACACGCGCAACTCGCCCGGGGGAGGCGAGCGAGCGCTCGGACGACGGTGCTCTCGCGTTGCTCTCCACGTCGGGCGTCGAGAACGGCGAGGGCGCCTGCTGTGCGCGCCTCGCAGACGCGGACGCCGCCTTCGTCGTCGCGCTCCGACAGTCGCCGGGGGGCTGGCTCGACGACCGCCCGGCGGACCTGCCGCCCACGCGGTTCGTCGCCACCTACCCCCACCCAGACTGCGTCCGCACCGTCTCCGACCCCGGCGACCTGACCGGCATCGCCATCGCCGTCTCCGAGTTCCTCGACGCGCTCCCGGCGGAGGCCACGCCAGCCGTCTGCCTGGACTCGCTCACCACGCTCCTGCAGTACACTGGGCCGACGCGCGTCTACCGCTTCCTGAAGGTGTGCGTCGGCCGCGTCCGCGCCGCCGGCGGGACGCTCCACTGCCACGTCGACCCTGGCGCGCACGGCGACGACGTGATGACGACGCTCGAGGACGTCTTCGACGTCGTTCTCGAATCCTCGTCGCACTGACTGGCGTTCGAGGACCGTTCGCAAAGTAATTCTCTGGCATCCGCGAGTGAGCGGTCGGAGTCCTCGCGAGCACAGCGAGCGCGGGCCGAGGAGCGACCACCGCCGCCGCCGGAGGCGGCGACGGGAGTGACGCTGTGCTTCTTCCGCAAGTTTCTGCAAAGGAGGGAGCCGCTGGTGCCCTCTCGCTGGAAAACGTGCGTCTAGAGCTGCTCCCTGACTGTCTCGGGGTCGTGGGCGAGTCGGAGCGTCCGCGAGCGGCCGCGGCCCTCCAGCTGCTCGTACTCGGCCTCGATGAGCCCGAGCTTGTCGAGTTTGTTGACGATCTCCGTGTACCGCGTGTAGCCGAGGTCCGTGCGCTCGCGGAACTCCTCGTACACCTCGCCGGCCTGCTCGCCGTCGAAGTTCGCGACCGTCTCGACGAGCGCGCGCTCCTGGTCGGAGAGCGCGCGGAGGTTCCGCGAGAGGTGGATGTGCCGGGCCTGCTCGTAGACCGCGTCGACGTCCTGCGGTTCGACGGTCTTGCTCGCGCGGGACTCGGCGTGGAGGCCCGCGCGCCGGAGCACGTCGATGCCGACCCGGAGGTCGCCCGCGTCGTCGGTAAGTTCGCTCACCTTGTCCAGCACCGTCGTCGGCACCGCGCCCTCGCGGAAGCCGACCTCGATGCGGTCCCGGAGGATGTCCGTGATCTCGCCGCGGTCGTAGGAGGGGAAGTACGCCTCCTCGGGCCGGAAGACGGACTGCACGCGGCTGTCGAGGTTCTCGATGACGTCGAGGTCGAGGTCCGAGGACACGACGATGACGCCGACACGCGCCCCGGAGTGGGTCTCGTGGGCGCGCAGCAGCGAGTACAGCGTGTCGGAGGCCTCGCCCTCGTAGAACAGGTAGTTCACGTCGTCGAGCGCGACGACGAGCACCTCGTCCTCCTCGGCGATGCGCTCGGCGACCTGCCCGAACAGCTTCTTGAAGGAGATGCCCGACGAGGGCGGTTCGTACTCGAATATCTCCTCGAAGACGCGGGAGAAGACGGCGTACCGCGTGGAGTCGACCTGGCAGTTGACCCGCACCGTCCGCACGCCGCGCTGGCCGCCGAGTTCGCCGAACAGCTTCTGTACGGCGGTCGTCTTCCCGGTGCCCGGCGGGCCGCGGACCATCACGTTCAGCGGCCGCGACCCCCGGACGGCCGGTCGGAGCGCGTACTGGAGGGTCTGTAGCTGGGATTCGCGGTGGCGGAACACCTCGGGGACGTAGTCTATCTCGAGGACGTGTTCGTCCCGGAAGACCGTCTCGTCCCAGCCCAGCATCCCCTCTTCGGGGTCGTCGTCCATCACTTTCACCACGCTCTCACAGCTACTTAACGCTTCGCCACGAGGCCGTAACGAGGGGCGTTACCGCCTGTTCACGGCGATTTCCTCGGGAGGCGTCGCCACTCGCCAGCCGAACTCGAAGCAGTCTCGGCCCCACGCTAGCGCGGGGTCCGTTCGCGCGAGCAGGAACGACCGGTCGTCGAAGCTGCCGTCGAGGACTTCGCGGACTACGAGACGTGGACGAACGGCGTCGGCACCGACGGCCTCGGGAAGGGCGCGTTCGCCACCTGGCGCTCACAGAACGTCGACACGCCGATTCCGGTCCAGATCGTCCGCAGCACGCGCATCGAGCAGGCCGCTGGGGGCGACGACGAGGCCGCAGCGTGGCTCGCCGAGAGCACCGCCGAGGGGTTCATGGCGGTGCTGAACAAGTGCACGCACTACTGCTGCACGCCGAAGTTCAAGTCGCCACAGGGCGTGAAGTTCGACGCCGAAGACGAGGCGTACTGCCCCTGCCACCAGTCCGCTTACGACCCGTTCAGCATCGTGAAGCGCTCGTTCACCGCGCTCCCGCGACCGGAGTAGTCGCGTCCGTGGAGCGCCGACGACTCGGGCTGGCGGCCGCGACGGACGCCTCCGCCTGCCGCCTAGAACTTCTCGAGCAGGCGGCCGTAGAAGTCGCTGCCGCCGTTCTCTGCGAGTTTCTCCACGATGAGCTCCGGCGTCGAGCGCGCGAGGTGGTCCTTCACGGGCGAGCGCTCGACGACGAGTTCGCCGTCCTCCAGTCCCCTCGCGCGGATGCCGTCGACGGTCACGTCGAAGCCGCACTGCTCGGCAATCTCACCCGCGAGGTGGGAGACGAAGACGCCGGAAGCGCCCGCCTCGTGGAGTTCCTCGAGGATGCCCGCGACGATCTTCGCCGACGCGCCGGGCTCCGTAATCGATTCGAGTTCGTCGACGAGCACGAGTTTCTTCGCTGCGCCCTCCGTGAGTCCCGCGAAGTCCCGGAGCGTCGCCTCGAAGGCGCCCGCGTCCAGGGTCCCCTGGGACTTCGCGTAGTAGTGGAGTTCCTCCACGTCGGGGACGCGGGCGGACTCCGCGGGCACCGGGAGGCCCATGTGCGCGAGCACGACGACGACCGCTACGAGGTCCAGCGTGCTCGTCTTCCCGCCGGAGTTCACGCCCGACAGCAGGGAGACGCCGTCGACGCCGTAGTCCACGGGTTCGACTTCCTCGAAGTCGACGTCGAGGATGGGTGAGCGCCCGCCGTCGATGTCGAAGCCGCGGCCGCCGCGCTCGGCGAGCACGCAGTCGAAGTCGTCGGCGAACCGCGCCACCGCCAGTTCGACGTCCAGTTCGAGCGCGCGGTCGACGAGCGCTCGCGTCGGCTCCCGGAGGTCCGCGAGGGTCGCTGCGAGGTCCCGTTTGCGCTCGGCGGCGCGCCGGTCCCGGGCCGCGGTGAGGTCCTCGCGGAGCCGCGTGACGGCCTCCTCGTCGTGGGCCACGGGGAACGTCGGGTCGTCGCCGAACGCCCGACGCGCCACCTCCGCCTCCCCGTCCCGCAGTTCGAGGGCGTCCACGAGGTTGTCGCGGGCGGCGTCGACGGCCGCGGCGTACTCGTCGGCGAGCTCGCGGGAGAGCAGGCTGTCGACGCCCGCGCCGCGCTCCACGAGCGAGAGGAGGTCCGCGCCCTCGATGGTCACATCCTGCTCCTGAATCGCCTCCCGGAGTCGGTCGTTCGCCACGGACTCGGAGGTCGAGACGGCAGCGTCGAGGTCGTCGACGGCCGTCGACAGGCGGTCGAGTTCCTCGTCGCCCGCGACGCTCCCGTCGGATTCGAGCTGTTCGAGCGCCGCGTCGAGTTCGCCCAGGTCGACGTCCGCCTCCAGCCCCGCGGCCTGGTGGACGGCGACGGCCGCCCGGATGCGGTCGCGGTTCGTCGCGAAGAAGGAGAGCACGCGCTCCGGGACGACCTCCTCCGGTCGGTCGAGAGCGTCGGGTTCGACGCGCACGTCGCCGTCCACCTCGACGCCGACGAACGCCTCGTCGAGCGCGACCACCGTCGAGTAGCCCCGCGCCAGGTCCGCGAGCCCCCGGGCGTCCTCCACGACTTCGACGGACAGCTCGGGGAACGTCTCGCGGGCCGCGCTATACCGCTCCGCGTCGGTCGTGGCGAGACAGCGGTCCCGGACCGCGAGGCTGTCCGGCCGCGACAGCGGTTCGACCTCCTGCAGTGCGTCCAGTACCGCGGGGTCCGGGTCGCGGGCCATCGCGCGCTCGGCGAACTCGTTGGCCTCCGCGATGCGCGAGTCGGCGGCGCTCGGGTAGAACGTCCGGAGGCGCTGGCCCGCGTACGTCGTCACCGCGCGCTCCTGGAGCAGTTCCAGGACTACCTCGTACACCTCCCGCGCCCGGTCGGTGGCGAGGAAGCCGCTGTCGTCGTCGTGGCGCGCGCGAATCGCCCCGCGGACGATGCGCGCGGCCCGCCCCTCGCTGACGCCCGGCGCGGCCGCGACGGCCGCCACGTCACCGCGCTCCAGGGCGTCCTCGGGGTCGTCTAGCGACCTGAGAGCGTCAGCGGTCTTCGCGCCGACGCCGGGAATCGCCTCCAGTTCCATCGCCCGGCCCTACGTGCCCCGCGCCAAAGGTCTTACGAGGGTTCGTGTTAGGAAGCTCTTACTTCGCGGCTGGCAACTACTCGGCTGGAAAGCCCTCGGGCGTCTGCACTCCCGCGACTCGCTGCGCCCTTCGTTCGCTGCGCTCACTCCAGTGCTTGCATCGTCGGGGTTCGTGCAGACGCCCGAGGGCTTTCAATCCACCAGGCTACCGGCTGGTCAATCGTGTTCGGGCGAACTGGACGCCTAGTGCCGCTACGAGTTTTGATTTGACTTGTCGTTCAGAAACGAGAGACGCCGATACGAGCATCCGCGAGCGAGCGGTCCAACGGACCCGAGCGAAGCGGTTCACCGAGCGCGGAGCGCTCGGGCCGACGACCGACCACCGGGAGCGAGGAGTGCTTTTTCCCCAAGTTTTTGGTCGTGTCGCAAAGCGGTCTAGACTTTGCCGCTGGTACTCTCAATTGAGAGGTCACAGTTGATTGCTGTTTTGGTCGAACGCTGGAGCAGTTCGTCGAGGAACGCTTGGTAGTACTCGGGGTCGGTGTACTTCACCAACCGAAGTTGGAGTATCGCTTCCAATCCCTCTGCTGTCCAGCGCATCCACTGGTTCTTGCACCGCTTGCTGACCTCGCCCATCAGTCGTTCGACGGGGTTCGAGGTCCACGGAACCTCGAACCCCTCGACAGCGTGCTCGGCGAACGTCACAATCGACGGCAGCCACCGCCGAAGATACCCTGCAGCCTTCGCTGACCCGAACTGCTCCAGTTGCCACGCTGTCTTCTCCAATCGCTCTCTCGTTCGCGCGATCCGCGAGCGGATCGCCTCGAACTCCTCTTCTGGATGGTGTTTCACCACCGAGTTCTTCAGATGGGATACCTCGTCGATCACCTCCGAAACGATCTCCTTCCGGCGGTCCAAGGAGAAGACGCCATCGTCCCAGAGGGTGTAGCCCAGCGTTCGGCCGACGTGAACGAGATCGAGTTGGTGGTCACGGGCTTCGTCGGTAAAGGCCGTGACGATGCCGCTATCAGCGTCACTGACGACCGTCGCGTCGTCAGTGACTGCGCCGATATCATCGAGTTCGGCGGCAGTTTCGTCCCAGTCAGCGTTGACCGACAGATCCAGGAGGGAGCGTGACTCTTCGGCGGTGTCTTCGCCGAGCGTTGCTTGGACGGAGTGGGACGAGCGGTCGTCGTCTTGGCTGTGGCATTTTGTCCCGTCAGGAATGACGGTGTCAGCGTCTGTGTCAGCGACACAGTCTGGGAGGAACTGCTTGAGCTTGTGGCCGTATTTCTTGGCACGGCGGTTGATGGTGGTCGGCGACGGCATCGAGACGAAGCCGTCGCCGTGATCGGCAGCGTCACGATAGCTGAGCGAGGTAGCGAGATCGACGCTTTTGGCGGCGATGTCCTGCTGATAGCGGTTCTGTCCGTCGAAGCTAAGAACGTCTTCGACGGGGCGGAAATAGCTGGATTCGTCGTTATCAGCGGCTGTATCTTCGATGTAGTGGAGAGAGAACTCGTGTTCCCCGGCGGTTGTGACAGCTGTGCGGGTATCGGTGCCGGCGCGTTGGAAGCGTTGGTCACCGTTGCCGTGGGCGTGTTTGTCGCCACAGAGCGCCTCGACGCTGGCGGCGTCGAGGCTCTCGACCAGCGATTCAAGGAGTACTGCTTCGAGGTTCTGGTCAGTGACGGCCTCGGCAAGCGTGGCGAGCGGTAGCGTTTTGTTGTCGTCGATACTCAGTTCAAACCGCACGTCGATTGTGGCGTGCATGGGTCACCTCTTGGGTGGATACCAGAGGCGACCCGTTCCTCACGGGAGCCAGTTACTACTGAACTCTAGAGGACTTTGCGACACGACCAAGTTTTTGCCGAACGGGGGCGCCAGCGGCGCCCCCGTGCAGCGCAAAAAGTGGGTTCTAGTTACCCGTCCACCGCAACACCGCGAGGGTCCCCTCGAACAGCGCAATCATCGTGATGGCGACGATGATGGGGACGACGCCGGTCGGGTCGATGGCGCCGAACGTGAACGAGATGCCCGCGAACGCCGCCCAGAACAGCAGGCGGCGCCCCTCCAGCCAGCGCCGCGTGACGACGCCGAGCATGATGGCGAGCATGATGAACAGGGGAATCTGGAAGACGACGGCGAGATACCCCATCACCATCAGGATGAGGTTGAACGTGGTGCCGAGCGCGAACGCGACGTCCGCGGTGCCCTGCGTGTACCCCTGGAAGTAGTCCATCGTGTACGGGAGCACGAGGAGGTACGCGAACAGGACCCCGAGGACGGCGAGCACGAGGCTCATCGGGACGGACGCGAGGTAGTAGCGGCGCTCGTGCTTGTACAGCCCCGGGCGCATGAACGCGTAGGACTCGTAGACGAAGACGGGGAGCGCGACGACGAGGCCAGCGAGGCTGGCGACCTTCACCTGCGTGATGATGAGTTCCAGGGGATGGTAGACGCGGGGGTCGACGGCCTCACCGCCGGGGAGGACGTAGTTCCAGATGGTCGTGATGAGGTTCTCGGTGAGCGGGAAGACGATGACGCTGGCGAGCCCCGCGATGGCGATGACGATGGCGAGGCGCTTGATCATCTCCTCGATGTGGACCGCGAGCGGCTGCTCGGCGTCGGTCTCGGGTGCGTTCGCCACCAGGCCCTCGTCGCCGGGCGTCTCCTCCGGTTCGATGACGGACGCCTCTGCGTCGTCGGCCTGGTGTTCCTCGTCGGCGAGCAACTGGGGGTTGGTCGCCGCCGACTCGCCCTCGGTTTCGGGGGTGTGGAAGTCCTCGACGGTCCATTCGTCGTCGCCGCCCGACTGCCGCCGAATCGCTGGCGTGAGGTCACTCCAGTCGCCGAGTCGGCCGCCTGGCTCGATGGTCCTGACGGCGGGCGTGAGCTCCTCCCAGGCGACACGAACCGGCGGGTCTTCTTCGATTCGACGGACCGCTGGCGCGAGGTCGCTCCAGTCGACGCGTGGGGCACGCTCGTCGTGCACGTCGCGCCTGCCATCCGGGTCCTCGGCCATTACTGGTCGCCACTTGGCGGCGGGTCCGTTATAGGCTTTCTTTTGGCGTTCGACGGGAAGATTGATAATTGCGAGCGGGTAAGCCGGTCCCAATGAGTGGCTCCGGCTCGGACATCGTGGATCCGGACACGGCGCGCGCCATCGGCTCCGGCCGGGAAACCGTCGGTGTGCTGTTGCGCTCGATGCAAAAGCGCCTCCAGCACGTCTTCATCGCGTTCGCTCTCGGTCTGGTCGGCGGCATCTTCGCGATGCGGCTCTACGTCTGGCCCGAGCTCCGCGAAGACCTGCTCGTCGAGAGCGCCCAGATTATCGCCCAGACGCCGTTCGACGTCATCCTGATGCAGGTGAAGATCGGGCTGTTCACCGGCGTCGCGTTCATCATCCCGGTGGTCCTCTACCACGCCCGCGAACCCCTGCAGGAGCGGGACATGATCCCCGAACTCCGCATCACGAAGTACCACGTGTTCGGCTTCGTCGTGGTCTTCTTCGGGCTGGCGGCCATCGGCATCTCCTACGCCTACTTCCTGTTCTTCCCGCTGATGTTCGACTTCCTGGCGGGCAACGCCGTCGGCTCCGGGCTGGCGCCGAAGTACTCCATCGTGAAGTGGACGGAGTTCATCTTCTTCCTCGCGCTCTCGTTCGCGCTCGCAGCCCAGCTACCCCTGTTGATGTCGGCGCTCTCGTACTCCGGCATCGTCTCCTACGAGACGTTCCGCGACAAGTGGAAGTACGCCGTGATGGGCATCTTCGCGTTCGGCGCGATGTTCTCCCCGCCGGACCCGTTCACGCAACTGCTGTGGGCGACGCCCCTGGTGTTGCTGTACGGGCTGTCGCTGTACCTCTCGAAGATCGTCGTCACGATGAAACGCGGCCGCGAACACGTCGACGTCGGGGGCGTGTTCCGCGAGCGCTGGAACCGCATCCTCGGCGTCGCCGTCCTCGGCTTCGGCGCGGGGTACGCGTTCGGCAACTTCGGCGGCGTCGCCGGAATCAACGACGCGCTCGCGTTCGTCGGGTCGTCCTACCGCCTGATGACCGCGGCGGCGGCGTTCGGCGTCCCGGTCGAGACCAGCTACCTGCTGCTGGGCGCCATCTTCGCCGCGGTCGCGCTGCTCGCGACGCTGTTCTACTACGTCTACGTCGCCGTCGAGCGCGCCGCGCAGGCGGTCGCCGCGGCGGGTGGCGGTCGACCCACCGACATCGACCTCGACGTCGTCGACGCGCAGGGCGTCCGCGCCGCACCCCAGGAGAAGTTCGCGTCGATGAGCGAGGACGAGGCGATGGCGACCGCCCAGCGCGCCCTCGACGACGGCGACGACGAGAAGGCCCAGGCCATCGTCGACCGCTTCGACCAGGTCCAGGCCGACCTCGAAGAACAGGCTGAAGCGGAGGAGGACGACGACTCGAATACCGTCCAGAGCACGGCCGCGGGGATGATGGACGCGTTCACCGAGGAGGAGACCACGGAGGACGACATCGGCGGCTACTACTACGACATCCGGTTCATCGTCGGCAGCCTGCGCTCGCGGGCGTTCCGCATCGTCGGCACGTTCATGGCGCTGCTGGTCACCATCTTCGGCTGGCTCTACTACGGCGGGTTCGCGGAGACTCGGGACGACTTCATCGCGCGCATCCCCCAGGACGTCCAGCCGGCGGGCGACGTGGCGTGGCCCATCACCCTCCACCCGGTCGAGGCGCTCGTCTTCCAGGTGAAGATCTCGACCGTGCTGGCGGCCATCGGCGTCCTCCCACTCCTCGTCTACTACATGTGGCCGGCGCTCGCGGACCGCGGCCTCGTCACGGGGGACCGGCGCACCATCGGCGTGTGGGGCGGCGGCATCGTCGGCGGCCTCGCGCTCGGCAGCTACGTCGGCTACTCGTTCGTGGCGCCGGAGCTCATCTCCTTCCTCGTCTACGACGCGCTCCAGTCGGACATGGTCATCAGCTACACCGTCAGCAACTTCGCGTGGATGGTGTT
Organism: Halobacterium sp. DL1; assembly: GCA_000230955.3. Taxonomy (NCBI): domain Archaea; kingdom Methanobacteriati; phylum Methanobacteriota; class Halobacteria; order Halobacteriales; family Halobacteriaceae; genus Halobacterium; species Halobacterium sp. DL1. The sequence continues at coordinate 111,264 of CP007060.1, forward strand.
CCTGCTGACGGTGGGTATCGGCCTGCTGGCAGACATCCCGGTGACGATGGTGCTGTTCCACATCGGCGGCATCGTCTCCTACCGGACGATGCGCGAGCGCTGGCGGGTCCCCGTGCTCTCCATCTTCGCGTTCAGTTCGCTCGTCACGCCGGACAGCCTCTACACGATGTTCCTCATCGCGCTCCCGATGATACTGATGTACTTCCTCGGGCTCGGCATGCTGTTCGTCGTCACGCTCGGCGGGCGGCGCGGCGGGCCGCCGACGCCGGCCTCAGAGGCGTAACTCGCCGGCCGCCGCGTCGAGCGCGAGGCGCACCCCGGCGTCGCTCGTGCGGCCGTACGCCTCGAAGCGCTCGGGCGTGAGTTCGACGTCGGTCTCGAACACGGTGCCGTCCTGGCCTGGCTGGAAGACGTGGTGGCGGTAGGAGACGCGGAATTCGAGGCCGGTCTCCGGGAGGTCGCTCAGTAACACGTCGCGTGGCCCGTTGGCCGACTGCGCGGACGGCACGCCGATGACCTGTGCGCCGAGTTTCGAGAGGAGGATTCCGGGCTCGACGCCCGCCGAGAACGTCTCCGCGTCGGTCACGACGACGACGTTCTCCGGGCAGTAGCGGCCCGCGTCGTCCCCGCGCGCCAGCTCCCGGGCGAACGTCTCGCTCAGCTCCGTCAGCTCCTCGAGTACGGACGCGCCCTTCTCCCCAGTGGCCGTGAAGTAGGAGTCGAAGTCGAAGCCGGCGGCGTTCTCGGTGTCCGCGACCGGACCGTCGTCCCCGTAGTTCTCGCGGTAGAGCGCGGAGTCCTTCGAGACACTGTACTGGTCGCCGGCGGCTGTCGCGACGCCCTCGCGGCCGTGGAGGACGTAGGTGAGCGCGTACGCGGCGACGGAACTCCCGCCACCGTTCCCGCGCGTGTCCACGACCAGCGTCTCCGTGTCCCGCGACGCCATCTCCTCGGCGAGAGCCACGAATATCTCGGTGGCCGCGGGGATGCCCGCGAGCACCGCCGCGTCGTCCTCGGGCACCGGTTCGCCGGCGGTCCGTCGGTAGGTCTCCCGGAGGTCGTAGAGGTCCGGCACCTCCTCGTACATCGCCAGCGCGGCCTCCAGGGGTTCGCGGTGCGTCTGACAGTCCGGAATCCTGAGAAGCGCCGCGTCGTCGAGGAACCGGTAGGCGGGTTCGCCGCTCGTCTCGGGGTGGTCGAGCGCAGCGTCGAGCGTCGCCACGGGGTCGGCTGCGTCGGTGCGTGCGAGCGTCCGTTCCTGGTGCTCGCCGTCGGTCGTCTCGACGGTGACCGTGGGAGTGGTCGCGTCCCCGACGAGCGCGTCCAGCGAGGCGGGGTCCGGTCCGAGCGCGTCACAGAGCGACTTCCGGTCGCCGTACGCGTTGTCGCTGCTCTCCGTGCGCGCCACTCGCTCCCGCAACGCCGGGACCGGGACGTCCTCGACGGCCAGCAGTCGGCCGCCGAGCAGGTCGGTGTGCGCGTCGTCGTACACCGCCTCCACGTAGAGGGCGTCGCCGACGACGCGCCAGCCGAGCGGAAGGCGGCCGTCGGCGTCGGCCGACGCGTCGTCCGGGACGACGACCTTCGTGTGGCCGTCGCGGACGCGGGCGGCGAACTGCTGGAGTCGCCGGGCGAACGCGGGCGCTGACTGACCGCCGTCGGGAATCTCGCGGACCAGTTCTTCGAGGTGCCGGTGGAACGCGACCCGCCCGCCGTGGCCGGCGTACGGGTCGGGGTGGGCGTCTTCGAGGGTCGCCGCGAACTCGCGGGCGTCGGAAACGAGCGCGTCTCGGCCGTGGGTCCGTGAACCGTCTGTCGTCACGGACGACAGAACGCTGGACTGACAGTTAACGGCTCGCAGAACAGCTTTTCTGTCGGCGAACGGGAACGTCTGGGTCGGTCCGCGACCCCGCTACTCTCCGTGCTCGTCGAACGCCGGGTGTCCCTCGATCCGGTCGGCGGTCTGGTTCCCGGTACCCCAGCTACTGATGGTCTCGGTCTCCACGTCGACGTTCGGGTGAACGAACGTAGTGTCGAACGCCGGGAAGTAGACGGCCACGACTCCCGGTTGGCCCCGGACCTGGGGCTGTAGTTTCTTCGCCGTGTCGAAGTCGTCGAGTTCGTGGCGTTCGAACCCGCCGTCGCTCGCGTTCGTCCAGTAGACGATGTTCGTCTCCGAGACGCCGGTGCTATCGACCTCGAAGTTCCCCTTGCCGTTGAACGTCGCGCCGTCGAGGCTCGCACACGAGAGTTCGAACTCCCGCGTCGCCCCGGAGATGGATGCGGTCACGCCACTCCCCTCCAGGGTGACGGACACCTCGACGGTCTCGGTCTCACCCGGTGTGCAGTCGACGGTTCCGCTGACGACCGCCGTCGTCCCCGGCGATAGCGTGGGCTCGGAGAGGTCCTTGATGGCGAAGGAGTCCGCGTCCACGGTGACGTCCGTCACCGCGACGTCGCCGGGCAGTCGGTTCGTGACCGTGACGAGGTCCACACGCTGGCCCTCGGGTGCGAGTCGGTCGCTGGCCTGGTAGCCGACCATCGCGTTCTCGTCGTCCACCACGGCGACGGAGACGCCGCGCTCGGCGGAGGCGGCGCTGAAGCCGAACGTGCCCAGCAGCAGGCCGGTGCCCGCGAGGACTGCGAGCGCGATGCTGAGTCCTTTGAGGCTACTCATGGTCCACTTCGACTGGCTGCTCGCCGCTGCCGAGTTCGCTCTGCCGGGCGTAGTAGCGGTGGGCGACCGCCGAGACGGCGAACCCGGCGACCGTGGCGACCCCCCACGCGAGGTCCGGGAGCATCGTGAACGGCCACACGTTCACCGCGACGGCGAGCATCAGCGTCGCGGCGACGGCCGAGAGCCCCAGGTAGTAGGTGCTCCAGGGGATCTCGTTGCCCTTCACGACGTCCATGTACACCTCTACGTCCTCGAGCGCGGGCGTCGGTTCGACGAGCCCGCGGTTCTTGTCGAACTGTACGACGTTCGCGTCGTCCATCTTCGGGAGGTGGGACTGCTGGAGCGCCGTGTAGACGCGCTTGCGCTCGTCGTAGGACACCTTCGCCACCTCGGTGTCGTACTCCCACGCGGCGACCTGCTCGGCGACGTCACCGATCTCGACCGGCGACTCCGTCCCCTTGAGCACGTGCAGCGCGTACCGGCGTCGTCTGCTCGAGAGCACCTCGAACAGTTCGTCTTCAGTTGGCCCCGAAGACGTATCCGCTCCCCCACTATGTGATACCGATGCCACAACAACACATGCAATGCGCCCAACCAATCATAAGTGTTGGGGTTCTTTTATTTCTGGCCTGTATGCCCGCTGTCAGACGCTGGGTTTAGCGAGGGTTTGAACTCCTCTAACGGTATTTTACGGCAATCGGCGAGTTCGGCGCCTGCCTGTAGTTCTCGTGAGGCAGTCGTCGTTAGGCCACTGCTATCGGTCGCACGGGACTGAGTTATGGCCCGGGTGACCAGTTCTCAGGCCCACCCATACGGCCGACTTGCCGTTCTCAGACCCGACCATCCGGTGCTGGCTGACGGCGCTGGCACAGCCTTCGCATCTGGCCGCCATTTCACGTCCACGCTGAACCACGTTCAGTCGTGTCAATACTACGGGGAAAAGGCTCCTGGGTGTGAGTGAGCGCTCTCGGGGCGTGCGGTGCCCGCGGGAGTGCACGAACGAGGTAATACGACAATGCAACGACGCAAGTTCATCGCGGGACTCGGATCGCTCGCCGCCGCTAGCGCGGCTGCAGTTGGTACAGGTGCGTTCAACTTCGCGAACGTCGAACGCAGCGCAAACATGCAAGTTGTTGGCGACAAGAAGGCCTTCCTCGCGCTCAATGACACGAGCGACTACGCCGTCGGGGGGAACAACGGAACACTCCAGTTAGCTTTCGGTAAGAGTGCCGACGTCACGGGCTCGGGTATCAATCAGGAATCGGACTACTCCTTCACCGGCGTCTTCAGCATCACCAACCAGGGGTCGCAGCCTGTTGGCGTCTGGATAGAGGACAACGATGGTGACGACGCTGTGAACTGGTACGGCACCGAGTCGGACGACAACTCCGACTTCAGCACCTCGATAGAAGGACCTGGAAACGCGTACCAACTCGACGTCGGGGAGCAGGTTTTCGTCAACGTCACGATCCTGACTCGTGGGAAGCCGAAATGGGACGATCTCCCAGATACGGTGAACATCAAGGCCGACGCATCACAGGGCTAGCGCCTCCAGACGGACCACGAGACGGCTATCTTTTTCCTCGGCCTCGGCGGTGTCGCAGGCGCTGGTACTCCCGATAGCGGAGCCGTCACCATCGCGAACGTCGAGCGGGAAGTCGGGGTCGTCGGGACAGACGTGAGCGAGGTCGACGGTAACTCCATCTAACCAGGGTCGTCCCAACGGTTCCTAATCCGCTTACGAACATCATTTTCGCGCTCACTCGCACCGTCTCGGGGCGTACTCAGACACGACTTGACTTCCTTCAGGCACCCCAATACTACCCCTTAGTCTTGTATTGTCCCGAGCAACTGGATGGAGTTCTTCCGGTAGAGGGCACGCGTGATCAGTCGACGCACACTCGCACTCGCTGCGGCGCTCGCGCTCGCGGGGACGCTGGCGTTCCCGTCGGCAGCAGCGCCGCTGCTCGACGGGCCGAGCGACGACGTGTCGGGAGGCGTGGAGCTGTTACCGGCCGCTGACAGCGAATACGCGACCATCGGGCCGGACGGCAAGCTAGCGCTGGATCTCACCCCGGGAGAGACCGGGTTAAATCCTGACTCGGTGACGGTGTTCGGGGACGTGTTCTACTTGCGGTACACGGGCGACCGGTACGCAGAAGTCTGGGTGACGGCGGACTCGGACGAAGTCACCTTCGAGGTAGCTGGACAGCCGGTTGACTCGCGGGCGGAGGGCGTGCGTCTTGGTACCGACGAGGCCGTACCGGTGAGCGTGCGTGTGAATACCACGGAGGGCGACTTGGATGTCGACGACATCACGGTGCACTCGCGGGTCGCGGAGCCCGAGACGGCCGACGCGATGACGGTCGACGACAAGGTCGGGCCGAACGTGCGGACGGTCGCGGCGTCCGAGGGCTCCCGACAGTTCACCGTGTTGCACGCGTCTGCGGGGGAGCCGGTGGCGCTGGACACGTCGGGGATGAGCGTCGTCGAGACAAACGTGACGCTCGAGGAGCTGTCGGTGACGCGCGCGACCGACGGCGCGCTGTCGGTCGGCGTGCGACGCGTGGGGGCCTCGTCGGCGGGGCCGCTGCCCGCGTCAGGAGCCGACGCACTCGGCGCCGTCGAGGTGACGACCAAGAGCAGCGAGCGGGAGATTCGACGCGCGACGTTCCGGTTCAGCGTCGCCGAGGACTACCTCGACGCGGTCGACACGGACGCCGGGGACCTGACGCTGTACCGGCACAGCGACGGCGAGTGGAGCGAAGTCGACGCGACGGTGGTTGGGGAGCGCGCCGGTCGCCTGTTCGTCGCGGCGGAGGCGGACGGCTTCTCGACGTTCGTGCTCGCGGCGGAGCGGCCCGCGATCGGCGTCCAGTCCGCGTCCGTCGACCCCGCGACGGCGGCCGCCGACGAACCGGTCACCGTGACCGGCGAGGTCGAGAACGCGGGCGGCGCGGCGGGCGAACGGACTGTCGCGCTCACGCTCGACGGTCGCGTGGTGGCCGAACAGGCGGTCGCCCTCGACGCGGGCGAATCGACGACAGTGACGTTCACGACCACACCGTCTCCGGGCGAGTACGACGTCGCTGTGGGGGGGACGGACGCGGGCAGCCTCGTGGTCGAAGCTGGGAGTGGGGACGGGACCACCGCCGCCAGTGGGTCTGGGGACGAGTCTGACGCGGCCGCGACCGACGGTGCCGACGAGACGCCGGTGGCGGAGCCGGCGGGCATCGACCTCCAGGCGGTCGCGGGCGTCTCGGTGATGCTCGCGCTCGTCGTCGCCACGCTCGCGCTGGTGCGGCGGCTCCCGCGGGAGTGACGTGACAGTGGGGTGGACTTTTGGCGGCGGGACGACCACTCCGCCCATGGACAGCGAGTCGGGCCGTCGACCGCCGTTCCGGGCGGCCCTGCGACGCGCCGTGCGATTGCGGGACGTCGCGCTCCTGCTGCTCGTGCCCGGGGTGCTGGTCGGCGTCTTCGCGCTCCCGCTGGACGTGCGACGGTCGCTGGCGTTCCGGTACACGGACCCGACGCTCGCGACGGCGTACACCGCGCACTTCGTCCACCTGGAGAGCTCACACCTGCTTGCGAACGTCCTGGCGTTCCTCTTGCTCGCGGGCGTCGGCTATCTGCTCGCGACTCTCGCGGGCCGCCGCCAGCTGTTCGGCACGGCGACCGCCACCTACCTGCTCGCGGTGCCGTTCGCGCTGTCGGGACTCAACCTCGCGGTGCCGCGGAACGCCGTCGGCTACGGGTTCTCGGGGGTGAACCTCGCGTTCGCGGGACTGCTTCCGCTGTTGCTCGTCGCCTACGCGCGGCGGAGACTCGACGCCCGCGTCCGTCTGCGACACGCGCCCGGCCTGTTCTTCGCCGCGCTCGCCGTCGTCGCGGTGGTGGCACTCCCCTGGTCGCCGGTGAGTGTGGGCGTTGCCGGGGTGGCCGCAGTCGCGGCGGTGGCGTACGCCGTGCCGCTCGTCCGGAGCGACGCGCCGCGGGCGTCGACCGGCGCGTCGACGGCGGGGTGGCTCGACCTGCTCGTCGTCGGTCTGGTGTTGTACCTGGCGACGCCGTTCGTCGCGTTTCCAGCGTCGCCTGGCGTCGAGGGGGGCGTGTTGAACCTGTACGCCCACCTGCTCGGGTTCTGTCTCGCGTTCGTCGCGCCGTACGTCGCTCTGGAACTCGGTCTGTTCGAAGCGACGCCGGCGCGCGCGGTGGACGCCGCGGACTGACGCCGTCCAAGGATTTATGCCTCGCTGATACGTTCACCCGTCCGACACTCGATGGATTCGCGGCGCATCCTCACGCTCGCCGGCGAGGCGCTCCTCGTCGGGATGGTGCTCGCACTCGTCGCCGGACAGGTGCTGGGCTACCCGGTGTTGCTCGGCTACGTCGAGACCGGGAGCATGTCGCCGACGATGGAGCCGGGCGACGGCTTCGTCGCCGTCCCCACCGCTGTCGACGGCGACATCGAGGAGGGCGACGTCGTGGTGTTCCGCGCCAAGGAGCTCCACGGCGGCGGCCTGACCACCCACCGGGTCGTGGGGGAGACGGAACGGGGATTCGTCACGCGGGGGGACGCGAACCCGTTCACCGACCAGGACGGCGACGAGCCACCGGTGAAGCGCGCGCAGGTCGTCGCGAAGGCGCTGGCGGTGAACGGCGAGGTGGTCGTGATTCCGAACCTCGGTACCGCCGTGATGGGCGTCCAGAACGCGGTGACCGAGACGCAGCGCACTCTCGCGAGTCTCACCGGCACGCGCTCGCTGATGGGCACCCAGGGGCTCACGTACCTCCTGTTCGCGCTGTCGGCCCTGCTCTACGTCGTCGACTTGCTCGTGAGCAGCGGCCGGGAGCGCGACAGAGAACGCTCGCGCTCTCGCGACCAGGGTATCTCACCGGGCGTCGTCGTCGCCGTGCTCGCGGGCCTGCTCGTCGTCTCCGCGACCGCGGCGATGGTCGTGCCGGCCGGCACCGAGGAGTACGGCGTCGTCAGCGCAGAGTTCGACTCCGAGAGCCCGACCACCATTCGGGCGGGCGAGTCCTCGACGTTCACGTACCGCCTCCCCAACGACGGCCTGGTGCCGGTCGTGACCTACCTCGAACCCGCCAGCGGCGGCGTCGCTGTCGAACCGGCGCGGCAGTACGTCGGCGGGCGGTCCTCGGGGAGCGCCCAGGTGACGCTGTCGGCGCCGCCCGAGACCGGCTACTATCGGCGGTACGTGGCCGAACATCGCTACCTGGCAGTGCTCCCGACGTCGCTGCTCGACGGGCTCTACCGGCTCCACCCGTGGCTCCCCATCGTCGCCATCGACGCGGTGCTCGCGGGCGGCATCGCGCTCCTCGGCCTGGGGGTGTTGCGCGGGCGCCGCGTCAGGCTCCGGCGCCGGCAGTCCAGACACGACCGGTCGCTGCTGGGCCGCATCCGTCGCCGGTTCCGGTGACCCGACCACCGGCAGTCGGTTCAGGTCACCAACAGTTCTTTGGGCCCGGATGACACAGGCGTTGGGCATGGCAGGGGACAGTCGCTGGCTGGGGATTCGGTCGTTCGCCGCGTCGTGGCTCCCGGTTCTCGTGGTCGCGCTGGCCGTCTGCGCGATGGCCGGCGGCTACGCCACGGCCACCGCCTACGCCGCGCCCGGGACCACCGAGGAGCGCCAGACGGTGACGAACTGGGCGGTCACCGCCGACTACAGCCACTCGGCGACCGTCGTGGCCGAGAACCCCGTCTTCGAGGAGGGGACCGAACTCCGGGGGCGCTCGACGTACTTCACCACCGTCACGCCGGTGCTCGACGGGACGTTCGCGGCGACCTACCGCGACACGGACGCCGACTCCGGGTCGCTGTCCGTCTCGATGAACGCCACGCTCGTCGCGCGCTCGGTGGGCGAGGAGGGCGCGGTGTTCTGGACCGAGCGCACGCCGCTGGCCGCGAACGAGACCACGCTCGACAGGGGCGAGACCGCGACCGTGGACTTCGCCGTGAACGCCAGCCGAGTGAACGACCGCGTCGCAGCGATACAGGAGTCGCTGGGCGAGACGCCGGGCAAGATAGAGACGGCGGTCGTGGTGGCCGTGAACGCCAGCGCGGCCGGCGGTGGTCCGGGCAAGTCGCTCACGCACAGCCTCCCGCTGTCCATCGGTAGCACGAGTTACACGGTGGGTCAGGCGGAGTCGACCCAGGCGGCCGCGACTACCACCCAGGTCGTCGCGGTGCCGCGGACGTACGGACCGCTGTGGACGGTCGGCGGACCGCTGCTACTCCTCGCCGGGGTAGTCGGCCTGGCGGCGCTCGCCCTCACCCACCGCCGCGCCGCGCTCGAACTGACCGACGTCGAGCGGGAGTACCTCGCGTACCGCGACGACCGTGCCGAGTTCGACGAGTGGGTCGTCCGCGCGCGCCTCCCCGAGTCAGTGCTCGACCGGGAGCGGACGGAGGCAGAGTCCCTGGCCGACGTCGTCGACTTCGCCATCGACTCCGACGTCGGCGTCGTCGAGGACACCCGGACCGGGTCGTTCTTCGCGGTCACCCCGGACCTGCTCCTCAGCTTCGACCCGCCCGAACTCGTCGACGACCCGTCACCGCTCCCGGCCGACGCCGCGGCCGAGTTCGACCTGCGGGGGGTACTCGGTCTGGCCGAGACGGCCGGAGGAACCGGAGAGGACGCTCCAACCGCGGATGCCGGCGACGACGCGGGCGGCGTCGACGGTTCGAGCGCCGACGCGAGCGAGGCAGCGGAGCGCGCCGGCGTGGTCGAACCCGAGGACTGACCGGCCCCGAACGCGGCGCTTATATTCTCCGGGTATTACTGCAGTCATATGCCAAAGATAAGCGTGGAGGTGCCCGAGGAACTCCTCGCGGACCTCGACGAGCACGTCGGGGACGACGGCAAGTTCGTGAACCGCAGCGACGCCATCCGGGCGTCCATCCGGAAGACCCTCGACGTCCTCGACGACATCGACGACCGCCACGGGAGGCTCGACGATGACGAGTGAGGAGCGCCTGGCGACTGGGCGCATCGTCCTCGTCGCCCTGTTCGTCACCGCGCTGGTGACCGCCCAGCTCACCGCCTCGAAACTCCTCATGTTCGAGTTGCCGTTCGGTCTCACGCTCCCGGTCACGGGCAGCGCGCTCGTGATGCCGGGCGCGGCGCTGGCCTACGCGCTGACGTTCTTCGCGTCGGACTGCTACTCCGAACTGTACGGCCGCCGGGCCGCCCAGGTGATGGTGAACGTCGGCTTCGCGATGACGCTCGTGATGCTCGCGCTCGTCTACACCACCATCGAGGCCCCCATCGCGCCGTTCTCCGGCGTCGGTCAGGCCGAATTCTCCCGCGTGCTCTGGTCGAGCGCGAACATCGTCGTCGGGAGCCTGCTCGCGTACGTCGTGAGCCAGAACTGGGACGTCCTCGCGTTCCACGCCATCCGCGAGCGCACCGGCGAGGACCTTCTCTGGGTGCGGAACATCGCCTCGACGGCGACCAGCCAGGCCCTCGACACGGTCATCTTCGTCACCGTCGCGTTCGCCGTCGCGCCCGCCGTCCTCGGCGTCGGCTCCGTCTACCCGACGGACCAGATTCTCTCGCTCATCGTCGGCCAGTACGTCCTCAAACTCGCCATCGCCGTCCTCGACACGCCGTTCGTCTACGCCGTGGTCGGCGCGTTCCGCGGCCGCGGCCTCGGGGCCACGCCCACTGCGGAGTAGCCTCTTCTCACGGGAGCGTCGCCCGGTTTTATCACCACGTACCGCGGAGCGCGGTACGTGACAGCAACCAGGGCACTCGCGGTCTGTACGCTGGTCGTCCTCGCCGGGTGTAGCGGCGCGCTCGGCCCGCTCGGTGGTGGGGACGGCGCCCCGTCGCCACCGCCGGGCGTCGAGGGAGGCCAGGTGAACGCCACCGTCCTCCTCGACGCGCACGTCGCGTCCCTCGACAACGAGTCGTTCACCGCGGCGCTCCCCGACGGACCGGCGGGTCAGGGCAACGCGGCCACCGCCCGCGTGAGCACGAACGGCACCGCGCGCGTCGAACAGGAGACGGCGTTCGGCGGGACGGCGAACGTCTTCGTCGCCGACGGTCGGTCGTACTGGCCGGCCGACGAGGCGGGAGCGAAGTACGTCGTCTCGAACTGGTCGGCGCGCTACGACCACTCCCCGCGGGGGCAGTACGTCGCACCGCCCGCGCTCCGTCGCGCGCTCGGTGTGGCCGACGGCCGCCCAGCACCCGCACTCTCACGGGACGGCACCGTCGAACGCGACGGCCGCACCCGCTGGCGACTCACCGTCAGCGGGTCGAACCAGACGGAGGCCGCCGGGCTGACGAACGTCCGGGGCGAGGTGCTCGCCACCGCTGAGGGCCGCGTCGTCGAGGCGTCCTACCGCTACGACCGCGGCGGAACGCCCGTCTCGCTGACCTACGAACTCTCGGCAGTCGGTGACACGCACGTCGAGCGCCCGGCCTGGGTTGACGACGCGCGCCGCCACGGCGACTACCGCGGCTTCGGCGGCGACCAGCGCCGCCTCACGGCCGACGTCCCCGTCGGCTTCTCCGGGGACTCACGCGGCCTCGTGACGCTCGTCGGCGTCCCCGAGCACGCCGACCACGGCGACGTCAGGGTGCGACCCATCGGCGTCACGGAGGACCCGCTGAGCGACGCCGTGGTCGCCTGGTACGCCCACGTGGAGGCGACGGCGTCCCACGACCACGCGTTCCTCACCTTCGAGTACAACGAGTCCCGCCTCCCGGCGAACGGCTCGGAGTCGGAACTCGAGGTCTATCGGTACTCGAAGGGGGTCGAGGAGTTCGTCGCGCTCGACGCGTCGATCGACGCCGACGAGAACGAGGCTTCGGTCCGGGTCGACGACGCCAACGGACTGTACGTCGTCTTCCACGCGCCGACGTTCGAACGCCTCCGCGAGAACCTCCGGGACTAGCGCCGTTCGGCGAACCCGAAGTTCGGCTTCACGTCAGTCACTTCGACCTCGACGGTCTCTCCCTCGTCGGCGTCGGGCACGAAGATGGTGTAGCCGTCGACCTTCGCCACGCCGTCGCCCTCGTCGCCCTCGCCGACGATGTCGACCTCGAGGCTGTCGCCCTCCTCGACGGGCGCGTCCACGCGGTTCTTCGCCACGACGTACAGTTCCGAAGAGGAGTCACGGGAGGCGTCCGGCGTGTACGTCCGGGTGAACGCGAACTCCTCCTCGACGTCCGCGAGGAACTCCTTGAAGTCCTGGCCGTCGAAGACCTTCACCGCGAAGTGGCCGCCGTCCACGAGGACCTCGCGGGCGGTGTCGAGGGCCTGCCGCGCGAGGTGGACCGAGCGCGCGTGGTCGAGGTTGTACTCTCCGGTCATGTTCGGCGCCATGTCCGAGAGGACGACGTCGACGCCGCTCGAACCCGCAGCCTGCCGAATCTGCTCGCGGGTGTCTTCTTCGGTCATGTCGCCGCGGATGGTCTGGAAGCCGGCCTCGGTGTCGATGTCGTCGATGCGCTGGAAGTCGACACCGATGACCCGTCCGCGTGCTCCGGCCTCCTCGGCGGCGACCTGCAGCCACCCGCCGGGCGCCGCGCCGAGGTCCACGACCGTCGCGCCGCCGAACAGCAGGCCGAACTCGTCGTCGATCTGCTGCAGTTTGTAGGCGGCCCGGGTCCGGTAGCCCTCCTGTTTCGACTTGTTGTAGTAGTGGTCCTTGCCGTTCCCCATGGTCAGTTCACCGCTCCGTTCCGCCCGTCTACCGCCGGCGACGCCGCGTTCATACGCAAAGGGACGCCGCCGACCCGGAAAGGCGCATCGGATGGGTCGCGCGCAGCCGACCGGCCACGAGAGGGCGTGATGTGTGAGATCCCGTCTCTCCGCGCCCATCGTCGGTTCGTCCACGAATCACTCGCGGCACCCACCGCGACGACGCCTCCCGCAACCACGAGCATTCTGGCGAATCTCGGAGCGTGTATTCCCCCGGTTGCGCTCACCACCGTGGCCTTGTGTAGCAATCCCAAACGGTTATCCTCCCCATCTGATACACTGTACCTATGTCGGCAGACCCCGACCGCATCTCTATTCTCTGCGTCGACGACAATCTCGACCTCGTCGACCTGACGGCCACCAACCTCGAACGCCACGACTCGCGGTTCTCGGTCACCACCGCAACGAGCGCCCGAGATGCACTCGAGCGGGTAGAGTCGATGGAAGTCGACTGCATCGTGAGCGACTACGAGATGCCGGAGACGAACGGCCTCGAACTGCTCGACGCCGTCCGCGATGGCACTCCCGACCTCCCGTTCATCGTCTTCACGGGGAAGGGCAGCGAGGAGATCGCCAGCGACGCCATCACCCGCGGTGCCACCGACTACCTCCAGAAAGGGGGCGGCACCGAGCAGTACGAGATTCTCGCCAACCGCGTCACGAACAGCGTCGCGAAGTACCGGCTCACGAAACAGGAACGGGCGGCCGAGAAGCGGTACCGGTCGCTGTTCGAGAACAGCCCCCTCGTCATCTGGGAGGAGGACTACTCGGCGAGCATGCAGGAGCTGGACGCGCTCACCGAGGATGTCGACGACCTCGCCGCCTACCTCGACGACCACCCCGACGTCGTTCGGCGACTGATGGCGAATATCGAGGTCATCGACGTGAACGAGAACGCCCTCGACTACTACGGGGCACCGTCGAAGGAGGTACTAATCGACAACCTGGAGCAGGTGTTCACCGACGACGCGTTCGAGACGATGCGGGACATGTGGGTGGCCCTCGCGGCCGGCGAGCGGAACTTTCGGTGGGAGACGGTCGGCCAGACCCTGGGGGGCGACCGCAAACACGAACTCATCGAAGTCCACGTCCCCGACGAGTACAGCGACGACCTCTCGCGGGTCTACGTCACGTCGATGGACATCTCCGACCGGAAAGAACAGGAGCGCGAACTCCAGGAACGGACGTCGCGGCTCGAGGAGTTCGCGAGCGTCGTCTCCCACGACCTCCGGAATCCGTTGAACGTCGCCGGGGGGCGACTCGAGATGGCGCGGAGCGAGTGCGAGAGCGAGCATCTCGGTGCCGTCGCGGAGTCACTCGACCAGATGGAGACCCTCATCGAGGAGCTGCTGGCGCTCGCGCGGAACGACGAGGCGGTGGTCGCTCCGGAACCGGTGGCGCTCCGAGCGCTGGCCGAGGAGTGCTGGCAGCACACGGAGACGGCAGACGCCACCCTCGCCCTCGAGACCGACCGCACGATTCGCGCCGACAGGCGCCGCACCCAACAGCTGCTGGAGAATCTCGTGCGGAACGCGGTCGAACACGGTGGCGAGGACGTGACCGTCACCATTGGCGACTGCGAGGACGGGTTCTACGTCGCGGACGACGGCGCCGGGATTCCGGACGGTGACGCCGAGCGAGTGCTGGTGCGTGGCTTCTCGACAGCGGCAGACGGGACGGGGCTCGGCCTGTACATCGTCACCGAGATCGTCGACAGTCACGGCTGGGACATCGCGGTGCGCGACGGCCGTGCTGGCGGGGCTCGATTCGAGATCAGTGGCGTGGACACGACCGACCCGTAACCGACTGACCGAACGACGGGCGGGTCGAGGCGGGGGTGAGGGCACGCAACGCTGCTGGGGCCCCCTCCCCGCAGCCCCTATTCTATCCTCGGCAGATGCAAGCCGGGAGCGTATGCTGGCGGAAGCCCGAGTACGACGCACTATGTCACTGGCCGAGACGGTGTCCAAGATAGACCGGCTGTCCGAGGAGGAGCGGGACTGCATCGAGATCTGCAACGAGGCCGCGGAGGTCTCGGAGTGGTGCGCCGACGAGTGTCTCGGGAGCGAGGAGATGGAGCAGTGTGCCCGTCTCTGCCGGGACATCGCGGACATCACCTCGATGCACGCCCGGTTCATGGCCCGGGGCTCGGAGTACAGCGGCCACTTCGCCGAGGCGTGCGTCGAGGCGTGTGAGGCCTGCGCGGACGAGTGCGAGAGCCACGACGCCGAGCACTGCCAGGTCACCGCGGAGGTGCTCCGGGAGTGCGCCGAGAGCTGCCGGAACATGGCGTCGTAACCGCCCCACTCGCGCTCCCCGAACAGAAGCAGAACGCGACGCGGTCCCCCCGCCACTTCTTGCAGTGGAGTTCCACCCCTCTAGTCGTACGGGGACGTCAAAACTCTCGTGACCGCCGCGTTCGTCGGCGGGTTGCTCGCTCGATTGCGGACTCTGTGGTACCGAACCCGGCCTGCCGCGATACGGGACCTCGCGTCGTTCCCCGTCAGTCGGCCTGTACGGGAACCGCAACCTCGTTCGTGCGGAGGAACGGGAGGGTGCCCGGGGAGTCGTAGCCGAGGAAGAACGGGTCGCCGGTCGGCTCGATGCCGTGCTCGTCCAGGCGCTCCAGCAGTCGCCGCTCGTTGTCGCGGATGCGGCCGACGGTCGGCCGCCAGGAGAACCCCCGGACTGCGAGCGTCCGCGCCGGCTCGGTCACGAGGGAGACGTCGGGATCGGTGGGCTCCGGCGCGGTCTCGGGCGTGTACTCGTTGGGTAGATAGAACGCCATCCGGACGTCCTCGTCGGTCGACGGTCCGTCAGCCCCGGGCAGCATCGCTGTCGGGCTGACGCGGACGGGCGCCGTCATCGGGATTCGGGCCGCCTCCATCCGGACGGGCGCGGTCATCTCGATGTTCCGCTCGCCGGCGTTCTCGTCGCTGATGTAGCCGAACAGCCGCGAGAACGCTTCCCGCCGGTCCCCGGCGGTGGTCTCGACGGCGACCGCCTCCGGGTAGCGCCGCAGTTCGACGCCGTCGAGCGCGAGTACGGTCTCGTAGTCGAGTTGCTCGGTCTGGCGGGACCGGTACGTCACGGCCGCAGAGGCGAGCGCCGCCGTGACTACGACTCCGGTGGCCGCAGCCAGGAGTCTGGTGGAGTTACGCACACGAGTCGTAGGGCTCTGAGGAGAATAAGCGTTCAGTCGGAGCGGCCCACCGGAACCCCGCGTTCCGGCGCCCGCGGCTGCGCTGATTCCACAGTCGGGTCGCGGTCGAGTCGTCAGTTCGCCGCGGCGACCGCCGACACGTCGACGGTGAGCGTCTCGCCATCGCTCGTCACCGTCAGTTCGGAGTCCACGCTCGCGTTCGCCGGCACCTCGACGGTCAGCTCGCCGTCGGCGTTCGTCTCGCCGACGACCTCGCCGTCTACGGCGACAGTGGCGTTCTCGACGGCCTCACCGTCGCCGTCGGTCACGACGACAGTCGCGTTCTCGCCCGCGGTGAACGAGCCCTCGAGCGCGACGGCGAGGTCCACCGACGCGTTCGTCCCGTCGTCGCTGTCGTCCGCCTCGCTGTCCTCGCTCTCGCCGAACTCCAGTTCGAGTTCGGCCTCACCCTCGCCGTGTTCGCTGCTCTCGACCGTGGTGGCCGTCAGTTCGAACTCCTCGACGTCGGCGGGCACCTGGACGGTCGCGGTGCCGTTCGCGTCCGTCGTGGCGACGACCTCACCGTCGACGCGAACCTCGGCGTTCGCGACGGCCTCGCCGCCCTTCGTGACCTTCACGGTCGCGTTCTCGCCGGCCGAGACGTTCCCGACGACGCTCGCGCGAAGTTCCCGCTCGCCCTTCTCGCCGTCACCGCCGACGACGTCGATGGGAACGTCGGTGCCGGACTCGCTGGCGACCGGCTTCAGGATGAACTTCCCGCCGTTGCCCGCCTCGAAGACGGTGATGTCGAAGACGAAGTTCACGTTGCCCGCGCTCGTCACCTCCACGTTCTTGTTGAGGTGGAGCTTCTGGGAGGGGAGTTTGACGTTCACTTGCTCGCCGGTCTTCAGCGTGCCGTTGACCTCGCCCACGTGGACGAAGACCGTCTCGTACTCGCCCGACGGCACGCTGAGGTTGCCCAGCAGCGTGGCGTTGTCGCCCTGGAGTTCGGTCAGGTCGACGGTCCGCGAGTCGACGTCGCGCTCGACCCACTCGCCGTCAGACTCGTTGGTCTCCGTCTCTTCGACCGCTGTCTCGTTCGCCGCCGTCTCGTCACTCTCGGCCTCGTCGTCCGTGGTCTCGGTCACCGTCGTGGCGTCCGAAGACGCGTTGCCGGACGCCGCCGCGTCGCCGTCGGCCTCGGCCTTCTTGAAGCCGACGCTCGTGACGGTCACGTTCAGGTGTGCGAACTGTTCGATAGCGTTCTGCTCGTCGCTCACGTAGAACTGGACGGTGCCGCTGTCGCCGTCGCTCGTCGCGCCGGGGCTGGACGCGCCCGGTCCCGCGATGCCGCCGGCACAGCCGGCGAGCACGACCAGTGCGGCGACCAGTACGGTCGGTAGAGTGTGGCTCATTGCACTCGGGGCCAGACGCCCACGCCACGTAAAGGGGGAACGCCCTGAAGCGGAATTTCACCGCCGAGCCGCCGAATCAATCCCGATTAACGCCACTTTACTGGCCGCGTACCGTCAGCGCCTCGGTCGAGGCCGGTTCGCGCTCGGGGCGCTCGGCGCGCGACGACGCGAACGCCCTCCTGCGGTCTCGCGCGCACGCGGAACGTGGGGCTTTTTATTCCCGGATTTCGTAGCCGTTCCCATATGTTCAAGGCGATTGTGAGCGCCGACACGCTCCGGGAAACACTCGACTCCGTGAGCGTGCTGGTGGACGAGTGCAAGATCCACCTCGACGAGGACGGCATCTCCATCCGCGCCGTCGACCCCGCGAACGTCGGCATGGTCGACCTCGACCTCGGGGCCGCCGCGTTCGAGTCCTACGAGGCCGACGGCGGCATCATCGGCGTCAACCTCTCCCGACTCGAAGACATCGCGGGCATGGCCGACGCCGGCCAACTCGTCCAGCTCGAACTCGACGAGGAGACCCGCAAGCTCCACATCCAGATCGAGGGCCTCGAGTACACGCTCGCGCTCATCGACCCCGACTCCATCCGACAGGAGCCCGACATCCCGGACCTCGACCTCTCCGCGCACGTCGTCGTCGAGGGCAAAGACATCGACCGCGCCGTCCGCGCCGCCGACATGGTCTCCGACCACATCGCGCTCGGCGTCGACACCGCCGACGAACTGTTCTACGTCGACGCGGCGGGCGACACGGACGACGTCCACCTCGAACTCACCCGCGACCAGCTCATCGACCTGGAGGCGGGCGACGCCCACAGCCTGTTCAGCCTCGACTACCTCAAGGACATGAACAAGGCCATCCCGAAGGACGCGGAGGTCGAACTCGAACTCGGCGACGAGTACCCCGTCAAACTCCACTTCGACATCGCGGAAGCCCAGGGCCACGTGACGTACATGCTGGCGCCGCGGATTCAATCAGACTAACGGACCTTTTGCTGCGCTCGTTCGAGCGCTTCGCGCTCTTCACTCGCTGGCAAAAGCTACGCTAAAAGCACTCCTCCTTCGCTTCACTTCGTTCCGCTCAGTCGTCGGCCTCCGCTCACTCACTGCGTTCGTTCGCGGAGTGAACCGCGACCCTCGGGTTCTCCGAACCGCTCGGGCCGCGGATGCTCGCTCCAGTTACTGCAACAAGTGCACGCCGTTTCTGTGAATATCGCCTTGAGGGAGTAACACTTTCTAGCAGGTTTCCGTACACTCGGTTTAGATGGCGCTTCCGGTTGGAATCACTCTGAGACAAATCACCGTTCTCGGAGTCTTAGGCAGTGCTGCGACGCTCGGCCTGTCAAAATTATGGGATTGGTGGCGTGACCACGTCAAGGCTCGACGAGAGCGTGTGTATAATTGGCACCGTGATTTACAAGGCCTATTTTCTGATGTCATTTCGGTTGGTCAACGTCTCAGGGTTAGAGAGCGGACTGGAGTTGATCCCAGTGAGCTGAAGGAACTGATTCCGGTCGCGTCCGATTTGGACGCTGAGGTAACCACACCACCGTCAGGGGTGAAACGAATGGTTGACGCGGCCGTCTTCAATGATGTGCAGAAGGCTGCCGGTCTTGTGTATCATTTTGTTCATCTCTCAGAACCTGAGCAGGATGAGGAATCCGTTGCTGGGATAATGCGACATCAATACGGCCTGCTTCAGGTGTTAGATTTGGATACAGATGTAGAAATGGGGAGAGTGTTGGATGCAATCGGGGAGGTGGCTAAACCTGAGGATGTAGATGTTTCTCAAGAAGAGGCGGAACAGATTCTAAACCGGTTTGAAGAAGAGGCGAACCGCCGGATGGAAGAAGCCAATGAGATGACCGTTGATGAACTCATGCAGTTGCCTTGGGAGGAAGTTGACCAAGTGGTATCCGAGGAAGCACGTAGAGAGTTGGTGAAGTTCTCTGTTGAACAATATTATGAGAAGGCAGTGGTTGAGGTGCCGCGAAAGGCTCGAAGTAGGTTGCAGGATTCGCAGGAAAACCTGTTCGAATAGTCCCTCCCCAGACCGCTACTTACGCCCCCCGTACCACTCCTTCTCGAAGCGTTCCGCGAACTCCTCGAGGAACGCGTGGCGTTCGGCGGCGATGTCCCTCCCCGTCTCTGTGTTCATGTTCTCGTGGAGGCGCAGGAGTTTCGCGTGGAAGTGGTGGTACGTGCTCGCCGGGCCGTCGTGGTCGTCGTGGCCGTCCTTCCGGTAGGGGTCGTCGGGGTCCGGGAGCGGGCGGTCGGGATCCCAGAGGAGGTTGCCGTGGGCGCCGCCGAACTGGAACGCGCGGGCGACGCCGACGGCGCCGATGGCGTCGAGGTTGTCCGCGTCCTGGAGCACCTCGGCTTCGAGGGTCTCAGCAGTCAGCGGGTCGTCCTCGAAACTGTACTCCTCGTGGACGGCGACGCAGTGACAGATCGGGTCGACGAGTTCTGGGGGAACGTCGGCGTCCGCGAGAATCTCTCGGATTTCCGGGAGCGTCTCTTCGGGGTGCGTGAAGCCGTCGCCGCGCACGCGGTGGAGGTCGTGGACGAGCGCCGCGCCCCCGACGACGCGTGGGTCAGCGCCCTCCGCCTCGGCGATGCGGGTGCCGACGCGGTTGACGCGCCACGCGTGGTGGAGGTCGTGGCCCGAGGCGTCACCGCCGAGGTGGGCGGCCATCTCGCTCGCGACACGGTCGAACAGCGAGTCGTCACTCGTCATGCGGGAAGGTTCAGCGACGCGGCGTAAAACTCACTCGACGAGTGGGGGCCGCTCGATGGGGCGGCCGGTGTGGGTGGCCAGCACCGTCTCTCCGGCCTGCACCGTGTCGCCCTCCTCGACCACGAGGTCTTCGCGGTCGTACTCCCGTGGGAGGAGGACGTCCGCGCGACTGCCGAAGGAGACGTGGCCGATGCGGTCGCCGCGAGCGAGTTCGTCGCCGGCCTCGACGTAGGGGTGGATGCGGCGGGCGAACGCGCCCGCGATGAGCACCACCTCGAACTCGCCGCAGTCGACGCGGACGCGCTCGTTGCGGTCGGAGTCCTTGTCGAAGGCCGGGCGGTGGCCGCCCGCGCGGTGCGTGACGCTCTCGACGGTGCCGTCGAGGGGCGCGCGGTTCACGTGCACGTCGGTGACGTTCATGAACACGCCGACGCGGACGCGGCCGTCCTCTTCGCGAATCACGGACACCTTCCCATCGGCTGGCGAGACGACGCCCTCGTGTGGCGGCGTGCGCTCCGGGTCGCGGTGGAACCAGACCACGAACCCGGAGACGGCCAGCGCGAGCACGCCCCACAGCGACGACGCGGCGAGGAGCGCGAGGCCGACGACTGCCGACGGGAGCGCGTACACCCACATCCAGGAACCGCGAGCGAACATACCTGTACTACGACGGCCAGCGCCGATAGCCCTTCGGTCGGGAGCGGGGCGTTTATCGGGCCTCGCTCGCAAGGGTGTCAGCGATGAACGCGCGTCACGCTCGCTACCCGTTCCTCGGGGATGCACGCACCGCCGTCCAGGAGGCGGGCGTCGACCTCGCCCGGGTCGTCGCCGAGGAGGACGCCGTCGTCGAACGCGCCCGCGAGCGCGTCGTCGGCGCGCTCACCAGCGGCGCGGTCGGCGAGCGGGCGCGGTCGGTCCGCGTCGAACTGCTCTCCTACCCCGTCGCTCGCGTCCTCGTCTCCGTCGTGGACGAACACATCCTCGTCCGCAAGTACGCCGACGCGGAGGCGAAGGCGGCCTACGAACGATTCACCACGGACGAGTCCGACGAGTCGGAACTTCGGAGCGTCGGCGACGAGGCCAGCGTCTCCCGCGCTGAACTCCTCCGGGAGTTCGACCTCACGGACCACATACACGCCACGGGCGACGGCTACGACGTGGACGTGCCGACGTACCTCCTGCTCGCGTCCTCGCTGCGCGAGGACGGGTGGCGTCTGGTCAACCGCGCGCTCGACGACGGCCGGGTCCCCGTCAGCGACCCGGAACTCGACACGCTCCTCCGACAGGCCGTCCGCGACAGGGTGGCCGAGGGCCTCCCGCTGGACGTTCCCGACGAGATCGAGGAGGCGATGGAGGCGCCCGCGACGGCCGTCCGGGACGTGCTC
Source organism: Halobacterium sp. DL1 (assembly GCA_000230955.3). Lineage (NCBI taxonomy): Archaea > Methanobacteriati > Methanobacteriota > Halobacteria > Halobacteriales > Halobacteriaceae > Halobacterium > Halobacterium sp. DL1. The sequence goes on from CP007060.1 coordinate 132,364, forward strand.
GCGGACATGGACCTCACGCGGGAGATCGACACCGTCGTCCCGGAACTGTTCCCGCCGTGCATGCAACACCTCCTCGACCAGGTCCAGCGCGGCGAACACCTCGCCCACCACTCCCGGTTCGCCATCACCGCGTTCCTCGCGAACGTCGGCCTCACGACCGACGAGATCGTGGAGATCTACTCCGTCAATCCGGGGTTCGGCGAGGAGATGACGCGCTACCAGACCGACCACATCCGCGGGGAGTCCAGCCCCACCGAGTACACGGCGCCGTCGTGTGCGACGATGAAGGCGTACGGGGACTGTACCAACCCCGACGACCTCTGCGACGCCATCAACCACCCGCTGTCGTACTACGAGGCGAAACTCGACGACGAGGACGACGAGGACCTGGAGGACTGGCGCGAACGCGAAGACCGGGACGCAGAGGCCGACTAGAAGGGGGACCGCCGCACGACCGTGACCGCGAGACGCCGCCTACTCCTGTTTCGTGGAGAGCCAGAACCCGATACCGCCCATCAGCAGGATGAACGCGACGATGGCGCCGACGACGGTGTAGGCGCCGGTCGGTCCGAACTCGTCGGACGTCATCGTGCCGCCGGCGAGGAGGATGCCGATGAACACGAGGGCGGACAGGATGGCGATTCCCGCCTCGATGCGGGCGTCCAGCGACTCAGACATGGACACCGCTTTCGTCGGACCCGGGAAAAGCGCTTCGAAGCGGCGGCCGTCCGCCGGCGGCGAGGGGGCGCCGGAGCGGGTCCGACTGCCGGTTCGTTCTGCCTCAACTAGAGGGGCTGCGCACGCAAGAATACTGCGTTTTTGAGGGGTTTAGGGTGGTCGAGGGCCTGAATTACGGTATGGAATCCGCCACGCCAACCGACCAGCAGAACGCCGAGCGGGCCCGCCGCGCCCGCGAGGAGCGGATGGTCGTGCGCGCCGTCGGCGGCGGCATCTACGAGGTGGCGACGCCCTCCGGCAACGTCTACCAGGTCGACCTCGACGGCGGTCGCTGTACGTGCCCCGACCACCAGTTCCGGCAGACGCAGTGCAAGCACCTGCGCCGAGTCGCGATGGAAGTCACCGAGAACCGTGTGCCCGCGCCCGGCCAGCGGGAGGCGACCTGCGCCGACTGCCGCCAGACGTTCTTCATGGGCGAGAACACGCCCGACCCCGCGTACTGCGAGGACTGCACGTTCTCCCCCGGGGACCCCGTCGTCGACCGGGAGACGGGCAGCCTGCTCCTCGTCGTCGAGTCGAGCGGGGACCGTGCGAGCGAGGTCCGCATCGCCGACCGCGGCTGGTCCGTCGCCGAGCACTATTCGAACCAGGGGTACGACCCCGAAGACAGAGTCGTCGACGTGCTCTACCCGCTCGACCGCGGCGTCTCGCCCGAGGACATCTCGCCGCGGGACCTCAAACGCTACTCGTTCCCGCGGGGCCGCCTGCGCCGCCCGACCGAGCGGCTCAGTAGTCGTCGAGACCAGTTCGTTCCGGCCCGCCAGTGAGTTCCTCGATGTCCGTCCCGTCTTCGAGGGCCTTCTCCTTCTTCACGCGATAGCTGCCGGCGTCCGTCGTGTGGAGGTCCGCGGGGTGGAAGAAGTACCAGTCCTCGCGGTCGAAGCGCACGCCGATGCGGGGTTTCGCGCCGAAGTTCCGCGCGAAGTAGACGAGCGCCTCGACCTCCTCGCCCGTGAGGTAGATGGGGTCGCCCGCGCTCGACTTCGCCTCGATGGCGTAGAAGACGTCACTGTCGCCCGCGAGCACGTCCGGGAGTTCGCGCTCTGTCGCGCTGCCGCTGGCCGGCGCCCGCATCACGGCGAACCCGCGCTCGTCGAGCGCGTTCACCAGCTGGCGCTCCCGCCGGTTCCCTTTCTCGTTGGAGTTAGACATCGCCGCCCTCCCTGCTCGCAGTCATACACCGGCATATGCAGCGGGGGGATAGGAGGCTTGCGCCACGCGCAGGGGAACTTTTGGACGCCCGCCCCGTATTCGAACTGTCATGGGCGACGGCTCCGGCGCGTCGACGGGCGAGCAGACGTCCTCCACCGGGATTCTCACGCAGGAGCTCCGGGAGGGCCTGAACGAACTCGAGCGACCGGCCGACGGCCTCGCGCTCTCCGGCCTCTCGGCGGGCCTCGACATCGGGTTCGGGCCGCTGTTGATGGCCGTGCTGGTCGCGCTCGCCGCGGGCGAGTGGGGCGAACCGGTGCTCGAGATAGCGCTCGCGAACGCGTACGCCGTCGGCTTCGTCTTCGTCGTCATCGGCCGCTCGGAGCTGTTCACCGAGCACACGACGCTCGCCGTCCTCCCGGTGCTCGACGGCCGGGCCAGCTGGCGATCGCTCGCCCGCCTCTGGAGCATCGTGTTCGCCACGAACATCTCCGGGGGTGTCGTCTTCGCGGCGCTCGCTGTGGCCATCGCGCCCGGATACGGCATCGCCGACGCCGCGGCGTTCGAGGCGGTCGCCGAGCCGCTGGTCGCCCACGGGCCCGTGGCGCTGTTCGCCGGCGCCGTGCTCGCGGGCTGGCTGATGGGGCTGATGACCTGGCTGGTGGCGGCCGCCCAGGAGACCATCAGCCGCGCGTTCTTCGTCTGGCTGGTCGCCGCCACCATCGGCATCGCGCACCTCCCGCACTGCGTCGCAGGCAGCGTGGAGGTGCTGTTCGGCGTGTTCTCGGGCGCCGTCGCTCCCGCGGGCTACGCGCGGTTCCTCGGACTCTCGACGGCGGGGAACCTGCTCGGTGGCGTGGTGTTCGTCTCCCTCCTGAAGTACGGCCACGTCGTCCGCGGTGGCGACTGACCGCCCTCCGCGGCGGCCGAGCGCGGTCCTGGGGTCTCCGGCACCGCCCGCCGACCGCGCCAGCAGTAGAACTCGTGGTTACGTCCCGTGCCGCCAGCTGCTCATGTAGTCGGCCTGCTCGTCGGTGAGTTCGTCGAGTTCGATGCCCTCGGCGTCGAGTTTGATCTCCGCGAGTTCGCGGTCGAGGTCGTCCGGGACCTCGTGGACGCCGGCAGCGTAGTCGCCGCCGTTCTCGACGAGTTCGCGCACGCAGACCGCCTGCACGCCGAACGACTGGTCCATCACTTCGACCGGGTGGCCGAGGCTGACGGGCGTCGCGAGGTTGACGAGGCGGCCCTCGGCGAGCACGTTGATGCGGCGGCCGTCGTCCATGCGGTACTCGCGGACGCCGTCGCGGACCTCACGCTCCGAGTCGGCGATGTCCGACAGCGCGTCGAGGTCGATCTCGATGTCGAAGTGGCCGGCGTTGGCGAGGACGGCGCCGTCGGCCATTTTATCGAAGTGCTCCTCGACGATGACGTCGCGGTTGCCCGTGGTGGTGACGAAGATGTCGCCGACTTCCGCAGCCTCGTCCATCGACATCACGTCGTAGCCCTCCATGTGGGCCTCGAGCGCGCGCCGCGGGTCGATTTCGGTGACGATGACGTCGGCGTTCTGGCCCGCGGCCTTCTTCGCGACGCCCTTCCCGCACTGGCCGTAACCCGCGACGACGACGTCCTTGCCCGCCCACGCGAGGTTCGTCGTCATGGCGATGGAGGCCAGGGAGGACTCGCCCGTGCCGTGGACGTTGTCGAAGAGCTGCTTCATCGGCGTGTCGTTGACGGCGAAGACTGGGTAGTCGAGGGCGCCGTCGTCGTCCATCGAGCGGAGGCGGTGGACGCCCGTGGTGGTCTCCTCGGTGCCACCGACGATGGTGTCGATGAGCTCGGGGTGTTCCTCGTGGACGCGGAAGACGAGGTCGCCGCCGTCGTCGACCGTGACGGTCGGGTCGTGGGCGAGGACCGCGTCGATGGCCTCGTAGTACGCCCCGTCGTCGACGCCGTGGACGGCGTAGCTCGTGATATCGTCGTTGGCGTCGAGCGCGGCGCTCACGTCGTCGTGGGTCGACAGCGGGTTGCAGCCCGTGATGGCGACCTCGGCGCCGGCGTCGGCCATCGTCTCCACGAGCGCGGCGGTCTTCGCCTCGACGTGGAGCGCCATCCCGACCGTCTCGCCCGCGAGTGGCTGGTTCTCGACGAACTCCTCGCGGAGCGCGGTGAGAATCGGCATGTGTTCGAACGCCCAGTCGATCTTCTTCCGCCCGGACTCCCGGGCGACCTCGACGTCGTCGAGGGTCTCGCTGACCGGCGGCGCAGTTGTCATACGAACGGAGACGGCGACCGAACCCAAAACGCTACCGAAGCCGTCAGCGCCGACCGATTACGTCCCGTGGTGGCGACGCTGTCGCTGGTCTACGCGTCGGGTCGGTCGGGTGAGCCGGCACCGCCGCTCAGCTACCAACGAAGAAAGCTCGCGACGCTACGGCGGTCCGTTCCCGTTGCCGTTACCGCCACCGTTCCCATTGCCGCCACCGTTGCCGCCGCCGTTACCGTTGTTTCCGCCACCGTTTCCGTTGTTACCGTTCGCCTGCCCGTCGTTTTCGCCGTTCGCGTCGGCTCCGTCGGAGTCGTCATCGTCGTCCTTCGGGCCCGCGTCGACGTGGTCCGGGCGCTGGTCGGCGCCGGGGTTGTTGTCGACGACGAACGCGGCCACGGTCTGCCCGCTCATGTTGCCATCCTCCTGCAGCGAGGCGACGAAGGCGGAGACCCGCGCGCCGAACGTGTCGAGTTCCTCGGTGTCGTTCTCCTCGGTCTCGTTGGTCGGCGCGACGAGGTCGAGCGTGGTCGACGCCGTCGAGTTGTTTGCCGACGCCGTCACCGAGACGCTGACGTTCTGCTCGGGTGCCACCAGCCCGACCGTGCCGTTCTCGTCGGTGACGTAGTCACCGCTGCCGGCGTACGTCGAGTTGTTCAGTGCTTCGACGGTGACTGACGCGTTCGCCACCGCGGACCCGTTCTCGGTCACCGTCACCGTGACGGTGCCGTCCGTCGCCTGGTCGCCGCTGACCGCCAGTGCGTCGGCCGCCATCGCTCCACCCGGAACGACGGCGACGGCTGCGACGACCAGCGCGACGACCAGTAGTGTGTGCCCTGTTTTCCTCATTACGACTGGATAGTTACCAGCAGCACCGGTATAAGGTTGCTGGCCGATTCGGAGCCAGGGCCAGAAATCCGGCTGTTCGGCGCCGCTACTACGCTCTCTCGGCGACGGTGGCGGCGCGGGCCGCCGCGCGTTCCCGCACGGCGGCCTCGTCGAGGGGCAGCACCTCGCGGTCCCGCAGCAGCACCTCGCCATCGCAGACGGTGTGGCGGACGTCGCTCCCGGTCGCGGCGTACGCGAGGTGGGAGACGTAGTCGTGGACCGGCGTGAGGTGGGGCGCCGAGAAGTCGACGACCGCGAGGTCCGCGTTCGCCCCCGCCTCGATGCGCCCGCTGTCGAACCCGAGCGCTCGCGCTCCACCTGCGGTCGCCATCTCGACGGCCGCCTCCGCGGGCACCGCGGCGGCGTCACCGGTCGCGAGTTTGCCGAGCATCGCGGCGTCCCGCAACTCGTCGAAGAGGTCGAGGTCGTTGTTCGACGCCGCGCCGTCCGTGCCGAGCGCGACGGTCACACCGGCGTCCCGCATCGCCTGGACGGGCGCCATCCCGGACGCGAGTTTCATGTTCGACGCCGGGCAGTGGACGACGCTCGCCCCGCGCTCGGCGAGCAACTCGATTTCGTCGGCGTCGGTGTGGACCCCGTGCGCGAGGAAGTCCTCGGGCTCGAGCAGGCCGACGTCGTCGGCGTACTCGAGGGGGCGCACGCCGCGCTCGTCGACGATGGGGTCGACCTCGTCGGTCGTCTCGTTCGCGTGGAAGTGGACCGGGACGCCCGCCTCGCGGGCCTGCCCGACGAACTCCCGGAGGTACTCCTCGCCGACGGTCGTGAGGCTGTGGGGCATGTACGCTGTGCGGATGCGGCCGTCTGCCGCGCCGTCGAACTCCCGCGCCACCTCGACGCTCTCCTCGTTGTCGGCGACGGCGTCTCCCTCGTCCTTCCCGACGGTGACGGCGCCGTGGCCGAGTCGCGCCCGCACGCCCGCCGTCTCGACGGCCGCCGCGACCTCCGGGACGTGGAAGTACATGTCCGCGAACGCCGTCGTCCCCGACTTGAGCATCTCGACGAGCGCGAGCTCTGTCCCCGCTCGCACGTCCTCGGCGCCCAGTTCGGCCTCCGCCGGCCAGATGTCCTCCTGCAGCCACGCCCCCAGCGGTTTGTCGTCGGCGTACCCCCGCAGCAGCGTCATCGCCGCGTGGCAGTGAGCGTTCACCAGCCCGGGCATCACGAGACAGCCCTCGGCGTCCAGTTGTTCGTCGCCCTCCGCGACGACCCCTACGTCGAGAATCTCGCCCGCGTCCTGGTCGACGAGTACGTCTCCCTCTGCGACCGAGAAGTCCGGCTGCAGGACTCGCCCGCCCGCGACTCGCAGTGTGGTCATGGTGCGGGGTTCGGCGCTTCCCGGTGTGAATCTGTCGGGTTCCGCGTTCGTGATTTGTCGTGTGCTATCTCGATGCGACTGATTACCCTGCCGCCAACACCGCCTCGGAAGCCCCCGGCTGCTCGACTCCCGCGACTCGCTGCGTTCCTCGTCGTTCGCTGCGCTCACTCCTGCGGTACTTGCGTCGTCGGGGTTCGTCGAGAATGCGGCACCTTCCATTCCCGGAAGACTCGCTTCGCTCGTCTTCCGACCCTCGCGAACGCGTAGCGTTCGCTCAGTCCCACCCACTACCGGCTGGCCAACCGGCAACGGGCGGACTGAAAGGGGCGGCGCGGTCGGCGACGGCGGACGACGCAAGCACTGGACTGAACGAGCGCAGCGAGTGAAGGAAGCGCGCAGCGAGTCCTCCGAGCCGAGCGCGCCGGGGCTTTCTGGGCGTCGTAGTCAGTCGAACTACTGTCTCCCGCAGATACGCCGCCAAACCACGTCCTGCCACAAGGAAAACCTAGTTCCGCTCCGACCGCCAAGACGACTCACATGCGAATAGCCGTGCCCAACAAGGGCCGTCTCCACGACCCGACGCTCGACCTCCTCGACAGAGCCGGCATCGGCGTCGAGAACGGCGCGGACCGACAGCTGTACGCCGACACGGTCGACCCCGACATCACCGTGCTGTACGCGCGAGCGGCGGACATTCCCGAGTACGTCGCGGACGGCGCGGCCGACCTCGGCATCACGGGCCTCGACCAGATGCGGGAGTCCGGCGTCGACAACGTCGCAGACCTGCTGGACCTCGGCTACGGGAAATGTCGGCTGGTGCTCGCCGCGCCGGAGGACGGCGACATCACGGAACCCGGCCAGTTGGACGGGAAGACCGTCGCTACGGAGTTCCCGCGGGTGACGCGGGACTACTTCGAGGGGTTGGGCGTGGACCCGGACATCGTGGAGGTCACGGGCGCGACCGAACTCACGCCACACGTCGAGATGGCCGACGCCATCGTGGACATCACGTCGACGGGGACGACGCTGCGGGTGAACCGGCTCGGCATCGTCGACGAGGTGCTCCAGAGTTCGGTGCGGCTGTTCGGCCGCGAGGACGTCGTCGACGACCCGAAGGTCGAGCAGGTCGTGACGGCGCTGCGGTCGGTGCTCGACGCGGAGGGCAAGCGCTACCTGATGCTGAACGCCCCCGAGGAGAACCTCGCGGCCGTCGAGGACGTGATTCCGGGGCTCGGCGGCCCGACCGTGCTCGACGTCGACGAACCGGGGATGGTCGCGGTGCACGCGGTCGTCGAGGAGCGGGACGTCTTCGAGGCGGTCAACGACCTCAAGGCGGAGGGCGCCTCGGGCATCCTCGTGACGGAGATCGAGCGGCTCGTCGAGTAGCTACCGGATCTCGTCGCGCACGTTCTCGCCGAGTTTCGCGGCGTAGGCCAGCAGCGGGTAGGCGACGAAGCCGACGACGCTGAGCGCCGCGAGCGCGAGCGCGGTGACCTGCTGGTCGTGGGCCGACTCACTGCCGAGCGTGACGACGGCGGCGACGGTCGGCACGACCCACGCACCTGCGAGTTCGCGGGCCCGGTCGAGGAAGTAGTACGCCGAGAGGGCGAGGACGGCGAAGATGCCGAAGACGGCGGCGACGTCGGGGCTGGGCGGGGCGACGAACGAGGCGGCGTAGGCGAGGAGGGCGGCCAGCAGGGCGAGTGCGCTCCCGTGGAGCGCCTGGCGGTCGTAGTCGTTCATGCGCTGGCCTACAGGTCGTCCGACAAAAAGTGGGGGCGGGCGTTCTCCCCGCCTGCGAATCTACCCGGGGGCGGTCCCGAGCAGGGCGAGCAGGTTCGCGGCGAGCAGCACGAGCGCGAGCGACACCACGTAGTGCATCACGACGACGAGCAGCGCCGTCCGGTACTTCACCCGGTAGACGGCGTGGACGGCGACGAGGTCGGCGGTGAGGCCGACCGCGACGATGACCAGCGGGCTGTACCGGACCAGTGCGACGGTGACGACCGCGGGCGCGAGGCCGACGAGGAACGCGCGCTTCCAGGGTACCTCGCCGAGGACGTAGGTCGCCGCCGCGTGGGCGGTGAAGCTGAACAGGAGCCAGCCGGCGAGGAACGTGCCGACGAACTGGGTGACCGTTCCCGGGCTGGGCTGGACCACGAGCGGGACCACGGCCTACTCGAGGAGGCCGAGCTCTTCGAGCCGGGAGACGATCTTGTCGACGGCGTGTTCGGCGTCCTCGGGCTTCTTCCCGCCGGTGATGACGAGCTTCCCGGAGCCGAACAGCAGCGCGACGACCTCGGGTTCGTCGAGGCGGTAGACCAGTCCCGGGAACTGCTCGGGCTCGTACTCGATGTTCTCGAGGCCGAGGCCGATGGCGATGGCGTTCAGGTTGAGCTGGCGGCCGAGGTCGGCGCTCGTGACGATGTTCTGGACGACGATCTCGGGTTCGTCCTCGACCTTGATGGAGAGGTCGCGGAGCTTGTCGAAGACGATGCGCAGGGATTCGTGGACGTCGTCGGTCGACTTCGCGCCGGTACAGACGATCTTCCCGGAGCGGAAGATGAGCGCGGCGCTCTTCGGTTCCTGGGTTCGGTAGACGAGGCCGGGGAACTGCTCGGGGTCGTAATCGGCGCCCTCGAGGTCCATCGCGACACTCTGGAGATCGAGTTCCTGGCCGATGCCCGTCGAGGCGACCACGTTTTCAACGTTGATGGTTTCCTTGGGGTCGGTCATCGTTCGCCTTAAACGACGTATTTAAGGTTTATAAAGGTTGGTAGTCCCGGTGTCTTCCGCTCAAGTACCCTCGGCCGCCATCGGTAGCCTGATTGGCCGCGGGCGTGGACCTGTGGGCGTGTACGTCCTCGAACTCGGCGGTGACGACGACGCGTTCGCCGCCGCCGAAGCCGCGGCTGCCGCCACCGACGTCCGCGTCGTCGCGCCCGCCATCGCCGTCGCCAGCGACGTGGACTGCGAGCGGTTCCGCGGCCTCGCGTACGCCCACCGCGCCGGCGAGCAGGTCGCCACGGCGGCAGCGAGCGTCGACGCCGCGGCTGACGCCCTCCGCGACGCCGACCTCGACCGCGAGGGCTCGGTCGCCGTCCGCGCCCGGGACGTCCGCGGCACCGCGGGCGTCGACACCCAGCGCGCCGAACGCGAACTCGGCGGCGTGCTCGTCGACCGCGGGTTCTCCGTCGACCTCGAGGACCCCGACCACGAACTGCGGGCGCTCTACTCTAGGGACTCTGCTCACCTCTCCTGGCTCGCCACCGAGTCGGTCCGCGACTACGGCGACCGCAAACCGACGGACCGCCCGTTCTTCCAGCCGGGGAGCATGGACCCGCTGCTCGCCCGCGCCGTCTGCAACCTCGCGCGCGTCGACCCGGGCGACCGCGTCCTCGACCCGATGTGCGGCACGGGTGGCGTGCTCATCGAAGCGGGCCTGCTCGGCGCGCACCCCCTGGGAACGGACGCCCAGTCGAAGATGGTCCGGGGCGCCCGCCAGAACCTCGGCCACTTCCTCGACGACTTCGACGTGGCGCGCGCCGACGCCACCAGCCTCCCGCTCCGGGACGACAGCGTCGCTGCTGCCGTCTTCGACGCGCCCTACGGCCGGCAGTCGAAGATAGAGAGCCACGACCTCGCGGACCTCGTCGGCGGCGCGCTCGCGGAGGTCCGCCGCGTCGCCGACCGCTGCGTGCTCGTCGCGGACCGCGACTGGCGCGACGAAGCAGCGGAGGCGGGGTGGACGGTCGAGTCGCGGTTCGAGCGCCGCGTCCACCGCTCGCTCACGCGGTACGTGTTAGTGTTGGAGTGACGGTTCGCCTGTGGCGGAGTCGCTGGTGACGTGACTGCCTGAAAGCCCTCGGCTTGCTTGCGGTCGCTCGCCCTTTCACTCCGCCAGGCTTCTGACCGCTCGATCGCCGAGCCTACGAGCGGTAGTAGTCCACGACGGCCGCGACCACGAACGCCGCGGCGCTCACGGCGAGCGCGGCCGCCCGGTTCTCGCCGATGGGCTGGAGGTCGAGCACGGCGAGCGCGGCCACCGCGAGCACGTAGCCGAAGAAGCAGACGAACCAGACCGCGTCGTAGTCGAAGGGCACCCAGTCGGCGACCGCCGCCCACCCCACGACGAACCCTGGCGCGAGCAAGAGGAGTGGGCCCCACCACGGGGTGCCGGCGCCGGAGAGGGCGTTCAGGAGGACGGACGCTGGCAGCGCTACCATCAGTATGGACCCGAACACGATGCCGGCTCGTTCCAGGGTGTCGGCGAGAGACACACGCGGTATCCGTCGCCGCGCGTAGAAAAGCTACCGCCCTAGTTCCGCGAGCAGGCGGCCGAGCTGGATGCGGTCGCTGTTCCCCTGCGTGAGGTCGAACTCGACGTCGCCGGCGAGCACGTGGAGTTCAGCGAGGTCGCCGCCGGAGTACCGCGAGCGCCCGACGCGCAGCAGGTCCCGGAGCACCTCCTCGCCGTCCATCCCCTCGTCGACGAGCAGGTCGTCGAGGGTCTTCCGGGCGTCCGTGAACTCCCCCGCCTCGGCATCGTCGAGCATCGACTCGACGGCGTCGTCGGAGCCGACCTCGCCGAGCGTCTCGTAGGCCGCGTTCATCGTCACCTCGCCCGCCTGCTCGGCGGTCGTCTGGGCGCCGAGCACGGCTTTCCGGAGGTTGCCGTCGGCGTAGCCCGCGACGAACTCCAGGCCGTCGTCGTCGTGGTCGACGCCCTCCGCCTCGACGATGTCGCGGAGAACGGCGACGATCTCCTCGGGGGTCGGCGCCCGCATCGACACCGGGAAACACCGCGAGTGGATCGGCGGGATGAGCTTCGAGGGCTGCCGGGTCCCGATGATGAACTGCGTCGCCTCGTGGTGGCGCTCCATCACGCGGCGCAGCGCCTGCTGGAAGTCCTCGCGGATGGCTTCGGCGTTGTCCAGCAGGATGGTGTTGTACTCCCCGGAGACCGGCGCGTAGCTCGCGGACTCCTTGAGCACGTGGTTGATGAGGTCGGCCTTCGAGGAGTTCCGGCGGCGCTTCGAGGAGATGAACGGCGCGAAGCGGGGGTCCTCGCTGACCTCCTTCTTCGTCATGCCGAAGAAATCCGCGACGTTCAACTCCACGAGGTCGTTGTCCGGGTCCGCGTGCGCCTCCTCGGCGAGCGCGCGCACCGCGGCCGTCTTCCCCGCGCCCTCGGGGCCGTACACCACGAGGTTGACGGGTTCGTCGACGGCCTCCTGGAGGCGGTCGCGCACGTCGGCCTGCGGGATGTCCGCCAGCGACGGCGCGTGCGTGTCTATCCAGAGCGGGTCGTCCATCAGTACGGGGTAGCCGCCCGGCGGTCAAGAATCGGTCGGTTGGCGGGAGTCGGGGACGGGCGCGGCCGTCCCGTCAATCTCCAGCGAGGTCGTCCTCCCGGGCGACAGTCGGGCCGTGTCGTTTGTGGCCGTCTAGCCTTCGAAGCTGCTGGCGCTGCCCACCATCTAGGTGGTTGTGGTGGTCGTGGTGTTGTTTTCGGTCGTCGTAGTGGTGGTCGGGGTAGTGGTTGTGGTGGTCGTCGTAGTCGTCTGGTTGCCTTCCGCGTCCTCGGGCATCACGATGGCCGTGTCGACGACCGCCTGACCGTCGATGGTGTAGGGACCGTCGTCTTGGCCGTCGCTCGTGACGAAGTCGTACTGCTGGTTTCCGTTCGTGTCGAGGTGCGTCATCGCGACGAACGTCTGGACGTCGCTGACGGAGTCGTTCTGGAAGTCGGCGCCCTCGACGTCGTCGTACAGCGTGACGGAGACGTTCTCGTGGTAGCCGGCCTCGAGGTACTCCGAGGTGCCGATGACGCTCTCGACCGGCGCGTTGAGCGCGTTGCTGTTGTGGATGGTGACGTAGCCGCCCTCGGGGACAAAGACGTCCTCGACGGTGACGTTGTCCGTCGCGTTCTGGTCGGCGAAGGCGACCGCGGAGTCGTTGGTCACCGCGATCTGGGCGAACGCACTGGAGTTCTCCGTGGTGACGCCGTGGATGTACTCGCCCTCGAGCACGCCAGCGGTGTCGACGTCGAAGGTCACGTTCGTGCTCTCGCCGGCACTGACAGTGACGTTCTGGCGCAGCACGACGTCGACGTCACCGCCCGCGATGCGGAATGCGACGTCCTCCTCGATCGACTCGGAGCCCTGGTTGGTCACCGTCGCGTTGACCGTGACGTTCTCGCCCGGCATGACGTACGCCGGTGCGCTGAGGCTCTCGACGGTGAGGCCCTGCTGCTGGGCCGCCGCACCCTCGAAGGTCACCTGGGCGGAGTCGGTGACGGGTTCGCCGTTAGCGAGGTAGGGGCCGTCCTCCTCCATGTTGGAGGTGAGGTAGTCGAAGGTGTTGGTGGCGTTCCCTGCCGTCGCGTTGTCCGCCGGGGTCGTCGTCGTGGTGGTCGCGTTGCCGGCGGGCGTGGTCGTCTCGTTGCCAGCGGGTGTGGTGGTGGTCGCGTTGTCTGCCGGCGTGGTGGTCGTCGTCGGCTGGCCGGTCTGGCTCGTCTCCTGGTGGGCCATGGCGACGAACGTCTGGGTGCCGTTCACGGAGGTGTTCTGGAACTCCGCGCCCGGCACGTCCTCGTACAGCGTGACCGTGACGTTCTCGTGGGTACCGGGTTCGAGGTAGTCGGAGACGCCGACGACGTCACCGACCGTCTCGTTGTTGGGGCCGCTGGTGGCGTGAATGACGGCGTAGCCACCTTCGGGCACCGTGACGCTCTGGACCATGACGGTCGTGTTCGTCGTCTGGTCGTCGAACGCCACGCTCGCGTTGCCCTCCTGGAGCGAGGCGGCGGCGTCTGTCTGCGATACTGTACTCTGTGCCGTCGTCGGCGACGAGAGCGCGGCCGCCGCGGCGCCGCCCGAGAGGGCGACGGCGAGGGCGACAGCGATGACGCCGAGCGTTCGGATGTGTCCAGTCATGGGTGCCTGCAATCGGGGTGATACGTCAGATTCGTCCATAAACCGGAATCATAGTTAAGTCGTTTTTCGGGCTATACAGAGTTGCTACTGCCCGAAAAGCACGACAATACTTCTCGACAACGCGAGCGTACCACTGCAAAATCCTGTCGTACAGATTACGTCTCTCCGGTCGGGGGCGCAACTATCGGTGTCGTTTTGCGCCCGGGCCGACCACCTCGTAGCATGACTCTCACGGTGACGTTCCTCGGGACGAGCGGCGCCATCCCGACCACGGCGCGCAACCCGAGTTCGGTGTTCGTCCGGCGCGAGGGCGACGCCTTCCTCTTCGACGCGGGCGAGGCGACACAGCGCCAGATGATGCGCTACGGCACGGGATTCGACGTCTCCGACGTGTTCGTCACGCACGTCCACGGCGACCACGTCCTCGGTCTCCCGGGCCTCGTCCAGACGTGGGACTTCAACGACCGCCAGGAGCCCCTGACGATCCACGTGCCCCGCGGCGTCGGCCGGTCGGTCGAACAGTTAGTGTTCGCCATCGGCGGCGACGTCGGCTACCCCGTCTCCGTCGAGGAGGTGGGGCCGGGGGAGGTCGCGGTCGACCGCGAGGAGTTCCAGGTGCGCACGTTCCAGACCGACCACCGCACCGCGTCCGTCGGCTACGCGCTCGTCGAGGACGACCGGAAGGGGCGTTTCGACCGGGAGCGCGCGGAGGAACTCGGCGTCCCAGTCGGCCCGAAGTTCTCGCACCTCCACGACGGCGAGGCGGTCGAACTGGACGACGGGACGGTCGTCCGGCCCGAACAGGTCGTCGGCGACCCGCGGCCCGGCCGCACGCTCGTCTACACTGGTGACACGCGGCCCCACGACGCGGTGGTCGCCGCCGCGGAGGGCGCCGACCTCCTCATCCACGACGCGACGTTCGCCGACGACGCCGCCGAACGCGCCGCCCAGACCGGCCACTCGACCGCCGGCGAGGCCGCCGACATCGCCACCCGCGCCGGCGTCGCGGCGCTCGCTCTCACGCACATCTCCTCGCGGTACGCCGGCGACGCTCGGGAGATACGGGAAGACGCGGAGAAGGTGTTCGACGGCGAGGTGTTCGTCGCCCACGACGGCCTAGAGTACGACGTCCCGTACTCCGACGCAGACTGACTTCGACAGCCGAGCCCGCGGTCACTTCACTCCCGCAAACGCCGAATAACGGAGGTATTCGAGCCCACGGTCGCTTCTCTCCCGTGGACGCCGACTGAGGAATCGAGTTACGCCCGCTTCTTGATGCGGTCGGCGAGGTCCACCGCACCCACGCGTTTCTCGCCGAGAATCGCCCCGACGAGCGCGCCGACGCCGCCGCCGGTGCTGGCGGCGTTCCGACTGATCAGGCCACCGACGGCGGCCCCGACGGCGGCGCCCATGGCGGCGTACTTCGCACGGCTCATCGCGAGTTCGAGTCGTCCTCTCATACAGTTCCATAGGGCGAGGACGCGGATAAACCTACCCGCCGTCAGCCGCCGCGCTCCCGGCACACCGGGGCGAGGCGGCGCGAGCGGCGGGCGTCGAGTTGGGGCCGTGGACGCCCGTCGCCCCCCTCCCGCCGTGCACTTATTAGCCGTCGCACACTACGTAGTCGCGAGTTGAGTACCCGTACGAGCGCCCTCGACGCCCTCGTCTTCGGCGTCGACGTGCAGAGCGGCGACGTGCGCGGGGACGCCCCCTCCTACGCGCTCGTCGTCTTCGACGGAGAGACGATAGAGCGCGACGTGGTCAGCCGTCGGAAGCTACTGCGCCGCGTCGACAGCGAGGAGCCCGCCATCCTCGCGACGGACAACATGTACGAACTGGCGGCGGACAAGGACCAGCTCGTCCACTTCCTGCGCGGGCTCCCGGAGACGACGAAGCTCGTCCAGGTGACCGGCGACGAGCAGCCCGAACCGCTCTCCCGGGTCGCCAAGCGCCACGGCGTCCCCTACGGCAAGCCCGCCATGGAGGAGGCCGAGGCGGCGGCCCGGCTGGCGGCCCGGAACGTCGGCTTCGAGGTGTCCGCGTTCACGAACGAGACGACGGTGAAGGTCTCCCGGGGCCGCTCGACGGGCGGCGGTGGCGGGTGGAGCGAGGACCGCTTCACGCGCCGCATCCACGGCTCCGTGAAGCGCGCGAGCCGGGAGGTGGCGTCGAAACTCGACGACGCCGGCCTCGACTACGACCGGGAGGTCACGGAGAAGTACGGCGGCTACGCGAACGCCGTCTTCACCGTTCAGGCCCGCTCCGAGGACATCCCGGTCTCCAGCCGGCGCTCCGGGGACACCCGCGTCGAGGTCGAACCGGTCCGGCGGGACGGCATCGAGTTCCGGCCGCTCGCACGCCGCCGCGACCGCGTCTTCGTGGGCGTCGACCCCGGCACGACGACGGCCGTCGCGCTGGTCGGACTCGACGGCCACGTGCTCGACGTGATGAGCACGCGGACCGCCGACACCGCCGCGGTCATCGAGTGGATCATCGAACACGGCCGGCCGGTGCTGGTCGCGGCGGACGTGACGCCGATGCCCGCCACCGTCGAGAAGATACGTGCGAGCTTCGACGCCGCCGGCTGGACGCCCGACGCGGACCTCCCGGTCGACGAGAAACAACACCGCACCCGCGAGGAGGGGTACGACGACGACCACCAGCGGGACGCGCTGGCGGCGGCGCTGTACGCCTACGACGCCCACGAGGGCCGGCTCCAGCGCGTCACAGAGGAGACGCCCCGGGAACTCGACCACGGCGAAGTGGTCGCCCGCGTCCTCGGCGGCGAGGCGCTCACCGCCGTCCTCTCGGACCTCACCGAGACGGAGGAACCCGAGGAGGAGTCCGTCGAGCACGACCCCCGGGAGCTCACCGATGAGGAGCGCCGAATCCGCGACCTGCAGTCCCGCGTGGGCCGCCTCCGGTCCCACGTCTCGGACCTCGAGGACGAACTCAAGGAGAAGGACGCGACCATCGAGGAGTACGAGGAGGAACTTTCCGAAGCCCGCCGCGAGGAGCGCCAGGAGGCACGGGAGCGCCGCGAGGCCACCCGCCTCCAGTGGGAGAACGACCGCCTCGAAACCGAACTCGACGAGGAGCGCGAACGCGCCGACGAACTCGCGTCGAAGCTCGAACGGCTGAAGGAGCTGTGGAAGCTCGACCACTCGAACTTCGCGGACGTGAACACGAGCGGCAACCTCGTCGCCGTCAAACCCATCGACCAGTTCACCGTCGACGCCATCGAGGCCGTCGACGAGGAGTACGGCATCGCGAGCGGCGACGTCGTCTACCTCCGGGACGCCTCCGGCGCGGGCCGTCGCACCGCCGAACTGCTGGCGTCGTTGGGCCCCCGCGTCGTCCTGCGCTCGGGCGGGCTCTCGGACGCCGCCGACGAGGTGCTGTTCGAGCAAAGCGTCCCGGTCGGCCCCGCCGACGACGTGACCATCCGCGAGGTGGACGAACTCGCGCTCGCCAGCGAACCGGACGTGGAGGCGGTCGTCGCTGACTGGCGCGAGCGCCGCGAGGAGCGCCGCCGCGAGCAGAAGGAGAGCATGGTCGACTCCATCATCAGCGAACACCGGGCGGACCGGGAGTAGGTCGCTCGCGGCGGAAGCCACAGTTTTTGTGTCGGGCGGGAGAGGTGGTAGGTGACCGATGACAGCCGAGCGCGGGCCGACGCCACCCTCCGAACGCATCGTCGGACTCGACGCGCTCCGCGGGTTCGCCCTGCTCGGCATCCTCGTCATCAACGTGCGACTGTTCGCGATGCCGGAGGTGGTGCTGCTCAACCCGACGGCGTACGGGGAGTTCACCGGCGCGAACTACTGGGCCTGGTTCGCGGGCCACGTCCTCGTCGAGCAGAAGTTCATGACGCTGTTCACCGTCCTCTTCGGCGGCGGCGTCGTCCTGTTCACCCGGAACGCCGAGCGGCGCGACGACTCGGCGCTCGCGCTCCAGTTCCGGCGGGCGCGGTGGCTCATCGTCTTCGGCCTCGCTCACGCCTACCTGCTGTGGTACGGCGACATCCTCGTCGCCTACGGCGTCACCGCACTCGGAGTGGTCTACCTGCGCGACCAGACGCCGCGGACGCTGACGCTGCTCGGCGTCGCCCTGCTGCTGGTCCCCTCGGCCACCGAGGTGCTGTGGGCGCTGACCGGCGACCTCTCGGAGTTCGCTCGCACGTGGCGGCCGCCACAGGCCGCCCTGCAGGCGGAGATCGAGACGTACCGCAGCGGGTGGCTCGAACAGCTGGACCACCGCGTCCCGACGGTCTTCGACAGGCAGACCTCGGGCTACCTCGCGTCCACCGTCTGGCGCGTCGGCGGCACGATGCTGTTCGGGATGGCGCTGTTCAAGTGGGGCGTGCTGACCAACGAGCGGTCGACCCGGTTCTACCGCCGCCTCGTCGTCGTCGGCGCGACCACCGGACTCGCGGCGGTGCTCGCGGGCGTCTGGTACATCGAGGCGGCCGGGTGGACCTCGTCGGCGGCGCTGTTCTGGCTCCAGTTCAACTACTGGGGGAGCCTCCCGCTGGCGGGCGCGTACGTCGGCCTCGTCATGCTGTACGCCCGGTGGCGGCCCGAGGGGGTGCTGACGCGGACGCTCGCCGCGGTCGGCCGGACCGCATTCAGCAACTACTTGCTCCAGACTGTGCTCGCCACGTCCATCTTCTACGGCCACGGGCTCGGGCTGTTCGGCCGGGTGACCCGCGTCGAGGCGCTCGGCGTCGTCGCGGCCATCTGGGCGGTCCAGGTCGTGCTCTCGATCGTCTGGCTCCGCTACTTCCGGTACGGCCCGATGGAGTGGCTCTGGCGCGTGCTCACGTACAACGAGCTCCAGCCGCTTCGGCGCGGCCATCGGGAGGGGTGAGCGTCGGCCAGCGGCCCGCCCGGTGGCGCTCACCGACCGAGCCGTTCACACACTTCCGTACCGCTTAACCCCGAGCGCTGACTCTGCCCGAGCATGGACACCCACGAACTCGTCACTCGGAACGCGGCGGAGGTCGTGACCGAGGAGGAGGTCGAGGCGCTGGCCGACGACCCCGAGGGGAAGCGGGCGTACGTCGGCTACGAGCCCTCCGGCGTCCTCCACCTCGGCCACCTGCTCACCGCGAACAAGCTCATCGACCTGCAGGACGCCGGCATCGAGGTCGTCGTGCTGCTGGCGGACGTCCACGCCTACCTCAACGACAAGGGGACCTTCGAGGAGATCCGCGAGACGGCCGAGCAGATGAAGGCCCAGTTCCTCGCCTACGGCCTCGACGAGGAGCAGACGGAGTTCGTCCTCGGCAGCGACTACCAGCTCGACGAGGACTACGAACTCGACCTCCACGCCCTCCAGGTGGAGACGTCGCTGAAGCGCGCCCAGCGCGCGATGGCCGAGATACAGAGCGGCGAGACGGCGAAGGTGAGCCACGTCGTCTACCCGCTGATGCAGGCCCTCGACATCGAGTACCTCGACGTCGACCTCGCCATCGGCGGCCTCGACCAGCGGAAGGTCCACATGCTCGCCCGCGAGGAACTCCCGAGCCTCGGCTACGAGAAGCGGCCCGCGCTCCACACGCCAATCATCGGCGACCTCACGACGGGCGAGGGGAAGATGAGCTCCAGCGAGGGCGTCAGCATCTCCATGGAGGACTCCACCGAGGAGCTCGCCGAGAAGGTGAACTCGGCGTTCTGCCCGCCCGAGCGCGACCCGGAGGGCGACCTCGTCAACCCCGTGCTCGAACTGTTCCAGTACCACGTCTTCCCGCGCTTCGAGACGGTCGTCGTCGAGCGCCCCGACGAGTACGGCGGGGACCTCTCCTACGACGACTACGAGTCGCTCGCCGACGACCTGGAGTCCGGCGAACTCCACCCCGCGGACGCGAAGGGCGCGCTCGCCGACTACCTCGACGAACTCGTCGCGCCGGGCCGCCAGCGCCTCCGTGAACTCCGCGACTGAAACCGGTCGGTCGGCCGCTCCGTCTCGCGACGACTCGACGACGACTCGACGACGACTCGACGACGACTCGACGACGCCACGTTCTAAATCCCCCGGCGTCGTAGCCAGGCACATGTCCGCGCCGGACTTCGAGGCGACGGCGGACGCGTTCGGTATGCTCGCCGACCCCGTCCGCGTCGAGATACTGGCGACGCTGTGGCGCCTGGAGTCCGCCCCGGTGCCGTACTCCGAACTCCGGGACGAAGTCGGCCTGCGGGACTCGGGCCGGTTCAACTACCACCTCACGAAGCTCACTGGCCAGTTCGTCGAGAAGGCCGACGACGGCTACCGCCTCCGTCCCTCGGGGATGGTGGTGTTGAACGCCATCTACGCCGGGTCGTACGTCGACGCGCCGGTCCGCGACGGCCTGGACGTCGGCGGCCACTGTCCGACCTGCGGGGACGCGCTCGTCGGCGAGTACGACGCCGGGATGTTCCGCGTCCACTGCGAGGACTGCGAGGACCAGTTGTTCATGCTGTCGTTCCCACCCCGGGGGGTCACGCGCCGCGACGACGACGAACTGCTAGAGGCCATCTCCATCTACACGAGGGCCCACACCCGTCGCTCGAACAGCGGGCTCTGCCCGTTCTGTGGCGGGTCGATGGCGATGTGGCTGGACGTGGACGCGGACAGCGACCTCCCGATGTCCGCGCTCGTCTACTCGGACTGCGCGAACTGCGGGGCCGAGAACCGTTCGAGCGTCGGGTTCTCCGTCCTCGAACACCCCGCAGTCGCCGGCTTCCTCCACGACCAGGGCGTCCCGCCGGACGCGCCACCGTGGCGCTTCGACTGGTGTCTCAGTGACGAAGCGCTGACCGTCGCGTCCAGCGACCCACCCCGTGTCCACCTCGACGTCACGGTGGACGACGACGGCGAGACGCTCCGGGTTACCGTGGGCGAGGACGGGCGCGTGGCCGAGACGGAGCGCGTCGACGCCGACTGACTCTCCGCCTGGGCCAGGCCAGTGACGGCTGCCCGCCGAACGTGTCAACAATTTACGGAAAACGGTTTTACCGCCAGGTGCCGTATTATTACGATAGAGGCAGCGAGAAATTAAATCGGTGACTATTTCTAACAGTTCGCCGTAGCTACTGCTCCGGCACCGGACGGTCCGCGTTCGGGGTCGTCACGCTTCGAACACCACGCGCGCCCTGTTGCTCAGACCCCGGATAGTTCGACGGCCGACCGACCAACTCCGACCTCCATGACAGGAATTCCCGAGGCCGACCGCACCGAGACGCTGACCGACCCGGAAACGCTGTGCGACCGCGACGGCGTCGACGTCCGCGAGCAGACACACGACGTGGATGCCGAGGAGTTCGAGGACGTGACGGACCTCGACAGCCACGTCGCCGTGGGAACCGCTGACGACCGCGGCGTCCTCCTCCAGAACGATGGCCACCACGGCTGGACGCTCCCTGCGTTCGCCGTCGAACCGGACGATGACTGGCTGGCGGTCGCGCGCCGCGGGTTCGAGTCCTTGACCAGCACCACTGTCGCGGTGGACGCCGTCGAGCGCGTCCGCCGCCTGGAGTACCGCGTCCCGGACACCGACCAGACGGCAGTCGTCTGGAACGTCGTCGTCCGCGCGACTCTCGACGACTCCCTCCCCGACGACCCCGAGACCAACGACGAGGGTATCGAACTCCGCTGGTTCGACGAGGTTCCGGACGACGCGCCGGAAGCGGTCGCGGACGATATCGAGTGCGTCGCCACCGCCGACACATCCCTGGAGATGACTGAGACACTCACCGAACTCACCGACCCCGAATCGCTGCTGAACCGCGACGACATCGACGTCTGCGAGGAGTCGGTAGCCGTCCCGTCCGAGGCGTTCGAACACTACGCCGCCGCCGACGGCGTGTCCGTCGTCGGTGTCACGAACGACGACGATGCCGTCCTGCTGTGGACGGACCCCGATCACGGCTGGCTACTACCCGCGGCACCCGTCGAACCGGGCGAGGACTACGTTGTCGCCGCACGCGGCGTCGTCGAGCGACTCGCCGGTGTCGCGGTAGACGTGACTGGCGTCGAGCGCGTTCGCCGCGTCGAGTACGCCGCCGACGAAGCGGGCGACGACCGCGAGACGACTGTCTACTACGTCGTTTTCGGCGCTCGTGGCGGCGACGACCCGCTCCCGGTGGAGCCGCCGGGTACCGACGAGTCCGACGCCGACTGGTTCGCGCACGAGCCAGACGACCTCCACGGCGAAGACGAGGCCAGTGACGTTCGACTGTTCGTCCCTTGACCACCATGACAGACACCACTTCCACCGACCCGACCGAATCCCTCACCGACCCAGAGACGCTGCGCGACGCTGACGGCGTCGACTACAGCGAAATCACCGACGACTCGCACTTCGAGATGAACCGCGACAACGAGGGCGTCACCGTCGTCGGCATCACGAACGACGACGGCGAACTCGCACTCGCCACTCTCGAACGCGCGACCGTGGTGCCCCACGCCGTGGTCGAACCCGGCCGTGACTTCGCCGCGGTCGCCCACGACGCCGCCGACGAACTGCTCGGTATCGACGTGACGCTCGACGACGTCGTGCGCGTCCGTCGGAAGGTCTCGACCGACGACGAGACCGGGGCGGAGGCTGTCGCGTACGACGTCCTGTACGCCGCCTCCCCCGCAGGGGGCGGTGACCTCCCGGACGAGGTCGCGAGCTGTCAGGCTGAGTCCACCGACTGGTTCGACAGCGTTCCCGAGGACCTGCCCGGGGAGATGCGGGACGACGCCGCGCTGTTCCTGGACTGAGGAGAAACCACTAGGAGCATCCGCGACCCGGATGGGTCGCGGTTCCCTCCACGACCGCAGGGAGCGGAGGCCGACGAACGACCACCGCGCCCGGAGGGCGCGACGGGAGTGAGGAGTGCTTTTTCCGCAAGTTTTTGCCGCGGGGGTGGCCACAGGCCAACCCCACCGCGAAAAGTGCGTTCTAGATCCCGAACATTCCCATCACGGACTTCGCGGCGCTGCGGACGACGAGCGCGAAGCCGACGAGGACGAGGACGAGGCCGGCGGCGACGATGGGGGCTGTCCAGGCGACGATGCCGACGCCCGCGAGCACGAGCAGGACGCCGAAGATTCCGGAGGGTCCGATCTTGTCGAGCATACCGCCACGGTGAACGAGGGCGGTGGTAAGCGTACTGGTCGCGGTCGGGCAACCGGCCGTTTCAGGGCGAGTGGGTGGGGTTTAAACGGTTTGGTGTCCAACCTGCGCGCATGAGCGACGACAGTGGACGCAAGAATCTGCGAATGCCCGAGGAGGACGAGGTGTTCGCAGAGGTCACCGACATGCTCGGTGCGAACCGCGTTCAGGTTCGATGCGCCGACGGGACCGAGCGGACCGCCCGCATTCCCGGCCGGATGCAGAAACGCATCTGGATTCGTGAGGGCGACGTGGTGCTGGTGGAGCCGTGGGACTGGCAGGACGAGAAGGCGGACGTGGCGTGGCGCTACGAGAAGGCCGAGGCCGACCAACTCCGGGAGGAAGGGCACATCGAATGACGGTGATACGGCGGTGACCGACGAGTTCGGTCTCGCCGAGGACACGGAGGGAGCGTCCGGCGACGAGTTCGAGGAACTGGACGTCAGGGACACGGAGGCCGACCGCATCGCGCGGCGCCAGGACCGCGAGTTCGCGGAGTTCCGCAAGCGCCTGAAGGACAACGAGCGGTTCAAACTCGACGACGGCGCCTTCGACGACGCGACGTACGCCGCCATCTACAAACTCGTCCAGGACGGCTACGTCGGCGCGTTCGGCGGTCCCATCTCGACGGGGAAGGAGGCGAACGTCTACGAGGCGCTGGACGGCGAAGGCGGCGACGTGGCGGTGAAGGTCTACCGCATCAACGCCTCGAACTTCCAGCAGATGCGGGACTACCTCGAGGGCGACCCGCGCTTCGAGGGCATCCGCGGGGACAAGAAGGCCGTCGTGCTCTCCTGGACGCGCAAGGAGTTCTCGAACCTCATGCGCGCGAAGGCGGCGGGCGTCAGGGTGCCTGAACCCATCGCCGTCCAGCGGAACGTGCTCGTGATGGAGCTCATCGGCCGGGAGGGCGACGCTGCGTCGAAGCTCAGCGACGTCGACGTGGAGAACCCGGACACCGCCTTCGACGTGGTCCGGGAATACATGCGACGGCTCCACAGCGCGGGCCTCGTCCACGGCGACCTCTCGGAGTACAACATCGTCGTCTACGAGGGCGAACTGGTCGTCATCGACGTCGGGCAGGCGGTGACCGTCCACCACCAGAACAGCGACGACTTCCTCCGGCGGGACTGCCGGAACGTCGCGAACTTCTTCGCCCGGGAGGGCGCCGACGCCGACCCGGGGGACCTCTACGACTACATCACCTCGCACGCGGACCCGACGACTGAGGGCGAGACGACGGAGGGCGACGGCCGCGGCATCGAGGAGGCGGACGACCCGGACGCCGCGGAGGACGCCGACGGCTCGGCGGACCCCGACGCCGAGTGAGCGCTCGTGGGCCGGTTAGTCGTCCTCGGGTTCGGGCGTCACGTCGACAGGGTCGCTGTCCCGCCTGTCGAAACCCGGCGCGAGGATGGCCTCGAAGTCCGCTTCGTGGTGTAGGTCCCCCCGGACGAGGTCCCAGAGGCCGACCGTGATGAACAGCGCCGCAGTCGCGTGGATCAGGTGGACGTACGCCGGCGCTATCGTGCCGATGACGGGACCTGTGAGGGCGTAGACGAGCATCCCGACAGTGATGAGCCGGAAGAACCGCTCGTAGTGGACCACCAGGCTCTCCGCGTACAGCAGGTAGAGCAGGCCGAGCGCCGCTACCGAACCGAGCACGAAGTCGAGGACGGCGATGTCGGCGATAGCGACCACGCTACCCACCCCCGTGGCTCATCCGGCGGTGCATCTGGAGTGTGAGGCCGACGAAGAGGACCAGCAGCGCGAAGCCCGCGGTCTCTATCAGCAGCGCTACCTCGATGTGTTCGGGGAACACGAGCAGAATCGGGTGGTAGAGTGCGAGCACCGCCATCAACACCGGGAGCACGGCGAGCACTCGCCCGAACGGCGACCCCCTGAACTTCAGCCAGGCCTGTAGCCCCAGGACGAACCCGGCCGCACCGACGAGACTCGCGGCCAGCACCGACAGCTGGTACGGCGGATGCTGCGTCACGTCCGGACGCAAGCAATCGGCTCTATTAAATGTACGTGCGGTGGCGAGGCTCACCACAACGTTTTTCGCTGCCCGAGTGGCTACCAGCGTGTATGCAGTCCGCTCCCACCTGCTGGCGCTGGCGCGCTCCGGGAGCGGACAGTCTCGCGTTCGCGGCCTGACGGGCGTCACCCGCTCGGGTCGAGTGCGTTGCTCACTCCGCTTTTCCGTGCACCGCTCCCCGACCAGCAACACCCACGACCACACCCATGACAGACGACTCCGTCACGCCGTACGCCGTCGAGGGCGACGTCGACTACGAGAAACTGCTCGCCCGCTTCGGCGCGGACGCACTGGCTGACGACCAACGCGAACGATTCCCCGACCACCCACTGGTGCGCCGCGGCCTGTTCTACGCGGGCCGCGGTGTCGACGACTTCCTCGACGCCGAGGTGCAGTCCATCGTCACCGGCATCGGGCCGTCCGGCCCGATGCACCTCGGCCACGCGATGGTGTTCTACTTCGCGAAGCGCCTGCAGGACGAACTCGGCGCCCGCGTCTACGTCCCGCTCTCGGACGACGAGAAGTACTGGTTCAAGGACCAGACGCCCGCGGAGACGGGCGACTACCTCCGGGAGAACCTGCGGGACCTGCTCGCCGTCGGCTTCGACCCCGACCTGACGCGCTTCGTCGTGGACACGAAAGACGCCGACGTGGTCTACCCGCTGGCGACCGCGTTCGGGAAGGACATCACGCACTCGACGCTGGAGAGCGTCTACGGGACGCCCGAGAACGTCGGTCAAGGGTTCTACCCCGCGGTCCAGACGGCCCACCTGCTGCTCCCCCAGCTGGTCCACGGCGAGCACGAGACGCTCGTCCCCATCGCGGTGGACCAGGACCCCCACGTGCGGGTGAGCCGCGACGTCGCCGCGAAAGCCAGATACCCCGTCGGGAAGCCCGGCGCGCTGCTGATGCAGTTCCTCCCGTCGCTCGGCGGCCCCGGGAAGATGAGCAGTTCCGAGGGCGTCGCCATCAGGCTGACCGACGACCCCGACACCGTCCGGCAGAAGATACGCAAGCACGCCTACACGGGCGGGCAGTCCAGCGTCGAGGCCCACCGCGAGCAGGGCGGCGACCCCGAGGTTGACGTCCCCTTCCAGTACATGTCCGCGTTCTTCGAACCCGACGACGACGAACTCGCGCGCGTCGAGCGGGAGTACCGGGCGGGCGACCTGCTCTCGGGGGAACTGAAGGAACTCGCCGCCGACCGCATCGTCGAGTTCCTCGAGGGCCACCAGGACCGGCGCGACGAACTCGACGACGTCGAGGCGGAACTCCCGGCCTACCGCCTCACCGAGAACGAGCGCGGGCGCGCGAGGGACGCCGTCGGCTTCGGCTACTGACTGCACCACGCTGCGTCGGCTTCGGCTACTGACTGCACCACGGCGCGTCGGCTTCGGCTACTGACTGCACCACGCTGCGTCGGCTTCGGCTACTGACTGCACCACGCTGCGTCGGCTTCGGCTACTGACTGCACCACGGCGCGTCGGCTTCGGCTACTGACTGCACCACGCTGCGTCGGCTTCGGCTACTGACTGCACCACGCTGCGTCGGCTTCGGCTACTGACTGCACCACGCTGCGTCGGCTTCGGCTACTGACTGCACCACGCCTCCGCGCGGCGCAACGCTGAAGCCCCCGATGGCCCACTCTTGAGACATGAGCGAGGACGCCGAGGACGCGTTCGCCGCCGTCGCCGACGGACTCCGCGTGCGCATCCTCAGGGAACTCTGGGACGCCGAGGACCCCCTCTCGTTCTCGGCGCTGCGCGACCGCGTCGATGTCCGTGACTCCGGCCGGTTCAACTACCACCTGGGCGAACTTCGCGGCCGGTTCGTCGAGAAGGGAGAGGACGGCTACACGCTCCGGTACGCGGGCACCAGAGTCGTCGGCGGGCTCTACTCCGGCGCGTACACCGAGGAGACGTCGCTCGGCCCGGTCCCGGTCGAGGGCCACTGCTCGCACTGCGGCGGCGACCTGGAAGCCCGCTACGAGGACGACCACGGCTACGTCGACTGCACCGACTGCGAGGTGTCCGTCCTGGCGGGCGCCGTTCCCCCGGCGTTCGTCGAGGACCGCGAGGACGACCTCTCGGGCGCGCTCGACGGCTTCCTCCGGACCAAACTGCGGGAGGTGAACGCCGGTTTCTGCACGGAGTGCAGCGGCCCCACCGCCGGACGGCTGGCGGACGGCGACCTCGGGCCACGGGCGGTCTTCGAGTGCGAACGCTGCGGCGGGGAGTTCCAGGGCCTCGCGGCGGTCGTCGCGCTCGACCACACGGCGGTCGTCTCCTTCTACCACGACCACGGCCGCGATATCCGCGGTATCCCAATCTGGGACGTCGACTGGCTCGCAGACGCGGCGTTCGACGGCGACTGCGCGGTCGTCACCGTCGAACTGGACGACGACGCACTGGCGCTCACTCTCGACGAGGACCTCGCTGTCGTCGGTGCGGAACGCGCGTGAGAGCCTCCCACGCTGGTGACGAAGGCTTTTACGCACCGACCGAATAGTTCGGTCCATGAAACACGTGAAGATTCCGCAGGACCGGATCGGTGCGCTGATCGGCGACGGGGGTGAGACGCTCCGCCGAATCGAGCAGGCCGCAGAGGTCGAACTCGACGTCGACTCCCAGGACGGGTCGGTGGCCATCGAGCGGGTCGGCGACCCCGTGCGCGGGATGAAGGCCCCGGAGATCGTGCGGGCCATCGGTCGCGGGTTCAAGCCCGACGAGGCGCTCAGCCTCCTCGACGACGAGATGCGGATGTTCGACACCATCGACATCGGGCGCGCGGCGCGCAACGACAACGACCTCCGCCGGAAGAAGGGCCGGCTCATCGGTGAGAACGGCCGGACGCGGGAGCTGATGGAGGAACTCACGGGCGCGAACGTCGTCATCTACGGCTCGACGTTCGGCGTCATCGGCCAGCCGAACGAGGTCGACGTCGCCCGGTCGGCCGCCGAGATGCTGCTCGACGGCGCCCCGCACGGCGCGGTCTACTCGTTCCTCGAGCGCAAGCGCACCGAGGAGCTGAAACGACAGGGGATGGACTACCACGAGTTCCCCGGATAGGGCCGCTACTCCGGGGCCTGTCGCGGGTCACGGGGTGATTTCACACGGATAAAGCCTCTTCTTGCCATTCGCTATCGCGCCCCCAGGGGGCCGTCTGCGCCACTCTCGGCGGGTGTGTCACTCTCTCGCGCACAAACTATAAATAGAATCGCATTCAATCAATGAGTGATTATGGCGCAGCAGATGGGCAACCAGCCGCTGATTGTACTGTCCGAGGACAGTCAGCGCACCTCTGGCAAAGACGCACAGTCGATGAACATCACCGCCGGCAAAGCGGTCGCGGAAGCGGTCCGCACCACACTCGGCCCGAAGGGCATGGACAAGATGCTCGTCGACTCCACGGGCGAGGTCGTCGTCACGAACGACGGCGTCACCATCCTCAAGGAGATGGACATCGAGCACCCGGCGGCGAACATGATCGTCGAGGTCGCCGAGACCCAGGAGACCGAGGTCGGCGACGGCACCACCTCCGCCGTCGTCGTCTCCGGTGAACTCCTCTCGGAAGCCGAGGACCTCCTCGAGCAGGACATCCACGCCACCACGCTCGCGCAGGGCTACCGTCAGGCCGCAGAGCAGGCCAAGGAGTTCCTCGAGGACGCCGCCATCGACGTCTCCGCCGACGACACCGAGACCCTCAAGAAGATCGCCGCGACCGCCATGACCGGCAAGGGCGCGGAGAACGCCAAGGACGTGCTCTCCAGCCTCGTCGTCAGCGCGGTCCAGTCCGTCGCCGACGACGACTCCGTCGACACGGACAACGTGAAAGTCGAGAAGGTCACCGGCGGCGCCATCGAGAACTCCGAGCTCATCGAGGGCGTCATCGTCGACAAGACCCGCGTCAGCGAGAACATGCCGTTCGGCGTCGACGACGCGAACATCGCGCTCGTCGACGACGGCCTCGAGATCCAGGAGACTGAGATCGACACCGAGGTCAACGTCACCGACCCCGACCAGCTCCAGCAGTTCCTCGACCAGGAAGAGGAGCAGCTCAAGGCGATGGTCGACTCCCTCGCCGAGGTCGGCGCCAACGTCGTCTTCGTCGACGGCGGCATCGACGACATGGCCCAGCACTACCTCGCGAAGGAGGGCATCCTCGCCGTCCGCCGCGTGAAGTCCGACGACTTCACCCGACTGTCCCGCGCCACGGGCGCCAACCCGGTCTCGAACGTCAAGGAGATCGACGCCGACGACCTCGGTGACGCCGGCAGCGTCGCCCAGAAGGACATCGGCGGCGACGAGCGCATCTTCGTCGAGGACGTCGAGGAAGCCAAGAGCGTCACCCTCGTCCTCCGCGGCGGGACCGAGCACGTCGTCGACGAGGTCGAGCGCGCCATCGAGGACGCCCTCGGCGTCGTGCGCGTCACCCTCGAGGACGGTCAGGTCCTCCCCGGCGGCGGCGCACCCGAGACCGAACTCGCGATGCAGCTCCGCGACTTCGCCGACTCCGTCGGCGGCCGCGAACAGCTCGCCGTCGAAGCGTTCGCCGACGCGCTGGAAGTCATCCCGCGCACCCTCGCGGAGAACGCCGGCCACGACCCCATCGACTCCCTCGTGGACCTGCGCTCCCAGCACGACGGCGGCGACAAGGCCGCGGGCCTCGACGCCTACACCGGTGACGTCGTCAACATGACCGACGACGGCGTCGTCGAGCCGCTCCGCGTCAAGACCCAGGCCATCGAGTCCGCCACCGAGGCGGCCGTCATGATCCTGCGCATCGACGACGTCATCGCGGCCGGCGACCTCGTGGGTGGCCAGGTCGGCGACGACGACGGCGACGACGGCCCCGCCGGCGGCCCCGGCGGCATGGGCGGCGGCATGGGCGGCATGGGCGGCATGGGCGGCGCGATGTGACGTAGGTCACGACCCACTTCACCCCCGCCTCTCGTCCAGCACTGCCCGCTCACCGACACGCGATTTTCTTTCGACGCTACGCCCGATAGCGACAGCGTCGCGTAACGGATGTTCTAAGTGGCGGCCCTGCAATTTTTGCCCCATGGAGACGCTGCTGCTCAACAAGGAGGACGTGGACGTCAACACGCCGATGCCGGAGCTGATATCGGCGGTCGAGGACGCGTTCGCCGCCTACGAGAACGGGAACGCCCAGATGCCCGCGAAGTCCTACATCGACCTCCCGCAGTACAACGGCGACTTCCGGTCGATGCCCGCCTACCTCGACGCCGGGTCCTGGGACGCCGCCGGCATCAAGTGGGTGAACGTCCACCCCGACAACCCCGACGACTTCGACCTCCCGACCGTAATGGGGACGATGGTGTACTCCGACCCGGAGAACGCCTACCCGCTCGCGCTCATGGACGGCACCGAACTCACGATGAAGCGCACCGGCGCGGCCGCCGCCGTCGCCACCGACCACCTCGCCGTCGAGGACGCCAGTTCCTTCGGCGTCGTCGGCGCGGGCGTCCAGGCGTACACGCAACTGGAGGCCATCTCCGCGGTCCGAGACATCGAGGAGGTTGTCGTCAGCGACATCGACGACGAGGCCGTCCAGAAGTTCGTCGACTACTTCGCGGACAGCTTTGACGTCCGCGGCGGCTCCATCTCGGACGCCGGCCACTGCGACGTGCTCTCGACGGTCACGCCAGTCGAGGAACCACTCGTCGCACCCGAGGACCTCGGCGACCACACGCACGTCAACGCGATGGGCGCCGACGCAGAGGGCAAACACGAGCTCGCTGACGACATCCTCCTCGCCAGCAAACTCGTCATCGACGACTACGCACAGACCACTCACTCCGGCGAGATCAACGTCCCGTACAACGCCGGCGTCCTCGGCGACGACGACATCTACGGCGAAATCGGCGAGATCGTCACCGGCCAGAAGGACGGCCGCACGGCGGCGGACACCGTCACCGTCTTCGACTCCACCGGCCTCGCCATCCAGGACATCGCCGCCGCCCACGTCGTCTACGAACACGCCGACGAACACGACAACGGCTACCCGTTCGACCTGCTGGGCGTCTAGGAAACCCACTTTTTGCGCTGCGCTCGCGGATGCTCGCTGGATTCCTGCGTAGGTTCAAATAGCAGAGCGGGACCAACCCCGCGCGTGACCTGAGAAGAGGTGCGAGCAGTAGCGCGGTGGACGCCTCGCGGATGCGAACTCGCCGCCTGTACGCCCTACTCGTCGCTGGAAAACTGCCCGGAGAGGTAGTCCCAGACCGTCGTGACGACCCAGAGTGCCACGAGAATCGGCAGCAGTGGGACGAGCACGAACAGCAGTCCGAGGAACAGCAGCCACCCGATGGTGTTCATCTCCACGTCCGACCGCGAGCGGACCGGTTCGGTGACCGTCCGCACCGCCTTCCTGACTGGCTCTGGAGCGACGCTCATGCGATGTAGTTGGCGGGCCGGCTACGTTAAGGGTTGGCTCGCCCGCGACCACCGAGGTGCTACTCCAGGTCGATGGCCGGTCGGAACGGCACCGCGCGCGACGCCCGGTCGGCGTCCGCGTCCTGCTCGGCGACCACGTCCACCGACGCGTCGAACTCCCGGGCGATGTAGCCGGCTGCCGTCTCGTACAGTTCGGTCTCGTCGACCTCGTCGAGCGCCGCGAGTTCGTCGTCCTCGCGCTCGCGGACGTCCGCCACGAGGTCCTGCGCGAGGTCGTTGACCGCGTCACCCTTCTCGCGCAGCGACTCCTTCTGCATCACCTTGCCCATCACCGCGCCGACGTCCGGCCCGGTCTCTCGCACCGTCTCGTAGACGCGGTGCTTCCACGGTGCCGCGGTGTAGATGGCGATGCTGTCCGGGTCGGTTCCCGTGACGTCGATGACCTCGCGCACGTCGTCCGCCAGGTTCTCGACCAGTCGCTCCTCGACCTCCACGCGCGCTGACTCCAGGTCGGCGTCCGGCTCCGGCCACGCCGCGTCCTCCACCGGGTCGCCGGTCAACTGCTCGTGGAGTTCGTTGGCGAGGAACGGGACGATGGGCGCCAGCAGGCGCAGTCGGGTCTGCAGGACCTCCTGGAGCGTCCAGCGCGCGCCCGGTCGGTCGAGGTCAGCGCGCTTCCGGTACCACGTCAGGTGCTCCTCGAAGTGGTAGAACGCCTCTTGGCTGGCCTTCCGGGTCTGGAACTCGTCCATCGCCTCGGTAGCGTCCCGGACCGTCGACTGGAGCTTCGACAGCAGCCAGCGGTCGATGCGCTTCAGGTCGCGTTCTCCCGCTTCGCTCTCGATGACGTCCTGCGCTCGCTCGTGGAACCGTGCGAGCTGGTCCTGCGTGGTGCCGACCTCGTCGCCACGCCAGTCGAAGTCCTGCCAGGGCTCCGCGGAGTTCAGTAGGAAGAACCGGACGGTGTCGGCGCCGTACTCCTCGATGGCCTCCGTGGGAAGCACGACGTGCCCGCTCGACGAGGACATCGCCTTCCCCTCCAGTAGCCCCATGCCTGCGACGGCGATTCCCTCCGGCCACTTCGACTCGTCGAACAGGTCGGTGTGGTGGAACAGGTAGAACGTGAGGTGGTTCGAGATGAGGTCGTTCCCCGAGATGCGGTAGTCCACGGGGTACCAGTAGTCCCACTCCTCGCGCAGGTCGAGGGCCGTCTCGTCCGGGTCGTCGACGGCGTCCGCACCGTAGAACAGCGTGTCGAAGAACTCCCTATCCAACTCCTCTGGAGGGACGTCTTCCAGTCGGTGGGCGATGGTGTAGTAGGACATGTACACCGTCGAGTCCGACAGCGGTTCGATGACGAAGTCGTCGTCCCACGGCAGCCGGGTGCCGAGGCCGTAGTTCCGGATGCAGGGCCACTCGTTCAGCCAGTCGACGGTGTGGTCGAGCTGGTCGCGGGTGTTCTCCGGGATGGCGTCCAGATCGGCGATGGCGTCGTGGGCGAGTTCCTTCCAGTCCTC
The DNA here is from genome assembly GCA_000230955.3 of Halobacterium sp. DL1. Taxonomy (NCBI): domain Archaea; kingdom Methanobacteriati; phylum Methanobacteriota; class Halobacteria; order Halobacteriales; family Halobacteriaceae; genus Halobacterium; species Halobacterium sp. DL1. The sequence goes on from CP007060.1 coordinate 164,792, forward strand.
GTCGCTGTACGTGAGGAACCACGTGTCCTGCTTGGCGACTTCGACCTCGCCGCCGCAGCGGCAGACGACCTCCTCGGAGAACTCGTACATCGTGTCGAACTCCCCGCTGGCCTGGAAGTGGTCGGCGAGTTCGTCGCGGACGTCCTCCACGACTTCGCCGGCGTACTCGCCGTACATCTCCTTCAGCGTCCCGCTGTGGAACTCGCGGTTGTACACCTGCTGGGTGGCATCCTCCAGGGCGGGGTCGTCGCTGGACTCGATGCCGTGTTCCGCGACGGCGGCCCGCGCCGGGAACTCGTCGTCGTAGGCCTCAACGTCGATGATGGCCTTCGGCTCGATGGCGTCGACGTCGGCGGGGTCGATGCCGTACTCCCGCATCCGATCGTCGTCGGCTTTGGCTTCTTCCAGCGCGACCCAGTCGTCCGGGGAGTGCGCCGGCACGGACATCACGACGCCCGTCGCGTTGTCTGCGTCGACGAAGTCAGCGGGCAGCACGAGCACGTCCTCGCCCGTGACGGGGTTGGTGACGCGCTCGCCGACCAGTCGATCGCCCGTGAACCGGTCGAGGATGCGGACGTCGCGCTGCTGGAGGACGAGTTTCTCCGCGGCCTCGTCGCTGACCAGCCAGCGCTCGCCGTCGACTTCGGCCTCGACGTAGTCGGCGTCCGGGTCGATGTAGGCGTTCGTGACGCCCCGGACCGTCTCCGGGCGCAGCGTCGCCATCGGGACCACCGTGTCACCGTGGCCGAACTTGACGAGCGTGTACTCCTGGAACTCCGCCTCCTCGCCCTCCAGGATGTCGTGGGTGGTGACGGGATTCTCCTCGTCGGTGCAGTACTTCACGGGGTGGAGCCCCTTCTCCAGGCGGCCGTGGTCCCGCAGGGTCTCGTACTGCCACGTGACGAACTTCGAGTAGCGCTCGTCGTTCGTCGTGAACTCCCGGCGCCAGTCGATGCTGAGGCCGAGGGACTGCATGTTCTCCTTGTAGTGGTTCTCGATGAAGTAGCGCGCGAACCCCATCGGCGTCTCCAGGGTCTCGAGTTCGTCCTCGGGGACGTTGTACGTGTCCCGGAGCACCGACAGTTGCTCCTCCTCGCCCTTCTGCAGGCGGTTCACCGCGCCGATGATGGGCGTGCCCGTGACGTGCCACGCGATGGGGAACAGCACGTTGTCGCCCTGCAGCCGTCGGTAGCGGGCGTACACGTCGGGCACGGTGTAGGTGCGGGCGTGTCCGATGTGCATCCCCCCGGAAGGGTAGGGGTAGGGAACGGTGACGAACGTCGCGTCCTCGTCGGCGTCGGGCTCAGGGTCGGCGTGATAGCGACCGCCCTCGGCCCAGCGGTCCTGCCACTTCTCCTCGATTTCCCGTGGCTGGTAGGTCATACCCGACGTGACTCTCCCGCAGTCCAAAAGCCCTCCCATAGTGACTGTCGGTCCTGTCAGATACTGGCAAAGAATGCCGGGTGGTACCGCGGCGCACGCACTGGGGCATTAACGCGCTCCGTCCGCGAGTGAGCACGCCAGAACGACAGCACAGGGTCGCGGCTACTACTCGATGTCCACCATCGTCCCGTCGCCGGACGCGCTCACCTTCGGCAGTTCGACGGTGAGGACGCCGTGCTCGAACGACGCGCTCGTCGCCTCCACGTCGACGGCCTCCGGGAGCGTGAGATCTCGACTGGCCGAGCGCTCGCTCCGCTCCCGACGGATGTACTGCTCGTCGTCGATTTCGGTCTCCTCGCTCCGCTCGGCGTCGATGCGGACCGTCCGGTCCTGGACCTCTACCTGGATATCCTCCGTCTCGAACCCGGGGAGGTCGGCGGTGACCGTGAACTGGTCGTCGGCGTCCTCGATATCCACCGCGAACTCGCTGCCGCCGCGGGCGTCGTCCAGTCGCTCGAGAACCCGTTCCAGGTCGTCGAATGGAATGCCGCGAGATGTCATGCACGAATGTTCTCCGCGCACTCCCGAAAAGCCACCGGCCAGTTACACGTTCGACAATTGGACGGTCGAGCATCCGCGACCCGAGCGGGTCGAAGACCCCGGAAGGGGCGCGGTTCACTACGCGAACCAACACAGTGAGTGAGCGGAGGCCGACGAGCGACTAACGCGAGCGTAGCGAAGCGGCAGGAACGAGGAGTGCTTTTTCCGCAAGTTTTTGCCGAGCGGGGTGCGCCGGAGGCGCACCCCCGCAGCGCAAAAAGTGCGTTCTAGACGACGTGCTCGACGTCGTAGGAGCCGAGGCGGTGGACCCAGCCCTCGGCGGCGATGGCCTCGATCTCCTTGAGGGCGGCCTGCGTGCGCTCCTCGTAGAGGCCGGCGGCGACGTCGATGTGGAAGACGTAGTCGCCGAGGCGTTCGCCGGAAGGCCGGGACTCGACCCGGGAGAGGTTGATGTCGCGGTCGGCGAACGGTTCGAGCAGTTCGAGCAGTAGCCCGGGGTAGTTCGCGTTCGGGTAGACGACGAACGAGGACTTCCCGCCGGCGTCCGAGCGGTCCTCGGGGGGTGCGACGACGAAAAAGCGCGTGGAGTTGCTGGTGCGGTCCTGGATGTCCTCGGCGACGAGCTGGAGTTCGCCGGTGGCGTTGTCGGGATGGGCGATACCGGCGACGGTCGGATCCTCGCGGGCGAGTTCGACGCTCCGTGCGGTGGAGGCGACGGCTTCGCGGTGGACGTCGGGGTAGTTCTCGTCGAGGAACGAGCGGACCTGCGCGAGCGCCTGTGAGTGGCTGGCCACGGTGTCGAAGTTCCCGCTCTGGGCGATGAGCGCGTGCTTCACGGGTGTGACGACCTCACGCACGACGGCGAGGTCGGTGTCCGCGAGCGCGTCCAGGGTCTCGGTGACGGAGCCCTCGATGCTGTTCTCGATGGGGACGACGCCGCGTTCGGCGCTCCCGTCTTCGACCGCGTCGACGATACCGCGGACGGACTCCGAGAACGCGATGTCGCCGTCGTCGGCGACGGCGAGCGCTGCGCGGTGGGAGTACGTTCCGGTCGGCCCGAGCGTGACCGTCTGCATGCCTCCCTGGTAGCGGTGGACGCGGGAAAAGGCCGTCGGGCCGACAGGCTACCCCAGCCGGTAGCCGCCGACGACGAGCGCGGTGCCGAAGATGGCGAGGACGACGGGGTAGGCGTCCGGCAGCCAGCCAGGGAGCAGGAGTGCGAGCAGCGTCACCTGCACGCCGATTAGCATCGTCTTTGCGCCCTCGGAGTCGGTCATGCGCGAGTGGTTTCGGGAAGCGAGGAAACGCGTTATGGTTCGTAACTCTCGAGCCAGCGACCCGGGGGCGCCGGTCTGCTGCCTTCCAGCGAGCGGCGCCGAAGGGGACCGCTACTCGCAGTCGATCGACTCACCCCGTCACGGAATCACGTGGCCGCGTCGTCGACGCCGGGTAGTGGCAGCCGGGGGTGAGACAACGACGCCTTACGCCACTCCTCGGCAGCAAAAGGCCTCCTTTCCCGTTCGTACCATCTGTGTAACAATGCCCGACTGCGTGCATCGTTAGCACGGTGTCCAGAACAATGGCATACCAGGCTAGCTGTCAGGAGGACGAGTTCATGGTGAAGTCCGACGACGAACAGGAGGTCCTGAGTAACCTCAAGGACCACGCCCACGAGAAACACGACATGGAGATGAGCGACGACGATGCGCGGGACATGATGGAGCAGACGTAGATCAGCAACTCGCGACGCGGGGCGGCCTGCACACTTTTCTTTCGCCGACCACGGCACCGGCTCGAGAATATGCCGGGCGAGAACTGAGCGAAGCGAGAGGGGTGAGGGTTACCGGTTGAGCGTGTGGATGGCGTGGCCGAGCGCGTGCTCGGAGGCCTCCTTGACGGCTTCGGCGAGTGTCGGGTGGGTGTGGATGGTGGAGGCGACGTCCTCGAGGGTGGCACCCATCTCGACGGCGAGCGCGAGCTCAGCGATGAGTTCGCTGGCCTCCGGGCCGACGATCTGCGCGCCGAGGATGAAGCCGCTCTCCTCGTCGGCGACGACGCGCACGAAGCCGTCGCTTTCGCCCGTGGTGAGCGCGCGGCCGCTGGCGTTGAACGGGAACTTCCCGACCGCCGGTTCGAAGCCCTGCTCTTCGGCCGCGTCCGCGGTGAGGCCGACGGTCGCAATCTCGGGGTCCGTGAACACCGCGGCGGGGACGGCCTGGTAGTCGAGGGCCGCGGGTTCGCCAGCGACGACCTCGGCGGCGACCTCGCCCTCCTTGCTCGCCTTGTGCGCGAGCATCGGGCCGGGCGCGACGTCACCGATGGCGAAGACGTTCTCGGCGTCGGTCCGGGCCTGGTCGTCGGTCGCGAGGCGGCCGTCGTCGTTCGGTTCGAGGCCGACCGCGTCGAGGTTCAGAGTGTCCGTGACCGGCTGACGGCCCACCGCGACGAGCACTTTCTCGGTCTCGAAGTCGGTGGTCTCGCCGTCCTCGTCCTCGGCGGTGAGAACGACGCCGTCGCCGGACTCCTCCCAGGAGTCGGCGGCGAGGCCGAACTCGAAGTCGATACCGAGTTCCTCTGCGCGCTGCTTGACGGGGCGCGTGAGGTCGTCCTCGTAGCCGACGAGCGCCTCGTCGAGCATCTCGACGACGGTGACGTCGACGCCGAGTTTCGCGAGGACGGTCGAGATCTCCATGCCGATGTAGCCCGCGCCGACGACGACCATCGACTCGGGATACTCCTCCATCGCGAGCGCCTGCCGGGAGTCGATGACGTGCTCGCCGTCGAACTCGAAGCCCGGCACCTCGATGGGCTTCGAGCCGGTGGCGACGATGCAGTGCTCGTAGGTGATGGTCTCGGAGCCCTGGCCGTCGCCGCCGTGGACGACGCGGAGCTTGTCGTTGCCCGCGAACTCCGCGCGCCCCTCGATGAGGTTGACGCCGTTGGCCTTGCAGAGCTTCTCGACGCCGCCAGTCAGCTGGTCGACGACGCTGTCCTTCCATTCGACCATCTCGCCGACGTCGACCTCGGGGTCGGCGTAGACGCCCATCTCCTCGGCGTCGCCGGCGTCGTGGGCGACGTCAGTCGCCGTGATCATCGCCTTCGAGGGGATGCAGCCGTAGTTCAGGCAGGTGCCCCCGTAGGCGTCCTTCTCGACGAGCGTCACGTCGAGGCCGAGCTGTCCGGCGCGGATGGCCGCGACGTAGCCGCCGGGACCGGCCCCGACGACCGCAACTTCCGTTCCAGTGGATACGTCTCCGACAACCATTATTCGAGTAGTAGTAGTTCGGGCTCGGTCAAGTAGTCCATGACACGGTTGGTGAACGCAGCGGCCTCCGCGCCGTCGATGACGCGGTGGTCGATGGAGAGCGACAGCGGGAGCGTCATCGCCGCCCGCACCTCGCCGTCCTCGGCGACCGGGCGCTCGTCGATGGCGCCCAGCCCCATGATGGCCGTCTCCGGGTAGTTGATGATGGGCGTGGCGTACTCCCCGCCGATGGCGCCGAAGTTCGTGACCGTGAACGTGCCGCCCTGCATCTCCTCGCGGGAGATGGAGCGGTCACGCGCCTTCTGTGCGAGTTCGTTCACCTCGCTGGCCACCTGGAGCATCGACTTCTGGTCGACGTGCTTCACGACGGGCACCATCAGGCCGGCGTCCGTCGCCACCGCGATGCCGACGTTGTAGTCCTGCTTGATGGCGATCTCCTCGTCTTCCTCGCGGAGTTCGGAGTTCAGGATGGGGAACTCCTGCAGCGCTGCGACGATGGCCTTCATCACGAACGGCATGTACGTCAGCTTCACGTCCTTCTCGGCGGCGCGCTCCTTCAGTTTCGCGCGCGTCTCGACGAGCGCGTCGATGGGCGCGGTGTCGTGGTGGGTGACGTGCGGGGCCGTGTACTTCGACTCGGCCATCTGCTTGCCGATGGTGCGGCGGATGCCGCGGTAGGGTTCCGTCGTCTCGCCGCCCTCGGCGTACTGGCGGGCCGCGCCGCCGGTAGCCCCGGCCTGCGCTGCCTGGCCGCCCTCGGCGTACTGCTGGACGGCCTCGGCGGTGACGAACGCCTCGCCGTCGCGCTGCTCGACAGCCGGCACGTCGTCGATGTTCACGCCGAGTTCGCGGGCGAGGCCGCGGGTCGCGGGCGCCGCGAGCGTGCGGTCCCGTCCGGCGGCCTCCTGGCGGCCCGTCGCCGCCGGCTGTGTCGACGGCTCCGCGGCCTGCGTCGTCTGCGTGGTTTCGGCGGGTTCGGTCGACGCGTCGGTGGCCTCGGATTCGCCACCCTCGGCGGCCGCGCGCACGTCGCCCTCGGTGACGCGACCGGACGGCCCGGTCCCCTCGACCGAATCGAGGTCGACGCCGAGTTCGCGTGCGAGTCGGCGCACACTCGGCGGCGCGAACGTCCGCGACTCGGCCTTCGACGTGGCGGACTTGCTCTCGCTCTCCGCTTCGTCCGCGGGTTCCGACTCGGCGTCGGCCGTCTCCTCGGCCGGTTCCGCGGTTTCGCCCTCGACGTCGAAGGTGACGATGACGTCCCCGACGGGGACGACGTCGCCGGCGTCGAAGTGGATCTGCTTCACCGTGCCGTTCACGGGCGACGGGACCTCGACGACTGCCTTGTCGGTCTCGACCTCGGCGACCGGCTGGTCCTCGGTGACGGTGTCGCCCTCGGAGACGAGCCAGCTGACGATCTCGCCCTCCGCGACACCCTCGCCGACGTCCGGGAGTTTGAATTCTCGTGGCATCTCAGAAATCGAACGCGTCTCGGATGCCCGACTCGATGCGCTCGGGCTCCGGCAGGTAGTAGTCTTCGAGCGCGGCCAGCGGGAACGGAACGTCGAAGCCGGTGATGCGCTCGACCGGTGCCTCCTGGTACAGCAGCGCCTCCTCCTGGATGGTCGCGGTGACCTCCGCGCCGACGCCCGCGGTCTGGGGCGCCTCGTGGACGATGGCCGCTCGGCCCGTCTTCTTGAACGACTCGACGACCGTGTCGATGTCGAGCGGGCTGAGCGTCCGGAGGTCGACGACCTCGACGTCTATCTCGCCGTCGAGGTTCTTGGCGGCCTCGATGGTCGGGCGCGTCATGGCGCCCCACGTGAACACCGAGACGTCGGTGCCCTCACGGCGCACCGCGGCTTCACCCAGCGGCACCTCGTAGGTGTCGTCGGGCACCTCCTCGCGGAAGGCGCGGTAGATCTTCTTCGGCTCCAGGAAGATGACCGGGTCCGGCGAGCGGATGGCCGAGATGAGCATTCCCTTCGCGTCGTGGGGCGTGCTCGGCATCGCGACCTTCAGGCCGGCCTCGTGGACGTAGAACGCCTCCTTGGACTCGGAGTGGTGTTCCGGCGCGCGGATGCCGCCGCCCATCGGGGCGCGCAGCACCATCGGACACGTGTACCGGCCGCGGCTCCGCGTCCGGAGGCGGGCCATGTGGCTCACGATCTGGTCGAAGCCCGGGTACATGAACCCGGAGAACTGGATCTCGGGCACCGGCTTCAGGCCGTAGGCAGCCATCCCGATGGCCGTGCCGATGATGCCGGACTCCGCCAGCGGCGTGTCGATGACGCGCTCCCCGCCGAACTCGTCGTAGAGTCCCTCGGTCGCGCGGAACACGCCGCCGTTCTTCCCGACGTCCTCGCCCATCACGAGCACGTCGTCGTCTTCGGCCATCTCGTCGCGGAGGCCGTCCCGTACCGCCTGCACTAGGGTCAGGTTCTCACTCATCTTAGTCCTCCAGTAGCGCGTCGTCGCCGTGTTCGTCCCGAATGGACTGGAACCACTCGAGTTGCTGTTCGAGACGCTTGGGCATCTCCGCGTAGACGTTCTGGAACATCTCTACGGGGTCCGGTCGCGGCGTCTCCTCGGCCGCCGCGATGGCGTCCGCGACGTCGTCCTCGATGTCCGCCTCTATCTGCTCGACGTCCTCGTCGGTGAGTCGGTCGGTGCGCTTCAGGAACTTCTCCATGCGCGGGAGCGGGTCCTTCGCGAGCCACTTCTCGACCTCCTCCTCGTCCCGGTAGACCGACGGGTCGTCCGCCGTGGTGTGCGCGCCGAAGCGGTACTGCACCGCCTCGATGAGCGTTGGGCGAAGGTCGCCCTCCTCGGGGTCCTTGGCCTTCTCGACGGCAGCTTTCGTCACCTTGTACACCGCGAGCGGGTCCATCCCGTCGACCTGCACGCCCTCGAAGCCGTACGCCTGAGCCTTCTGGGCGAGCGTCTTAGAGGCCGTCTGTCGCTCCCGCGGCACCGAGATGGCCCACTGGTTGTTGTTGCAGAAGAAGACGTTCGGCGTGTCGAAGACGCCCGCGAAGTTCAGTCCCTCGTGGAAGTCGCCCTCGCTGGTCGCACCGTCGCCGAAGTAACAGAGGAACGCCTTGTCCTGCTCGTCGCGGAGCTTCGACGCCCACGCCAGTCCCGTGGCGTGGGGAATCTGGGAGGCGATGGGCACCGCGACGGTGAAGATGTTCGCGTCCTCGGGGATGCGGTTGCCCGCCTCGTGGCCCATCCAGAACAGCAGCGTCTGCTTCAGTGGCAGCCCGCGAACCAGCCCCGCGCCGTGTTCGCGGTAACTCGGGACGGTCCAGTCGTCCTCGGCGAGCGCCATCGCGGAGCCAATCTGGGCGCCCTCCTGGCCGGAGAGCGGTGGGTAGGTCCCGATGCGGCCCTGGCGCTGGAGGCTGACGGCACGCTCGTCGAACCGTCTCGCCAGTTTCATGTTGCGATACATCTCGACGAGCTCGTCGTCCGTGAGGTCCGGCACCTCCGCGTCGTCGACGACCTCGCCGTTCTCGTCGATCACCCGAACCATGTCGTCGGGCGCTCGGTGAACGGTCTCAGTCACGGGTACCCCCGTCCTGACATGTTCGCAAGGTCAACCCGTGCGACCATATGGTTTTCGTAACGTCCGCTTCGGAGCACTGCTCAGGCGTAGATTTTCGTTACTAGCGTCCACCACGCTGCCTTATAGGTGGACGAACGAACGGCAAAATCGGGTATACTGGACGAAATAGAATAAACTGTTCTGGGGGTGTCCGTTAGCTGGACGCACGTTCAGTCGGCTGGCCCTAGTCGGCGTCCACGCGACTCGTGCATTGCTCCGCGCTCGTTCGTTCCGCGGCCTCGTTCCACTCGGCCGCGTGCCTCACGGCTCACGTACGTTCACCGTTCGTTCAGTTCGTGGACTCGCTGCGCTCGTCCACGCGCCTAGTCGGACGCGCTCCGTCGCCGCGCCTCCTCCCGGGCGGCCTCCACGCTCTTGCCCTCCCGGAGCACGGCGTCGACGAACAGTTCGCCGGCCTTGTACGACGACCGCACCATCGGGCCGGAGGCACAGTAGAGGAAGTCGAACTCCGCCTCGGCGACGCGGCGCCACGTCTCGAACTTCTGGGGGTGGACGTAGTCCGCGACGTCGAGGTGGGTGCGCGACGGCTGGAGATACTGGCCGAGGGTCACCACGTCGACGCCCACCTCGCGGAGGTCGCCGAGCGTCTGGTACACCTCGTGGTCGTACTCGCCGACGCCGAGCATCAGGCTGGTCTTCGTGTAGATGTCGGACTCGCGGTCCACCTGGTCGAGCACCGAGAGGGACTGCTCGTAGCCCGCGCGGCGGTCCCGCACCGGAAACTGGCGGCGCTCGACGGTCTCGACGTTGTGCGCGATGACGTCCGGGCCGGCGTCGATGATCTTCCGGACGAGTCGCTCCTCGCCCTGGAAGTCCGGGATGAGGACCTCGACGAGGATGCCGGGGTCCCGGTCCTTGATCTCCCGGATGGTCTGGGCGAAGTGGCCGGCGCCCTGGTCGTCGAGGTCGTCGCGGTCCACCGACGTGAGCACGACGTAATCCAGCCCGATTTTCGCGACGGATTCCGCGACGTTCGCGGGTTCGTCGGGGTCCAGGGGTTCCATGCCGCCGGTTTCCACGTCGCAGAAGTTGCAGCCCCGCGAGCACCGGTGGCCCATCAGCATGAACGTCGCGGTGCCCGGGCCGTTGCGGCCGCTCCAGCACTCCCCGAGGTTCGGACAGGACGCCTCCTCGCAGACCGTGTGGAGGTCGTGCTCCCGGAGCGTCTCCTTGATGTCGGTGAACCGTTCGCCGGACGGCGGCCGCATCTTCAGCCAGTCCGGCTTGCGCCGACCGCTCATACCCACCCGTTTGGCGGCCACTGCTAAAACGATGCGGATTGGGACACCTCTGTTCGGTCGACCTCCATCCCATATGTTAAATAGGAGGGGGAGTGTATTAATCTCCGAACGCTAGAAATAATGTTCGACGTTTCGAGCGAGGAGATCACCGAGGGGTCGCTGTCGCGGGCGCTCGCCATCCTCGCCGCTCCCCTGGTGGCCCAGCAGGTCGTCGTCGCCCTCGGTTCGGTCGTGGACATCTTCTGGCTCGGCAGACTGAACGAGTCGGCCGTCGCCGCGGTCGGCCTGGTCATCCCGGTGACCGGCCTCCTCGTCCTGCCCGTACTGCTCGTCTACAAGGGTGGCCAGATACTGACCTCTCAGAGCGTCGGCGCGGACGAACGCCGGCGCGCCACCCGCATCCCCGTCCAGGCGGCGCTCCTCGGCCCACTGGTCGCACTCGTGATTGCGGGCGCGACGGTCCTCGCTGCGCCGTCGGTCGTCGACCTGCTCGGCGCGGACGGAGAGACCTACGCGTACGCGGTCACGTACCTCTCGACGTACGTCTTCGCCTACGTGCCGATGGCCGTCAGCGACGGCCTTGAAGGCGGGTTCATCGGCTGGGGGGACTCGGGAACGGCGTTCGCGCTGAACGCCACGAGCATCGTCGTCAACGTCGTCCTCGACCCGCTCCTCATCTTCGGCTACGGACCGTTCCCCGAGTGGGGGGTGTTCGGCGCCGCCGTCGCCAGCGTCACCGGTCTCACGGTCAGCGCGGTGCTCGCCGTCGCCATCGCGGCGAGCGGCCGCCGCCAGTTCTCCGTCTCGCGTGACGCGCTGGCCGTCAGGGCGGACGTCCTTCGGGACATCCTCTCGGTCGGCGCCCCGGTCGCGATGCAGAGCGTCGGCCGGCAGGCCGCCCGCCTCGGCATGGTCGCTATCATCTCCATCGCCGGGTCGACGGCAGCGCTCGCCGCCTACAACGTCGGCGCCCAGCTCGCGACGCTCGCGTTCGTGCCCGCGGGTGGCCTCGCCGGTGCCGCCACCACGGTTGTCGGCCAGAACCTCGGCGCCGACCGGCCCGGTCGTGCGAGCCGGGCGACGTGGCTCAGCACCGGGTTCGTGGTCGTCGCGCTGCTCGGACTCGGCGTCCTGCAGTGGCTGTTCCCCACGCTCATCGCGGAGACGTTCGCCCCCGCCCTCGGCGAGGAGGCGTTCGGTCTCACCGTCGACTACCTCCAGATTCTCGCGGTCGGCTACTGGGCGCTCGGCGCCATCTACACGCTCGAATCCGGGTTCAACGGCGCGAGTCGAACGAGCGTCAGCATGTACGCGACGCTCGTCCAGTACTGGGCCGTTCGCCTCCCCATCGCGGCGGCCGGCGTGTTCGTCTTCAACTACGGCGTGCTCGCGGCGTTCTGGGGCGTCACGATATCGAACGTCGCGGCGGCCCTCGGCCTCGGTCTCTACTTCTGGTACTCGACGGACCAAGGTCTGCTGGAGCGGGCAGCGTCGACGGCCGCGGCGGACTGACCAGTTCGCTGTCGCCGTTCGAGCGTTCCGTTGTCCTCCAGTCGTCGGACAGCGCGGCTCGCGGTTCACTTCGTTCACCGCTCGCTCGGAACGTGGCCTCCCTACGGTCGGCCACGCGGCGCACTAGAAACGCCTATCCGAGCGGCCCTCTTCCCACGCCCTGATGGAGGTTGCCGAGGTCGTTCCACAGTTCGCCGAGGCGTTCCCCTTCGACGAGTTCAACGAGATGCAACGCGAGGCGGTCCCCGCGCTGCTGGAGTCGGACGCCAACGTCGTGGCGTCGGCGCCCACCGGTTCGGGGAAGACCGCGCTCGCGGAACTCGCCATCTGCCAGACCCTCGAGGCCGGCGGCACGGCGCTGTTCGTCGCGCCGCTGCGCGCGCTCACCAACGAGAAGGAGGCGGAGTGGGACCGCTTCGAGGAACTCGGCTACTCGGTGTACGTCGTCACGGGCGAGCGCGACCTGAACCCGCGGCGCGCCGAACGCGCGGACGTTCTCGTGATGACACCGGAGAAGGCCGACTCCGCGACCCGGAAACACGACTCGCCGCGCTACTCGTTCGTGACGGACGTCGACTGCGTGGTCATCGACGAGGTTCACCTGCTGGACTCGGAGAAGCGCGGGAGCGTCCTGGAGGTCGTGGTCTCGCGGCTCCGCCGGCTCTGCGACCCGCGCGTGGTCGCGCTGTCGGCGACGATGCCGAACATCGGCGACGTCGCGGCGTGGCTCGACGCCACCCCCGAGACCACCTTCGAGTTCGGCGACGAGTACCGCCCCGTGGACCTGCACGCGGGCGTACGGACGTACACCCACGGCGACAACCCGTTCGCGGACAAATACCGCCGGCTGTTCACCGCCCTGGACCTCGCGGAGCCACACCTCCGTGAGGACGGGCAGGCGCTCGTCTTCGTCTCCTCGCGGCAGGACACCGTACAGGCGGCGAAGAAGACCAGGGACGAGATCGGCGAGCGCGACATCCCGGTCAGCTCCCGTGGGGACTACGAGTTCCACACCGAGGCCGAGGACCTCGACAACTCGACGCTCCGGAAGAGCGTGCTCGACGGCGTCGCGTTCCACCACGCCGGCCTCTCGACCCACGACAAGAACCTCGTCGAGCGGTGGTTCCGCGAGGGGAAGATACGCGTCCTCTTCTCGACGTCGACGCTCGCGTGGGGCGTGAACCTCCCCGCCAGGTGCGTCGTCATCCGGGACACGAAGCTCCACGACCCCCTGGAGGGCGAGGTGGACATGAGCCCGCTCGACGTCCTCCAGATGCTCGGACGGGCGGGCCGCCCCGGCTACGACGACGTCGGCTACGGCTGGGTGGTCTGTGACGACTCTGACGCCGACAAGTACCGCGCGCTCCTCGAGGAGGGCAAGGAGATCGAGTCCCGCCTCGCGGGCAGCCTCGCGGAACACCTCAACGCCGAGATAGCGATGGGCACCATCCGCGGCCTCGGCGACGTGATGGACTGGCTGGAGACCACGTTCTACTACCAGCGCGCGCAGTCCGCGCCGGAGCAGTACGACTTCCCGAATCTCCGGGAGCGCGTCCGGGACACCCTCGACTCGCTCGTCGCGGACGGGTTCGTCGAGACCGACGAGGACCTCGGCCTGTCGGCCACGCGACTCGGCGTGCTCGCCTCGACGTACTACCTCCGCCTCGACACCGCCCGCGAGTTCCGCGAGGTCGCCGACGAGGCGGCGGACGCCGACAGTATCTTGCGCGCCGTCGCCAACGCTGGCGAGTTCGACAGTGTGAGTGCGAGACAGTCCGAGCGCGACGCCATCGACCGTGTACTGGGCGCCACGGGCGAGGAGATGGAGTCCGGCCCGCGAAAGGTGTACGCCATCCTGCGCGGGAGCATGGACGGCAGCGTCCCGGGCGAACTGCGCTCGGACGCCTGGGTCATCCGGCAGAACGCGCTTCGCCTGCTCGCCGCGCTCGGCGCGTTCTTCGAGCGCTACGACGACCCCCACGGCGCGAACGTCGCGGCCCGCCTCGAGGCCCGCATCGACAACGGCGTGCCAGAGGTCGCGGTGGGCCTCACCGCCCTCGACGGGGTGGCCGCCGGCCGCGCGCACAAACTCCACGACGAGGGCATCGACACCCCCGCGGACGTCTGCGAGGCGGGCGTCGACGGCCTCGTGGACGCGGGCCTCTCCGCCGGCGTCGCCGAGAGCGTCTACGAGCAGGCCAGGGGGATGCCCGCTGTCACGGTGGACTGGGGGGACTTCCCCGACAGCATCGCCGTCGGCGAGAACGAGATGTGCGAGGTTGTCGTGCGCAACAGCGGCGGCGGCGCGGCCGCGGGCGTCCGCGTCACCGTCAACGGCGTCGAGATGACCGAGCGCTCGGGCTACCTCGACGACGCGCTGCGCGCGCCCGTCGGCGTCTTCGGGGCGAACGCAGACGCCCTCGAGTTCGAGGTAACCGTCTCCTTCTCGGAATTACCGCTGCTCCCCGTCACAGACACGCGTACCGTGCGCGTCGAGTAGGGCGGCCGTCGCTCACCGCTACGACCGGAACTCCTTGGCGACGACCGGGAACACCTGCCGGCTGACGACGACGACGACGATGAGCATGATGGGTCCGAAGAAGACGCCCCACCAGCCGAAGGCGATGGACCCGATGACGTACGCGAGCATCACCAGCCCCATGTTCAGGTCGCCCGCGGAGAAGTACGACCGCAGGAAGATGTCGGGGACGATGTCGACGAGCACCTGCGTGAGCACGAGGAAGGTGATTGGGAACCAGAGTGGACCGCCGGTGAAGTACGTGACGACGAAGAGGTACGCCGCCAGCGGGTAGTAGACGACCTTGATACCGATGCCGGGAACGATGGTGCCGACGCCGGTGAGGAGACCGAGCAGGAAGGGGTACGGCACGGAGACGTCCTGGGGGGCGATGAGGTCCATGCCGTTGTAGACGACGAGCGCTATCGTGCCCAGGGCCACGATGCTGATGAAGTTCCCGACGAAGAGGGTCTCGAGGTGGTCGTCGGCGTCCTCTAGGACGGACACCACGAGGGCGTCCTCGCCGACGCTCTCCCGGAACCAGCCGGCCAGTTTGTGGTCGTCGCGCAGCAGGTAGAAGAGGAACACCAGCATCAGGAACACCCGGACGCCGATGAAGAACACGAGGCCAGCGGCGGTCGTGACCCGGCCGAGCGCCCCGGACAACAGGTTCCGGAGCTGCTGGTCGAACACCTCCTGTGGGTTCTGCCGTATCCGCTCGAAGAGGGCCTCTGGACTGGACTGCGCCAGGTCGATGTACGGCTGCAACAGCGGCCTGTACTGCTCCAGTTGCGCGTGCGTGAGGATGTCGCTGATCTCCTTGAACGCGGTCCACGCCGCGTAGCCGACGATGAGCAACACCGGGAGCAACACCACCAGCAGGGTGGCCGTGACCGCGACGTTGGGGTGCTCGGTTCGGTCCTCCAGCCAGGCGTACACCTGCCGCATCGCGTAGTACACCCAGACGGCGAAGACGAGCGCCCCGAACACCGGCTCGACCACAGTGACGAGGAAGAAGACCAGGGCGAGAATGACGAGGATCCAGCCGACGGTGCGCCACGACTCCTCTCGCGGGAGGTCCATGGTTCTAATTGGGTCTACCGCTGGAAAAGCGTCGGGGCAGTAACCCGTCGTGGGCCCGAAGTTCAAGTACGAGAGCGCGACCAACCCGGCCCATGCAGGACGCCATCCGCGTGCTCGCAGGCGAGTGTGCCGTGCGCTACGAAGTGGGCGGCGAGACGGAACGCAACCTCCGCGGCGACGTGGTCGTCATCGTGAAACCCGACGACACCGTCCTCGTCCACGACGCCGACGGCTACCAGCCGGCGGCCTGGCTCACTCGCCCGGGCGTCGTCCGCTACACCCGCGACGCCCGCGGGTTCCGCCTCGACGCCGCCGACGGCGACGAGCGCCTCGTCGTCGAGAGCGCGACCGAACACGGCGACGCCCACTACCCCGCCTCGCCCGCCGGCCCGCCCGTCGGGTCCTGTGAGTGCGAGGGCACGCTCGTCCGGGACGGCGGCCGCGTGGTCTGCGTGGACTGCCGCGCGGACTACCCCATCCCCCGGGACGCCGCCGTCACCGGCGAGACCTGTCCGGACTGCGGGCTCCCCCTGCTGCGCGTGGCCCGCGGCGTCGAGGTGACGGCCTGTCTCGACCGGGACTGCCGTCCCATCGCGGCCGCGGTCAGGGAGGTCGTCGACGGCGAGTGGACCTGCCGCTGCGGCGAGCCACTCGGTATCGAGACGAACCGCGGCCTCCACGCCGTCTGCGAGGACTGCGGCGAGCGCCACCGCCTCCCGCGGGGCAGCGCAGACGGGGCGTGTGATTGTGGCCTCCCCGCGTTCGACACCGGCGACGGCTCGCGGTGTCTCGACGCCGAGTGCACGGCGGCGCTGCAGTCGGCGTGAGCTCGACCGCGAGGCGCGAACCCCGCGTCACCGCCGCACCTGGGCGGCCTCGACGAGGTCGGGGACCACCTCCTCGCCGACGTTGAGCGCGACGACGAGCAGGATGGGGCCGAGGAACACGCCCGCCCACCCGAAGGTGAGCGCGCCGAGGACGTACGCGAACATGATGAGTCCCATGTGGAGGCGCCCCGAGGAGAGGTACGGCCGGAGCACGAGGTCCGGGAGCACGTCGACGATGAGCGCCGACACGACGAGGAAGACGGGCGCGAACCACAGCGGCCCGTTCGAGGTCCAGGCGAGCACGAAGATGGCGCCCGCCAGCGGGTAGTAGACGATCTGAATGCCGATGGCGGGGACGAGCGTCGCCAGCCCCGTGAGCATCCCGAACAGGAACGGGTAGGGGACGCCCGTTCCCGCGGGCGCGAGGAAGTCCAGCACGAGGTAGGTGGTGATGGCGAGCACGCCGACGACGCCGATGGTGATGACGTTCCCCACGAACACCGTCTCCAGGTCGTCGTCCGCCCGCTCGAGGACCGTCACGGCCTCGCTGTCCCGGCCGAACGTCTCCCGGACCCAGTCGCCGAGTCGGTAGTCGTCCCGCAGGAGGTAGAACGCGAACGCGAACGCCAGGAAGACGCGGACGACGACGGCGAACGTCTCGCCGGCGATGACGCCCGCCGACCCCAGCGCGGCGATGAGCAGCTGTCTCGTGCGCTCGTCGAGCGCGCTCACCGGGTCCGCGCGTATCGACTCGTAGAACGCCTGGGGGTCCTCGATGTTGGCCGCATCGAGGGCCTCGGACAGCCACGGGAACCCGCCGTTCGAGAGGGTCGCCAGTTCGCCGAGCGCCACCGCCGCCGCGTAGGCGGCCACGAGAAGCGCCGGGACGACGAACGCCAGCAGGGTGAGGAACGTCGCCACGGAGGCGTGGTCGAAGATGTCTTCGAGGTGGCGCTCGAGTCGCCGCGTCGCGTAGTAGATGAACAGCCCAAAGGCGAACGCCCCGAGGACGGTCCGCAGCCCCTGCCACAGCAACAGCGCGAGCACTAGGACGACGACGACCCAGAGGACCGTCCGCGTTCCTTCCGGAGACTCGAACTTCATGCCCTCACAATCGTGTTCCGCCGGGAAATGTCTCCGCCCTAACGTTCGACACTGCGGCCGCGACCGACGCGCCTATGCCGGACGGGGCGCCACCTCGTGACATGGATGGACAGACGACCGACGACGGCGTCAGGGTGGGGGGCGACGCTCGCCAGCGCTTCCACGACGCGCGCGGCTACGGCCACCCGCTCGACGGCAACGACGTCGCGCTGTCCAACGTCGAGGCCGCTCATCTGCTGTTCCGGGGCGACCTGGCGTCGATCGACGGGATGGACTTCCGGACGTTCCTCGCCGACCGCGAACCCGGGTTCGGTGCGCGCTTCCTCGTCTACGCGGACCTCCGGGACCGCGGGTTCTACCTCGCGCCCGACCGCGAACCGTGGTGGCACGACCCCGGCGACGGCGACTTCGTCGTGTTCCCCCGCGGGAAGGGGCCGGACGACGGCGAGGTGAAACACCGCGTCCGCGTGGTTGACGAGCGCACCGTCGTCCCGAGTGCGGGCCTCGCGGACGTCGTGCTCGCGGTGGTCGACGAGGAGAGCGAGATAACGTACCTCGACGTGGCGGCGACCGAGCCGGCGGGCGAGACGGAGTTCGACCCGCCGACCGACGTCGAGGGCGTGCTGCTGGAGACCCGCGTGCTCGTCTGGGACCCGCCAGCGGAACTCCACGACCGGGGGTTCTACGGCCAGCCCCTCGGTGGGCGCGCCGCGGAGTACGACGCGCTCCAGCTATCGCTGCTCGAGGCCGCCTACCTCGCTGCGTCGGGCGCGCTCGTCCTCGGGGACGGCGCGGGCGTCGAGCAGATTGTCGAGCGCGGGCGGGCCGTCGAGGGCGAGCGCTTCGACCGCCGCCTCCGCGTCTACCGCGCGTTCCGGGACCGCGGTATGGTGCCCAAGACCGGCTTCAAGTTCGGCGCCGACTTCCGCGTCTACGCTGACGTCGAGTCCGTCGACGAACTCGGGCACTCCGAGCTGCTCGTGCGGACGCTGCCCGCCGACCACGAGTTCGCGCCGCGGGACCTCTCCCTGGACGTGCGCCTCGCCCACGGGGTCCGGAAGCGAATGGTTTTTGCGCTGGAGTCCGCCAGTGAGGACACGATTCGGTGGCTCGCCGTGAGCCGACTCACTCCCTGATACTATGACTGACACAGACGACGACACGGACGCCGGCGAGGCCGCGCCGGGCGCGGACAGCGTCGCGCTCGACCCGTGGGGCTCCTCGACGGTCTCCGACTACCGCAAGCTCTTCGAGGAGTTCGGCATCGAGTCATTCGAGGACGTCATCGACGAGGTGCCCGACCCCCACTTCCTGATGCGGCGGGCCATCATCTTCGGCCACCGCGACTACCGCCCCGTTCTGGAGGCGATGCGCGACGACGAGCCGTTCGCCGCGCTCTCCGGGTTCATGCCGACGGGCGACCCCCACATCGGCCACAAGATGGTGTTCGACGAGCTCATCTGGCACCAGCAGCAGGGCGCCGACACCTACGCGCTCATCGCGGACCTCGAGGCCCACGCCGCCCGCGGACTGACGTGGGACGAGATCGACGACCACGCCGAGGACTACCTCCTCTCGCTCCTCGCGCTCGGTTTCGACGCCGACGAGGGAACGCTCTACCGGCAGTCCGCGAACCGCGAACTTCAGGACCTCGCGTTCGAACTCGGTGCGGAGGCGAACTTCTCGGAGTTCGAGGCCATCTACGGCTTCGACGGCGAGACTGACGTCTCCCACATGCAGAGCGTCGTCACCCAGATGGCGGACATCCTCTACCCGCAACTCAGCGAGCCGAAACCCACGGTCATCCCGGTCGGCCCCGACCAGGACCCCCACATGCGCCTCGCCCGCGACATCGCGGAGCGCACGCGATTTTTCAAGGTGACCGAGGCGTACGCGAGCGTCGCGTTCGACGACGACGAGCGCCCGCTGGTCGCCGCCGCCTACGACGCCCGCGAGCAGTACGCCGAGGACGCCGACTCGCCGCGCTGCACGGAGGCCGCCGACTGGCTCCGCGACAGCGCGGTGGCGGGGGAGTTCGACGGTGAGACGGTCGACTCGGTCGTCGAGAAACTGGAGAACGCCGGGATGGAGCCGCTGCGCCCCCGCGTGCGCTTCTTCGACCGGCAGGCCACCGACGAGGCCTTCGAGGCGCTCATCGACGCGATCGCCGGCGAGAAGCGCGTCTTCGAGGGGCACGTCGACGCCTTCGAGATGGACCACGAGACCGCCGAGGACCTCGCGCTCGGGGTCGAGGTCGACCACGGCGGCTACGGCTTCGTGCCGCCGTCCTCGGTCTACCACCGCTTCATGACCGGGCTCACTGGCGGGAAGATGTCCTCCTCGGTTCCGGCGAGCCACATCAGCCTGCTCGACGACCCCGAGGCGGGCTACGACAAGGTGAAGTCCGCGACGACGGGCGGCCGCGAGACCGCGGAGAAGCAGCGAGAACTCGGCGGCGAGGCCGACGACTGCCCCGTCTACGAACTGTACGCCTACCTGCTCGCTGGCGACGACGACGAGTTCGCCGAGCGCGTCTACGACGAGTGCGTCGGCGGCGAACGGCTCTGTGGGGACTGCAAGGAGGAGGCCGCCCAGCTGATGGAGGAGTTCCTCGCCGACCACCAGGAGAAACGCGAGGAAGCCCGCGAGGTGCTCGACGACCTGGACGTCGTGCTGGACTCCCAGCGACCGTAGGCTGTTCTGGTCGTTCACCTCTCATTGCGGTGCACGCCTGGGATTTTCCTCGAAAGCCCCGGTCGTCTCGACTCGGGGGTCTCGCTGCGCGCGCTCGCTTCGCTCGCATGCTTGCATCGCCCGCCGTCGTCGAGACGACCGCCCCTTCCAGTCCCATCCGTGGTAGTTGTCCGACCGGCATCGGCTGACTGGGTGCGAACAGGCTGATGCACGGGAGTCGCCGGGTGACACAACGCTTTTACTCGGCCGTGCCATGCTCTCGCACATGGCGTCCGAACCCTACGCCGGATGTGTGACCCACGAGCGAGCCGCTGCTCCGGGGTTCGGCTTCTTCTTCGCCTGAGCGGGTAGGTGGAGGCCGCAGCGGGGTGGGAACCTCGCCGCGGCTGAACCCGCCCGTTCGGGCTCGGTTCGGAACGGATAACTGACTGCCACACACGCCTACGCACAATGAAACTGCCAGCACAGCAGGCCGCGGTGCTCGAAGCGGCGAGCGCCGACGAGCCACGACGAATCGACGACCTCGCGGCTGACCTCGGTGAACCGCCGGAGACGGTCACGGGCGCGGCGTTCGAACTCGCGGACGCCGGCCTCGTGGACGTCACCGAGGAGACAGCCGACGAGGTCGAACTGACCGACGAGGGCCGCGAGTACGCCGACACGGGCCTCCCCGAGGTGCGCCTGTACGAGGCCGCCCTCGACGCGGGCGCCGACGACGAACCCGTCCAGATGGGCCAGGTCATCGGCGCGTCGGGCCTCGAGGGCCCGCAGGTGGACATCGCGCTCTCGAACTACGCCCGGAAGGGGTACGGCGCCATCGAATCGGGCGCGCTCGCCGCAGACCCGAGCGCCGACCCCGAGGACGACGCCGAAGCAGTGGCGCTCCGCGCGCTCGCCGACGACGAATCGGTCCCCGGGGACGCCCCGCTCGACCAGCTCGAGCGCCGCGACCTCGTGGTGCGCCGCGAGCGCACCGTCCGCTCCGTCCAGTTGACCGAGGCGGGCGTCACGGAACTGATGGCGGGCGTCGAGGCCAGCGACGCGGTGGGCCAGCTCACGCCCGAGCTGCTCGCGTCGGGCGACTGGCGGGACGCCGAGTTCGCCGACTACAACGTGGAGGCCGACGCCGCCGAACACACGCCGGGGAAGGTCCACGTGCTCCGGCAGGCAGCCGAGCGCGTCGAGGAAGTGCTGGTCGGGATGGGGTTCCAGGAGATGGAAGGGCCGCACGTCGACGCGGACTTCTACATCAACGACTGTCTGTTCATGCCCCAGGACCACCCGGCGCGCAACCACTGGGACCGCTTCGCGCTGTCGAACCCCGAGAAGATCGAGGACCTGCCCGCGGACCTCGTCGACCGCGTCGAGCGCGCACACCGCGAGGGCGTCGGGCCGGACGGCGACGGCTACCACTCGCCGTGGGACGAGGACTTCGCGCGTGCGCTCGCGCTCCGCGGGCACACGACGAGCCTCACCGCTCGCTACCTCTCCGGCGTCGCCGGCGAGGATATCGAGCCCCCGCAGCGCTACTTCAGCGTCGAGAAGGCCTACCGGAACGACACGCTGGACGCCACCCACCTCCTGGAGTTCTTCCAGATCGAGGGCTGGGTGATGGCCGAGGACCTCTCGGTTCGGGACCTGATGGGGACGTTCCGGGAGTTCTACAGCCAGTTCGGTATCACCGACCTCGAATTCAAGCCGACGTACAACCCCTACACGGAGCCCAGCTTCGAACTGTTCGGCCGACACCCGGAGACCGGTGAACTCATCGAGATCGGGAACTCCGGCATCTTCCGGCCGGAGATGCTCGAACCCCTGGGTGTGGAGGCCGACGTGATGGCGTGGGGGCTCGCCCTCGAGCGACTACTGATGCTTGTCACTGGCTTCGAGGACATCCGGGACGTCCACGGGACGCTGTGTGACCTCGAATTCCTGCGGGACGCGGAGGTGGTGTACTGATGCCCGTCGTCGACGTCGACCCCGACGAACTCCGCACGCTCACCGGCCACACCGGGAAGAGCGACGACGAACTCAAGGACGACCTCTTCGGCCTCGGCATCGAGTACGAGGGCGAGACCGAGGACGGCGAGTTCAAACTGGAGTTCGAGGCCGACCGCCTCGATCGCCTCTCCGTGGAGGGCATCGCGCGCAGCCTCCGCTACCACTACGGCGACACCCGGGGCGTCTACGTCCCCGACACCAACAGCGCCGAGTGGACCATCGAGGTCGAAGACGTGCCCGAGGAACGGCCGTACGTCACCGGCGCCGTCGTCCGCGGCGTGGACCTCGACGAGGACGCTCTCGACTCCCTCATCCAGCTCCAGGAGAAGCTCCACGCGACGATGGGCCGCAAGCGCGCGAAGGGCGCCATCGGCATCCACGACCTGACGATGCTGAAAGGCGAGTCCCAGACCGACGAGGGCGGCCCCGAGCGCTCCATCACGTACACGGGCATCGGCCCGGACGAGGACACGTTCGTCCCGCTCGACGACGACGCCGAGCGCACGCCCGGCGAGGTGCTCACGGAACACCCGACCGGCGAGCAGTACGCCGACCTGCTCGCCGAGTACGAGTCGTTCCCCGCCATCTACGACGACATCGGGCTGTTCAGCTTCCCGCCAGTCATCAACGGCCGCCGGACGGAGGTGTCCACCGAGTCCCGCGAACTGTTCGTGGAACTGACGGGCACCGACCAGTGGACCATCGACCGGATGTGCGCCATCGTCTGCTACGCGCTCGACGCCCGCGGCGCCACCGTCGAGGACGTCACCGTCGAGTACCCCGACCGGGAACTCGTCCGGCCGGACTTCGAGGTGCGGGAGAAGCGCGTCGGCCACGACCGCATCGAGACGCTGCTCGGCATCGACCTCGCGTCCGACGACGTGGTCGACCTCGCGGAGCGCGCCGGTCTGGACGCCGAACCGGTTGGCGAGGAGTACCGCGTCGAGATTCCGCCGTACCGCGTCGACGTGCTCCACCCGGTGGACGTCGTCGACGACGTCGGCCGCGCGTACGGGTTCAACGAACTCGTCCCGCGCTACCCCGACGTGAGCACCATCGGTGGCCGCACCGAGGAGTCGCGCCTCGAGTCCGCCGCCCGCCAGGCCCTCGTCGGCGCCGGCTTCGAGGACCTCCTGAACTTCAACATGACCAGCGAGGCCGAGAACTTCGAGAGCATGCGGATCTCGCCCGGGTCCGGCGACTCCGTCGTCGGCGCCGCCGAACCAGCGACCATCTCCGAACCGTACAGCGAGGACTTCACCATCCTCCGCACGTGGGCGCTGCCGTCGCTCGCGACCGTGCTGGAGAACAACACCCATCGGTCGTACCCCCAGAACCTCGCGGAGATCGGGTTCGCCGCGCACGTCGACGACAGCGAGGAGACAGGCGTCGCCGAGCGCCGCACCGTCGCCGCCGCCCTCGCGGACCACGACGCCTCCTACGAGGACGCGAAGGCACGCCTGCAGGCGCTCTGCGACGAGTTCCACGTCGACCTGGAGACGCCGCCGACCGACCACCCCTCGTTCATCGACGGTCGCACCGCGAGCGTGGTGGTCGACGGTGAGAATGTCGGGGTCATCGGCGAACTCCACCCCGCGGTCATCGTCGACCACGACGTCGAGGTGCCGGTCGCCGGCTTCGAGTTCGAACTCGACGCGCTGCGCTGACTGCGACCGTCTCTACGCCGCGATTCGCTTCTCGTACTGGTACCGGTTGCAGTCGAACTCGTCGTCACGAACGGTGTCGACGCGCTCGAACCCCCGTGCCTCGTAGAACGCGACGGCGTCCTCGTTCGGTGCCACGACCGACAGCCGCAATCGGGTCCTCCCACGCTCAGCGGCCGCCGCCTCCGCGCGCTCCAGCAGCGCCGTTCCGACACCGTCGCCGTGCGCGTCGGGAGCAACGTAGATGCGGTAGAGGACCGCCGTCTCGTCGCCGTCCAGTGTCGTCTCCGCGAACCCGATGACTTCGTCCGCCCCTTCGGCCACGAACAGGTCCCGGTCAGCCGGCTCGACGTCGTCGGCGACCACCTTCTCGGGGTCGAACCACGCGTTCACGTACTCGGTGACGGTGTCCTCGCCCAGCAGGTCGTCGTACGCCGTGTGCCATGACGCACGCGCGACGGCTTGAATCGCGGCTGCGTCCTCGGCCACCGCCTCCCGAATCTCGAACGAATCGGCCATCTAGTCAGTACTCGCACGACCGAACGCGAAAAATGCTGTGGCGACTACAGGTCTGCGCCGACCGCGTCCTCGACGGAGTCGAAGCCGTCGCGCTCCAGCAAGTCGAGCAGCCCCTCGTTGATGCTCCGTGCGACCGAGGGCCCGCGGTAGACGAGACCGGTGTACAGCTGGACGACCGAGGCGCCCGCGCGGATCTTCTCGTAGGCGTCCTCGGCGGTGAAGACGCCGCCCACGCCGACGACAGGCCGGTCGGTGCGCTCCGCGACGAAGCGCACCTGGTCGGTCGCACGGTCGCGAATCGGTCTCCCGGAGAGGCCACCGCCCTCCGCTGCGTTCGGACTCCGCAGGGAATCGGGACGTTCGGTGGTCGTGTTCGTCGCGACGATCCCGTCCAACCC
This sequence comes from Halobacterium sp. DL1, assembly GCA_000230955.3. Classification (NCBI taxonomy): domain Archaea; kingdom Methanobacteriati; phylum Methanobacteriota; class Halobacteria; order Halobacteriales; family Halobacteriaceae; genus Halobacterium; species Halobacterium sp. DL1. Next base: position 189,190 of record CP007060.1, read on the forward strand.
GAGTTCGTTCACCAGGTCGATGGCGTCCGTCACGGCCTCCCGGTGGAGGTCCGGGGAGAGTTTCACGAGCAGCGGCGCCGCGCCAGCGTCCTGGAGCGCGTCGAGAATCGCCGCCAGCTGTTCCCGGTTCTGGAGTTCCCGGAGGCCGGGCGTGTTCGGGCTGGAGACGTTCACCACGAAGTAGTCTCCCGCGTCTGCGACGCGCTCGTACGTGTAGCGGTAGTCCTCGGGGGCCTCCTCCAGGGGCGTGACCTTCGACTTCCCCACGTTCACGCCGAGGGGGACGTCCGGGAGCGTCGCCCCGTCCAGGCGGCGGCCGACAGCGTCCGCGCCGTGGTTGTTGAACCCCATGCGGTTGACCAGCGCCTCGTCCTCGGGGAGGCGGAACAGCCGCGGCCGTGGGTTCCCCGGCTGTCGCTCGGCCGTCACGGCGCCGACCTCGACGTGACCGAAGCCCAGCGCGACGAGTGCACGCGGCGCCTCGGCGTTCTTGTCGAAGCCGGCGGCCAAGCCCACCGGGTTTGCGAACGACTGGCCGAACGCATCGACGGCGAGTCGCTCATCGTGGACGGTGTACTGCTTCGCGTACGCGTGGTGAATGCCTGTGCGCTCGGCGACGCGAAGCAGTCCCATGGTGGCGTCGTGAACGCGCTCGGGTGGGAGACGAAGCAGTGCCGGCTTCAGCAGCTCGTACATCCGGCTCAGAAGTCGTGCTCGACGTCCTCGGGGTCGGCTTTCTGGATGATTATCTTGTCCTCCCTGACGCGAACGAACACTTCGTCGCCGATGCCGAGGCCGGCGACGGAGAGTTCGTCCTCGTGGAGGTTGACGTGGGCGTTGTGATACTCGCCGTCCTCGCCTTTCGCGCCACTCGGACTGAGCTTCTTCTTGCGAACCATCGCGGGTTTCTACGTTGTCCTTCGCCACAGGCCATACTTAAGTTCTTTCGACCACGGGAGCGACGCCCCCCTCCGGCGGGCGTTCCAGCCAGATCACGGCCGTAGGCCGACGCTTTCCCCGAACCACGGAGGAAACCTCATAAATATATCGCCTCAAACGCCGATATATTTATCATGGGGCCTTGTGTTGCCATGGCATGGAGGAAAACCATGGTACGCGAGGACGGTAAGCGCAATTTCGCGCTACGAGAGGCGAACGGTGACGAAACCAGTGTCTTCAGTGGGAACACACCACGACAGGCCGCCCTCAAGGCTGCCCGTCGCCTCGACGGCACAGGCGTCAGCGAGGACGAGGCCGACCGGGAGGATATCCGTCTCCGCGAGAAGGGGACGGACAAAGTCCACATCTACGAAGGCTGGGCGTGGGAGGAAGACGCTCCCGACGACAAGCCGGACTGGATGCCTGGCGACATCACGAAGGCGAACGTATCCAAGCAGGGCATCGAGCACATCGAGGAGTAATCTGCGCGTTCGCCGGTCCCGGCAGACACATTTTGTCCGCGTTCGCGACGCGTAAGCGCTTAGTCACCGACGCGAGTAGTTCGGGCCACGTGGGTACCACTCGGCCCGACCGCACGCACTCGCGCGGGACGACCGGCCGACCTCCGCCCACGTGACACCACGCTGTCGAGCGAATTTCTGGTATGCGGTGGCGTGTCGAAGCGCCTCTGATTCGACGGGGTTTTACGTAACCCACCACTCGGATAGATTGCGAACGACGTGAGGTGGCTCGGTGACCCCGACGCCACTGATTGACGCCTCCGCACCCGTTCGGCGTCGACCGCCTCGCTTCTGGCGAGCCCGGTTCGATGCCCTTAAGTAATAACGGGGCGTTCGGATTAATGCGAACGACAACGAGGTCGCCCGGTTCCCCCGGGCGATTGACGCATGATCCTCTGCCCCGTTTCGGCGACGAACTCGCTCTCACGAGCTGGGTTCGATGCCCTTAAGTAATAATGGGGCGTCGGAGGTAATGCGAACGTCGTCTCGGACCGAGTGTGGTTCGATGGGTTTATACCCGTCTGCGAACTACGTTCAGGTCCGAAGGAATGAGGATTCCACCCCTGCGGTCCGCCGTACAGATGGAATCTGATGTTAGCCTTGATGGTTTGGTGACATCCAACTGGCCACGACGGAGTGTCGTGGTCTTAGGAACACACCTTGTGTTCCCGCCAAACCAGGACTTATTAGTTCTGGTCGCTGGGTTTATCCCAGCACATTCCGGTTGATCCTGCCGGAGGCCATTGCTATCGGAGTCCGATTTAGCCATGCTAGTTGTGCGGGTTTAGACCCGCAGCGGAAAGCTCAGTAACACGTGGCCAAGCTACCCTGTGGACGGGAATAATCTCGGGAAACTGAGGCTAATTCCCAATAACGCTTCACCCCTGGAATGGGTGAAGCCGGAAACGCTACGGCGCCACAGGATGCGGCTGCGGTCGATTAGGTAGACGGTGGGGTAACGGCCCACCGTGCCTATAATCGGTACGGGTTGTGAGAGCAAGAGCCCGGAGACGGTATCTGAGACAAGATACCGGGCCCTACGGGGCGCAGCAGGCGCGAAACCTTTACACTGTACGCAAGTGCGATAAGGGGACTCCGAGTGTGAAGGCATAGAGCCTTCACTTTTGTACACCGTAAGGTGGTGTACGAATAAGAGCTGGGCAAGACCGGTGCCAGCCGCCGCGGTAATACCGGCAGCTCGAGTGATGGCCGATTTTATTGGGCCTAAAGCGTCCGTAGCTGGCCAGGCAAGTCTGTTGGGAAATCTGCGCGCTCAACGCGCAGGCGTCCAGCGGAAACTGCTTGGCTTGGGACCGGAAGACCTGAGGGGTACGTCCGGGGTAGGAGTGAAATCCTGTAATCCTGGACGGACCACCGGTGGCGAAAGCGCCTCAGGAGGACGGATCCGACAGTGAGGGACGAAAGCTAGGGTCTCGAACCGGATTAGATACCCGGGTAGTCCTAGCTGTAAACGATGCCCGCTAGGTGTGGCGCAGGCTACGAGCCTGCGCTGTGCCGTAGGGAAGCCGAGAAGCGGGCCGCCTGGGAAGTACGTCTGCAAGGATGAAACTTAAAGGAATTGGCGGGGGAGCACTACAACCGGAGGAGCCTGCGGTTTAATTGGACTCAACGCCGGACATCTCACCAGCTCCGACAGTAGTAATGACGGTCAGGTTGATGACCTTACCCGATGCTACTGAGAGGAGGTGCATGGCCGCCGTCAGCTCGTACCGTGAGGCGTCCTGTTAAGTCAGGCAACGAGCGAGACCCGCACTCCTAATTGCCAGCAGTACCCTTTGGGTAGCTGGGTACATTAGGGGGACTGCCAGTGCCAAACTGGAGGAAGGAACGGGCAACGGTAGGTCAGTATGCCCCGAATGAGCTGGGCAACACGCGGGCTACAATGGTCGAGACAATGGGAAGCCACTCCGAGAGGAGGCGCTAATCTCCTAAACTCGATCGTAGTTCGGATTGAGGGCTGAAACTCGCCCTCATGAAGCTGGATTCGGTAGTAATCGCGTGTCAGCAGCGCGCGGTGAATACGTCCCTGCTCCTTGCACACACCGCCCGTCAAATCACCCGAGTGGGGTTCGGATGAGGCCAGCATCCGCTGGTCGAATCTGGGCTCCGCAAGGGGGATTAAGTCGTAACAAGGTAGCCGTAGGGGAATCTGCGGCTGGATCACCTCCTAACGTACGGGATTGGGGCGACGCCCCAACCCACATTTCGACGCCGTCGTGACCAGTTGGACACCTACAAACCATCAAGGCTAACGCAACCGCCTCCCACCCGGGAGGTGGGCCCATAGCTCAGTGGTAGAGTGCCTCCTTTGCAAGGAGGATGCCCTGGGTTCGAATCCCAGTGGGTCCATCCCGCTCGGGAGTCAACGTGAACCGTGTCCCTTAAGTGGGAGACGGGGCTACGATGATTCCCGAGAGAAGACTGATGCACCGTCCCGCGAGAGCGAGGATGGGAAGGGTCTATGTACGCTCCTCAGTCACCATGAGGACGTGCGATGACGACCGTGTGTACGTGCAATCCAGGCGCTCACTGGACTCGACCACCGTGGTCGAGTACCGACTGTTGGTCACATCCGTGACTCAACAGCGCTCACCCATTGTGTGGTGAGCATCGTTGACTGCTCTGCAGTCAACATTCATCGTCGTTGGCTGCTCTGCAGCCAACAGCTCGACCACCTCGTGTGGTTGAGTACCATATTCGTCGACTGCTTTGCAGTCGACTACCAACGTGGCTACTGTGCCACCTGGTGAATAGCTCGGCTCGGATGCCGATGAAGGACGTGCCAAGCTGCGATAAGCCTGAGGGAGCCGCACGGAGGCGAAGAACTCAGGATCTCCTAATGGGAATCCCTTCAACAATTGCTTTGCGCAATAGGGAACGGCCGGAATTGAAACATCTTAGTACGGCCAGGAAGAGAAATCGAATGAGACGCCGTTAGTAATGGCGAATGAACGCGGCACAGTCCAAACCGAAGCCTTCGGGCAATGTGGTGTTCGGACTGGCTTTCATCGCCGGAACGTTCTCGTGAAATCTCCTGAAACGGAGTGCGATACAGGGTGACAGCCCCGTAACGTGGACAAGTATGGCGTGCGTCAGCTCCAGAGTATCGGGGGTTGGATATCCCTCGTGAAGATGGCAGGCATCGACTGCCAAGACTAAGTACTCTCCGAGACCGATAGTGAACAAGTAGTGTGAACGAACGCTGAAAAGCACCCCACAAAGGGGGTTGCAATAGAGCTTGAAATCAGGTGGCGATGGAGCGACGGGGCATAAAAGGCCTCACTGGGAACGATCCGGGTGCAAACCCGCAGTAGGACCTGTGAGGAGCCGATGTTCCGTCGTACGTTTTGAAAAACGAGCCAGGGAGTGTACCTGTTTGGCGAGTCTAACCGGATCATCCGGGAAGGCGTAGGGAAACCGACATGGCCGCAGCATTGCGAGGGCCGCCGTGTTCAAGCGCGGGGAGTCAAACGGGTACGACCCGAAACCAGGTGATCTACGCGTGGGCAAGATGAAGCATGGCGAAAGCCATGTGGAGGTCTGTTAGGGTTGGTGTCTTTCAACACCCTCCCGTGACCTACGTGTAGGGGTGAAAGGCCCATCGAACCTGGCAACAGCTGGTTCCAACCGAAACATGTCGAAGCATGACCTCTGCTGAGGTAGTTCGTGGGGTAGAGCGACCGATTAGGGAGTTCAACTCCGAGAGGAGTTGACTCCCTTGTCAAACTCCGAACCTACGGACGCCGTCGACGCAGGGAATCCGGTATGCGGGGTAAGCCTGTGTACCGTGAGGGAGACAACCCAGAGTTAGGTTAAGGTCCCAAAGTGTGAGCTAAGTGCGATTGAAGGTGGTCCCGAGCCCTAGACAGCCGGGAGGTGAGCTTAGAAGCAGCTACCCTCCAAGAAAAGCGTAACAGCTTACCGGCCGAGGTTCGGGGCGCCCAAAATGATCGGGGCTCAAGTTCACCACCGAGACCTGACGGCGCGTATAACAGCGCGATCCAGTAGGTTGGCATTCTGTTCGGGCGGAAGCTCGGGTGAGAACTCGAGTGGACCGAATGGGAACGAAAATCCTGGCCATAGTAGCAGCGTTAGTCGGGTTAGAATCCCGACGACCGAGAAGAGCAAGGGTTCCTCGGCAATGCTTATCAGCCGAGGGTTAGCCGATCCTAAGGCCTGCCGTAATTCGAACAGGTCAAAAGGGAAACTGGTTAATATTCCAGTGCCACCGTACAGTGAAAGTCGACGCCTCGGAGCAGCTTGAGCCGGACTTTCGTCCGGTCGAACCGTCCAAGTCCGTGGAAGCCGTAATGGCAGGAAGCGGACGAACGGCGGAATAGGGAAACTCGAGTCAATCTGGGGCCCGTGAAAAGACGAGTACGGTGTTCGTACCGAGATCCGACACAGGTGCTCTGGCAGAGAAAGCCTAGGTCTGTCGGGAACAACCGACGTTAGGGAATTCGGCAAGTTAGTCCCGTAAGTTCGCGATAAGGGATGCCTGCCCAGCAATTGGGCAGGTCGCAGTGTCTTGGAGGCTCCGACTGTCTAATAACAACATAGGTGACCGCAAATCCGAAAGGACGCGTACGGTCACTGAATCCTGCCCAGTGCGGGTATCTGAACACCCAGTACAATGGGGCGAAGGACCCGTTAACGGCGGGGGTAACTATGACCCTCTTAAGGTAGCGTAGTACCTTGCCGCTTCAGTAGCGGCTTGCATGAATGGATCAACGAGAGCCTCACTGTCCCAACGTTGGGCCCGGTGAACTGTACGTTCCAGTGCGGAGTCTGGAGACCCCCAAGGGGAAGCGAAGACCCTATAGAGCTTTACTGCAGGCTGTCGCTGGGACACGGTCGCTAATGTGCAGCATAGGTAGGAGACGTTACACAGGTGCGTGCGCCAGCACGTCGCCGAGTCATCAGTGAAATACTACCCGTTAGTGACTGTGACCCTCACTCCGGGAGGAGGACACCGGTAGCCGGGCAGTTTGACTGGGGCGGTACGCGCTCGAAAAGATATCGAGCGCGCCCTAAGGCTACCTCATCCGGGTCGGAGACCCGGAGAAGAGCGCAAGAGCATAAGGTAGTCTGACAGTGTCCTACACAACGAGGGACGCTGAGGCGAAAGCCTGGTCTAGCGAACCAATGAGCCTGCTTGATGCGGGCCATTGCTGACAGAAAAGCTACCTTAGGGATAACAGAGTCGTCACTCGCAAGAGCACATATCGACCGAGTGGCTTGCTACCTCGATGTCGGTTCCCTCCATCCTGCCCGTGCAGAAGCGGGCAAGGGTGAGGTTGTTCGCCTATTAAAGGAGGTCGTGAGCTGGGTTTAGACCGTCGTGAGACAGGTCGGCTGCTATCTATTGGGGGTGTTTTGGTGCTTGACAGGAACGTTCATATAGTACGAGAGGAACTATGAACGGGTGCCACTGGTGTATCGGTTGTCCGAGAGGGCAAGTGCCGAGCAGCTACGCACCACGGGGTAAGAGCTGAATGCATCTAAGCTCGAAACCCACCTGGAAAAGAAGCACCGTTGAGGTCACTCGTAGAAGACGAGTTCGATAGACTCGGGGTGTACGCGTCGAGGCAACGAGACGTTCAGCCCGCGAGCACTAACAGACCAATGCCACACACTCATGCACTTAACCACATACGTGGTCGAGTCCAGGCGTTAACTGGATTGCACATACACACGGACGTCCGCCGACGTCGGCGTACAACGGTTCGATTCCGTTGGTCGGTATTAAGGCGGCCATAGCGGCGGGGCCACTCCCGTACCCATCCCGAACACGGAAGATAAGCCCGCCTGCGTTCCGATCAGTACTGGAGTGCGCGAGCCTCTGGGAAATTCGGTTCGCCGCCTGCCATTCATACTTTCATAGCCTCGAACAGCAACAGCGCTGTTCGGGGCTTTCTGCATTTATTTCGCGGAGTAGCGACACTGTGGACCGCTACGTTTAAGCGAGCGAACCAAGTACGACGAACTGCGCCAAGGTGGCAGAGTCCGGCCTAACGCAGCGGCCTGCAGAGCCGCCCATCGCCGGTTCGAATCCGGCCCTTGGCTTTTCGCGAGGACGAAGACGACCGCCGAGAGACATCACTAGTCGGCCGCGACGAGCGCGCCGACCTTGCGGCTGCAGCCCACAGGCTAAGTCGCTGTTCGCCCAACTAGGAATCGAGGCGGAACGATGACCAACGACACCAACCTGGCGACGTTCCGCGTAGTAACGGCCCACGACCAGATCCGGGAGCTGGCCGACAGTCACGGTGCGAGTCCGAACGTCGTCGAGCGCTCAGACGGCCGTCGTCAACTCAGCATCGAGAGGCCGACGAACGGGTCGGCGGAGGCGCTTTCCTGGGAGCAGTTCTTCGAGCGTTTCGAGAGCACGGACCAGGTGCTCGTCTACCGGCCGGCCGAACCGAACGAGCGAGACAACCCAATTTTCGACGTGGTCGACCGTGACGCGGTGGGCATCGGTGACGGCGACGAACCACCGGGCGAGTCGGTCGAAGACCACACCGAGCCGTTGGCGACTAGCGACACGGGCGACCACGAACCGGTCGCGTACGACCACGGAGAGAGCGTGGACCACGGCGACGACGAACCCGAGGACGCGTCGGTCGCACCGGCGGCCGACACCGAGCACGGGCCAACGGCTGCGACGGAGGGACTGGTGCTGGACGAGATTCACGGCGCCCAGTCGGGGATGGGTCGAGACGTCGACGACGAGTTCCTCGTCTTCGAGAACGACGGCGACCAGCGCCTCGACCTCTCCGGGTGGGTCGTCCACAACGACGAGGGGCGGTCCTACCGGTTCCCGGAAGGAACGACGCTCGCACCCAGGGAGCAGGTAACTCTCCATAGCGGGGACGAGCGAGACACGGAGGACCACTACTACTGGGGCGCCGGAGACCCCGTCTGGGGAGACCAGCGGGACACGGTAACCGTCGAGACGCCGGCCGGCGAGCGCGTCCTGAGCGTCTCCTACGAGGTCTGACACCGACGGGGCGCTGACAGGAGGGCGGCTGCACGACCCGCCCGCGGCTGTCTCGGCCGCGGAAAGTAACGATTATACGCCGCCCACTACACGCTTCGAGTATGCAACGACGTGCTGCAGCGATATCCGTCGCTATTCTGGTTCTGCTGGCGGCCGGTTCGTTCGCACTCATCGGCGCCGCAGAGCAGCCGGCGGTGTCGCTGGAGGACCCGGACTACTCTGTCGCATCGAACGAGACCCGGACTGTCGGTGGAACGGAGTACCAGTTCGGTGAGGTCTCCGAGGGTTCGGCGTCGGCGACGTGGGTCAACGAGTCCGCCCAGTACACAGAGACCTGGAGCGAGAACGATACGGTCGCCTACCAGGGTGCGAACTACACGGTCGTGATTCCGGACGGAGAGGACCCGACGACGTTCACGCTCGAGGAGAACCAGACGGTCGACCGCCCCACCGTCGAGCAGAACGGCACGACGTACGTGGTCATCGAGGACGGCGAGAACCGCACGCTCGTGCCCCGCGACGACTACCTCCCGGAGCCGAGCGTCTTCGAGTTCAGCGAGGGGGACGTCGTCGACTACGAGGGCAACGACAACGAGACCACCGTGGCCTCGGTCAGCCCGAGCGAGGTGACCATCGAGTGGTTCGCGCCGATGACGAACGACCTCTCGTTCAGCGAGGGCGAGAACACCACATTCGGTGAGACCGACTACAGGGCGCACTTCGCCCAGCAAGACGGCACCACCGTCCTCCAGCTGACGACCGACTACGCGGACTACAGCGACGACGTCGACGCCCAGCAGTTCTTCAACGAGCGCGTCAACGGCCTCTGGGGCGTCGTCATCCTGACGCTGTCCGCGGCGGCGCTGATCGCGATGCTCGCGTTCCTCCCCTCCCGGTACTGAGCCGACGACTCTCGATTCGTCAGCGTTAACGTCTTCCGCGGCGACCGCTCCTCCATGCAACAGCTGTTCGCGGACAGGCTGGACGTGTTCGGCGTCCTCGTCGGCGCGTTCCTCGCGCTCGTCGGTCTCGGAACGCTCGTCGGGATGCCGTGGCAGTACGGCGCCAGCGGCGTGGTGACGGTCCTCCAGATCTTCGGCGCGCTGGCGGCAGTCGCCGTCGGCGTCGGTCTCGCCTGGCTCACGCACACACAGTAGATATCGAATATCTTTCACGAAGCTCCTACGCGGCTACTAGCCGCGGTTGCGTTGCCGTCGTCTTCCACGCTTGACAGCACCCCCGAATGGTCGATAGTCTGGAACGATCTCGGGTCGGGAGAGTCATTGCACGTTATATCCTCCATTTTGTTTACCGCAGTATATTCCGTCACTCTCGCCCTCTAGTGGATCATTTCGTGGATTTATTGCTATATTTTCCAGGCCGTTATCAGATACGAATCCAATCACATAACGTATTTATAACATTACTGTCATTGTCTGCCATGGCCGAGAGCAATACCACGACTATCGAGGACGATCTCGACGAAGATGTCGTTGACGACGTTGACGGCGACGCCGACGAGGAGATCGTTGAGATACAGGAGTCGCTGGCGGAGTTACACCGGTCCTCCGTCGAGATTGCCGGATCCATCGACGAGATCACCGAACTGTCCGATGGACAGGCAGAGAACATGGCGGAGGTCTCCAGCGAAGTGTCGGAGCTGAGCGCCGCCATCGAGGAGGTAGCGGCGTCCGCTGACCAGGTATCGTCTGCTGGCGAGGAAGCCCGCGCGAGTGCCGAATCCGGCCAGGAGTCCGCCGACGAAGTCATCGACGCTATGGAGAGCATACAGAGCGCCTCCGACACCGTTGCCGAGGACGTCCGGACGATCCAGCGTGGCGTCGAGAAAATCGACGAGATCACCGAGGTCATCAACGACATTGCCGACCAGACGAACTTGCTGGCGCTCAACGCCAGTATCGAGGCCGCACGCGCAGGTGAAGCTGGTAGCGGGTTCGCTGTGGTCGCGGACGAGATTAAGGAACTCGCTAGCGACTCTCAGGACCAGGCCGCCGAAATTGAGGTTATGGTCTCGGAGATTCAGACCGACGCTGAGAACGCTGTCGAGAACCTCGAGACGAACACAGTCGAAGTGGAGGACGGTCTCGAGAAAGTAGAGGAGGCGATGCACACGCTGAACGAGATCTCGGAGGCCGTCGACGAGGTCTCCCACGGCATCGAGGAGGTCGCAAGCGCCAGCGACCAGCAGGCCGCCAGCGCGGAGGAGGTGTCCGCGATGGTTCGGGAGACCTCGGAGCACGCGGCCGACGTCAGCGACGAAACGCGGGATATCGCCGCTGCCGTCGAGGAACAGACCGCGATGGTGAAGGATATCGACGACGCTGTCAACAGTCTAACTGACTGACTGACGATGTCCGTCACCACTACACAGGGCGACGAGCAGGTTCTCACGTTCCAGCTTGACGGCCAGGAATACTGCGTGTCGATCACGGCGGTGGACGAGATCGTGGACTACAACCAGGCGGTCACCGCCCTTCCGGAGACTGACACCCACGTCGCAGGCGTCATGGACCTGCGTGGTCGCACTACCACCGTCGTCGACCCGAAGGAGGTACTCGACACCGAGGGCGACGGCGACGGTGACCACGTCGTCGTCTTCGACAGCGAGGGAGAAGACGCCAACCCTGTCGGCTGGATCGTCGACTCTGTCAGTCAGGTCATCGGGTTCGACCTGGAGGACATCAGCGAGGACGTCGAGAGTTCGCTCGCCCGCGGGGTCGTTCGCAACGACGACGACCGATTTATCGTCTGGCTGGATCCCACTGCGTTCTAACTGGCGGCTTGTTGTCGGCTGTCTCACGCCCGACACTCTCCGTTCTGGGTCACCGAAAAGCGAGCCGGGCGCGATGTTGAATCGCCGGAACTTCGCTCCCACAGGTCGCTCGTTCCGTACTTCAAATCGCTGGCCCGCGGCACGACTACGAAACGACGCGAGCGACATCGCAGTCGCTCGCGGTCGTTGTCTAAGAGTAGCGGGCCGGGCGCGATTTGAACACGCGACCGTCTGGTTAAAAGCCAGACGCTCTGCCAAACTGAGCTACCGGCCCTCGGTTACACGTCTCTTGGCGCGACGTTAAACGTTTACCATCCCCGGAACTCGCCCGGAAGGCTTAGGCCGCCGTCGGTGGACGCCTCTGCCATGGACGACCTCCAGGAGTTCGCGTCGCGCCTCGTCGGCTTCGCCTCCACGACGGGCGACGAGGCTGCCGTGGCGGCGTGGTTCGAGTCACGACTCGCCGGTTGCGGTTTCGAGACGTACACGTGGCAGCCGGACGCCGATCGCCTGGCGTCCCATCCGTCGTTCCCGGACGAGCCCCGGGAGATCGACACGGACGACCGCCCGAGCGTCGGTGGCGTCCTCGAGTTCGGCGACCCGGACGCGGGGCCGACGGTCGTGCTCAACGGCCACCTCGACGTCGTGCCCGCCGACCCCGAGGTGTGGTCGGCGCCGCCGTTCGAGGCGACGTGGAATGGAACCGAACTCACCGGTCGGGGCGCCGCGGACATGAAGGGCGGGCTGGCGGCGTGCGTGTTCGCGGCGTGCGTGTTCGCGGCGAAGCGACTCGCTGCGGACGGCGCAGGCGACCTTGACGGCAGGGTGGTCGTCGAGGGCGTCGCCGGCGAGGAGGAGGGCGGTGTCGGCGCGGCGGCTGCGGCACTCGACAACCCCTACCCATTCGAACGCGACGCCGCGGTCGTCGCCGAACCGACCGAACTCACGCCGGTCGTCGCCTCGGAGGGGAGCCTGATGAAGCGTCTCCGGATCACCGGCCGGTCCTCGCACGCGGCGACGCCGTGGCGCGGCGAGTCCGTCCTTCCCCACTTCGAGGCCATCGAGCGGGCGTTCGAGGAACTCGCGGCCGAGCGCGAGGACCGGGTCACCCACCCGCTGTACGAGGCGTTCCCGACGAAGTGGCCCGTCGTCTGCGGCACCGTCGACGCGGGCGACTGGGCGTCGACCGTTCCGGCGTCGCTGACCGCCGAGTGGCGCATCGGCGTCGCGCCCGGAGAGACAGTCGCGGATGTAGAGGCCGAGTTCGACGCCGCGCTCGAATCGGTCGTCGCGGACAGCGATTGGCTCCGCGAGCACCCGCCCGCGTTCGAGCGGTTCTCCGTGCAGTTCGAACCCTCCGAGGTCGACCCGGACGAACCGGTCGTGCGCGCGGTCCAGGGCGCGATGACGGCCAACGGTTTCGACGACACCGAGGCCCGGGGCGTGACCTACGGCGCGGACGCCCGCCACTACGTCGACGCCGGCATCCCGACGGTCATCTTCGGACCGGGGAGCATCGACCAGGCGCACTTCCCCGACGAAACAATCGACTTCCGGGAGGTCGAGGCAGCCGTCGACGTGCTCGCGGCCACCCTGCGTCGTCTACTCTGAGAAGTACTCGCGGAGCGCGTCAGCGACGACGTCGTCCGGGTCGCGGTCCAGGTCGCTGGCGTGGCGCCGCAGGTCGCGGTACACCGTCGGGGGGAGTCTGAGACGGAGTTCGCCGGGCGTCACCCCGAGGTCCGCGAGCACGTCCCCGACGTCGCGGCCGTCGTTGACCTCGCTGGCGGCCGCCCGGACGTCCCGGACCGTGAGGTCGGTGTCGACGACGGCCCACGCGAGCAGGTACCGGTCGTCGCCGTCGATGCGCGCGATGTGCTTGGCGGCCGACGGCGGGATGGCGCCGCGGGCGACGTGCTCGCGGACCGCCCGCGGCAGGTCGTGGACGCGCGCCCACTTCCGGATGAACGAGACGCCGACGCCCTCGCCGGCGCGCTCCGCGGCGGCCTTGTACGACCCCACCGCGCGCACGAGCGCGGCGCAGGCCGCGGCGCCCCGGAGCACGTGCAGGTGGCTGTCTTCGAGTTCGTTGCGCGCGAACGCGGCGACGGTGTCGGCGGCCTCGGCGACGCTCTCGGGGTTGCCGGGGTCGAACGCGACGGCGTCCCTGGCGTGGTCACCGGTCACCCGCTCGTCGCCGCGAACGACGGGTTCGCCGACGGGTGACTCGCGGTCCGTCGGCGGCCGGCCGTCGTCCTCAGTCATGACGTTCTGTAGCGGTGGCGGCGTAAAGTCCCTGTTGCTCGTCGCAGCGTTACTCCTCGGCCTCTTCGCGGCGCTCGGAGAGGTACTCCCAGATTTCCGTGCAGCCGGCGCCGGGTTCGACGTCCGCGAGGTGGTCGTCGTCGCGGTCTGTGCGGTCGCTCACTCGCCGTCCCCCTCCGTCGGGACGAACAGTTCCGGGGCGACGTCGGCGGACGCGTGCTGGCGGCGGCCGCGTGGTCGTTCTGACATACTCCTCGCTAGGGGAGGGTAGCGCATAACAGTCGCTTCCCCCGCAACGCCCGCCAGTGCTGACCGGTACCGGCGAGCCCTGACGGTGTCCGTGACGACTGGCAGGCGTTGCCCGCGCCGACGAGGGGAGGGGGACGCGGCCCCGAGTAGTGGCATGGCGACGCGACTGCGACTGCTCGACGACGCCGCGTGGGTCAGCGTGAACGACGACCGCGCGGCGGGCGCCAGCGAGGTGTGGCCGGTCGCGGACTCGTTCTGTGCGTGCCCGCTGGCGTGGCTGGCCGTCGAAGCGTTCGTCGAGGTCGGTGCCGACGGCCGTCGCGTGGACGCCCGGGCGACCGGCCACTGCGTGACGTGCGGCGAGGCCGGGACGACGTCCTGGCTCCCGGTCGGGCGCGTGACCGACGACGGGTTTTCGACCGCGACGGGGGTTCGTCGGTCCCGGCAGGGCTCGCCGACATCGGCCTGCCGCACGGAACCTTGACACCAAACGCGGCTTGGTAAGGGTGAGACTCGACTAGTCGGTATGGCCACGGACGTCGAGCGCTGGAAAGACGAAGTTTACGGCAACGACATCCGCGAGCACCTGTTCAGGTTCGCGGAGGAGGGGTGGGACGCCATCCCCGAGGACGAGCACGACGAGTGGTTCGAGCGGTTCAAGTGGTGGGGGCTGTACCACCAGCGGAAGGGTCAGGAGTCCTACTTCATGATGCGCATCGGGACGCCCAACGGCGTCCTCGAACCTGGCCAGCTCCGCACCGTCGCGGAGGTGGCCGACGAGTACGCCCGCGGTCCCGTCGACAATCCGGAGTTCGGCGCGGCGTACTGCGACTGGACGACCCGCCAGTCCATCCAGCTCCACTGGATCAAACTCGAGGACATCCCGGACATCTTCGAGAAACTGGAGGCCGACGGCCTCTCCACGCAGCAGGCGTGTGGTGACTCCTGGCGCAACATCGTCGGCTGCCCGGTCGCCGGCAAGGACACCCACGAGCATATCGACGCGTGGCCGGTCGCCGAGGAACTCCACGAGACGTTCAAGGGCAACGACGAGCACTCGAATCTCCCGCGGAAGTGGAAGGTGTCGGTCACCGGCTGCGACCAGGGCTGCGGCCAGGGCGACATCAACGACCTCGCGTTCGAACCCGCCGAGAAGCACGGCGAACTCGGCTTCAACGTCCGCATCGGCGGGGGTCTCGCGCGCAAGGAGCCGCGGTTCGCCCGCGACGTCGACGTCTGGGTACCCGAGGAGAAGGTCGTCGACATCGCGGACGCGGCGACGCGGCTGTTCCACGACCACGGCGACCGCGACAACCGCTTCAACGCCCGCATCAAGTTCCTCGTTGACGAGTGGGGCGCCGAGAAGGTGCGCCGCGTCCTCGACGAGGAGTACGCCGACTGGGACCTGGAGACCGCGGGCGAGGACCTCCGCGACCAGTACACGTACAACGCGGGCGGCGACGAGCACGGCGACCACGTCGGCGTCCACGAGCAACCCGACGGCAACTACTACGTCGGGCTGAACGTCCTCGTCGGCCGGCAGGGCGTCGACGACGTCATCGAACTTGCGGACCTCGCCGACGAGTACGGCTCCGGAGAGGCCAGGCTGACCCAGCGCCAGAACATCATCGTCACCGACGTCCCCGAGAGCGACCTCGACGACTTCCTCGCCGAGGACCTGCTCGAGGACTACTCGCCTGACCCCCACCCGTTCATGCGCGGGTCCATCGCGTGCACGGGGACGGAGTTCTGCTCGCTGTCCATCGTGGAGACGAAGAACCGCCAGGTGCGCTACGCGCGCTGGCTGAAGGAGAACGTCGATGTCCCCGACGGCGTGACGGACTTCCACATCCACCTCTCGGGCTGCACCGCCTCCTGCGCCCAGCCCCAGATCGCGGACGTCAGCCTCCGCGGGATGAAGACCCGGAAGGACGGCGAACCAGTCGAGGCCCTCGACGTCGGCCTCGGCGGCGGCCTCGGTGAACACCCGCAGTTCGCGGACTGGGTGGAGATGCGCGTGGCCGCCGACGAGGTGCCGGGCTACATCCAGAACCTGCTCGCCGCCTTCGACGAACAGCGGGAAGGCGAGGAGACGTTCCGGGAGTTCGTCGCCGCACGCGACGAGGACGCGCTCGGTGACCTCGCGGACCCCGAGGAGACGGACTACGAGGACCCCTACATGCACAACACGAAGATGACGTGGTACCCGTACGCCGACGAGGACGACCTGGACGCGAGCCCCGCCCCGACGGACGGCGACGGCGAGACCATCTCGGCGGACGACTGACGATGGCCGACCGCGTCCTCAAGGTCAACGCGTTCACGACGTTCACGCTGCTCGACGGTGAGGTCGAGGGCCACGGCTGGCAGACCGACGCTCCCGCCGTGCTGAACGTGACGACCGGCGACGGCGACGTGATCCTCGAACTCGAACTCGACAACACCGAGACCGACGAGGTCCAGTCCCACGCCGACCGCGCTAGCCTCTCGCCCGACGAGGCCCGCGAACTCGCCGCGGAACTCGAATCGTACGCCGACCGCGCCGAGGAGTAACCGTCCTCGCGGTGCTCCGTCTCGGTGCACACCCCTTCTATTCGGTGTCGCCCTCCCAGTCCGCGCGCTCGCGCCACTCCCGTTGCTGGCGGCGCTCGGTGACGTGTTCCTCGCCGCCAGCGAGTTCGTCGCGGACCGCGGTCTCGAACTGCGTGACATCCGTGAGCAGGCCGTGCCGGAACGCCTCGACGAGTTCGTAGCTCCACTGGTCGCCGACGGCGCCGGCGGGCAGGTGGTCGTCCCGGAGCGCGTCCGCGAACTCATCGTGACCGGTCTCCCGCAGCAACTGCTCGGCCTCGTCGAGGTGGTCGACGCCGCGGCCGAGGCTGTGGTGGAAGCCGAGGAGGCGTCCGTACGCGCGGTAGACGTGCTCGACGCCCAACTGGAGTTCGTGGAGCGCATCGCGCTCGTCGGGGGTGGGGTCGTCCATGTACATTCGTAGCACGGCGACCCGGTTATTCCTGCGGGCACCCCGGCACCGAACGCCTCATGCAGTGGCTGTTTGCGCGCCCCGGCCGACCACCCCGGAATGTCGGCTGCGTCCGCGTCCCGCGGCTCCCGCTGGTTCGTCGTCGTGGGCGGCGGCTTCCTGGTCGCGTTCTAGTCCGCCGCGCTCGCGGGCCGTAATTAGACGGTGACGCGCTCGCCGAGTTCGGGCGCGCTCGCCGCGAAGCCGTCGGCGCGCAGCTCCTCGGCGAAGTCGGCGCAGCGGTCGCCGTGGTTGACGAGCAGTTCGCTCCCGCGGTACTCGTCGAGGAACGCCAGCAGACCGTCGCGGTCGGCGTGCGCGGAGAAGTCGTGGCTCTCGACCTGCGCGGCGACGCGACGGTGGCGGCCGTCGAGTTCCGCGCTCCCCGTCTCGAGGAGCTCTCTGCCCGGCGTTCCCTCGACCTGGTAGCCCGTGAACGCGACCTTGTGCTGGGGGTTGCCGGCGATGGCGGGGACGTAGGTCATCGCCGGGCCGCCCGCGAGCATCCCGGCGGTGGTGACGATGGCGGTCTGCTTCTCCGCGATGCGGCGGCGCTGGCCGTTCCGCGTGCTCGCGTCGACGAAGCGCGCGTGGCCGCAGGCCCGCCCGAAGGCGTCGGGGTCCCGGAGGAACTCGGGGGTCTCCCGGAACCGCTCGGTGACCGCGACGCCCATCCCGTCGACGTAGCACGGGACGTCGTAGGCGTCACAGACGAGCATCGCCTCCTGGGTGCGCCCGATGGCGAACGCGGGGACGACGACGGTGCCGCCCTCGTGGATGGTCTGGGTCACGGAGCGCGCGAACCCCTCCTCGACCGTCGCGCGGTCGGGCCGGGTCACGTCCGCGTACGTCGACTCGCAGAGCACCACGTCGGCGTCCGGGCGCGCGGTCGTCCCGGAGAGCAAGCGCTGGTCCTCGGTGTTGAAGTCCGCGGTGTACAGCAGGCTCGTCTCGCCGTCGTCGACGAGGACGTGGGCGCTTCCGGGGATGTGGCCGGCGTCGAAGAACGTCACCTCGTGGCCAGCGGCGTCGAACGGCTCCCCGTAGCCGTGGGTCTCCGAGACTTCGCCGAGGCGCGCGACCTCGGTGTGCGTGAACGGGCAGTCGTAGCGCCCGCCGCGGTCGTTCCACTTGTGGTGGTCGCCGGGCGCCATCCCCTGGAGTTTGAGTGTGTCCTGCGCGAGGAGGCGCGTGAGGTCCCGCGTGGGCGGCGTCCAGTGGATGGGCGGGCGGCGGTCCCCGGAGAGGAGCGCGGGCAGCAGGCCGACGTGGTCGAGGTGGCCGTGGCTCGCGACCACGGCGTCGGGGTCCACCGAGTCGACGGGGAACTGCGGCGGGGTGCCGGACTGCATCCCGTAGTCCAGCAGGAGGCTGTCGTTGACGAGGATGGCGCTCCGGCCGACCTCCCGGGCGCCGCCGAGGAACCGAATCTGCATTGGCGGGGTGTAGTGCGCCGGCGCGTTTGACGCCGTCGGTCGACCGGTCCCGGTAGCGGGGCGCCGCTACCCGAGGACGCCGACCAGCAGCGACGCGGCGAGCGCTACGACGGCGACGCCGGCGACCGTCTGCGCGGCGGCGTGGGTGCGGGCGCTGACGCCGCGGGTCGCGCTGAACAGGGCGCCCGCGCCAGCACCGAGCGCGCTCATTGTCGCCGTGATGGCGACGGCGTAGGTAGCGACGGCGGCCGCGACGACGCCGGGGCCGTAGTTCCCGAGCAGCGTGGAGGCGAAGACGAGCATGGAGACGGGCGGGGAGAGCGTGAACAGCGCGCCGACGGCGCCCGTCCTGAGGTAGGCGACGGTGTCGTGGTCGTGGTCGCTGGCGTCGAACCCCGGGAGCGGGAGGGCGACGTGGGGGTGGCTGTGCGTGGTGTCGCCGTGGTCGTGTTCGGCCGTCGAGAGGGCGCGTCGCGCGCCGCCGATAGCCATCGCGGCGCCGAGCGCGCCGAGGACGACGCCGACGCCGGCGGTGCCGACGGCGTCGAGGACGGCGGGGAAGTCGGTCTGGCCGAGCAGGACGGAGGCGGCGGCGAGCCACGCGACGACGAGCGCGACGTGGCCGAGGCTGAAGCACGCGCCGGCGAGCGCCGACAGCCGCGAGTCGCCGTACTCGCCGGTGAGTGACGCGATGCCGGCGACGTGGTCGGGTTCGATGGCGTGGGTGACGCCGAGGACGCCGGCGGTGGCGAGCGCGCCGAGGGCGGTGGCGCTCACGGCCCCCGAGTCACCCGCGCTATCGTGGCCGACGCAACTGGCTCGCCGGACAGGGTTCGTTCGACGTCGACGGCTGGTGGGGCGTCGCGGTCGCGGACTCGACTCATCGAACCGATGTAGACGAACGGACACCAAATGAGTTCCCGACTGCGCAAATTTTGTGCTGCTCGCGCGAGTTTATTACATTGCCGGTGGAATAGGGGCGCACGATGAAAGAAAACGAAGTACGCAACTCGGGCGCGGTCGGGGGTGTCGACGGCGATGGCTGAGGACCTCGTGCCGGGCGAACTGCTGGCCGGTGAGGGGAGCGTGACGCTGAACGAGGGCCGCGAGACGGTCGACGTGACCGTCGCGAACACCGGCGACCGGCCGGTGCAGGTCGGCTCGCACTTCCACTTCTTCGAGGCGAACGCGGCGCTCGCCTTCGACCGCGAGGCGGCGTTCGGCACCCGACTGAACGTTCCTGCGGGGACCGCCGTTCGCTTCGAACCCGGCGACGAGCAGCGCGTCGAACTCGTCGACATCGGCGGGAACCGCCGCGCACACGGAATGAACGGCCTCGTGAACGGGAGCGTCGACGGTGACCCGGGCGAGGCGCTGGAACGCCTGCGCGAGGCGGGGTTCGCGGACACCGGTGCGGAGCAGGCCGGTGAGGGGGGTGGGAAGGCCGAATGACGCGGGATATCGACCGCGAGGCGTACGCCGAACTGTACGGCCCGACGGCGGGAGACCGGGTGCGTCTCGGGGACACGGAGTTGCTCGTCGAGGTGGAGGAAGACCGCCGGACGCCGGGCGACGAAGCAGTGTTCGGCGGCGGGAAGACGCTCCGGGACGGCCTCGGGCAGTCCCCGGACACCACGCAGGCCGGGGGCGCGCTGGACTGGGTCATCACGAACGCGACGGTGCTCGACCCAGTCGTTGGAATCGTGGCCGCCGACATCGGCATCCGGAACGGGGAGATCGCGGGCATCGGGAGCGCCGGCAACCCGGACACGATGGACGGCGTGGATATGGTCGTCGGCCCGTCGACGGACGTCTACCCCGCAGAGGGGAAGATCGCGACTGCGGGCGCCCTCGACGTCCACGTCCACTGGAACTCCGCGCAACTCCACGAGCACGCCCTGGCATCGGGCATTACGACGATGCTTGGCGGCGGGTTCGGCGGCGGCGCGACCACCTGCACGCCAGGCCCCGAGAACGTGAAGAGGTTCCTCCAGGCGGCCGAGGCGTGGCCGGTGAACGTCGGCTTCTACGGGAAGGGGAACGCCTCCGACCCCGAACCGCTCCGCGAGCAGGTCGAGGCGGGCGTCTGCGGGCTGAAACTCCACGAGGACTTCGGGTCGACGCCCGCGGCCATCGACACCTGCCTCTCCGTCGCCGACGATGAGGACGTCCAGGTCTGCATGCACACGGACACGCTCAACGAAGCCGGGTTCGTGGAGACAACCTTCGACGCCGTCGAGGGGCGGACGATGCACCTCTTCCACATCGAGGGCGCGGGCGGCGGCCACGCGCCGGACATCATGGAACTCGTCGGGGAGTCGAACATGCTGCCGTCCTCGACGAACCCCTCGATGCCGTACACCGACAACACGTTCGACGAGCACCTCGACATGGTGATGGTCTGTCACCACCTCAACCCGGACGTCCCCGAGGACGTGGCGTTCGCGGAGTCACGGGTGCGCGCGGAGACCATCGCCGCCGAGGACGTGCTCCACGACGTCGGCGCCATCTCGATGATGACCTCCGACTCGCAGGCGATGGGGCGGGTCGCGGAGGTGGTCTCCCGGACGTGGCAGACCGCCTCGAAGCTGAAGGGCCAGCGCGGCCCGCTTCCCGAGGACGAGGGGCGGGGCGCGGACAACCACCGCGTGAAGCGCTACCTCGCGAAGTACACCGTCAACCCCGCCATCGCGGCGGGCATCGACGACTACGTCGGCACCCTTGAACCCGGGAAACTCGCCGACGTGGTGCTGTGGGACCCCGCGTTCTTCGGTGTGAAGCCCGCGATGACGTTCAAGGGCGGCTTCCCCGTGCACTCCGAGATGGGGGAGGCCAACGGCTCGCTGATGACCTGTGAACCCATCAAGCAGCGCGAACGCGCGGGCGCCGTCGGCAAGGCGAAACACGCGCTCTCGCTCTCCTTCGTCTCGCCGGCCGCCGCGGCGGCGGACGTCGGCGCCGAGTACGGCCTCGACACGCCCGTGGTGCCGGTCTCTGGCACGCGGGACCTCGGGAAGGCGGACATGCTGTACAACGACTACTGTCCCGACGACATCGAGGTCGACCCGGAGACCTTCGAGGTGCGCGTCGACGGCGACATCGTCACCTGCGAACCGGCCTCGGAACTACCACTCGCCCAGCGCTACATGCTATGAAACTCACGCCAAAGGAGGAGGAACGGCTCACGGTGTTCACCGCCGCAGAGGTCGCGCGGCGCCGCAAGGACCGCGGCGTCCTGCTGAACCACCCGGAAGCGGTCGCGTACGTCAGCGACTGGTGCATCGAACGCGCCCGCGAGGGCGAGTCAGTCGCCGAGATTCGCGCCGGCGCCTCCCAGCTGCTCGGCCGCGACGACGTGATGGACGGCGTCCCCGAGATGGTCGGGATGATACAGGTCGAACCGGTGTTCCCGGACGGCACGAAACTCGTCACCGTCCACGACCCCATCCGCTCGGACTGCGTCGGAACCGCCGAGGCGGAGGAGGCCGCCGACGCCGAGACCGACGACGACGAACCGACCGGGACGGAGGACGAGCAGTGACCCCCACCCACCGCGACGTCGCGACGGTCGGCGTCGGCGGCCCGGTCGGGTCCGGGAAGACGTCGCTGTTGATGGAACTCGTCCCGCGACTCCGCGAGGCTGGCCTCGACGTCGGCGTCGTGGCCAACGACATCCTCACGCAGGCGGACGCCGACCGCCTCCGGGACCGGTTCGCGGGCATCGTCCCCGAGGACCTCGTCGCGGGGGTCGAGACGGGCGCCTGTCCGCACACGGGCATCCGCGAGGACCCCTCGATGAACCTCCGGCAAATCGACGCGTTCCTCGAGGCCCACCCGGACCTCGACCTCGTGCTCGTCGAGAGCGGCGGCGACAACCTCGCGGCGACGTTCAACCCCGAACTCGCGGACTACTCGCTGTACGTCATCTCGGTCGCGGAGGGCGACGACATCCCGCGCAAGCGCGGCCCCGGCGTGGTGGACTGTGACCTCCTGGTCGTGAACAAGACGGACCTCGCGCCCCACGTCGGCGCGGACTTAGACGTGCTGGAGCAGGACGCCCGCGAGGTCCGCGACGGCCCCTTCGAGTTCACCGACTGCAAGGCCGGCGACGGCGTCGACGCCGTCCTCGACCACGTCCGCGAGGGGGTGTTGTTCGCCTGATGGCGGCCGACGCGCCGCACCCGGCGTTCGAACCGTACGCCGCCGAAGCGGTCCCGCAGGCCCCCGTTGGGTCGCCCGGGAAGGACGGCGTCCTCGACCTCCGCTTCGCGGCGACGGCCGACGGCACGGCGCTCGTCCGTGACTACGCGACGGCGCCGTTCCACGTCTCCGGGACGCTGGGCCACGACCCGCACCCGCGCGCGACGACGGTGTTCGTCCAGTCCTCGACCGGCGGCGTCGCCCAGGGCGACCGCCGCGAGGTCACCGTCGCCGCCGAAGACGACGCCGTCGCCGTCGTCACCACCGGGAGCGCGACGAAGGTCCAGTCGATGACGCGCAACTACGCGGCCGAGTCCGTGCGCCTCGAAGTGGGGGCGGATGCCCACCTCGACTACGTCCCGGAACCGACCATCCTCCACGCCGACACCCGGTTCTGCCAGGACCTCTCGCTGGACGTCGCGCCGGGCGGGACGGCCGTCGTCGGCGACGTCGTCGTGCCCGGACGACTCGCCCGCGGCGAGCGCTTCGCCTTCGAGCGCTACCTCTCCCGTGTCGAGGCGACCGGCCCGGAGGGCCTGCTGTTCGCGGACGCGACGCACCTCGCGCCCGCGGACGCCGACCCCTCCGCCCCGGGCGTCCTCGGCGAGTTCGCCGTCTACGGGACGCTGTTCGTCGTCGCTCCAGACGCGGACACCGACGCCCTGAGCGACGACCTGCACGCGGCGGTCACGGACGCGGACGGACGCGCCGCAGCGACCGAACTGCCGAACAGTGCGGGGGTCGTCGTGCGCGCGCTCGGCGACCGTGCTGCGGACGTCGAGAGCGCCGTCCACACCGCCTGGGACGCCGCGCGCCGCGAACTGCTGGACGCCCCGGCGCCGTCCGGGAGGCGGTTCTGATGCTGGTCGCAGACAGCTACCTCGGCCACCGCGACGACCCGATTGTCGCCGACCGACTGGCCGGCGCCGATCCCCACCGCGTCGTCCTCTCGGAGACCGAGCGGCGCCGCTCGCGAGTCCGCACGGAGACCGCCGACGGGCGGGAACTCGGCGTCGTCGTCGGGCACGTGCTCGCCGACGGCGACGTCCTCGAGACCACCGACGGCGACCTCGTCGTGGTCGAACTCGCGGCCGTGGAGGCGCTCGTCCTCGACTTCGCGGACGCCGAGATAGCGCCGGCCGAGGCCCTCGAACTCGGCCACACCGCGGGGAACCGCCACTGGGTACTCGCTGTGCAGGACTCCACGGCGCTGTTCCCGGTGACGGAGTCCCGCGAGCGCATGGAGGCGACGCTCGCCGACGTGCTCCCGGCCGACGTGGAACTCGGCTACGAGGACGTGCCGCCGACCACGTTCGACGACGCGGGTGGGCACGGTCACTCGCACGACCACCAGCACGCCGACGGCCACTCGCACGACCACGGCCACAGCCACCAGCACTCCCACGACGGGACACACTCGGACCACAGCCACGGAGCGGACGGCGAAGCGGACCACACTCACGGAGGAGGTGGCGCCGAGTGAGCGACGACGCGGCGCTCGAGGCGTTCCGGCTGGCGGACTCGTTCCTCCCCGTCGGGACGAACAGCGTCTCCTACGGCCTCGAGCAGTTCGTCGCGGACGACCGCGTAGCCGACGCCGACGACGTCGAGGCGCTGCTGGCGACCCACCTCCGCCGGCTGTTCGGTCCGGGTGAACTGGTCGCGCTGCGGGCCGCCCACGCCAGCGCACTCGACGAGGACCTCGAGGGCGTCTGTGAAGCCGACCGCCGACTCGCCGCGGTGACGCTTCCGGCGGAGTTCCGCGAGAGCGCCGCACACGCGGGCGCGCGCCTGCTCGACGTCCAGCGCGAGGTCCGCGACGACGCGTTCCTCGCGGCCTACGCCGAGCGCGTCCCAGGCGAAGCGCCCGGCTTCCACGCGGTCGTGCTGGGCGCGACGGCGGCCCGGGCCGACATCTCCGAGCGCGAGGCGTGCCTGGTCTGCTGTCACGGCTTCGTCACCGGCTTGCTCGGCGCGGCCCAGCGGCTGCTCTCGCTGGGGCACAGCGACGTCCAGCGGGTGCTCGCCGACCTCCAGTCGACCATCGCCGACGCGGTCGAGGACAGCGCCGACCGCTCGCTCGCGGAGCTGACGCCGTTCGCGCCGCTCGTCGACGTGCTCGCGGCCGACCACGAGCGCGCCGACCGCCGGCTGTTCCTGAGCTGACCCTCCGTATCCTGCGCGGGGTTTAGGGAGTTCGCAGACGTACCTACGAACATGAACGAGTCCTATTCGAGGCGACAGTTTGTCGCTGGCGTCAGCGTCGCCAGCGCAGTCGCACTCGCGGGCTGCGGAGGTACCGGCGACGACGGTGACGGTGGCGGCGAGACGACCGAACCGGCGGACGGCGGTGGTGGGGGGACGACGGAGGCGACGACCGAGGCCGGCGGTGGCGAGGAGACGACGACGGAGTCGGGCGGCGGTGGGGGTGGCGGCGAGAACCTCGTCGCCGCAGGCCCGAACGCGGAACTCGTGTTCGAGCCCGAGGAGATCACCATCTCCAGCGGCGAGACGGTGACCTGGGAGTTCGAGAGTGCCGGACACAACGTCTCCGCGTGGCCGGAGATGAACGAGGAGATAGCCATCCCGGAGGGCGCCGAGGGGTTCGGCACGATGGAACAGGGCGGCGACGAGTTCGCCGTCGTCCCCCAGGGTGAGACGTACGAGCACACCTTCGAGACGACGGGCGAGTACACCTACATCTGCGTCCCCCACGTCGCGTCCGGGATGATCGGCACCGTCGTCGTCGAGTGACGCGCGCCAACCGCCACGACGCCTCCAGACGGGGTAACGTCCCCTCTGCGGGGTTCCTTCTCGCCGGGTAGCCCGTTCGACTGCCGGCCCGGAGCACCGGCCGTCAACGGTTGTCCTCACATGTTCGGCCGCGTTCCCGGCTCCCTGTACTCTGCTCGCCGGTTTACGTAGAACCCTCCCCGAGCCCCAGTCGAGGCAACAGTATGAGGAAACACTCACGACGCACGTTCCTGGCATCGGTCGGCACGGCGAGCGCACTCGCGCTCGCGGGCTGCTCCTCCGGGTCGGGACAGAGCGAGGACGATGGTGGCGACACGACCACCGAGTCCGACGACTCCGGGGGCGGTGGCGACTCGGGGTCGTTCACGGAGACCAGCACCATCGAGATGAACGACGAACTCGCGTTCGCACCCAAGCAGGTCCAGGTCTCGGCGGGGACCACGGTCACGTGGGAGAACGTCGGTGCGGTCGCCCACTCCGTCACCGCCTACGAGGACGAGATTCCCGACGGGGCGGCGTACTTCGCCTCGGGCGGGTTCGACGCGGAGCAGGCCGCCAACGAGGCCTACCCCGACGAGGGGAGCATTCCGGAGGGCGAGACCTACGAGCACACGTTCGAGACGACCGGCACGTACGAGTACTACTGCATCCCCCACGAGATGAGCGGGATGGTCGGCACCATCAAGGTGGTCTGAGATGACAGAAACACCGTCCGACGGCACCGACAGCACCGACCTCGACCCGGAGGCGGTCGTCGAGCGACACGAGCGCCAGATCGAGGACCTCCTCGCCGAGGTCGACGAACCGACCCCGCGCGACGACGACTCGCCGACGCTCGAGCTCGCTGGCCTGGAGCTCAACCGCCGGGACTTCGTGAAGGCCGGCGTCGCGACCGGCGCGATGGCCGGGCTCGCGGGCTGTTCCGGCGACATCATCAATCGCGGTGGCTCCGGTGGGGGCTCCGGCGGTGGGAGCAAGAGCGGGTCGGCGCCCGACCACAAGGTCCCGCCGGGCGAACACGACGAGTACTACGGCTTCTGGTCGGGCGGCCAGTCCGGCGAGATCCGCGTCGTCGGCATCCCGTCGATGCGTGAACTGATGCGCATCCCGGTGTTCAACAAGGAGGCCTCCCGCGGCTACGGCTTCGACGACGAGACCAGGGAGATGCTGGAGGGCGCCGGCGACTACACGTGGGGTGACAACCACCACCCCGTGCTCTCCGAGACGGACGGCGACTACGACGGCGAGTACCTCTGGGTGAACGACAAGGCCAACGGCCGCATCGCCCGGGTGAGCCTGAAGTACTTCGAGACGGACGCCATCACGGACGTCCCGAACGTCCAGTCCGTCCACGGCTGCGCCGTCCAGAGTCCCGACACGGGCTACATCTTCGGCAACGGGGAGTTCCGCGTGCCGCTGCCGAACGACGGCCGCGACGTCCACAGCCCCGAGAACTACGCGTCGCTGTTCTCGGCGGTCAACCCCGAGACGATGGAGACGGAGTGGCAGGTGAGAGTTGACGGCAACCTCGACATCGTCGACACCGACAAGGACGGCCGCTGGGCCATCGCGTCGGCGTACAACTCCGAGGAGGCCACGGAGGCCTCCGGGATGACCCACGACGACCGCGACTTCGTGAAGGCGTTCGACGTCCCTCGTATCGAGAAGGCCGTCGAGGCCGGCGAGTACGAGGAGGTCAACGGCGTCCCCGTCGTCGACGGGACCAAGGACAGCCCGCTGAACAGCGGCGGTAGCCCCATCGTGCGGTATATCCCGACGCCGAAGAGCCCGCACTGCGTCGAGGTCGGGCCGAACGGGAAGTACGCGTTCATCGCCGGGAAGCTGTCGCCGACAGTGACGATGCTCGACATCGAGGCGCTCGACTCCTCGAGTGACCCCGACGACGTCGTCGCCGGCCGCCCGAAGGTCGGCCTCGGGCCGCTGCACACGACCTTCGACGGGAACGGCCACGCGTACACGTCGCTGTTCATCGACTCGCAGGCCGTCAAGTGGGACATCGAGGCGGCCGTCGACGCGGACGCGGGCTCGACGGACCCGGTGATGGAGAAGGTCGACGTCCACTACAATCCGGGCCACATCCAGGCCGTCGAGGCGATGACCACCGACCCGGACGGCGAGTGGCTGGTCAGCCTCAACAAGCTCTCGAAGGACCGGTTCCTGCCGGTCGGCCCGATCCACCCGGACAACGACCAGCTCATCCACATCGGGCAGGGCGAGACGGAGATGGAGGTCGTGGCCGACCACCCGGCCTACCCCGAGCCCCACGACTGCGTGTTCGCCCACCGGGACAAACTCGACCCCGCGACGACGTACGACAAGGCCGACTACGAGGGCGAGAAGCCGTTCGTCAAGCAGTCCGACTCGGGCATCGAGCGCACGGGCGAGCGCTCCGTCGACGTGAAGATGTCCTCGATGCGGTCGGAGTTCGGCCTCAAGGAGTTCACGGTGACGGAGGGCGACGAGGTCACGTTCACCGTCACGAACATCGAGGGTGTGCGCGACATCATCCACGGCGTCGCCATCCCCGAGTACGACATCCACCTCGCCATCGCGCCCCAGGACACCCGGGAGGTCACGTTCACCGCGGACGAGCCCGGCGTGTACTGGTTCTACTGCACGTACTTCTGCAGCGCGCTCCACCTGGAGATGCGCTCGCGGATGATCGTGGAACCGCGCGAGTAGCGACGACGAACGACCAGTAGTCGGCCAGGGCGACCGACTCGGACGCCGGCCGCGGTCGGCCGGCACCGACGACGACCGGCGGTCGTGCGGGGTGCGAGTGGGGCGGCGTGTCAGTATCTGGCGTCGCTCCGCCCGCGGCCCGCGCGGCCGACACCGGTGGTTCGTCACGACGGACCCCGGCCAGGTGACACCATGGACTACGAATTCCCAGGCACGTCGGCGTTCGCACAACTGCGCCGTGGGCTCCCGGTGGTAGCGGCAGTGCTGTTCGTCGCCGCGCTGCTGTTCCCCATGTGGCGCATCGAGGTACACGCCGTCCAGTACCCGAGCACGGTCCTCGAGCTCCAGCTCTACGCCTATCCGCGCATCACGGGCGACTACGTGGAGATGGCGAACCTCAACAAGTACATCGGCTTCTACTACCCCGACCCGGTCTACTGGCAGCCGAACTTCGAGCCACACCCCCGGGCCATCGACGTGCCCGAGTGGTCGCTGGGTCCGCTGGCGTTCGTCGTCGTCTCGGCGTGCAGCCTCTTCGTCGCGCTCGCGCCCGACGTGCGGCGACTCAAGCGCGGACTCGTCGCGCAGTTCGCGGGGACGGCGGTCGTGTTCGGCGTGCTGCTCGCCGACATCCAGTACCGTCTCTACCAGGCGGGACACACGCTCGACCCGGACGCGCCGGTGATGGGCGTCGACGGGTTCACGCCGCCGCTGTGGGGGCGCTACGACGTGGCGAACATCACGAGCTACTCCCGGTTCGGGACGGGCGCGTACCTCTCGGTACTCGCCGTCGCCCTGCTCGCCGTCGCGTTCTACTACCGCGACCGCGACACCACGTTCGGCGACCTCGCGGCCGCCGCGAAGCGCCGAATCGGCGCGGGCGATGGGGGCGACGAGCCGGACGACGACCCCGTGCGCGCCGACGAGACGGGTGGGAGGTGACCGCCCGTGCGTGACCGACGCGTCGAGCGCTGGTTCGCGGTCGCGGCCGCCGTGCTGCTCGTCGTGAGTGTCGGCGCCGTCGTCGCCACGCCGGCGGAGAACCCCAGCCGGGACCAGACCGTCGACTTCGACGCGTCGGTCCCCGCGGAGTACGAGTTCGCCGCCCCACCGGCCGACGGCCACGCGACCGTCGACGACCAGCGCTACGACACCCTCGACGGCGCGCTCGCCGCCGCCGCTCCCGGCGACACCGTCCGCGTGACGGGCACCGTCGAGGGCCCGGTGACCCTCGACACCCCCGGCGTCACCGTCGTCGGCACCTCTCCCTCGGAGTCGGTCGTCCGCGGACAGGGCGAGGGGACGGTGCTGACGGTGAACGCCAGCGACGTGACCGTCCGCGACGTCTGGGTCACGGACGCTGGCTACAGCACCACCGACAACGACGCCGCCGTCTGGGTGGCCGGTGCGAATGCGACCGTGGACGGCGTCCGCGTCACGAACACCACGTTCGGCGTCTGGGTCGACGGCGCGTCCGGGGCCACGATTCGCGACTCGGCCATCGTCGGCCGGGAGTCGATCGCCCGGCTCTCGGACCGCGGCAACGGCATCCAGCTCTGGGAGGCCGACGGCGCCGTCGTCGCCAACAACACCATCACAGACGCCCGCGACGGCATCTACTTCTCCTGGAGCACGGACGTGCTCGCGCGGAACAACACGATGTGGGACCTCCGCTACGGCGTCCACTACATGTACTCCGACCACAACCGCCTGGCGAACAACACCGCGTTCGACAACGACGTCGGCTACGCGCTGATGGTCTCCGACGACATCGACGTCGTCGACAACGTCGCCGTCAACAACTCGGGGACCAGCGGGCACGGCGTCCTCCTGAAGGAGGTCGACCACTCACGCGTCGCCCGCAACGACCTGGTCGGCAACGGCAACGGGCTGTTCGTCTACAACTCCATGGACAACGACGTCGTGGACAACCTCGTGCTCGCCAACGACGTCGGCGTCCACCTCACCGCGGGGAGTACCGACGCCCGCGCCAGCGGCAACTCCTTCGTCGACAACGGCGACGCGATGAAGGCCGTCCTCGGCGAGCAGGTCGCCTGGAACGGCAGCGACCGCGGGAACTACTGGGACGGCGCCCGGCCCGTGGACGTCGACCACGACGGCGTCAGCGAGGTCCGGTTCCAGGCGACCGGCGTGCTCGACGAGATGAGTCACAGACAGCCGGAGGTGGAGGTGTTCGCGTCGAGTCCCGCCTTCGACGCGGTGCGACTGGCGACGCGCTCCGTGCCGCTGCTCGAGACACCGGGCGTCGTCGACCACCACCCCCTGGCGAGACCGGCACACGACGACTGGAGGCGATACTATGAGTGAAATCGAAATCAGCGACGTGGAGAAACGCTACGGCACCGTCACCGCCCTCGACGGCGTCTCCCTCACCGTCGACCGCGGGGAGACGTTCGGCCTCGTCGGCCGCAACGGGGCCGGCAAGACGACGCTGTTCAAGATGCTCGTCGGCCACGCGACGCCGGACGCCGGCAGCGTCTCGGTCGGCGGGCTCTCGCCGACGGCGGGCACCGCGCTTCGCGAGCGCGTCGGCTACCTCCCCGAGCAGGCCGGCTTCCCGCCGTCGTTCACGGGACGGGAGGTGCTCGGGTTCCACGCCCGCGTCCGCGACGTCCCCGGCGACGTCCGCGACCAGCGCGTCCAGCGCGTGCTCCAGACCGTGGGGCTCGCGGACGCCGCCGACCGCCACGTCGGGGGGTACTCCAACGGGATGAACCGACGGCTCGGGCTCGCGACCACGCTCGTCGGCAACCCCGCGGTGCTCCTGCTGGACGAACCGACCGCCGGCCTCGACCCCGCGGGCGTCGCCGACTTCCACGACATCGTGGAGACGCTCTCCCGGGAGACCGACGTCACCATCGTCGTCACCTCCCACGTGCTCGGCGAGATCGAACGCCTCTGCGACCGCGTCGCCATCCTCGACGAGGGACGGGTCACCGTGGAGGGCGACGTCACCGACCTCCGGCGGTCCGCCGGCGACACCGTCTCCGTGGTCGCGACGGTCGAGGACGCCGAGGGCGCCGCCGACTACCTGGCAGACAGCGCGGGCGTCGTCGCCGTCGCCGCGGACCCGCCACAGGTCCGCCTGGAGTGCGAGCGCGCCGCCGTCTTCGACGTGCTCGACGACCTGCGGAACGCCGCCGAGGTGGCGGACGTCGAGGTCGCCGAGCCGGGCCTCGACGCCGTGTTCCGGGACGCGGTCGCCGCAGGACGCGGTGTCGACTTCGGACTCGCCGGAGGTGAGCGCCGATGAGCGACGACGAGCCCGCTACCGACGGCAGCGGCGTTACGACCGCCGGCGTCGAACTCGGACTCGAGACCGAGGCCCGGACCGGCACCGGGTCGGTGTCGGCGCTCCGCGCGGCCGCCGTCGACACCGGTCTCGTCGCCGTCAGGGAGTACCGTCTCGCGGTCCGGCGGCGCTGGGCGCTCGGCGTCGCGGTGCTGTTCGCGCTGTTCTCGGTCGCGCTCGTCTTCCTCGGCGGCTCCGCGGTCGGCCCCACGCGGGTGGCCGCCGTTCTCGCGAGCTTCGCGCAGCTCGGCGTCTACGTCGTGCCGCTGGCCGCGCTCGCGGTCGGCTTCGACACCATCGTCGGCGCCGACGAGAGCGGCTCCCTGGAGATGCTGCTCGCGCTCCCGCTGTCGAACGCCGCCGTCGTCGTCGGGACGTATCTCGGGCGGGCGGCCGCGCTCGGCGGCGGGATGCTCGTCGGCTTCGCCGTCGGTGGCGCGCTCCTCGTCCGGTTCGCTGGCGTCGGCGTGGTCGGCTCGTACGCGAGCGTCGTCCTCACGGCAGTCGCCACTGCGCTCGCGTTCCTCGGAGTGAGCGTCCTCGCGTCCACGCTCGCCAGCGAGAAGACCCACGCGCTCGGCGCCGCGCTCGCCGCGTGGGTGTGGTTCGTGCTCGTCCACGACCTCGTCGCGCTCGGCCTCGTCGCGACCCTCGACCTCCCCGAGTGGGTCGTCGGCGCCGCCGTGCTCGCGAACCCCGCGGACCTCTTCCGCGTGTTCGTGCTGCGCGGCGTCTCCACCACAGCCGGGGGCATCGCGGGCGTGCTCACCGGCACCGGCCTGACGACGCCCGTCCTGCTCGCCGCGCTCGCAGCCTGGATCGTCCTGCCCGTCGCCGGCGCGGTGCTCGCGTTCCGCCGCCGGTCGGTCTGACCTCCGGCGGCCTGCCGTCTCCCCGAATATGACACGATACCCAACTCGTCGCACGTTCGTCGCGACCGGTGTTGCAACGCTCACGACCGCGATCGCCGGCTGTACCGCCCTCGGCGGTGCCTCCGGGAGTGACGACTCGGGCCCGAAACCGGGCCCTATCGACCTCTCGGGCGGCAAGTCCGACGACCAGGGCGGGATGCTCATCGGCGAGCACTTCGGGCCGAACGGCCAGGTGTTCTACGCCGACAACAGTCCGGAGGGTCACGACAACCCCGCGTGGTTCCACACGCTCGCCGTCGGCCTGTTCCCGTACCACCTCGCGCGCGAGCAGCAGGGGTGGACCGCCGAAGCGGTCTACGTGACGGACTACTCGGCGGTGGACTACGACCTCACCGAGCGCAAGGGACAGCAGTACATCAGCACGCACACCGCCGCAGACACGTTCGGCGACGCCGAGACGCTGACGTACGTCGCCGGCAGCCGCGTCCACGGCGGCATGGGCACGGAACTCGTCCCGTTCTCCGACGACAGCGACGCGTCGGCGTTCGTCAGCACCCACGGCGGCCGGACGCTGTCGTTCGACGAGGTCGACCGGGCGTTCCTCCAGTCCTACCGGTAGCCGGTCACGCCTCCCCGTCCCACGCCGTCACGCGGAACTGGCGGTAGCCGCCGTGGGACGCCTCCAGGGCGCCCATCCACCAGTTCCAGCGCTCCGCGGGCGTCCCCCGCGGCGCGTCCGAGAGGTGTTCGAGGACCACCTCTGCCGTCAACTCCACGTCGAGGTCACCCTCCAGTTTTCCCGCGTCCACGAGGTCCCCCGCCGCCCGTGCGACCGTGCGCCGCTCGGCTGCCGTTCCGCCGAACGCCTGTCGCAGGTGCAGCATGAGGACTTCGCGGTCCATCGTCGGCACCTACGATGTCCCGCGGCTTCAACACTCGGGTGGGGCGATTGGGGTAACGTTACGAGCGTGGACATCCAAGCCCACACCGATGTCCGACCTCGACCTCACCGACGTCGACTGGACCGCACAGTACATCGACGGCGAGTACGTCGCACCCGACGACGGCGACACCATCTCCGTCGAGGACCCGTCGACGCGCGAGCAGTTCGCCGAGGTGCCCGCGGGCACCACTGGCGACGTCGACGCCGCCTACGAGGCGGCCGCCGCCGCGCAGGACGAGTGGGCTTCCCGCCCGCCCCAGCAGCGAGCCTCCGTCGTCCGGACCGCACGCGACCTCCTCAAGGAGAACCGCGACGAGATTCTCGACCTCCTCGCCGCCGAGTCCGGGTCGACGCGCACGAAGGGGATGGCGGAGTTCTACACCTCCGTCGGCATCACGGGCGAGGCCGCCTCCTTCCCCACGCGGATGTCCGGCGACCGCCGCGACTCCACGGTCGCGGGCAAGGAGAACATCGTCGTCCGCGAACCGAAGGGCGTCGTCGGCGTCATCTCCCCGTGGAACTTCCCGCTGAACCTCTCCATCCGCGCCGTCGCCCCCGCCATCGCCACCGGCAACAGCGTCGTCCTGAAGCCCGCGACGAACACACCCGTCACGGGCGGCCTGCTGCTCGCCAAACTGTTCGAGGCCGCCGGCCTCCCCGAGGGCGTGCTCAACGTCGTCACCGGCCACGGGTCGGAGGTCGGCGACCGCATCGCCGGCCACCCCGAGGCCGACGTCGTCGCGTTCACTGGCTCCACTGAGGTCGGCAAGCAGGTCGCCGGCACCGCCGCCACGAACCTCGCGACGCCCGCGATGGAGCTCGGCGGCAACAACGTCCACATCGTCACCGAGGACGCAGACCTCGACCGCGCCATCGACGGCGGCGTCTTCGGCTCTTTCCTCCACTCCGGGCAGGTCTGCATCTCCGTCAACCGCCACCTCGTCCACGAGGACGTCTACGACGAGTACGTCCACCGACTCACCGAACGCGCCGAGGAACTCCCGACTGGGACTGCCCACGAACCCCAGACCGTGGTCGGCCCCATCATCGACGAGTCCCAGCGCGACCAGATCCTCGACTTCGTCGAGCAGACGGTCGACGCAGGCGCCACCGTCGAAACCGGCGGCGGCCACGACGGCCTCGTCGTCGAACCCACGGTCCTCTCGGACGCCACCAACGACATGGCCGCCGCGTGCAACGAGCACTTCGGCCCGGTCGCTCCGGTCATCCCGTTCTCGGACGACGACGAGGCCGTCGAGATGGCCAACTCGACTGACTACGGCCTCTCCGGCTCCGTCCACTCGGGCGACGTCGGGCGCGCCCGCGACATCGCCGACCGCATCGACACCGGGATGATTCACATCAACGACCAGCCCATCAACGACGAACCCCACGTCCCCTTCGGCGGCGTCGGCGACTCCGGCATGGGCCGCTACAACGGCGAAGCGGTTCTCGAAGAGTTCACCGAGCAGAAGTGGATCAGCGTGCAGCGCGAGGAGCGGGACTACCCGTTCTGACGCACGTTTTACGCTGCGCTCGGCGGCCTCCGGCCGCCTCACTCGGTAAAACCTGCACTAAAAGCACTCCTCCTTCGGTCCGCTTCGCATCCCTCAGTCGTCGGCCTGCGCTCCCTCGCTTCGCTCGTTCGCGCAGTGAACCGCTTCGCTCGGGTCCGTTGGACCGCTCGCTTGCGGATGCTGGCCGTTGACGGCTGTTCCACCGCCTGGTTCCTGCGCAGGTTCAAGTACGAGAGCGGGACCAACCCGGACTATGCACTGAATTCGGCCGCAGGGCGTCAGCGGTAGTGCGACCATCGCCCTGCGAACCGCCGGGTCGCCTGCTCGCTCCTACCGCCTCGAAGCCGGATTCTCCCGGGAAGCGCGTCAGCGTCGCTGCTCGGTCGCTTCGACGGGTTTTTGAATAGCGCCCGACTCGTTTCACGCATGGCTACGTTCCAGGTCGTCGTCGCCGACCCCGAGTCGGGGCGAACCTACCAGCGCGAGGTAGACGGACAGGACGCGAACCGCTTCCTCGGTCTCGACATCGGTGACGAGGTCGACGGCGAGGCAGTCGGCCTCGACGGCTACACCGTCGAGATCACCGGCGGCAGCGACGCCGCCGGCCGACCGATGCGCCCGGACGTCGACGGCGCCGGACTGCAGGACGTCCTGCTGTCGGGGGGCCCCGGCTTCAAGCCGACCACCGACGGCGAGCGCAAGCGCGTCAGCGTCCGCGGGAAGGAAGTCTCCGACGCCACCGTCCAGCTCAACGTCGCCGTCGCCGAGCGCGGCGACGAGTCCGTCGCCTCCCTCTACGGTGAGGGCGAGGACGAGGAGGCCGACGAGGAAGCGGCCGAAGCCTGAGTAACGCCACGCTTTTTCGCGGCGGTCGCGTACCCGGTGTCGTGAGCGACTACGACGCCTATCTCGCCGGCGACCGAACCGACCACGTCGCGCTCTACCTCTCCGAATCCTACGTCTCAGACGTCGACTCACTCGCCGACCGTGACGACGCCGAGCGCGTCGGGGAGGGCGTCATCCTCGTCGTCGACGGTGAACGCGGCCGCAGCGTCTTCCAGACGATCACGGGGATGGCCGCGATGGAGTTCGGCTCGACAGCGATGGACAACCCCGGCCAGGTCGACGCGGACCTCGTCGGCGGGGACTGCCCGGCGGCCGACGACGACTCCGAGGACCATCACGCCGAGTTCGTCTTCTCCTTCGCGGAGGCCCAGAACGATGAGGTCGGCGGACTCTACGCCGAGGGCGACGTCATCCACGCCTACGTCTACTGTTCCTGTGGCACCGCGTACTCCGAGAAGTGGGTGGCCGGGGAGCGCTGATGGCCACCGTCGTCGCCGTCGGGAGCGCGGTGCTCGACCGCGTCTACGGCCTCTCGAATCTCCCGGAACCCGACGGCGGCGCGTTCGTCCGCGACTACGAAGAGCGCGCAGGCGGCGTGGCCGCGAACGTCGCCTGCGCGCTCTCGGCGCTCGACCACGACGCGAGCGTCGTCTCCCGGGTCGGTGACGACGACGCGGCCGACCGCGTGTTCGCTTCGCTGGCCGATTGGGGCGTCGACGTGTCGGGCGTCCGCCGAGGCGACGACGAGTCCTCGTACTGCCTGATTCTCCGCGGTCCTGACGGCGACCGGATGATCGTCGCGGGCGGCGACAGCGTCCCGCAACTCCGACTCACGGACGCCGACCGAGAGCGCTGTCGAGACGCAGACTGCGTGTTCACGAGCGCATACGCCCCCGACGTGGTCGTCCGTGATCTTGTAGAGATGCGACAGACCGGCGAGATTGCGGCGCTCGCGTTCGACCTCGCCGGCCCGATTTCGGAACTCGAAGGCCGGGGCGCGACCCGCGAGACCATCGACGCAGCGGCGACGGCCGCGGACCTGTTCGTCACGAACGAGGTGGCCGCGCGCTCCTATCTGGACTGCGACCCGAGCGCGGCCGTCGAGTCGCTGTCCCGTGCGGGCGCCGACCGGGTCGCTGTGACTGTGGGAAGTGACGGCGCGTACCTCGGCGACGGCGAGGTGGTCCAGGTCGACGCCCACGAGCGCGCCGTCGTGGACACCACCGGCGCCGGCGACGCGTTCACCGCGGCGCTGATTCACGCGTGGCTGCTCGGCGACAGACCGGCAGAAGCAGCGGGAGAAACGGCCGCCGCGGCCGCCGCGCAGAACTGTACTGCGGCGGGCGCACGGGGTGCGCTCGCTGTCCGTGACGACCTCCCCGACTAGCGGGCTTCCTCGACGAGGCGCCGGACGCGCTGCTCGTCGACGGATGCGGTCGTCTCCTCGTTCTCCTTCAGCGCCGTGCCGACGATGACGCAATCCGCGACGTCCAGTGCCTCGCCGACCGTCTCCCTTGTCACGCCGCTGCCGACGAACACCGAGGCGTCCGTGTCGAGTTCGTCGCGGGCCGCCACCACGTTCCGGAGGTGGTCGAGGCTCGTCGCGTGGCCGGTGCCGCTGCCGCTGGCGACGAGGCCGTCGGCCCAGCCGCGCTCGACTAATTCCGCGACCTCCTCGGAGAGCGGTCGCTCCGCGAGTGGGGCGGAGTGTTTCACGTCGACGTCGGCGAGAATCGAGACATCCGCGCCGAGGCGCTCGCGGAGGCGGACCGTCTCGGCCGCCGCGCCGGTGACGATGCCCTGGTCGGTGAGGCGCGCGGCGGCGTGGACGTTCACGCGCACGAACTGCGCGCCGGCCGCGGCCGCGACGGAGACGGCGGCGTCGGCGTCGTTCCGGAGTACGTTGACGCCGAGGGGGAGATTCGTCTCGCGGCGCAGGTCGGCGGCGAGCGCGGCCATCGACGCCACGACGTGTTTGGGGACGTCGTCGGCGTAGAACGGCGCGTCGCCGAAGTTCTCCAGCATGAGAGCGTCCACGCCGCCCGATTCGAGGCGACGTGCGTCCCGCAGCATGGCATCCCTGATGGCTTCCCGGTCGCCGTCGAACCCCGGGGCGCCGGGGAGCGCGTCGAGGTGGACCATCCCGACGACGGGACGGCCAGCATCGAAGTCGAGGCTCATACCCCGGGCGACGGCTGGTGTCCGGATAAACGCGGCGGGCTAGTCGTCGGCCGGTTCGTCCTCGAGGTTGCGGAACGCGTCGAGGATGACCTGCTTGGTCGTCGCGCCCTGGGAGGTCCAGTGGTTCGCGTAGTCCATCATGTCCTCGTAGATGTCGGGCTTGCAGCCCGCGGCCTTCGGGTGACCGCCGCCGTTGACCTGGCGGGCGACCTCGTGGGCGCGCTCGAAGCCCTCGGTGCCGCGAATGCTCGCGCTCCCGGAGGGCTTGACGACGACAGCGGCGTCGGCGCCCTGCTCGCGGAGCGCCTCGGCAACCTCGTTCTGCGAGCAGCGGCCGTACGTGACGCCGACCGTCCACTCGTCGATCTCCTTCATCGCCGCGCGGGCGACCGCCCGGTCGATGAGGTCGTTCTTCTCGACGCGGCGCTCCGCGAGGAACTCCAGGACGTCCTCGGGGAGGTCGGCGCCGTGTTCCTGGACGGTGTCCATGTACTCCTCGGCGTCCGTCCAGTAGGAGTAGTCCGCCAGATCGTCGCTGCGGGGGTCCTCCTTCAGCCAGAGGTCGTGGTCACGGGTGACGACGGCGAGTTCACGGAGGTACTCCGGGACGTCCCCGTCGAGGCTCCGGACCGCGACGTCGGCGGTGCACTCCTCCTCGGAGTCGCCGACGACGAGGTCGACGCCCGCATCGCGGACGGCGTCGGCCGTCTCCTCGGTCCACTGGTGGTGGTCGAACCACCGGACCTCACTGGCGTGCTCGACGGCGTACGCGAGTTCGTCGTCGACGTACCGGAACTTGTCCGGGCAGAGGTCGCAGACGAAGATGCGACAATCGTCGGCGCCGAACTCAGCAGCGCGGCGCAGGCCGTCCTCGATCTCGTGGGGGCCGGCGGGCACGAGCGCCGCCTCGCCGTACACCTCGCGGATGGTGGCCGCACACGCCAGGCCGTCGGCGTCGGGGTCCGCCACCACGACGACGTTCGCGCCCTCGATGCGCTCTCTGATCTCCCGGTCCTTCTGCTCCTCGCGGACGTCGTCCGGGACGAAAAAGCCCTTTCCGGGCAGCAGTGACTTGCGTTCGAGCGGCAAGCCCTCGTCCTCGATGACCCAGTCTTCCATACCGGCAGGTGGGCCGGACGCGCAAAGAACCCCGCGATTGGGGGCGAACAGTCGCCGCTCAGGTTCCGAGGTGCCACTCGCCGCGACCCGTCCCGCCACCGTAGTGGCGGTCGGCACCGAGCAGGTCGTCGCGCTTCCACTGGAAACTGGTCCGGTGGTCGTAGGCGATGCTCCCCTCCGTCTGCAGGCCGCCACAGCCGGTGAGCGCGCTCCTTGCACGCGCGTTCTTAGGCGTCAACTCGATTTCGAACGTGCTCCGGGTCGTGTCCGAGACGTTCGCGACCTGCACGCCGTTTCGCGTGTGCGCGTTCGGGAAGACGTCGTGGAGGCGCTGGTCGTCCGGGAAGTCCGCCTCCCTCACGCCATCCTCGACGGCGAACCCGTCGTTCGCCTCGGCGTGCAGCGTCGTCCGCAGGCGGACGTACTGGCCGGTGTCCTGGTGGCTGACCGACGCGACCGTCCGGGACGCGTAGGCCTCCCCCTCGTCGAGGCGACCGACGACGTTCGTGGCACCCGCGTAGTCGTACAGCTCGTCCGCCGATGACTCCGGGACGAACGTCTCGCACTCGGGGACGCGCCCGACGAGCGCCCAGCCGAGCGGGTCGAGGACCGGGTCGTCCCAGCCGCCCTCGTCGACGAACGTGTACGTCTCGACGGTCTCGTTCCCCGGTACCGCCACGACCACGCTGACGGGGCGTGCCCGGACCGCCTCGACGCCGAACGTGTACTCCTGGCGGACGCTCTCAAGCAGCCCCACCATCGCGTCGAAGCCACTCCCCGTCGCGAACGCCACGGGCCTGTGCGTGCGGAACGCCTGTACGAGGGTCGCCCGGTCCGCACTCGGGGTGGCGAGCACGGCGTCCGCGTCTTCGAGGGTCTCTGCGATGTTCGGTGGGGTCGGCAGGTCGTCGGTGTCGCCCGCGAGGTAGACGGCGTCGTTCTCGAGGGCCTGGCTCGTGTCCTCGCTCAGGCCACTCCCGGTGTTCACCTCGGGGTGGCCGCTCCCCAGCGCGTTACAGCCGGCGAGTGCGGCGACGCTGGCGGCACCCGCGGTCGCGAGAAAGCGGCGTCGGTTCGTGGAGGGCATCGTCGCAGAACTCTTCGCGGAACCGGAATAAATCTCCTGTTAGGTCTCTGCCTCGAGTTGGCGGACCGTCAGCACGGGAACCGGGCAGGTCCGAACGACGCGCTCGGCGACGCTCCCGATGAAGAAGCGGTTCTCGCCGTGCCGGCCCCGGGTCCCGGTGGCGACCACGTCCGCGTCCACGTCCCGGGCGTACTGGCTAATCTCCGCGGGTGGCCGCCCCTCGCGGACCGCCGTCGTGACGTTCTTCTCTGCCGCCTCGGCCACCTTCGCCACCGCGTCCTCGCCGCGCTCCGCGAGGGCCGCGTGCATCTCGTCGCGGACCGCCTCGGGCGCGGTCTCCACCTCGCTCTCCTCGAGGACGTAGAGGGCGTGGACCGCGGCGTCGAACCGCGTGGCGACGTCGAGGGCCACGTCCACCGCGCGCCCGACGCTCTCGGAGCCGTCGGTCGCGATGACAACCGTCTCTATCATAGGTGGTCGTTCCGGGCCGGACACCTTAAAGCCACACGCGGAGCGCTTTAGTAGCCCCGCGGCGCAGTCCAATCCATGAGCCTCGAAGTGGACACCGTCCTCGTCCCGGTGGACGGCACGGAGGCCTCCGCCACGGCCGTCGAGTACGCCGTCGCCGTCGCGGAGCGCTACGGCGCCGACGTGCACGCGCTGTACGTCCTCGGCGAGACCGTCACGCGGAGCATCGACGCCGGCAACGTCGCCGAGGAAGAGGTCGTCGAGGACACGAACACGTTCCTCGCGGAGATAGCGTCGTTCGCGCCCGAGGAGGTCAGCGTGGACTCCTCCATCGCGTACGGCTTCTCCACGTCTCGGAAGCTTCAGCACCCGGGGAGCGTCATCCTCGACTGCGCGGACGACGTGGACGCGGACTTCCTCGCCATCCCCCGCGAGGGGCTGCGCGGCGACGCGGGCGACGTTCTCGAGAAGGCCGCCGAGTACGTCCTGCTGTACGCCAGCCAGCCCGTCCTGTCAGTTTAGTTTAGACGAATCGACATCTCCATCTCGAAGCTCTCCGCGGACGCCGTCTCGAAGCCCACCTTCTCGTACAGCGCGACCGCCGGCCGGTTCCACCGCTCGACGGTGAGCCAGACGTACTCCACGCCGTGTTCCTGACCGTGACCGAGCAGCGCCTCGATGAGTCGCGTGCCGACGCCCGCGCCCTGGTAATCCTGGTGGACGAAGATGGCGAGCTCGTACGTCGACGCCGAGTCCGGCACGAGCGTCGCGTGGCCGGCCACGATGTCGCCGTTCCACGCCAGCACGTCGAAGCCCTCCCGCGCGAGCAGCGTGTCGAGCCACTCCCGGATGCGCGTCTCGCCGACCGGTGGCACGCCCTGGGCGCGGTCCGCCGGGTCGAAGGTGGCGTACATCTCCACGACCGCCTCGAACGCCCTCTCCGCCGGTGGTGGATCGCTCTCGTCGTGCGCCGGTGCCGCGCCCGGGGGGACCGGTTGCTCGTACGCCCCCACCTCGACCGCACGCCCCTCGCCGTCGGTGAACGAGACGGGTGGTCGCGGGAACTCGGCGGCGACCGTCTCGGGGTAGACGCGTTCGCCCACC
The DNA here is from genome assembly GCA_000230955.3 of Halobacterium sp. DL1. Lineage (NCBI taxonomy): Archaea > Methanobacteriati > Methanobacteriota > Halobacteria > Halobacteriales > Halobacteriaceae > Halobacterium > Halobacterium sp. DL1. The sequence goes on from CP007060.1 coordinate 230,544, forward strand.
ATCTTATCGCACCAGTTTCACGGACACCCGGGAGTTCAACAGCACGAACTCCGAGATGTGACCGAGTCGTATCTTCCCCATCGGACTCCGCTGGCCGCCGCCCAGCACGACCTGGTCGAACCCCTCGGACTCCGCGAGTTCCACGATGGCGCTCCCCGGGTCTCCGGAGAGGCGGCGGACGTCCACCGGGAGCCCCGCGTCCTCGAGTGCGGCCCTGGCGGCGTCCACCAGCTCCTCGGGGACGCGGTCGCTCTCGGGGTTCTCCACGACCGCGACCATGAGGTCGTCGCCCGCGTCCACGGCGCGCGCGACGGTCTCGTCGAGGGCGTCCAGGGAGTCGTCGGCGCCCCCGATTCCCAGCAGCACGTTCATGCTCGGAGTGTCACCACCGTCGGGCAAAAGCGTTCGGTAGCAAGCCGCCTACTCGCTGCCCGCTCCCCGCTCGTCGCCCGACTGCTCCACTGCGGGCGGGCGGACCGCGATGATGCCGTAGCTGTGGACGGTCAGCGTACAGCCGGCGTACTCGAAGGAGACGTGGACGTCGCTCGCCGAGGCGGAGCGGTCTCGCCGCTCGACCAGGTTGTCGAGGGCCTCGGGGTCGATTACGTCGTTGAGCGTCGGTAGCTCCGTCGGCCCGGTCTGCGTGACGACCGCGACCGTCGCGACGACAGCCATGCTCACCGACTCGGTGTTCCCGTCGAAGGACGCTCGATACGTGTCCGTCTCCGGGCTGTAATCGACCGCTTCGCTCCGTTCTATCGAATCGACGTCGAGCTCTGACACATCGGGGGGAGCCGGAGGAGGGTCGTTTGCCACAGCGGGCGTAGGGAGGTTGGGGGGATATACTTTGTTTAGGAGCGATTTGATAGCTTGTGGAATCCGGGGGGCTGCTCTGCTGTTCGCACCGTCCAGTTCGCTCGCTGTCGGCCACTGTGCGTGGGTCACCGGGTCTTCCGTGGTGGGTCTCCCCTATCATCGGGTTGCAGTGGCAAGCAGAACTGACTCCGAAACGTGCGTGGAACTCCTACCCGTGTCTGTAGTGGCGGGTTTCGGAGCGGTCCGTTAGTAGCGCGCAACTCGGGTTCACAGCTATGAGAAACGGTAACCAGGACCGATATCGACGTGGACGGGGCGAGGGTCGGGACCGGGAGGAGCGCCAGCCAGCCCGGGCCCAGCAACGCGCGGAACGGGGACAGGTCCCCCGCCAGAGCGGCCGACGGCACGACGCCCGACGCGGAGCACAGTGGCAGGGCGGCCAGGCAAGCCCGGGCGACGAGCGACGGGAGGGGGGTCGGCGCTGGCACCGCCAGCAAGGCAGTCCACCACAGGCCGGTCAGTCAGGCGGGCAGCAGCCAGGTGCTTCTGGAGGAAACGGACCGCCGACCAACTCGGGCCCACGGGGCCAACCGCGCGGCCAGGGTGTCGCGGGCGGACACTCCCCGCAGGGCCAGCAGCCAGTCGAGCAGGGCGAGTTCCACGGGCAGCGAGGCGACCAGTGGCCCCAGACTGGCGGCGGCCAGCAGCGCGGTGGGGGCGGGCAGCACCCGACAGGAAGCGGCCCGAATCACCAGCAGGGCGGCCCACAGCACGGCCAGCGACAGCGACGACAGCAGCAGTCGGCCCGGCCACCCGCCGACCAGTGGAGCAACACCAATGCGGAGCGAGGCGGTCAGCAGCCCGGGCGGCAGTCCGGCGGTCGAGCAGGAGTCAGCGGCGGCGGAAACCACGTACGGAACCAGCAGCGCGACCAGCCGAGCCAGTTCGTCGACCCCCAGGGCGGCCAGCGGAGCGCTCCCCAGCAGGTCGGTCGGGGGCGCGGCCAGCAGCGGGCCCCCAAGCTCTACCGGGTCCCGTTCGAGAACAACGACGAGGAGGCGGATGGCGACCAGCAGGCGGAAGACAGCCAGACGCCGGCCCGCGACGAGCGGGGCCGGTTCACGAGCAACTGACCGCGAAGGTCGCCGTTCTTGGTTCTCCGCGCCTGACGGCTCGCTTCGCTCGCCGTTCGGACTGGCCGAGGGTCCTCGCGCCTCGCGGGTCGCTTCGCTCACGGCTGGCGCCGTTCGCGTTCTCGTGGCCTCCCGCTGGTCGGCCACGCACTCCCCGCTCGGACAGGCCGAGGATTCTCCCTCTGCTCGAACCCTCGCGCCCGACACGCTTTTGCGACCCCCCCGGCAATCCCCGGGCATGCCCGAACAGCGTGCTCCGCCGGCCGAGTGGGACCTCGCCCCCGCGGTCGAACCGGTCGTCGAGGCGTCCGCCCCCGAACCCGACTCCGACGTGCCGCGGGACGTCCGGGAGTACAAGCGGTTCTCGAAGATGGACGGCGCGCAGTACGACCGCGTCAACGAGTTCCTGCGGGACCGCACGTACATCACCGCCCGCGAGTGGGCCATCGCGCGGCTCTGTGCCGACTTCCGCACGGAGACGGGCGTGGAGATGACGAAGATCGGGGAGAACCTCCCGGAACTCGTCCCGTTCATGACCGACACGTACAGCCCGCAGGCCGTCAACCAGGCGCGGTCTGCGTTCGAGGACAAGGTGCGGAAGGCCGGCGCGACGTTCCTCTACGGCGCGATGTGTGACTTCTTCACGGCGGACGAACTCGACGACCTGATGTACGAGGTGACGGAGGTGGCGAAGTTCCTGCTGGAGGTCGAGGGCGTCGACCTGGCCGTCGAGGAGGAACTGGCCGCCGAGGAACGCATCTCGACGGTGATGCGGGACGTGCGATCGGCGAGCGACGAACTCCGCCACGACGGCACCGAGTGCCCGAACTGCGGGCACGAGTTCGGCGGCGACTGACGCGCGGTCCGCGCCACACTTTCTGCTTACGCTTCGGGGAGGAACAGCGACGGGTCTTCGTGGGTGAACGTGAGCACGCGGCGTTCGTCGAGCGGTCGGACGTGCGTGCGCACCTCGCCCTCTTCCTCGACCATCTCCACGAACTCCTCGTGCTCGGTGGGGCTGAAGTACGCGGGGTAGAGCACGGCCGTCTCCGCCTCCGGGTCCTCGAGCGCGACGACCACGTAGACGGTGCCGGCGGTGTCCGCGCGGAACACCTGGGCGTTGTCGAAGCCGCCGGCCTCGTCGAACGCCTCGACGGCGGGGTCGAACTCGTTGTCCGGCGCGAGCAACTCGATGCCCGTGCGGTCGACGTCGCCCGTCAGGATGGCGACGTCGCCCGGGTGGATCTCGTGAGCGTCCCAGCCGCGCTCGCGGTACTCCGCGGCGGTCGCGGCCATGTCGTCGACGACTTGCTCCCAGCGGGGCATCGCGTCCGCCGCGGGGTTGTCGGGTTCCCCGATGGGGTCGGAGTCGTTGGGCATGCGTCGTGAACCGGCAGCCACCCGCAAAAGCCTTCCTTCTCGGCCGGTGGTGCGGAAGCTATATGCCTCCCGTGTCACCAGTTTGTGGCAATGAGTGGTCTCCTCTCCATCTCGAATCTACGGACGCAGTTCGACACGGACCGCGGGGCAGTGAAGGCGGTCGACGGCCTCGACCTCGACATCGAGGAAGGCCAGACGGTCGGCCTGGTCGGCGAGAGCGGCTCCGGGAAGAGCGTCACCGCGCTCTCCGCGATGAAACTCGTCGACGACCCGGGAAGCGTCGTCGGCGGCGAGATGACGCTGAACGACCCCGGCCTGGCCGCCGAACTCGCGGCGGACCACGCCGGCGCCGTCGCTACCTACCCTTACGACCTCGTGGCTGCGTGCCGGGAACTCGCCGGTGACCTGCGCGGGGACGCCGAAGTCGGGTCGATGCCGGCCGAACTCCGTGGCATCGCCGAGGACCTGGCGGCCCGCGACGACCCGAACGACCTCGCGGCGGACCTCCGCGAGTTCGCCGACCGGCTGGACGACGGCGACGACCCCGACGAGGTCGGCGCCGAACTCGACCACGCCGTCGCCGACGCCCTCGACGGCTTCATCTTCGTCGAGGACGCCCGGGTCGCGTCCGTGCCGGACAGCGACGTCGACCCGTCGGCCGACCCGTGGGACGTCCTTCGGAACCGCGAGAACGGCCCCGAGAACGTCTGCCTGGAGGGCGCCCGCATCGACCTCACGACAGCGCCCGAGCACGTGATGCGTGACATCCGGGGCGGGGAGATGAGCATGATCTTCCAGGACCCGATGACGTCGCTCAACCCCGCGCTCACCGTCGGCGAGCAGATCGCCGAGAGCCTGCGTCTCCACCGCCACGGCGGGAAGAAGAAGGACTCGTGGCTCAACGGCATCCGCGAGGCGCTCTCCAGGGGTGACACCGACGAGGAGATCGTCCAGGAGACCGTCGACATTCTCGACGAGGTCGGCATCCCCGAACCCGAGGCACGCCTCGACGAGTATCCCCACGAGTTCTCCGGGGGGATGCGCCAGCGCGTCCTCATCGCCATCGCGCTCGCCTGCCGCCCGAAAATCCTCATCGCGGACGAGCCGACCACCGCACTGGACGTCACCATCCAGGCCCAGATTCTCGACCTCATCAACGACCTCCAGGACGAGTTCGGGATGAGCGTCCTGTTCATCACCCACGACCTCGGCGTCGTCGCGGAGACCTGCGACCGCGTCGCCGTGATGTACGCCGGCGAGGTCGTCGAGGAGGGGCCGGTGGACGACATCTTCCACGACCCCAGCCACCCGTACACGTACGCGCTCCTGGAGTCCATCCCGCGGGAGGACACCGAGCGCCTCCAGCCCATCGAGGGCAACGTCCCGGACCTCATCGACCTCCCCGACGGCTGCCACTTCGCGCCCCGCTGTCCGTGGGCCCACGAGGAGTGCACCGAGGGCGAGATTCCGTACCTCCAGCACGGCCCGGAGGACGTCGACCACCGCTCGAAGTGCGTCCTCGAGGAGTTCGACACCACCGAGTACGGCGCCGAGCGGGGGATGGCCGCCGAGTCCGAGACGTTCACCGGCGAACCGCTGATGCACGTCGAGGACCTTCGGAAGTACTTCTCGCGCGCGGACGGCTGGCTCGACCGGTGGCTCGCCGACGAGCCCCAGACCGTGAAGGCCGTCGACGGCGTCGACTTCGACATCTACGAGGGCGAGACGCTCGGCCTCGTCGGCGAGTCCGGCTGCGGGAAGTCGACCACGGGACGATCCATCCTCCGCCTGCTGGAACCGACGGACGGCCGCGTGCTGTACGCGGGCGAGGACGTCGCGGACCTCGACGACGACGAACTCCGCGCGAAGCGCCGGGACATGCAGATGATCTTCCAGGACCCGCTGTCCTCCCTCGACCCCCGGCAGAGCGCGGGACAGACGATCATGGAGCCGCTGAAGATCCACGGCCTCCCGGAGAGCGACCCCGCGGTCACGGCCCGCGCCGACGTGACCGTCGAGGGCATCCAGCGGGACGCGGTCACGGTCGACGTCGCGGACGACGTCGACGCGCTCGTCACCAGCACGGACGGAGAGGCAGTCGTCCCGGTCACTGTCACCGTCACTGGCGACGAGGTGGACGTCGACACCGCGACCTACCTGGACGTCGACACCACCGTCACGCGTGAGGACGGCCGCGTCACGGGCGTCCGCGTCGACGTGGGGGCAGGGGACTCGAAGCGCGCGAAGCGCCGCAATCGGGTCGCCCAGCTCCTGACGGCCGTCGGCCTCGAACCCGCGCAGTACGACCGCTACCCCCACGAGCTCTCGGGCGGGCAGCGCCAGCGCGTCGGCATCGCCCGCGCGCTCGCGGTCGACCCCGACTTCATCGTGGCCGACGAACCGGTGAGCGCGCTCGACGTGAGCGTGCAGGCCCAGATTCTGAATCTGATGGAGGACCTCCAGGAGGAGTTCGACCTCACCTACCTGTTCATCGCCCACGACCTCTCCGTCGTCCGGCACATCTGCGACCGCGTCGCCGTGATGTACCTCGGCAAGGTCGTGGAGACGGCGCCCACCGAACTGCTGTTCGACGACCCGAAACACCCGTACACGAACGCGCTGCTCTCCTCCATCCCCGACCCGGACCCACGGGCCACCAACGAGGACCGCATCCTCCTCGAGGGCGACGTGCCGAGCCCCATCGACCCGCCCTCTGGCTGCCGGTTCCGGACGCGCTGCCCGGAGGTCATCCCGCCCGCGGAGATGGACGTCGACCAGGACGTGTTCCGCGAGGTGATGGACCTCCGGGAGGCCGTCGAGAACCGCGACATCCCGCTCGACGCCGTCTGGGAGGACGCGACGACCGACGGGCCGGACGCCGGCGGCGAACCGGCGGAGGCCCAGGCGGACGGAGGCCGCGAAGCCGACCGCGAGGCGTTCGTCGAGGAACTGTGGGACCGCGAGTTCAGCACCGACCCGTCGGGTGAGGTCCGCGACGTCGTCGACCGGGCGTTCGACGCGCTCGCCACCGAGGACTGGGACGAGGCGGCAGAGATTCTCCAGGAGGCGTTCGAGAGTCCCTGCGAACTAGAGGAACCGCCGCTGGAGGGCGACCAGCAGACGGTCGCCTGCCACCTTTTCGACGACCACGCCGGGTAACCTGGGCCCAGCCGCCCCCTTTTAGCCAGCCCATACCATGTTAATCGTTATCGTATTTAGTCGTTGGTGCTCGTCCAGTATTCTCCGGTATTATTAAGTGAAGGACACCTGCATACCCAAATTGGCAGGCGATAACGTAAGCCGACGAAGCTTCTTGAAGGCAGCGGGGACCGCCACGGTCGCCGCGACATCGACCGCAGGTTGTACCAGTCTCATGGGCGGCGACGGCGGTGGCGGCGGGACACTCGTCTACTCCCGCGGCGACCACCCGAGCAACTACGACCCCCAGCAGACCACCAGCGGCGAGGTGGCGAAGGTCACGAACCAGGTCTTCGACACGACCGTCGACTTCAAGCCGGGCAGCGGTGGCGCGCTCACCGACGGCCTCGCCAAGGAGTGGTCCCTGGACGGGAAGACGGCCACCATCACGCTCAAGGAGGGCGTCAACTTCCACAACGGCGAGGAACTCACGTCCGCGGACGTCCGCGCGACGATTCGCCGCTTCATCGACGAGGACTACAAGTATTTCCTCGGCGAGAACCGCTCGGGCTACTCCTCGGTCACCTTCGGTGACTGGATCGCGAGCATGGAGGAGAGCGGCAAGTACGAGCTCACCATCAACCTGAGCCAGCGCTACGCGCCGTTCGTCCGGAACCTCGCGATGTTCGCAGCCGCCATCCTCTCGAAGGCGCAGATCGAGTCGGTGGGCGAGGGTGCGGACGCCCAGGCCGAACTCGGCACGGACCCGAAGGGCACCGGCCCGTTCGTCTTCGAGGAACTCGACAACGACAACGAGCGCATCCGGTTCACCGCGCACGGCGACTTCTGGGGCAAGGGCCCGAAGGTCGACGAACTCATCATCAAGACGATCAAGTCCAACCAGACGCGCGCCCAGGACCTCATCAACGGTGACAGCCACCTCACCGACAACCTCAGCGCGCAGGCCATCCAGCAGATCGACAACTCCGACTCCGCGTCCTCCAAGCTGAAGGACGGCATCAACGTGGGTTACATGGCGTTCAACCAGTCCCGGAAGGAGGCCTTCCGGAAGCCGAAGGTCCGCCGCGCCATCAGCTACGCAGTGGACACGAAGGCCATCGTGGACTCCATCTACCAGGGCTTCGCGTCGCAGGCCGACCAGCCGCTCCCGCCGAACGTCCTCGGTCACAACGACGACCTGGACCCGTACCCCCACGACCCCGACGAGGCGTCCCAGCTCCTCGAAGAGGCCGGCGAGACGGATCTCACGTTCGAACTCGCGACGTTCTCGAACCCGCGTGGCTACAACCCGAGCCCCGTCGCGACCGCGAACCAGATCAAGTCGAACCTCGAGGAGATCGGTATCACCGTCGAGATCAACCAGTTCTCCTCGTTCGGCCCGTACATCGACTACACGTACGGCGGCAAGCACGACGCGGCGCTGCTCGGCTGGTACACCGACAACGCCGACCCGGACAACTTCCTCTACGTGCTCCTGCACCCCGGCGTGTCCGTCGACGACGTGCCGAGCGGCCAGGACTACGTGAGCTGGGATACGAAGGCCAACGCCTCCAACATCTCCGCGTGGGCGAACACGGACTACATGGAGCTCGTCAACCAGGGTCAGACGACCTACGACGAGGGCGAGCGTGAAGACCTCTACCTCGAGGCGACCAAGCTGGCCCACGAGCAGGCCCCGTGGGTGTACCTCGACTACGCACAGACCACGCGTGGCGTGCACGAGTCGGTGAAGTCCGACACGTTCATCGTGAGTTCCGTCGGTCAGCCGTACCTGGAACTCGTCGAACTGAAGTGAGGTCGCGGGGGTAACCCCGGACTCACCGCCGTCGCGAAGTAACGTTCATACGGCCGGACGTCTCACGTCCGGATACTAACTCATATACATGGTCTCGAAGCGGTTCATCCTGAAACGGCTACTGTTGCTCGTGCCGGTACTGCTCGGCGTAGCGACGTTCGTCTTCGTCATTCTCCACCTCTCCGGTGGTGACCCCGCGCGGGTCATTCTCGGGCAGCGTGCGTCGGACGCACGCGTCCTCGAGTTACGCCAGAACCTCGGCTTGAACGACCCCCTCTACGTCCAGTACGGTCGCTTCCTGCTCGACGCTGCCCAGTTGGACTTCGGCCAGTCCTACAAGGTCGCCCAGGGCCAGTCGGTCCGCAGCGTCCTGGCCTCGCGGCTCCCCATCACCATCGAGCTCGCGCTGTACGGCCAGGTCATCGGCCTGCTGATCGGCCTGCCGCTGGGCGTCATCTCCGCGGTGAAACAGGACTCCATCGTCGACCACCTTGGTCGCGTCGGCGCGCTGTCGGGCATCTCCATCCCCATCTACTGGTCGGGCCCGATGCTCATCCTGCTGTTCTCGACGTTCCTCGGCATCTTCCCGGCGAGCGGCCGCATCGACTCGACGATGTTCCTCGCCGACCACTGGACGCTGTTCGGCACGGAGCTGCCGCTCACCGGCATGGTCACCGTCGACACGCTCCTGCTCGGGCGGCTCGAGGCGTGGTTCTCGGCGGTCCGGCACATGTTCCTGCCGGCGGCCACCATTGGCATCTACTCGCTCGCGCTCATCTCCCGCATGATGCGGTCGTCGATGCTGGAGGTCGTGCGCCAGGACTACATGCGGACGGCGCGCGCGAAGGGCCAGGGCTCGAAGATCACCATCATGAAACACGGCTTCCGGAACGCCCTCATCCCGGTCGTCACCGTCATCGGTATCCAGTTCGGCACGCTGCTCGGCGGCGCGGTCCTCACGGAGACGGTGTTCAGCATCAACGGCATCGGGACGACCATCGTCGCCGCCATCAACGCGACCGACTACCCGCTCGTTCAGGGCGCGGTTCTGACGTTCGCGCTGCTGTTCACGCTCGTGAACCTCGGCGTCGACATCACCTACAGCTACCTCGACCCCCGCATCCAACAGTGAAATGAGCACGGAAACGACCGAAAACCCGACCGAACCGGCGGAGCGCGGCCTGCTTGACCGCCTACGCTCCTCGCAGTTCCTCTCGGAACTGTTCTCGAACCGCATCGCGCTCACCGGCATCGTCATCATCGCCACGATGGTGCTCGTGGCGCTGTACGCGCGCGTCTTCCTCGACGTCGGTGTGCTGGCCGACTCGCGACTCGGCGGCACGATTCCGGACCGCGCACCGCCGGGCTGGGTCGGCCCCGCGCCGGCGGACACGTACCTTTTCGGCACCGACGCGGCCGCCCGCGACATCTTCAAGCGGACGCTGTACGGCGCCTGGATTGCGATGAAGTTCGGCACCATCGCGGTCGGCGTCTCGACGGTCGCCGGCATCGCGCTGGGAACGGTCGCGGCGTACTACAGCGACCTCACCGACAACGTCATCATGCGGACGATGGACGTGCTGCTGGCGTTCCCGTCGCTGCTGCTCGCGCTCGCGCTGGTCTCCATCTTCGGGGCGGGGCTCTGGAAGGCCACCGCCGCGCTCATCCTCGTCTACACGCCGCGGTTCGCCCGCGTCGTGCGCGGCGCCGCGCTGAAAGTGCTCGAGGACGAGTACATCGAGGCGACGGAAGCTCTCGGCGCGACGGACCCGCGGGTCCTCGTTCGGCACGTCGTCCCGAACTCGCTGGCGCCCATCACGGTGCAGTCGACGCTGAACTTCGGGCTCGCCATCATCGACATCGCGGCGCTGTCGTTCCTCGGCTTCGGCGCGCAGGCCGGCATGCCGTCGTGGGGGAAGATGCTCGCGAACGGCGTGTCGAACGGCCTCCTCACCGGGAAGTGGTGGATGTCCGTCTTCCCGGGACTGTTCCTGGCTATCACGGTGCTGGGCTTCAACCTCCTGGGTGACGGGATGCGTGACGCCCTCGACCCCCGGATGCGGGAGACCGTCGACTGACCGATGCAGGAGGGCGTCGAAGCACAGGGCCGCGACTGGGGGTTGCTCGCCCGCTTCGCCGCCGCCGGCTTCGCCGCCGCCTTCCTCCTCTTCTACGCGCTCGTCTTCGCCCTCGGCTACGCGCCGCGGTCAGCCAGTTCGCTGGCGTTCCCTCTCGCCGCGATTCCGTTCGCGTTCGGCCTCCTCGGCTGGTCGGCGGTGCTGCTGTCCGGCGAAGCCGTCGAGAACTACTCCAGGGAACTCGGTCTCAGCGAGGGCTGGACCGTCGAGAGCGGGCGGCAGGCGATGGCCGTGCTTGTCGTCTTCGGACTCGGTGGCATGGTGGGCGCCGCCGTCGCTGGCGCGCCCTACGGCGTCTAACCCCGAGGGACCAGTTCACTCCCGGACGTTTTCGCCGTCGTGGTCCGCGAACGAGTCGCCGTCCCAGACGACCGTTCCCCGGACCATCGTCCACTCCGGGAACACCCCCTGTTCCCCCTCGAACGGCGTCCACTCGCAGTTCGAGTGGAGGTCGGCGCCTCTGATCTCCCGGGAGTCCTCGGGGTCGACGAGCACGAGGTCGGCGTCCCGGCCCGCCTCGACCCTCCCTTTTTGCGGCAGGTCGAAGATAGCGGCGGGGTTCGCGGCGGTCACGTCCCGCACGCGCTCGTGCGTGAGTTCCCCCTCGCTGGCAGCCTGCAACAGCAGCGGAAGCGCCGTCTCGACACCCGGAACGCCCGACGGCGCGTCCCAGATACTCGCCTCCTTCTCCCCGCGGGTGTGGGGCGCGTGGTCGGTCGCGACCACGTCGATTCGGCCGTCGGCCAGTCGCTCGAACAGCGCCTCCTGGCGCTCCTCGCTGCGCAGCGGCGGGTTCATCCGCCCGAACGTTCCGAGTTCGTCGAGGTCATCCCGCGAGAGGAAGAGGTGGTGTGGTGTCGCCTCGCAGGTAGCGCCGCCCGCGTTCGCCGCGTCGACGCCCTCCGGCGTGGAGGTGTGCGCGACGTGGACGGTCGCACCCGCCTCGTTCCCCACCCTCACGGCGCGCTCGACGGCGGCCTCCTCGGCCTCGGCGGTGCGGTAGGCGCTCCAGGCGTCGGCGTCCTCGCGCTCTTTCGCCGTCGTATCGAACAGGTCGGCGTCCTCCGCGTGGACCGTGACGACGACGTCCTCGCTGGCCGCAATACCACAGGCCTCGCGGAACAGTTCGGCCTCGATGCCCATGTCGCCCGTGGAGTCGGCGAGGAACACCTCGCCGAGCGCGAACAGCGGCCGGTCGAACAGCGTCTCGGGGTCCCAGTCGGCCGTCACGCCGCCGTTGATGCCCCAGTCGACGAGTGAGTCGGCGGCGAAGTCGGCCTTCTCGTCGAACGCCGCGCCGGTCACCGTCGCCGGGTCAGTGTTCGGCTGGTCGACGACGGTGGTGACGCCGCCCGCCGCCGCGCTACGCGACCCCGACCCCCACGTCTCCTTGTGGCCGTAGCCCGGCTGCCGGAAGTGGACGTGGACGTCGATCATCCCCGGGAGGAGTAGGTTGCCGGCCGCGTCGACGAACGTCTCACCGTCGAGGCTCTCGCCGACGGCGTCGATGCGTCCGTGGTCGCCGACGCGCACGTCCCGCGTCCGGCCGTCCGCGAGCGTGGCGTTCCGGATAACTTTCATACGCGGACTCTCTCGGCAGCGCGCCTAAGTGCTGCGGACCCACCGAACGTCCGGGTCGGCGTCCCCGACGAGCGCGTCCTCCAGTTCGTCGCGGACGCGTTCGGTGTCGCCGCCGCTGGCCGCGACACTCCCCACGGATTCGGGGTCGAAGGCCACGCCGAGCGCCGGGTAGACGTCTGCGAGCACGCGCGCTATCTCCTCGTGGTCGTCGACGACGAGGACGCCCGAGGTGAGCGCCGCGCCCTTCGTCACGCGCTGGGCGACGCCCGCCAGTTTCCCGTCTGCGGAGACGGAGTGGTCGCCCGGGCAGAACGAGTCCGGTGGTTCGCCCTCGCTAGCGTCGACGCCAACGGCGTCGAGGGCGTCGACGACGTCCGCGACCATCGCGTCGTAGCGCTCGCCCAGCCCTGTCCGGACGTCCGCGACTGGCTCGATGCGCGCGAACGCCAGCGTCGTCTCCGTGTACGCGACGGCCCGCCCGCCGACGCCGCGCTCCTCCGGCGGGAAGCCGTGCTCGCGGGCGGCCGCTCTCGCGTCGTCGTAGCCGTCCTCGTTCGCGTCCCGCCGCCCGAAGGCGAGCTGCCGGCCCGGCGCCCAGACGCGGACCGCGGGCTCCCCGTGCTCGCGCACGAACTCCATGAGGTCCCGGGTCGCCTCCCGGTCGGCTTCGCGGTCAGCGGCACGCCCTCGCAGAACTCGCATTACCCCTCCCTACGGACCGACGCCCGTAACTCTACTCGGTTCCAACCCGGCGCATGGTCACGCTGGACGGCGACGTGCTCCGCCGGTACCCGCGCGTCTCCCGCTACAACTCCCCGTACCCCGCTCACGACGCGGGGTGTGCGGTGGACCTGTATCCGGACCGCGTGGCTGACCAGCGGGAAGCCACGGAATGGGCGAGTAGCGCGGAACGAAGCTCCGCGGACCATTCGAGCGGGCGGAGCCCGCGAGAAGACGGTGAAACCGCGAGCAACGCTGCCGACCGGAGGGAGGCCGCGGAGCGAGCGCCGAGTCCCGTCGCTGGCGATGTCGTCGAAACGCGGACCGTGCGCTGCCCCGAGAAGCCGTACGCCGAGGACACCGACCACCTCGTCGTCGTGGACACGGGCGCGTACCTCGCGCGGATGCTCCACGTCGACCCGGCGGTCGAACCCGGCGACACCCTCGCGGTGGGCGACGACGTCGGCCGCCTCGTACGCTCGGGCTTCTTCGCGCCGTGGGTCGACAACCACATCCATCTCGGGTTCCGCGAGCGCGACCAGAACGCGGTTCGCGCCTCCGGGTCGCTCCCTCTCGACCTCGGGCTGTCAGTCGAGTCGGCTCCCTGGGACGGCCGGGGACGCGTCGTCGAGACGGGGGAGACCTGGGCGCGACTCGACGCCCCCGAGCACCCTGCGCCGGGCGAGACGTTCGCGGGGCTGGCGGCCGACGACGGGGGAGTCCTCGACGGCGGCCTCCCGCACTACGAGGCCGGCGGGGCGACGGGTGAGGCCGACCCCGTCTCGCTGCTCGGCACCGTCGTCGGGGACCGCATCGACGACCGGACCGTGGCGTGGCGGGACGTCACGCCGACCGCGAACGGCGACCCCGTCCGGGGGCTGTCGCTGTGGCTCGGCGCCGAGACTCTCGGCCTGAAACTCGTCTGCCCCGGCCACGATCTCTCGGTCGGCGACCGCGTCGACGTGGGGTTCCGAGACCAGTAATCTCCGCCGGCGGCCTACGCGGTCGCGTCCGTCTCGGCTTTCGCGTCGACGTCTACGTCGTACCCCTCGGTGTGGAACGAGCCGAGGCAGTTGTAGAGACCGCGCTCGTAGATGTCGGGGACCTTGCTGATGCCGAGGTGGGAGCCGATCTTCGCGTCCGCCCAGTAGGCGCTGTGGGGCCCCTCGAAGAGTCGGCGCAGCAGGCGGGGATCGACGTCCATCTTCACCCAACCGTCGTAGTCGTCGGTGTCGACGTCGTGGACGACGTCGTACCCCTCGCCGTTCATCGACAGTTCGAGGCAGGCGTCGTCGACGAGCGGAATCAGCACCGTCGTGTCGCTTTCGAAGCCGATGCTCTCGCGCTTTCCCTCGAGTTTCTCGTAGGCGGGGGGGAAGTAGGCCTCCAGCTCGTCGAGGGTCGGCATCGGGTCCGCCTCGTAGTCGAACGAGCGCTCGGCGAGCACCTCGCCGATGTACTCCTGCCTGGCCTCCTTGTCGAGTGGCTCGAACGGCGCGGACACCTCCCCCGCGTCGAGGTCGACGTACTCGCCGGTGTTCAGGAAGACGCACTCGTGTTCCTCGCTCGTGTGCTCGTCGAAGAACGCCTTCGCCTGCTCGCGGGGCGGGTTCGCGGTGTACTGGTTCAGGTCCGCGAGGTCGCCCGCGAGGACGTACTCACCGGCGAACGGCATGTAGTAGTCCGGTTCGAAGAGGTCGACGAAGTTGAGCGCGAGTTCGTGTTTCTCCTGGATGACCCGGTCGCGCTCGGAGATCATCTCCTCGTGCGTGTAGTTCGTGACCGCCTGCGGGTAGAACTGGGCGGCGCTGTACTGGTGACAGAGCAGGTCGACGCTCCCGTAGTCCTCCTTGACCTGCTCGCAGGTCGATTCGACGAGGGGGTAGGGGCAGTCGTTGGTGTTCACGACGACGTGGTCGCCGTCGTCGATGACCGCCATCGAGTCGACCTGGGTCGACCCCGTCTTCTCGGCCTCCGTGTCGTACCACGTGCAACCGAAGAAGTTCCCGCAGAGCTCCGGGTCGCAGCCGTCCGCCGCGAGCACGTTGATGTGGACGTCGCCCTTCAGTTGCGTGCGGTCGTCGTGGGCCAGTTCGATGACCTCGAAACCGAGGTCCTCGATGGCGTCACGGAGGTAGTCCCAGCGGTAGTCGTGGATGAGGACGGGGATGTCCGTGTCCATCCGGCGGAGCGTCGCGGGGTCGAAGTGGTCCGGGTGGATGTGCGAGATGTAGATGTAGTCGAGGTCGTCGAAGTCCTCGGGCCCCTTCGCCGGTTCCGGGTAGTGGCACCACGATCCGTAGTACGCGCCGTCGACCAGCCACGGGTCACAGAGGATGTCCGCGTCCTCGGTCTCGATGTGGATGGCGGCAGACGACAGGTACGTGACTTGCATACGTCCCGTTGAGGCCGTGTCGGGGCTTTGTTATCACTCGGGTACCACCCGGCAGGCGGAGACAGAACAGCCGTTATCGTCGGGCTTCGATCGGGTAGCGCTCCACTACGAGCGCGGTCCCAGTAGGCCCTCTCTACCGCGAGCTATCGGGGCTACGAGGGCGCTCAGGCGAACTCGACAGTCGCCCGTTCGACGCGCTCCCCGAACAGCCAGTCGGCGTGTTCGACGGCGTACTCGTGGTGGTCGGCTTCGATGAAGCCGACGGCGTCCTCGACGACCACCGGCCGGAAGTCACGGAGGCCGGCGGAGCTGGCGGTGTGGAGCACGCAGACGTTCGCCAGCGTGCCACAGAGCAGCAGGTCGTCGATAGCGTGGGCGTCGAGGTGGCCCTCGAGGTCAGTCTGGTAGAACGCGTCGTAGGTGTGCTTCTCGACGACGTGGTCCTCGTCGCGGACGTCCAGGTCGTCGTGGAGGTCGGCGTCCCACGTCCCCTCGACGACGTGCTCGCCCCAGCGCTCGAACTCGTCGTAGTAGTGGTTGCCGTCGAACTGCTCGGGCGGGTGGACGTCCCGCGTGTAGACGACGCTCGCTCCAGCGTCGCGCGCCCGCGAGACGAGGTCCGTGACGGGGTCGAGGGCTTCCTCGCTGGCGGGTGCGTGGAGGCTGCCGTCCGGGTGGCAGAAGCCGTTCTGCATGTCCACGACGACGACTGCGGTGCTGTCAGGGTCGACGTTCATGTCCGGGCGTTCGTCCGGAGCCACAAAAGCAGTTGTGCGAACCGGTCTCGCTGCGTCCGGTCAGGCGACGGCGTCGCCGAAGTACGCGCTGCCGCCGCCAGCGACGGCCGCACCGACCCCCATCAGGACGCTGTTGACGAGCACCTGCGCGTAGTCCAGGGAGATGGCGGACTGCCCCTCTATGCTCGGCGCCTGGGAGACCGCCAGAACGTCCGTGACGAAGACCAGGAAGACGGTGCCGACGAGCACGCCCGCGGCCGTCGCGATGACGGCCTTCCGCGTCGTCGCCTCGAAGTGGAGGCCGACGAGGATGCCCGCGCCCCCCGCGACGGCCAGCGCCACGTACGGCGCGACGCCGATGGCCGTGTTGACGAGGCCGAGTTTGTACTGCTGGCTGGACATCTGCCCGGAGAGTCCCGCCGTGTTCGGGGCGCTCCCGAACGCACCGAGGAGCACTACCATGACGCCGATGCCGGCACCGACGAAGGCCATCGCGCCGGCCACCGTCCGCACGTACTGCTTCACCGCCGGCTCCTGGAGCACGTCGGTCACCGACTGCTGGTCAACTCCCTGCACGCCCGAGGCGTCAGCCGCAGTCGCGCTCGGGGCCGCGCTGTGCTCGTCCCGTTCGCTCTGTGAGTCTGACATCACCTGCGACACTCTCCTGTCAGGAGTTAAACCCCCGGGTCGGCGGGCAGCGCCGACGCTACACTGCTTCGACTGTGCGCAGGCTTTTACCTCCAGCAGCCCACAGTTGTACGCAATGGCACGCCGCATTCTGGCCGTCGGCCTGGTCCTCCTCGTGGTGCTCGCTGGCTGTCAGTCCGTCTCGTTCTCGGGCGATACCACCACGGACGTGGAGACCACCCAGCAGGCCGACCAACCGACGACCACCGCGACCAACGGGTCGACCGACGAGTCGGAGTTCGACTTCGCGGACCCCGAGTCGGACGTTCTGGGGTGGGAGAACGGTCTCTGGTACAACGAGTCGATAGGCGTCAGCGTCGAGGACGGCCTGAACGACTCCGAGCGGAACGCGACCATCGACCGCGCGATGGCGCGCGTCGAGCAGATCCGCGGCATCGAGTTCGAGAAGCGGGTCCCGGTCGAGGTCATCTCCCGGGACAAGTACCGCGAGCAGTACGCGGACACCGGCGACGCCAGCGACGCGCTGCGGACGTTCGACGACACGAAGTTCGAGGCGCTGTTCCTCGTCGGCGAGAACGAGGACTCCATCGAGGTCCAGGAGTCCAACCGCGGGGAGAACGTCCTCGGCTTCTACACGCCGAGGGACGACCGCATCGTCATCATCTCCGAATCGTCGACGCCGACCATCGAGGAGACGACGCTCGGCCACGAACTGGTCCACGCCCTCCAGTTCCGGAACTTCGACGCGAACTTCTCCTCGCCGACCCGTGACGCGTCGAACGCCCACAACGGCCTCATCGAGGGCGAGGCGCGCTTCGTCGACACCCGGTACAGCAACAACTGCGGGGCCAACTGGAGCTGTGTCAGCCCGCAGGCGGGCGGCGGTGGCGGCGGCGGTGACCTCCACCTCGGCATCTACATCATGAAGTACTTCCCGTACAGCGACGGTCCCGGCTTCGTGGAGCACTTCTACGAGCAGGACGGCTGGTCGGGCGTCGCGGACCTCTACTCGAACCCCGCGAAGACCTCCGAGCAGGTCGCCCAGCCCGAGAAGTACGGCACCGACCAGCCCGCGGACGTCAGGCTCCCCGACCGCTCGTCGGCCGGCTGGGAGCGGGTCACCGTCGACGGCCGGGCACCGTACGGCGAAGTCGGCGTCGGCGGCCTCACGGCCATGCTCGCCTACCCGGCCTACCACGAGGGCCGCCAGGGGGTCGTGCTCAACCCCCAGGAGTTCCTGAACATCGAGGACGGTTCGGTCGACCGGAGCGACCCGTTCGACTACACCACCACGCCCGTCGAGGGCTGGGACGGTGAGCGGATGTGGATCTACGAGAGCGACGACGGCGAGACGGCGTACACGTGGCGCATCGCCTGGGACTCCCAGCGCGACGCCAAGCAGTTCGCGGAGACCTACCGCAACCTCCTCCAGTACTGGGGCGCCGAACAGCGCGACAACGGCGTCTGGCGCATCCCCGAGGGGGAGAGCGAGTTCGCCGACGCGTTCCGCGTCACCGTCTCCGGCGACACGGTGACTATCGTGAACGCGCCGACCGTCGACCAGCTCGGCGACGTCCACGCGAGACAGTAGGCGAGCCTTTTTCGCCCGTGCCGCAGTAGCCCCAGCTATGCACGCTCACAGGGAGGTCCAGTCGTGACCTTCGACATCGTCGGCCCCGACGCCATCGCCGACGGCCGCGCGACCGACGCCTACTTCCAGCGGACCGAGGCCACGCTCGACCACGCCGGAAAGAACCCTCACGTAGTCGCGGAGGTGACCGCCGACCAGTTCCCGACCGGCGAGTTCGAACTGTTCGCGGGCGCGAAGGACGCCGCCCACCTCCTCGAGGGACTTCCCCTGGACGCCGACGCGCTCCCCGAGGGGACGCTGTTCGACGGCGGCCCAGTGATGCGAATCGAGGGCCAGTACCGCGACTTCGCGCGCTACGAGACGTCGCTGCTGGGCTTCCTCTCGCACGCCTCCGGCGTCGCCACCGCCGCTCTCGAAGTCCGGCGCGCCGCTCCCGACTCGCAGGTGTTGAGCTTCGGCGCGCGCCACGTCCACCCCTCCATCGCCGCGATGGTCGAACGCTCCGCGCTGCTGGCCGGTCTCGACGGCTTCTCGCACGTCGCCGCCGGGGAGATTCTCGGGCGGGAGGCCGGCGGCACGATGCCACACGCGCTGCTCATCTGTTTCGGGCGCGGCAACCAGGAGGCCGCGTGGCGGGCCTTCCACGAGGCCGTCCCGGCGGACGTCCCGCGCGTCGCGCTCTGTGACACGTACTCCGACGAGAAGGACGAGGTGCTGCGCGCCGTCGCGGAACTGGGCGACGACCTCGACGCCGTCCGCCTCGACACCACCGGGTCGCGGCGCGGCGACTTCCGGCACATCGTCCGGGAGATACAGTGGGAACTCGACGTGCGCGGCCACGGCGACGTCGACGTCTTCCTCAGTGGCGGCCTCGGCCCCGAGGAGATCCGGCACCTCCGGGACGTCGCGGACGGCTTCGGCGTCGGCAGCCACGTCTCGAACGCCGACCCCGTTGACTTCGCGCTGGACATCGTCGAGGTGGACGGCGAACCAGCCGCCAAGCGCGGGAAGCTCTCGGGGAAGAAGGACGTCTACCGGACGCGGGACGGCGGCCACCACGTCGCGCTCGCAGGCCGGCCGGGCCCGACGGACGGCTCGGCGCTCATGGAACCGCTCGTCCGCGACGGCGAGATCGTCCAGGCGTTCGACGTGGACGCCGCTGCGGCGCGTGCGGTCGACGACGCAGAAACTGTCGGCTTCAGGCAGTGAGCTCTTCGACCGGCTCCTCCTCGGCGTCCGTCTCCCGGAACACCTGCCCCTCGAACAGCGTAACCATCACGTCGTCGTCCTCCCACGCGCCGTTCGGCAGGCCGGCCTTCCGGCACGTCCGGTCGAGATACTCGTAGACGCTCCAGTCGTTCTCCACGGGGAGTGTGGGATACATCCAGCCGTGCTGGCCGTCGCCGTCGATGGCGACGCCGTGGACACCGAGGTCGATGTCCTCGGCCGGGTTGTCGGTCAGCACGAGGTTCGACACCGTGCAGACGGAGACGCGGAGATTCGGCAGTTCGGCGGCCTCCACCTCTGAGCCACACGACGCCTCGCTAGCGGCCTTGATCGACGCCTCGACGATGGCGTGGCCGAGCTGCTGGGAGCCGTTCCCCAGTTCGCGGGCGGAGTCCTGTGCGCCCGCACAGCCGCGGAGGCGCCCACGACCCTGCGTCGACTCGAGGCGGACGAACGCGCTCGTGCGGTTGTAGAACGCGTCCCGCATGCTCCCTGGCTGCTCGCGCTGTCCGTTGCGGACGAACGCCTCGACTGATTCTCTGGCTAGTTCGACTGTCCGAGCGCCGTCCTCGAAGGAGAGTGTTACTGACTGGGCCTCGGCCATTATGCAACGTGTTACGGCAAGGATTAACTTGAACTCTTCCCTTGTCAGCAGACCGCCGCTCGCGTTACGTTCCCGTTATCTGACCGCGCCCCACCCCGAGAAGAACGCAGTACGGGGAGACGAAAGACGTGGCTACCGACTGGCCGGACCAATGATTCCGGGTTAATTGACGTGAACGTTTCTCCGCAGCGTCGAAGAGTGTTTTCGACAGTCCGCGAACCTCGGACGACCGAACCGCTTAACGCGGTCCCGGGGCTAGAGTGGGTGGGCAGAGGGAGCCCGGCTCCCGTGCCGCGAGGCATGAGGAAAGTCCCCCCACCAGTCGGGCGGGCGGCCGGACGCAAGTCCGGGACGGGAGACCGTCGGCACTGGAACAGAGACGACACGTCCCTCCCCGACCGATGAGGCGTGCGACCCGACCCGGAAGGGAAGGAAGCTAACCCGCCGAGGGTCGCGTGGTCGGCTGATGCCGACCACGTTACGAGCGAGCGGCGCCAGCCGCGAGCCACCGTGAACGGCGCAAGCCGTTCACCAGACGGGAGGGGACCGATGGAACGGCCAATCCCCGCCGGTGCAAGTCCGCGTGCGCAAGGTAGCCCGACGCTATCCGAGAGGATGCCGCGCGGACGCTCAGCCGAATGCCGGGCCGAACAGAAGGGGGCTTACTCCCCTCAGCTCGTACTTTTCACCCGTGAGCGACGCTCACGGACAAAAATATACGCTAAAGAGACCGCACAGCGACCGCTATCGCGCCGTGTTGCCCGCGGTGTCCGCGGTAGCGATGGCCGACAGCGGCGACGCGCCGCCGACGATGGCGCCGGCCGTCAGCACCGCAGCGGCCAGCGTCACGAAGTCCGGACTCGGGTCGAGGTTCGCGAGTGCCGCGCCCGCGTCCACGATGAAGATGGTGATGAAGAAGCTCACGACTGCGAGCACGAGCAGGAGTACGACCGCGATGATACTACTGGCGAGTTGACCGAACGAATCGAGAAATCCCATTGTAACTTACCTCGAACGGTGCAAGCCACGCAACCCTGATAAAACGATGTGTAGTCGATACGGGAACAGTGACACGTCGAAGCGTCACTGCTCTCGCCGCAACATCGACGTCAGAACTACGTCTGGAACCCGTCTTCCCACCGGAACGTTCCGTCGCGCTGCACGACTTCTCCGTCGACCTCGATGTACGAGTCCTCGCTCATGTCCGTGATCATGTCGACGTGGACGGCGGAGTCGTTGGCCTCGTCCTCGTGGCCCTCCGGGTAGTTCGACTCGTAGGCGCGGCCGAGCGCGAGGTGGATGGTGTCGCCCATCTTCTCGTCGAAGAGGATGGAGTCGGTGAACTGGTCGATGCCGCGGTTCATCCCGATGCCGAGTTCGCCGAGGCGCCGGGCGCCCGCGTCCGTGTCGAGGATGTCGCCGACCACGCTCTCGTTCTCGGCCGCCGAGTAGTCGACGACTTCGCCGTCTTCGAAGGTCAG
Source organism: Halobacterium sp. DL1 (assembly GCA_000230955.3). Classification (NCBI taxonomy): domain Archaea; kingdom Methanobacteriati; phylum Methanobacteriota; class Halobacteria; order Halobacteriales; family Halobacteriaceae; genus Halobacterium; species Halobacterium sp. DL1. Next base: position 251,949 of record CP007060.1, read on the forward strand.
GTGGACGTCCTGGACGCGCTCGCCGCGGATGGTCATCGGCACGTCGAAGAACACCTCGCCCTCCGTGGCGGCGGGCGCGGTGAACACCTCGCCCGAGGGGAGGTTGTGGGAGTCGTAGGCGACGGAGGCCGCGGAGTTCACGGCGACGCGGTTCTCGATGCTCATCGTGAGGTCGGTGTCCGCCTTGACAACTCTGACCTCGCTGCCCGCGTCGAGGACGTCCTTCATGTTCGCCATCTCGTCGGCGAGGGACTCCCAGTCCCGCAGGATGGCGTCGTAGGCGAACGCCTGGTACTCCTCGTAGGACATGTTCGCTTGCTGGGCGAGCGACCGCGTCGGGTGGACGGTGCCCACCCAGTCGGTGTCCATGTACGCCTCCCGGATGCCCTGGCGGGCCTTCGACTGGGCTTGCTGGGTCTCCGGGGGGATGTCCGACCCCTCGCTCGCGTTCCGTCCGCCGCCGATGGAGAGCACGACGTCTGCGTTCTCCATGAGCGCGAGCAGGTGGTCGGGGTCCTCCTCGAAGTCGCCGTCGTGGGCCAGCGCGTACGCCCGACCCACCTCGCTGGAGGCGTAGGACGTCTGGAGGTTCGCGCCGCGCTCCCCGACCTTCTCGGCGACGGCGACGGCCAGCTCGTGGCTGTCGGGGCCGACGTTCAGGACGACGTTGTCGCCCTCCTCGACGCGCGCGCTCCACCCTACCAGTACCTCGGCGTGTTCCTCGACGCGGGGGTCCATACCGCAACCGTCGCACGTGGCGGCCAAAAGCTGTCGGATGTCGGTCGGCTACGGGGGCTACTCGCCGCCGGTCACTCGCCGTCCGGGGTCACTCGTAGACGAGGACGGTGCCGAACGACGTCTCGACGACGGCGACCTCCTCGCCGGAGGCCGCGCGGTACTCCTCGTCGACAGTGAGCCACTCGCTGTCGAGGTCGAACGCCTGCCCGTCGGACTCGACCGTGACGGTGTCCCCGGAGTGGATCTGTGCCTGTATCTCCGCGGGGTCGGCGGCGTCGAGGGCCGCCATCACTGCGCCCGCGTCGCTCCGGAACTCGGGGCCGATCTTCGAGTCCTCGCCGTCGACGTCGACGGGGACGAGTTCGATGTCCGGGCGCCCGGAGGCGAGTTTGATGGGCGCGTTGACGGTCTCGCTGAGGTCGTAGGTGTCGAGGTGGCTGTCGTCGCCGTCGAAGTAGAGTTCGATGCGGTCGAGGTCGGCGTTCAGCGGCATCCCCTGCTCGGACTTCCACGCGCGGATCTCGCTGGCCGTCTCCGCGATGCGGCGGCCGGCGACCTCCGCGTCCTCGTCGAGCAGGTCGACATCCGGCCACGCGGCGCTGTAGACGCTCCCCTCGGTGCCGGGGAGGCTCGTCCAGATCTCCTCGGCGGCGTGCGGGCTGAACGGCGAGAGCATCCGCACGACCGCGGTGACGGCGGTGTAGATGGTCTTCTCGGCGGCGTCGCGTTCGCCCGGCCGGCCGTTGTACAGCCGCCCCTTCACGAGTTCGACGTAGTCGTCGGCGAGGTCCTCCCAGACGAACTCCCGGAGGCGGCGGAGCGCGGCGTCGAAGCGGTAGTCCGCCATCTCGCTCTCGACGTCCTCGCTCACGCGGGTCAGCTCCGAGAGCAGCCAGCGGTCGGCGTCCCGGTAGGCGGGGTCCGCGATGTCCGGGGTGTCCTCGTCGAAGTGTCCCTCGGCGAACTTCACGATGTTCCACAGTTTCGTGAGGAACCGGGAGGCGGACTTGACCTCCTTCCACTGGAACTGGACGTCGCTGCCCGGCTGGCCGCCCAGCGCGAGCGCCTGCCGGAGCGCGTCCGCGGAGTACTCCGCGATGGCCTCGTCGGGGGTGACGGCGTCCCCGCTGCTCTTGGACATCTTCTTGCCGTCGGGGTCGAGCACCATCCCGTTGATGAGCGCGTCGTCCCAGGGCTTCTCGTCGGTGAGCGCACCCGTCCGGAGCAGCGTGTAGAACGCCCACGTCCGGATGATGTCGTGGCCCTGCGGCCGCAGGCCGACCGGTTCGAACTCGTCGAGGTCGATCTCCTCGGGCCACCCGGAGATGTGCAGTGGCGTGATGGAGGAGTCCATCCACGTGTCCATGACGTCGCGCTCGCCGGTCCACTCGTCGGCACCGCACTCGGGACAGTCGTCAAGCGCGGGGCCCTCCTCGGTCGGGTCGACGGGGGTCTCCGCTTCGCTCGCGATGTGCCAGTGGCCACAGTCGTTGCACTGCCACGCGGGAATCGGGGTGGCGAAGACGCGCTGCCGGGAGATGACCCAGTCCCACTCCATGCCCTCCGTCCAGTCGACGAGGCGGTCGTGCATGTGCTCGGGAATCCACTCGACCTCAGCGCCCTTCTCGAGGACGAGGTCCTGGTCGACCTCCACGAACCACTGTTCCTTCGAGAGAATCTCGATGGGCGTGTCGCAGCGCCAGCAGGCACCGACGTTCTGCTCGGTGGATTCGGTGTCGCCGAGGCGGCCCGCGTCGTCCAGGGCGTCCGCTATCTCGTCTTTGGCCTCGTCGATGTCGAGGCCCGCGAACTCGCCCGCGAGGTCGTTGAGGTGGCCGTCCTCCGTGAACACCGGTCGGAGGTCGAGGTCGTACTCGGCCCACCAGTCGACGTCCTGCTTGTCGCCGAACGTGCAGATCATCACCGCGCCGGTGCCGAACTCGGGGTCGACGTCGGCGTCGGCGACGAGTTCGACCTCCTGGCCGAACAGCGGCACCTCGAAGGTGTCGCCGATGCGGTCCTCGTAGCGCTCGTCGTCCGGGCTGACTGCCATCCCGACGCAGGCCGCGAGCAGTTCCGGGCGCGTGGTGGCGATCTCGATGTCGTCGTTGCCGACGCCGTCGAACGTGACGTAGTACAGCGTCCCCTGGCGGTCGACGTTCTCGACCTCCGCGTCGGCGATGGCAGTCTCGCACCGCGGACACCAGTTGACCGGGTGTTCGTCCCGGTAGACCATGCCGTCGTCGGCCATCCGGACGAACGACTCCTGGGTCTTCCCCCAGTACTCGGGGTCCATCGTGCGGTACTCCGCGTTCCAGTCCTGGGAGAAGCCGAGTTCCCGCATCGTCTGTTTCATCCCGTCGATGCGCTCCTCGGTGTGCTCGACGCACATCTCGCGGAACTCCTCGCGGGAGACGTCCGTGCGGTGGATGTCGTGGTTCTCCTCGACTTTCACTTCCGTCGGGAGGCCGTGGCAGTCCCAGCCCTGCGGGAAGAGGACGGCGTCGCCCTGGAGGCTGCGGAAGCGGGCGACGAAGTCGATGTACGACCACTGGAGGCCGTGCCCGAGGTGGAGGTTCCCCGTCGGGTACGGCGGCGGCGTGTCCACGATGTAGCTGGTGTCGGCGTCGCTCGGGTCGTACTCGTAGACGTCGCTGCCCTCCCACTCGTCCTGCCACTTCGGTTCGATACGGTCGGGGTCGTAGCTGTCCGGAAGTTCTGTCATGACTGTCTGGGTCGTCGGTCGCCTGGCTCTGTGTGTGAAACGCGTCGTTCGCGAGAAAGGAGCTTACACACGTACTACGGCGATACCGACGCTCATACCTTGTGAGAGCGGCGGGTCGCTGATAAATGTTCCCGTCCCGGGTCGAGCGATTCCGTGCCCTAAGGGCCCCACACCGAGTGGTGTGGAACCTGCCCGTGGTTTAGGCTCGCCAAAAAACCGACGGACTTTTATTATTTAGGTGAGCCTAAACGAGTATGCGACGACGTACGTTCATCAAGACTGGCGGTGCAGCGACCCTCGCGGGACTGCTCGCGGGCTGTGCGAGCCCCGCCGAGGGCGGCGATACCGACTCCGATTCGGGTTCCTACTCCGTCTCCATGACGCCCGTCGGCGAGGTGACCTTCGACAGCGTCCCCGAGACGGCCGCCGTCTACATGCCCGGCTACGCCGACATGGTCGTCGCGCTCGGTCACAGCGACGCCGTCGCATCCGTCGGCCAGAAGGCCCGGTTCAACACCGACTACTACGACGAACTGGACGGCGTAAGCGTCGACGAGTCCGGGATGGTCGACCTCGTCGAGAGCGGCGTCACCCGCGAGACGCTGCTCGGCCTCGACGCGGACGTCCACCTCGTGGACCCGAACTGGCTGCTCAACGTCTTCGACAGCGTCGACCAGGACGACATCGACGTGCTCGAGGAGCGCAACGGCCCGTTCTTCGGCAACACCATCTTCCGGCGCACCGACGCGTGGCACGACTACGACTACTACACCCTCTACGGCGCCTTCGAGAAGGTCGCCCAGGCCTTCCAGGAGACCGAGCGCTTCGAGTCCTTCCGGTCGCTCCACGACGACTTCGTCGGGGGCATCGAAGCGGACCTTCCCAGCGAAGGGCCCCGGGCCGCGCTCGTCTGGGGCGGGGAGAACGAGCCGACCTCGTTCTCGCCGTACCACCTCAGCGGCGAGGGGTCGAACAAGAAGCCGTTCCACGACCTCCGCGTCCGGGACGCCCTGAAGGAGGCCGGCGTCGGCGCGCTCTCGACGGGCAACCGCTCGAAGGTCGACTACGAGACGTTGCTCGAGGTCGACCCCGAGGCGCTGTTCGTGCGCGGACACGAGGACAAGAGCCGCGCGGAGTTCGAAGACACCGTTCTCTCGTTCATGCAGAACCACGAGACCGCGAGCCGCATCACCGCCGTCGAGAACGGCGACGTGTTCCGTGGCGGCCCCATCTACCTCGGCCCCATCGAACACCTCTTCGTCACCGAACGGTTCGCCACCGCGCTCTACCCCGACAGCGTCGAGGGCGACCGCTTCGACCGCGACGAACTCGCCGGCGTGATTTCCCCGTAGACGGAACGCTTTTCAACTCTTAGGCCAGCCTAAAAGACAAGCAACGCTCGCCGGGACCGTCGCCGCGCCAGCCGGTTCTCGTCGACGGAACTCGCCCCCCGCAACACCACGACTCCCACAATCGATGTCACGACGCCACCGCCTCCGCGAAACGTTTCTCCCCGAGTTCGACGCCACGCTCGCCTCCATCGTCGTGGGGAGCACCCTGCTCGTCGTGGCCGCAGCCGTCGTCCAGGTTCGGTACGGCAGCTTCGACATGCCACTCGAGACGGCCGTGCGCGCGCTGTTCGACCAGGCCGTCTGGACGGACCTCCACGTGTTCGCGACGCTGGTGCTCGGTGAAGACGTCGCGCGGACGGTCGGCCTCTACAGCGACCTCGGCCACCTCACCGACGCCACCATCATCGTCTGGACCGTCCGCCTGCCGCGGGTCGTGGTCGCCGCGTTCGTCGGCCTCAACCTCGCCGTCTCGGGCGCCGTCTTCCAGGCCATCACGCGCAACGAGCTCGCCAGCCCGTACATCCTCGGCGTCTCCTCGGGCGCCGGCCTCGCCGTCGTCTTCACGCTCGTCTTCTCCGTCGGCGCCTACCTCCTCCCGCTGGCCGCCGTCGCCGGTGGAACCGCCGCGTTCCTGCTCGTCTACGCCGTCGCGTGGCGCGGCGGCACCACGCCGGTCCGACTCGTCCTCGCGGGCGTCGTCGTCGGCACCGTCTTCAACAGCCTCCAGACCGGGCTGTTCTACTTCATCGACAGCAACGGCGTGATGCGCCTCGCCGTCGAGTGGCTCGCGGGGTCGCTGACCGGCGTCGACTGGACCGAGGTCCGAACCGTCGCCGTCCCGACGCTGTTCGTCGTCCCGGCCGCGCTGGTGAGCGCGCGCCAGCTCGACGTCCTCCTGCTCGGCGAACGCACCGCGCGCTCGCTCGGGATGCCCGTCGAACGGATGCGCTTCCTGCTGTCGGCGCTCGCCATCGTCGCGGCGTCCGCGGCCGTCTCCGTCGCCGGCCTCGTCGGCTTCGTGGGGCTCGTCGTACCCCACGCCGTCCGCACGTTCGTCGGCAGCGACTACCGCCGGCTGATGGTCGGGTCCATCTTCGCCGGCCCGGCGCTCGTCGTCGTCGCCGACGTCGTCGGCCGCCTCGCGCTCGGCGGCACGCAGGTCCCCGTCGGGGTCGTCACCGGCCTCATCGGTGGCCCGTACTTCCTGCTGTTGCTGCGGCGCACGGATTCGTTCACGGAGTTCTGACCAATGCCAGACATCCCACTCGTCTCGACCGACGCGGAATCGACGACCGAATTCAGCCACGAGGAACCCGTCGACGACGCGGCGCTGCTCGCCTCCGGAATCGAACTCGGCTACGGCGACGGCACCGTCGTGGACTGTGAGGACCTCGTCGTGCCCTCGGGCGAGGTCACCGCGCTCGTCGGCCCGAACGGCTCCGGGAAGTCGACGCTGCTCAAGGGGCTCTCGGCGGAACTCGACCCGTCGGCCGGCACCGTCCTCCTCAACGGCCGCGCCGTCCAGGAGCGTTCTCCGAAGGAGCTCGCCCGCGAACTCGGCCTCCTCGACCAGGAGAACGACGCGCCCGGCGGCCTGACGGTCGCCGACCTCGTCACGCACGGCCGCTACCCCCACCGGGGCTTCCTCGACCCCATCACTGAGACGGACCGCGAGGCCATCGAGCGCGCCATCGACCTCGCGGGCGTCGACCACCTCCGGGAGACACCCATCTCACAGCTCTCTGGCGGGCAGAAGCAGCTCGCGTTCGTCGCGATGACGCTCGCCCAGGACACCGACGTCCTCCTGCTGGACGAACCCACGACGTACCTCGACCTCCACCACCAGCTCCGCGTGATGGAGGTCGTCCGCACGCTCAACGAGGAGCGCGACGTCACGGTCTGTGTCGTCCTCCACGACCTCCAGCAGGCCGCGCGCTTCGCGGACTACCTCGTCGCGCTCCACGACGGCGCGGTGTACGACTGGGGGCCGCCCGAGGACGTCGTCACCGAGCAACTGCTCGCGGACGTCTTCGACGTGGACGCCGTCGTCAGCTACGACGACGAGCCACGAATCGTGCCGCGGAAGGCAATCGACTGACCGCGACTACTCCTCGAGTTCGGCGACGCGCTCCCGGAGCGACGCGACCTCCCGCTGCAACTCGCGCCGGGTCAGCAGGTCGTCGTCTTCGACGGTGACCACGACGACGGCGTACACTGCTGCTGTGGCCACGACCGTGCCGGCGACAACGACCGTCCACGCGGGGACGGCGACGTCGAGCAGGAGGGCGAGGGCAGCGTCGTTCAGCAGGACGACCGCGAGGACCACTGCGAGCGTGCGCATGGTCGTCGTCTCGAACGAGTCGCCTGAAGCGTTGCGGTTTCTGGCGGCGGTACGTCGCCGTCCTGCCCGCGCTGGACCGTAACGGACTTTGGCGATCACCGTATTTCGAAACGTAATGGGAGCGACGGAGGACAGCGTCTTCGACCAGTACCGGGACCGCGTCGAGAAGCCCCTCCAGCGCCTGTTCCGGGAGTACGGCGTCCCCGAGTGGGAGTACTTCGCGCTCGGGATGGTGGCGAACGTCGTCGCGCGGGTGGCCAGCCTCCTGCCCCCCGTGGTGCTCGGCGCCGCCATCGACAGCGTGTTCACCGGGGACTCCCCCTACGACCTGCCGCTCGCGCCCGCGGGCTGGTTCCCGGCCACGGACGCCGCGCAGTTCGAACTGTCCGCCGTCCTCATCGGGGCGTCGTTCGTCGTCACCGCCGTCTTCACGTACGCCTACGGCGTCGCCGCCAATCTCTTCGCCCACCGCGTGATGCACGAGGTGCGCACCGACTCCTTCGCGAAGATGCAGAACCTCGACATGACGTTCTTCGACGACAAGCAGACCGGCGAGGTCATGTCGGTGCTGAACAACGACGCCTCGAACCTCGAGGTGTTCCTCGACAACGCGCTGCAGAACTCCGCGCGACTCGTCGTGATGCTCACGGGCATCACCGCCATCCTGCTGTACGAGAACGCCCAGCTGGCGGTCGTCACGCTCACCGCCATCCCGCTGATGGTCGTGCTCACGTCGTGGTTCATGAAGCGCGCCGAGCCGCGGTACGAGCGCCAGCGCGCCGCCGTCGGCAACCTCAACACGCGCCTCGAGAACAGCCTCGCGGGCGTCGAACTCGTGAAGACGAGCGCCGCCGAGGAGTACGAGACCGAGCGGGTCTCGGACGCCTCCTATCGGTTCTTCCAGGACACGATGGACGTCCTCCGCCTCAGCTACGTCTACCGCCCGGGGATGGAACTCCTCGCGGGCATCTCCTTCGCGGTGACGTTCGCCGTCGGCGGCTTCTGGCTGCTGTACGGTGCCCCCGGCCCACTCACGGGAAGCCTGTCGCCGGGCGCGTTCGTCACGTTCATCTTCCTCACGCAGCGCTTCGTCACGCCACTCGCGGAGGTGTCGAACATCGTCGACCAGTACGAGAACGCGAAGGCCTCCTCGGCCCGCGTCTTCGGCCTGATGGACGTCCCGGCGAGCGTCACCACCGCGCCGGACGCCACCGAACTCACCGACGTCGAGGGCCGCGTCGAGTACGACCACGTCACGTTCGGCTACGATGACGACGAGGACGTGATCCGGGACGTCTCCTTCGACGCCGACCCCGGCGATACCGTCGCGCTCGTCGGGCCGACTGGTGCCGGGAAGTCCACGCTCTGCAAACTCCTCCTTCGCATGTACGACGCCGACGACGGTGCCATCCGCGTCGACGGCAACGACGTCCGCGACGTCACCCTCGAGAGCCTCCGCGAGCACATCGGCTACGTCAGCCAGGACACGTTCCTCTTCGACGGCACCATCGCGGAGAACGTCAAGTACGGCCGCTTCGACGCCGACCGGGACGCGGTGGTCGCGGCCGCGAAGGCCGCCGAGGCCCACGAGTTCATCCAGAACCTCTCCGAGGGCTACGACACCGAGGTCGGCGAGCGCGGCGTCAAACTCTCGGGCGGGCAGCGCCAGCGCATCTCCATCGCCCGCGCCGTGCTCCAGGACCCCGAGATTCTGGTCTTCGACGAGGCCACGAGCGACGTCGACACGGAGACCGAACTCCGAATCCAGGAGAGCCTGGACGAACTCGCCGCCGACCGCACCGCCGTCGTCATCGCCCACCGCCTCTCGACCGTGCGGGACGCCGACCGCATCCTCGTCGTCGAAGGTGGGGAAATCGTCGAGCGCGGCACTCACGACGAACTGCTGGACTCGGGTGGCCGGTACGCGGACCTGTGGGGCGTACAGGCCGGCACACTCGACCGCTGACGGCGTTTCCGGGTCGAATCGAGTCGACGGCGGGTCGTGGTACCGCGACTCTCGGAAGCGTTATCCCCGAACCGGCCCTACGGTAGGTTGTAATGGCAGAAGGCAAGGTTGACTTCTTCAACGACACTGGCGGCTACGGTTTCATTTCGACTGACGACGACGACGTCGACGACGACGAGGACGTGTTCTTCCACATGGAGGACGTCGGCGGCCCGGACCTCGAAGAGGGTCAGGAAGTCGAGTTCGACATCGAATCGTCCCCCAAGGGACCGCGCGCGACGAACCTCGTTCGTAACTAATCGGATTTCCCCCGTCGCCTAGCGACGGACTGAACTCCGTTCTTTCACAGTAACAGTCTCGTAGCACGTGCTACGGCTGTTCACTGTATCCACGACTACTTCGAGTGGCATCACCGTCGGACTCTTCCCACAGTGAGCACTCGCTCGCGGGTCACTCCGCTCACGGCTGGCGCTGTTCGCCTCTCGTGGCCTCCCGCCGGTCGGCCACGCGCCCCGAACCACGCAACCGCAACCACTACCTACTGCGCCCGGCAGTTCACGGTATGGAACTGGGAGTCGTCGGCCTCGGCCGCATGGGGCGCATCGTCGTCGACCGCTGTCTCGACGCCGGCCACGACGTGGTCGCCTTCGACATCGACGCGGACGCCCGCGAGGACGCCGCGAGCGCTGGCGCGACCGCCGCCGACTCGCTGGCCGCGCTTGCCGACGAATTCGGCGACGAGAAGCGCGTCTGGCTGATGGTGCCCGCGGGCGACCCCGTGGACGCCGCGCTCGAGGAACTCGCGCCCCACCTCGGGAGCGAGGACGTCGTCGTCGACGGCGGCAACAGCCACTTCGAGGACTCCACGCGCCGCGCGGAATCCCACGAGTTCGCCTACCTCGACTGCGGCACTAGCGGCGGGCCGGCGGGCGCCGAACTGGGCTTCTCGCTGATGGTCGGCGGCCCGGAGTGGGCCTACGACGAACTGATGCCCGTCTTCGACGCCGTCGCCACGGGGCCCGAGGGCCACGACCGCATGGGGCCCGCGGGCAGCGGGCACTACGTGAAGATGGTCCACAACGGCGTCGAGTACGCCCTCATGCAGACGTACGGCGAGGGCTTCGAGTTGCTCCACGAGGGCCGCTACGACCTCGACCTCGAGGCCGTCGCGCGAACGTGGAACAACGGCGCCGTCATCCGGTCGTGGCTGCTGGAACTCTGCGAGGAGGCGTTCCGCGAGGAGGGCGGCGACCTCGGCGACGTCGCCGACCACGTCGCCGGCGGCTCCACTGGAACGTGGACGGTCCAGGAAGGCCTCGAACAGGAGGTCCCGCTGCCGCTCATCTACCAGGCGCTCGCCGAGCGGTTCGGGTCGCGTGCTCCCGAGGAGGGTCGGTTCTCGCGGCGGCTGGCGAACCGGCTGCGGTACGGATTCGGCAGACACGAAGTGAAACGGGAATAGGCGTAAGAGGCGCGACTACCAGTCGTACTCGATCTCTGCGGCGACCCGTTCCGCGACCTCCCCGCCACACTCCTGGCCGACGAGGTGGAGCGCGAGGTCGATGCCCGACGTGACCCCGCCCGCGGTGAGCACGTCGCCGTCGTCGACGAACCGCTCGTCGCGGACCTCGACGTCGTAGTCGGCGAGATCGCCCTTCGCCGACTCGTGGGTGGTCGCGGGCCGGCCGTCCAGCAGGCCCGCTTCTGCGGCGAGCATCGCGCCCGTGCAGACGGTGGCGATGCGGGCGCCCGCGTCGTGGAGGGTACCGAGGCGTTCCGGGAGCGTCCCGTCCTGGACCTCTGCCCACGCCCCGCTGTCGCCTCTCTCGTTCCACCCGCCGCCCGGAACGAGCACGAGGTCCGGCGTGCCCAGAAGCACGTCGTCGGGTTCCACGCGGAGGCCGTGGCTGGCGGTCACGCGCTCGCTCGGGACGAGCGTCCGCAGCGTCGCGTCGACGTCGCCGCCGAAACTGGCGGCGGCCCGGAACGCCTCGTAGGGAGCGACCGCGTCGAGTTCGTCGAAGCCCTCGTACAGCAGGATAGCGACGTCCATACGAACGCGTTCGGCGCGCGCCCACAAAACTCGCCCGAAGGCGGCGTAGCGCAATCACAATACTGTTAAACACCGCTTCCGTACCGCCGAACATGGTTGACACACTCGGGCTGGCGCTCGGGCTCGGGATGGCGCTCACGCTCGTCGGGCTCCACTTCTTCAAGGGCACGTCGAAGCCCGTCCCGGAGGACATCGCACAGGAGGTCCTCGAGCGGCGCGCCTCCACCGTCCCGGAGACGGACTTCCCGGAACCGTACAACCGCTCCATCGGTGGCGGCGGTGGTGCGGGCGCGGTCGCCGGCGCCGGCGCGGAGGGCGAACTCGAGGAGAGCGAGGAAGCGGACGAGGGCTTCGACCCCGAATCCATCCCGGAGGACGACGTCGAGTACTACGAGATCGAGTTCGTCAAGGAGGGCGAGACGATCGAGGTCGGGAACAACGAGAACCTCCTCGACGCGGGCGAGGAGGAGGGCTGGGACCTCCCGTACGCCTGCCGGCAGGGCCAGTGTCTCTCCTGTGGTGGCCGCGTCGCCAGCGGCGACGACGCCAGCGAGTTCATCCGCCACTCCAACAACGAGACGCTCGGCGACGACGAGATCGAGAAGGGGTACATGCTCACCTGCACCGCCTACCCCACCCAGGCGTTCTCCCTGGAGACCGACGAGACGCCGTAACCGGCAACGCGCACCGCTTGCCGCATTTTTCGAAGTCGGAGTTTTCAAATCCTCGCGCATACTGAGCGCCTCTAGTGACCGACACCCGCTCTCCAGACTCCATCACCGACGGTGCCCTCCTCGGCCCGATGGTCCGGCTCGCGTGGCCGATCGTCGTGATACAGCTCCTCCAGGTCGCCTACAACCTCGCTGACACGTTCTGGCTCGGCCAGCTCTCGGGCAACGCCGTCGCCGCCATCAGCATCGCGTTCCCGCTCGTGTTCTTCCTCATCTCCGTCGGCGGCGGCTTCACGACCTCTGGGTCCATCCTCGTCGCGCAGTACACCGGCGCGGACAGCGAGACCTCCGCCGGCAAGGTCGCCGCACAGACGCTCGGCTTCGTCGTCACGATCTCGACGATTCTCGGCGTCGTCGGCCACTTCGTCACCGGCGACATGCTCGCGCTGCTCCCCGCAGACCCCGAGACCGCCCGGGTCGTCATCCCGATGGCCGCCGACTACATGCGCGTCTTCTTCCTCGGGATGCCCGCGCTGTTCGGCTTCTTCGTCTTCTCCTCGCTGATGCGCGGCTACGGCAACACGCGCACGCCGATGATCGTGATGCTCGTCAGCGTCGTCGTGAACGTCGTCCTCGACCCCATCCTCATCTTCGGGTTCGCCGACAACCCGCTGTTCTCGATGCTCGGCGCCGGCGCCTTCCAGTCCTCGTTGTACGCCACCACCGGCTTCGGCGGCATGGGCATCGAAGGCGCCGCCGTCGCGACAATCTTCTCGCGGTCTGTCGCCGCCGTCCTCGGCATCTACGTGCTGTTCTTCACGACCGCCGGCCCCGTCATCGAACTCGGCCACTTCGTCCCCGACTTCTCGATGGTATCGAAGATCGTGCGCGTCGGCACCCCCAGCGCCGCCGAGCAGTCCACCACGGCGCTCGCGATGATCACGCTCACGGCGATGGTCGCCTCCTTCCCGCCTGCAGTCGTCGGAGCGTTCGGTCTCGGCAACCGCCTCATATCGCTGGTGTTCCTGCCGGCGATGGGGCTCGGCCGCGCCACCAACACGATGGTCGGTCAGAACCTCGGCGCCGAGCAGTCCGAACGCGCCGAACGCGCCGTCTGGCTCGCCGCGAAGTTCGCCGCCGCCGTGCTCCTCGGCATCGCCGTCGTCGCCGCCGTCTTCCCGCGCCCCATCGTCGCGGTGTTCCTCGGCCCCAACACGGAGCACGCCGCCGCCATCATCGAGTACGGCAGCACCTACGTCCGCATCCGCGCCGTCGAGTTCGTCTTCATCGGCGTCCTCCAGGTGCTGCTGGGCGCGTTCCGCGGCGCCGGCAACACCAAGACGGCGATGGCCATCTCGATGGTGACGCTGTGGCTCGGCCGCGTCCCCACGGTGTACTTCTTCGCGTTCGTCCTCGGCTGGGGCGCCACCGGCATCTGGGTGGGGATGGCTCTCGGGAACATCGTCGGCGCGCTCGTCGCCGCGCTCTGGTTCACCCGCGGCACGTGGAAGGAGTCCATCGTCGACCGCACGCCCGAACCGGTCTGACTCACAATCGTTATACGGTCGCTCGCACTACGTGGGCCCGAGGGCGCGTAGCTCAGCGGACAGAGCACTTGGTTCCGGACCAAGATGCCGAGGGTTCAAATCCCTTCGCGCCCGTGCAGCGAGTTCTCGAACGAAGTGAGAGTACGAGCGAACCGGCACGAAGGATTTGAAGTAGAGAACGGCGAGTGTAGCGAGGCGTTCGCGTGGTTCAAATCCCTTCGCGCCCGTCGTCGATTTTGGGTTGGAACCCGAAAGCAAGCGACGGGGTTGGGGTGGCGAGACACGCAAGACCTGTCCTTTCGTTCGAGGAGTGTGAGATGAGAATCCGCAGGGAGGTCTCGGAGTGTTCCCGACGTTCGTTAGTTGGGACGGCCGGTAATTGGGTGTGCGAGCTTAGTATAGGGGCTACCAATACACCGAGGATATTCTAATCCGGTTCAATAGGGGCACATCGAGGGGCGACCACACCGTTATCCGATTCCATCGCCTACTGAGAGATATGCCAGATGACGAAGAGCGACGCGAACCAGAGCGGAAGCGCGAGGAAACACGTGACCGCGACCGTGAAGACGGAGCAATGGACGGCGACCCTGACAAGCGGCTTGGTGAACTTGACAACGCACTCGAAGCCGAACAATATCCGGCCACGACGAACGAATTGGTCGAGGCCTACGGCGACTACGATATCGAAACCCAACACGGGACGAAAACCCTCGAAGAAGTACTTGCCTCGACGGACGACCAAACGTTCGACTCTCCTGATGACGTTCGAAGTCGGATACTGGGATTGATACACCGGTAGGGAATGCGCCCAATCATCTCCTCCCCCCACTGGTCGCCTCCAAATATGAAGAGATAGCCGCTACATCCACGGATTGGAGTCGAACTGGAGTTCTTTGATGATGAATACGTCCTCTGTACGTAGCGATTCAGTGTCCGGTCAGACTACTATTCTGAGACGGCCGAAATCGGCCGTCTCACGGCTGCAAGGCTGATTCGTTCGCCGTCGGACGAACGTCCTTCACGCCCGTTTCTGTAACGAACGAGCGCACGAACAGAGACACCCTCAGTACTGCCGGAGAACGGCCGAAACAGAAGCCTGAAGTAGAGCCACCGATTGAAATCGTGTGCGGGCTCGTAGATCAGCGGTAGATCGCTTCCTTCGCAAGGAAGAGGCCCTGGGTTCAAATCCCAGCGAGTCCATATTTCTCCCGGGCCGACGCGCCGAGCGACCGCTGTGTCGCTCGGCCGTCGTCGGCGAGTGTGGCGCGACCAGGCTCGGATTTGAAGCCCTGTCAGTCGCGCGCAGCGAAGCGAGCACGTCTGACTCCGGGTTCAAACCTCTGGAGACCTGTGGTCTCCCGACCTTCGCGGAGTCTCCGGCTTCGCTCACTCCCGACGAGTCCACTCCCGTTCTCGACCGCGTAGCGACCGCTACGGCGTCGTGAACGTGAACGTGTCGCGGGCGCCCGTGGGGTTGACGACGACCCGCGTGTGGGCGCCGTCGGCGAGCGTGACGTTCACGCGGACGCGAAGGAGGCTCCCCGGGCGCCACTGGTCGTCGTCGAGGACCGTGGTCCGGACGTCGGACTGGTGGTGGCCGTTGACGAGGGCCGTGACGTCGGCGGCACCGCTCGGGAGGGTGCTGGCGCCGACGTTCTTCACGTAGACGGTGAGCGTCTCCGAGGCGTTGTCGTAGACGGCGTTCGGACTCTCCGGGTCGCTGACGATAGCGATCTCGGCGTCGGTCTGCGCGCTCTCCGCGCCGCTGCTCTCCTCGATGGCGTTGCCCAGTCGGCTCGCGCTCTGGGTCATAGTGCCGGCGAGCACCGCGGCGACGAGGATGGCAGCGATGAACAACACGAGGTGGGCGGAGGACACCGACGCCATCAGCGCCACCCCGTGGTCGGACCGCGTGCCATTGTCGTCCCCTCCCGGGCGAGACGTTTCAATGTTCGTTCCGTGGGCCGAGGCCCGACCGACCCACGCTACTACGTGTCAAGATTTATGTTGGTGGGGGGGAACGTGTTGTCAAGCAGTCATGCGAGGGGAGGGAACCGAGAACGCTTCGAGGCACGTCCTCGTCGCACGAACGGGGGAGTCGACCGCAACGCCCGGCACGGGGGACGCGTCCAGCGTGCTCGGCGTGACGCACGAGACGGACGCGGAGACGTGGCTGGGGCGCTGGAACGGGGACGTCGAGCGTGCGGCCGTCGTCAGCGTCGGGGAGCGCTCGCGGTCCACGGCGAGTACGAGCACTTCCGGGAGTCCTATCACCGCGGTGACGGGCATCGTCGAGACGGTGCCAGACGAGTCCGACGTGGGGGCCGTCGGCAGGCTCGTCCACGAACACCTGTCAGCGTGGGCGGAGGGCGAGGAGACGACAGTGTTCCTCGACGACCTCGAAGCCGTCGTCGACAACACGTCGACGGAGACGGCGTTCCGGTTCGTCCACGCCGTCCTGTCGTGTGCTGACGAGACCGGTGCGCGTGTGGTCGCGAGGTTCGACCCTGAAGCGTACCCGCCCCACGTCGTCGAGACGTTCGCCGAACTGTTCGACGACGTGCGGCGCTAGAGCCAGTTCTCCCGACGGAAGTAGCCGACGAGTATCGCGGCCATCAGCGCCATGCCTAGCATAACGGCCGGGTAGCCCATCTGCCAGCCAAGTTCGGGCATGTTCCACGGACCGCCGTCGAAGTTCATCCCGTAGATGCCGGCGACGAACGTCAGCGGCAGGATGATGGTCGCGACGACGGTGAGCGTCTTCATCACCTCGTTCGTGGACATCGACAGCGCGTTCAGGTAGATGTCGCGCGCGCCGCTGGTGAGGTCGCGGTACGTCTCCGCGAGGTCCACGAGCTGGACGAGGTGGTCGTAAACGTCGCGGTAGAACTTCTCGGTGTGCTCCTCGACCTGCTCGGGGTCGCCGCGGGCCAGGGCGCCGACCGCGTCCCGGGTCGGCCACAGCAGGCGGCGAACGGACAGCAGGTCCCGCCGGAGGCTGTTGATGCGCGCGAGGACGTCCTCGCCCGTGGCGTCCATCACCTCGTCTTCGACGGCCTCGATGTCGTCCTCTATCTCATCGAGGATGCCGTAGTAGTCGTCGACGATGCGGTCGATGCCGCGGTAGGCGGTGAAGTCCGCGCCGTAGGAGAGTAGCCGCGGGTCGTCGCGGCCGACGCGCTCCCAGACGGCGTCGAGTGCGGGCAACCGCTCGGGTTCGACGGTCACGAGCCAGCCGTCGCCCAGGAAGAACGCGACCTGCTGGTCGCGGAGTTCGTCGGCGAACGCCACGTCGCCCCGGCGGAGCGTCGCGGCCTTCAGGAGGACAAACGTGTGGCCGTCGAACTCCTCGACCTTCGGCCGGACGTCGCCGAGTACGTCCTCGATCTCGAGGTGGTGGAGGTCGTAGCCGTCGGCGACCTCGTCGAGTTCCGCCTCGGATGGGTCGGTGACCCGCACCCACGTCGTCCCACCTTCGTCTCGGGCCGCAATCGGGTCCTCGCGCTCGGCGTGGGTCTCGTCCGCGTAGACGACGGTGTCGACGGTCACGCCCCCACCTCCACGTTCCCCCCGATGCTCGCGAGCGTGATGCCGACGATGACGGCGGTCACGCTGAACGCCCGCCCCGGGTAGGGGGTCGCGGTTCCCACGGCGTAGCCCGCGACGCCCACGGCGGTGACCGCCAGGCCGAGCGCTCGCAGTCGGTCCATACCCCCTCCCTCTCCGTGGACCGTGAAAAAAGGCGACCCTGCGCTACCCGAGCCGTTCGTCCTGGTAGCTCCCGTCGTACGCCCCCTCGTGGTCCGCCGTCGAGAGCACCAGCTGGGCGACGCGGGCGCCCTGCTCCAGTTCGACGTCGTGGTGGACCTCCAGCAGTCCCTCGCCCTTCCCGGTGTAGCCGGCGTCCCAGACGGCGGTGTTCAGCATACAGGAGTTCCGCATGAGCGACGACCGCGGGTAGAGGAAGCCGACGTGCTCCTCGGGGATGGAGATGGTTTCGGCGTACTGGAGGATGTAGCCGCCCGGGGACAGCGCGAAGGTGTCGCCGTCGTCGGCGTCCGGCTGACACGGTTCCCGCTCGCCGATGGTCTTCCCGTCGCGGCCGACGCGCCCGGGTTCGCGCTGTTCGAGGACGGCCTCGACGGTGAGGTCCACGCCGTTGGGCTGGACCTGGGCCTCGCTGACAGGTTCGACGTGCTCGGCGACGAACGCTCCGCTCTTGAACATACGCCGACTCCGCGTGCTGGCCGGTTAGCGGTTGTGTTGTGGCCCGAACGTGGGTATCGTCCACACACACACCAATTTAGGAATACGGCTCCGTATTAGGCGATTACTGCGGTTCCGAAACACGCGGGATTTATAGGCACAGAAGGCCCATCTTCGCACGCTATGGGACAGACGCTCACGGAAAAAATTCTCGATGACCACCTCGTCGAGGGCGAACTGACGCCCGGCGAGGAGATCGGTATCGAGATCGATCAGACGCTCTCCCAGGACACCACTGGGACGATGGTCTGGCTGCAGTTCGAGGCGCTGGAAATGGACGAGGTCCAGACGGAGCTCGCGGCGCAGTACTGCGACCACCAGACCTACCAGTTCGACTTCAAGAACACCGACGACCACCGATTCCTGCGGTCTGCGGCCGGCACCTACGGCGCGTACTTCTCCCGACCGGGCAACGGCATCTGCCACAACGTCCACAAGGAGAACTTCGCGGCGCCCGGCAAGACCCTGCTCGGCTCGGACAGCCACACCCCGACGCCGGGTGGGCTCGGCCAGCTCGCAATCGGCGCGGGCGGCATCGACATCGCGGTCGCCATGGGTGGCGGCCCCTACTACGTCGAGATGCCCGAGGTCGTCAACGTCCGACTGGAAGGTGAGCTCCCCGAGTGGGCCACCGCGAAGGACGTCATCCTCGAGATGCTCCGCCGCCTCTCGGTGAAGGGCGGCGTCGGCAAGGTGCTCGAGTACACGGGTCCGGGCGCGGAGTCGCTCTCGGTTCCCGAGCGCACCACCATCACGAACATGGGGACGGAACTCGGTGCGACCTCCTCCATCTTCCCGACCGACGAGACGACGAAGGAGTGGATGGCGAACTTCGACCGCGAGGACGAGTACGTCGAGCTCACGCCGGACGAGGACGCCGAGTACGCCGACGAGATCGTCGTCGACCTCTCGGACCTCGAACCGCTCATTTCGGCGCCGTCGATGCCCGACAACGTCGTTCCCGTCCGCGAGGTCGCGGGCGAGAAGGTCGAGCAGGTCGTCGTCGGCTCCTGTACGAACGGTGGCTACGAGGACATCCTCCCGGCCGCGAAGATGCTCGAGGGCCGGCAGATCAACCCCGGCACCGAGATGATCGTCGCGCCCGGTTCGAAGCAGGCCTCCGAGATGCTCGCCCGCCAGAGCTGGACCGCGGAGATGATGGCGGCCGGCGTCAACTTCTCCGAGGCGACGTGTGGCGCGTGTATCGGTATCGGTCACGTGCCCGCCTCCGACTCGGTCTCGCTGCGGACGTTCAACCGCAACTTCGAGGGGCGCTCCGGCATCGAGGACGACTCCGTCTACCTCTGCTCGCCGGAGGTCGCCGCCGCGGCCGCCCTCAAGGGCGAAATCGTCGACCCCCGCGACCTCGCCGACGAACTCGGCGACCTCGAGGCCCCCGGCTTCGAGATGGGGACCACGTACACCCCCGGCTACGGCGAGGGTGACGTCGACATCATCACGCCCGACGAGGCCATCGACGACGACCTCATCAAGGGCCCGAACATCTCCAGTGTGCCCGTGAAAGAACCCATCGACGCGGACGTCTCCGGCGAGACGCTCCTGAAGATGGGCGACAACATCACCACGGACCACATCATCCCGGCCACCTCCGACATCCTCAAGTTCCGCTCGAACATCGAGCGGCTCTCGGAGTTCACGCTCTCGCGCATCGACGACACGTTCGCCGAGCGCGCGAAGGCCGCCGGCAGCGGCGTCATCGTCGCCGGCGAGAACTACGGCCAGGGCTCCTCCCGCGAACACGCGGCGATGTGTCCGATGTTCCTCGGCGTCGAGGCGGTGCTCGCACAGAGCTTCGCCCGCATCCACAAGGCCAACCTGTTCAACTTCGGTCTCATCCCCCTCGCTATCGACGAGGAGACCTACGACCGCATCGAGCAGGGCGACGACATCGAGATCGTCGACGACGCCCGCGCGGGCGTCGAGTCCGGCCAGGAGGAGTTCACCATCCGCGTGAACGACGACTGGGAGGCGACCGCACACCTCGACGCCTCCGAGCGCGAGCGCCGCACGCTCGCCGCCGGTGGCAAGCTCTCGCTGACGAAGCAGCGCCACGGCGACGACAGCGGCGCCGCATCCGCCGACGACTAACTCTCCCGTTTCTTTCTTTCGCCGCGATCCCCAGCCGCTGCCACAGACACTTTACCCGCGGTCCGCCTAGCGGCGAGCGTGACGCCAGCCCAGTCCGCGGACGCCGCGTCCTCCATCAGAGAGGCGACCCGCGCGGACCTGCTGGACGTGTTCCGCATCGAGCAGTCCGTCTTCCAGCAGCCGTGGCCGTACTCCGGCTTCGAGCGCCAGCTCGACACCCCGGGGTTCCTCGTGAGCGAGGCCAGCGGGGACGACGACCCGGCCGCCATCGTGGGCTACGTGGTCGCCGACACAGTCACGAGCCACGGCCGGCCGCTCGGTCACGTGAAGAACCTCGCCGTCTACCCGGAGCGCCGCGGCGAGGGAATCGGCCAGGCGCTGCTGGAGCGCGCGCTCGCGGTGCTGTCGAGGACGGGCGTGGTGAGCGTGAAACTCGAGGTCAGGGAGACCAACGAGGCGGCCCGCGGCCTCTACGAGAAGTTCGGCTTCGAGTACCTGCGGACGCTGTCGGAGTACTACGCCGACGGCGAGGACGCCCACGTGCTGGTGGCGGATGTCCGCGACCGTGACTCGTTTTAGGCGGTAGCCCCACCCTCCGGGTATGGGCTACGAGTGTCCGGTCTGTGCCTCCGAGGAGGCCGACGGCGAGCACCTGGCGAACCACCTCGCGTTCACGGCGCTCGTGCGCGGCGGCGACCACGAGGTGTTCCTCGACGACCACGTCCCGGACTGGGCGGACCGCGACCCGGAGTCGCTGGCGCCCGAGGTGACCCCGCACGCGACCGAGACGGAGACGGAGCCGTCGAGCGAAGCGCACGGCCACGACCACGAGATGCCGGCCGTCGAACGGACCGGGAGCGCGGACGTCTCGGGGGAGGCCGCGGAGGTTCTGGAGGAAGCGCAGCGGCTGACCGAGCGGATGCAGGGCGAGGACAGCGAGGACCGCGAGGACGAGCGCAGCGAGTCCTCGGAGTGAGCGAGGGGGGAGTGAAACAACCCGTGAGCCGCGAAGACGAGGGAAGCGAGCCCTCGGAATGAACGAGCGGTGACCGCAGGGAGCCGCGAAGAGGAGGGAAGCAACTCCGACTCCGCAGAGTCCGAAAGGGAGTAGGGCGTGGCGGACGCTCCGGGAACTATGACCGAGACACGCGGCCTGCTCGCCCCCGAGACGGAGGCCGAGGTGCGCGAGCGCTTCGAGGCGGTGGGGATGCCAGCACAGACAGTCACCCGCGAGATAGCGCGCGCGATGGAGTTCCCCAAGGAGGAGTACGACGAGCGCGTCACCGGCGACGTGGTGGCGACGGCGCGGGACGCGCTGTTCGCGTCGCTGCTCGAAGTCGAGGTGGGCGACCGTGAGGAGTTCGAGGCCGCGAAGAGCGACTACCCGGACGCAGAGGTCGTCGAGAACGGGAGTACGGAGGTCGACGGCGTCGCCTGGCACCACGTGCCGTTCGCCGACACGCTGGTGGCGACGACGTTCCAGGAGGAACCGGACGCCGCGGTGGCGACGCTGCAGCGCATCGCGTTCGGGAAGTTCTACCGCGACGCGCTGTAGTCGGCACAGCACTCCTCGAAGTCGGCGTCCGGCGCGCGGCACTCGCCCGTGCAGGGGTGGTCGATGTACTGCTTGAGCGCCATCGCCGTCTCCTCGGTGAGCGCCTGGCCGATGTGTTCGGCGTCGGCCTCGGGGAGCTGGAGGTCGTCGGTCGCGAAGTTCTCCACGAGACAGCGCTTCCACATCAGCTCTCTCGTGACCGACTCGCCTGCCTCGGTGAGCGTGGCTCCCTGGTAGCGCTCGTAGTCGACGAGGCCGCGGTCGGCGAGCATCCCCATCCGCTCGGTGACGGTCGCGGGGTTGACGTCGAGGCGGTCGGCGACCTCGCCGGTCTTCGCCGGGCCACCCGACGTCGCGCTGGCGAGCAGGATGGCGCTCAGATACCGTCCCGCGCTCTCCGAGACCTCGACACCACTCATCGCGTGAGTGTCCGCCGCTCGCAGGGATAAGGCTGTTCCCCGCGGAGCCGTACAACGTTTTGCGCGCGGCGCCGAACGGCTACCCATGGACGACCACGAGTGGCCCGTCGTCGCCTCCGAGACGGAGTACGAGACGGGCTGGTACGACGGCGGCTACGACCGCGTCGAACAGCCCGACGGCACCGAGAAGAGCTACTACTGGGTGTCGCTCCCACCGGCCGTCGTCGTGGTGGCGGTCCACGACGGCGACGTGCTGTTCGTCGACCAGTACCGGCCGACCATCCGCGAGCAGTGCCTGGAACTGGTCGCGGGTATCGTAGAAGAATCAGCGGCGGAACCCGAGGGGCAAGCGCCCGACGAGGGCAGGGAGTCCTACGTCGCGGCGGCCGCCCGCGAGCTCCGCGAGGAGACCGGCTACGAGGCCGAGGAGATCCACTTCCTCCAGGAGTTCTACACGGCGACGGGCGTGCTCCGGCACAAGCGCGGCATCGTCTACGCGGAGGGGTTGACCGAGGTGGGTCAGGAACTGGGCGACAACGAGTTCCTCACCGTGAAGCGGATTCCCGTCGAGGACGCGGTGCACGCGGCCCGCGAGCTACCGGCTAACGACGCGACCATCGAGGGGCTGTTGCTCGCAAAGGCCGACGGCTACCTGTAGCCGAGCGCGGCCGCGAGCATCGGGTCGCGGTGGTCCGGGTCGACGTCCTCCTCGTCCTCTTCGAGCAGGTGGGTCGGAACGTAACGCGTCTCCTGTTCCATGCTAACGGATAGCACTCGAACGCCCTTCGATGTTTCGGCGACCGAAAGCCGTAACGCCGCGGGCCACCACACTCCGGCCATGGACGGCGAGCTCTCCGCGGACGACCTCGAGGCGCTGCTCGACGACGGCGACGTACGCGTCGTCGACATCCGCCGTCGCGCGGCGTTCAAGCGCGGACACATCCCCGGCAGCGAGTGCATCCCGTTCCAGGAACTCCCGCAGTCGGTCGACCGCCTCGACGGCGCCGGGCGCGTCGTCACCGTCTGCCCCCACGGCGAGTCTAGCGTGCAGGCCGCCCGCCTCGTCGCGTCCTACGGGGGGCTGGCCGACGACGCGCGTGTCGAGAGCCTGGCCGAGGGACTAGTCGGCTGGTCGGGCGAGCTTGAGACGACCGACGTGGACGGCGAATCCACTCCCGACGCACCCTTCTGAGAACGACGGTCCGACCGCTCGGCTGCGACGTGCCGACGCGAGTCGAGAGAGAAGTGAGCCGCCGACGTGCGATTCAGGCGACGTTGAAGCCCTTGTCGCGGAGGAAGTCCTCCACGCGCCCCGAGTGGTTGCCCTGGAGTTCGATCTCGCCGTCCTCGACGGTGCCCCCGCAAGCGAACTTGCTCTTCAGATCCGAGGACAGGCTGTCGAGATCGACGTCCTTCGGGTCGAATCCTTCGATGACGGTAACCTCCTTTCCGTAGCGGCGCTCGTCGATGCGGATTTTGATTTGCTGGGACTCTTTGGCGACGTCCTCGCAGACGCAGAGTTCCTCGGGCAACCCGCACGTCGAGCAGACTTCCGACATTACACGTTGGCGTACGAAATCCGTCTATTAAACACTATCGCCAGGGTTCGGGGAGGCGGCTGTATTCGGCAGCCAGCGACCGCGCGAGGCGTTTCGCCTCGGCAGCGTCCTCCTCGTCGACCCGTCCCGCGTAGCGGGCCCGTTCGCGCAGGTTCGCGACGCGCTCGGCGCGGTCGCCCGCGCGCACGTCCACGACGTAGTTCCGGACCGTCTCTCCGGCGTTGCGCGGCCGGTAGCGCTTCCCGAGCACGTACTCGACGCGCTCGAAGGCGGCCTCGACCTCCTCGACGGGGTCGCCGGTGTCGGGCAGCCACCGCAGCCACAGCGCGCGGTACGCCCGGTCGGCCAGCCCCGTGAACCGGAGGACGGCGGTCAGGCCGACCAGGAGGACGGCCCAGACGGCCAGCGTCGAAAGTGGCGGCAGCGTGGGGCCGTCGTCGCTCCCACCACTGCCGTCCAGCGCCGGCGCCGTCACGTTCACGACGTTCGAGCCGTTCCGCTCGTTGGCACCCGCACCGTCCTGGAACGCCTGCGGGTCGCTGGTCGCGCGCAGGGGTTCGTCCGCAGCCAGGTCGCTTGCGGTCCCCGTCGGCGTCGTCGTGGTGGCCGGCGCCCACGTGCCGTTCTCGCTCCCGGCCGCGTCGACGCCTTCGACGCCGTTCTCGCGGGCCGTCTGGACGCGGTCGTCCTCGGCGGACGTGCGCTCGGTGGCCGGCGTCGGGTCGAAGCGTATCCAGCCCCGGTCCGGGACGTACACCTCGACCCACGCGTGGGAGTCGACACCGCGGACGACCCACTCGTCTTCACCGACGCGCTGCCCCTCGGTGTAGCCGGTGACGAACCGCGCGGGCACGCCCTGCGAGCGCAACATCACGACCATCGAACTCGCGTAGTACGTGCAGTAGCCGATCTCGCGGTTCAGCACGAAGTCGTTGACGAGGTTCCCCCTGGAGCCCCGGGCGTCCAGGGAGTACTCCTTGTTCGCCTCCAGCCACTGCTCGATGGCCGTCGCCTGCCGGTAGTTCGAGTCCGCGTCCTCCGTGATGCGGTCCGCGAGGTCGACGACATTCTCGCTCGTGCTGTCCGGTAACTGGAGGTAGGTGTCCCGGACCGCCTGGGGCGTCTCGCCTCTCGCGTCGGCGAGGTCCGACTCCGCCGGCGTGGGCGTCCGACTCGACACCGTGTAGCTGTCGCCCGCGCGGAGGGTCGGCCCGGACAGCAGGAGACCGGACTCGGTGATGGTCGCGTCGACGCCGCTGACCGACTGCGGGACCGGCGCGGACGGCAGCAGGTCGAGGGTCCGCTTGGCCGTGATGCGGTGTTCGATGCGCTCCCCGGTCGGCGGTGGCGCCCCCTTGTCGGTGCTCACGTCCGCCGTCTGCACCCATCCGTTGCCGGTGAACCTGTCGTAGACGGACGCCCTGTAGTACGACGGCTCGTCGGACTCGACGACGAACTGCACCTTCGGGTCGAGGCGGAGGCTCCCACCGACCCCGACGTAGCCGTCGGCGCTCACGAGACTCCCCGCCGACGCCGTCGTCGACGACGGAACGAGCGGTGACCGGCCGCCGGGGACCGCGGTGACCGTCGCGGAGCCGACGATCATCAACGCGAGCACCGCGGCGAGCACCTGGGTCTGCCGGGCGCTCGCGCCGTGAGCGGCGAGCGTGCCGAACCCGACGGCGCCCGTCACCGCCAGCACGCCGACGAGCGTGGTCGTCGTGGTGCTGTCGCCGGTCAGCACGAAGAACCCCAGTGCGAGCGACGCGACGCCGGCCGCCCGGGCGTACTCGGTGCGGGCCGTGAAGTACGCGGCGAGGAACGTCGGCGCGGGCGCGACGGCGACGGCCCACACGCCTGCGGCGGGCATCCGCATCACGGAGTAGCCGGTGAGCAGCGCGACGGTGTCCTGGAGAACCCGCGACGGGGAGAGCACCGCGAAGTACGCCGGCGGCACCGCCAGCAGGTAGAACGCGAGGCCGCCGACGAGCAGCGTGGACGCGAGGCCGAAGGCGTACTTCGACGGGAGCGCACGCAGGACGCCGGCGAGCACCACCGAAGCGACGACCGCGGCGAGGAACGTCGGCGTATCGCCGACCACCGTCACCACGTCGTAGAGCACGGAGAGGTACGCCCCCACGGCGATAGCGATGCACGCCGTCGCCGCGGCCCTGCGGCCGGAGACGCCCGACAGGTCGAGGTCGACCCGTCCGAGGCGAGCGGTGCTCACGCGGACACCTCCGCCGCCGAGGTGCGGCCACCGACGAACTCCTCGTAACGGTGGTCGTCGTCGCCGACGGTGACCGAGACGTGTTCGCCGCTCCGCGGCGCGTGGACGACGATCTCGGCCTCGGCCTTGTGGCGCTGCCGGAGTTTCCCCCCGTCGAAGTCCGCGAGCACGCCGAGCACGCGTCGGCGGTGCGGGTCGCCGTTCGCCGGGTCGAGGCCTCCGGACTGCGTGACGATACCGACGCTGATGCCCGCGTCGAGCAGGTGGGTGGCGATGCTCGCGGCGGCCTCAGCGACGGAGTCCTCGCGGGGGCCCAGCGCCTCCGCGGCGATGGTGACGCGGTCGGTCGCCCCCTCGCCCGCGTACTCGGTGACAGCGAGGCCGTTGGGCTGTTTCGCGCTCACCTTCCAGTTGACGTCGCGGAGCGGGTCACCGCGCTCGTACTCCCGGACGCCCGCGAACTCCTCGCGCTCGTCGGTGATGCCGACGTAGCCGGTGAGCAGCGTCGCCGTGTCCGACAGCGCGTGGACGCGCGGGAACACCGTGACGAGCTGGGCCTCGCCGCCCCTGA
The DNA here is from genome assembly GCA_000230955.3 of Halobacterium sp. DL1. NCBI lineage: Archaea > Methanobacteriati > Methanobacteriota > Halobacteria > Halobacteriales > Halobacteriaceae > Halobacterium > Halobacterium sp. DL1. The sequence goes on from CP007060.1 coordinate 278,054, forward strand.
ACTCCACGGTCCAGAGGCCGAACGGGTCGGTGGCCTCCACGAAGCACGGGCCGACGGCGTGGACGCCGCGGGCCGCGAGCGTTATCTCGTAGGTGAGCTGTCGGCCGTCCGTCTCCGTCTCGAGTCGGCTGTCGCCGCGGAGGCCGTCGCCGAGCGCGTCGGTCACGGTGGCGGGGTACGACCGGTCGGCGTCGACGTACAGTTCGACGCGGCGGCGGTCGCCCTGGTGGCCCTCCCTCGGGGTGATTCGCTCGATGTCCGGCTCCGGGAACGACCAGACGTACAGCCGCGTAGCTGCGAGGAGCGCTGCCGCGGGGACGACCACGGCGTTCAGGCTGCGCCCGCCGAACGCGTAGCCGAAGACGGCGCCGAGCAGGACTGCCGCGAGCACGGCCTGCCCGCGGCGGGTGAGTGTCGTCGCCATCTCACTCCGGGTCGATGGTGTCCAGCGCCCGCTGGACGAGGGTGCGTGCGGGCTCTCCGCCGAGCGTGCCGCCGGATTCCGCGCGGATGCGGTGGGAGAGCACCGACGGGGCCTCGGCCTGCACGTCGTCGGGCACCACGTAGTCCCGGTCGTCGAGGATGGCGCGGCCCTGCGCGGCCTGGAGGAGGGCGATGGAGCCACGCGGACTGACGCCGAGGGCGGCGTGGTCGCGGGTGTAGCGCGCGAGTTCGGTGACGTACTCCTTGACCGGGCGGCTCACCGCCACGCTGGCGGCGACGGCCCGGGCCTGCTGGAGGTCCTCGACAGTCGCGACGGCCTCGATGTCGTCGATGGGGTGGCCGCCGACGACCCGGTCGAGCACCTCGACCTCGTTGTCGCGGTCCGGGTAGCCCAGCCGGAGTTTCTTCATGAACCGGTCGAGTTCGGCGACCGGCAGTTCGTAGGTGCGGTCTCGCTCGACGGAGTTCTGCGTGGCGATGACGAGGAAGGGGTCGGGGAGGGCGCGCGTGTCGCCGTCGGCGGTCACCTGCTCTTCCTCCATCGCTTCCAGGAGCGCCGACTGGGTCTTCGGCGGCGCGCGGTTGATCTCGTCGGCGAGCAGGACGTTCGCGAAGACGGGGCCGGGTTGGAACTCGAACTCCCGGCTCTTCTCGTTGAACACGTTGACGCCGGTGACGTCCGTCGGGAGGAGGTCCGGCGTGAACTGGACGCGACGGAACTCGCCGTCGAAGGAGCGAGCCACGGACCGAGCGAGCATCGTCTTCCCGACGCCGGGGACGTCCTCGAGGAGGACGTGACCGCCGCCGAGAACGGCGGTCAGCACCTGGACGACGGCGTCGTGCTTGTCGACGATGACGGTCTCGATGTTCTCGACGACGCGGTGGGCGAGGTCGCTCGCCTCCGAGACCGACATCTGGGCGGCCCCCTCGGTCTCGGTCCGCGGGTCCGCGACAGCGTGGGTATCGTGGGCATCTGTCATAGTGTGTGGGAACCTACCGCAACTGGTCGGCTGTGGAACGGTAGGTGATGAGACACTTGTATGTCTATTGGTCGCGCGCGTCACTGCCGGTTGTCCACCGCTTGCAGGCCGTACAGGCGCGCTCGTCGCCGTCCTGCCAGCGGCGCGTGGCCGACTCGCCACACGCCGTACAGCGGCCGTCGCCTGACCAGGAACTGGTCACCGCGACCGGGTCGACGGCGCCGGCGCGCTCGTCGGCGAACGAATCGAGGGTCGGTTCCTCGGACACGCCCATGCGTAGGAGCGCCACGGCCATAACGCTCCCGGAGCATCTAAGGCACCGGCGCGAGGAGTTCGCCGTATGGTCTGGGTCATCGACAACGTCGTCTCGCTCGCCGAGAACTTCGCGACTGCCGCCGGCGTCGACCCGCTGTCGACGGTGCTCATCCTGGTCGGCGTAGCGCTCATCCTCCTCAGCTCCGCCGTCTTCGGCGGGCTCGCGACCGGCGGTATGCTCGAAGGATTCGTTCCCGACACCGCCTTCGAGCGCCAGCGCCGCGAGCGCGACCGGACGTAAAACACGCTTCTCAGACGCCAGCGTCGTCGAACGCCGCCGCCAGCAACCCGACCGCCGTCTCCCGGTCGGGGCCGAGCGGCGACCCGGCAACCACGCTGTCCACGTGGTCGGTCACCGCCGACAGCTGCTCGGCGACGTCCTTGGGGTCGCCCGCCAGACAGAACGCCTCGAGCATCCCGTCGGTCACCAGTTCGAACGCCCGCGAGAACTCGCCGCTCTCTATCTGCTCGCCGATCTCCGAGGCGCGCTCGCGGTCGATCCCGTGGCGGTCCAGCACGGGTGGCGCGGCGCCAGCCGCGATGAACGCCACGGGCGGCCGTGCCGCAGCAAGCGCCTTCTCGGCGTCCTCGGCTACCGACACCGAGGCGAACGCCGCCACGTCGACGTCTCCGGGGGCGACGCGGTCCTCGACGCCCTCCGCGACCCGGTCGGCGGACCACGCCAGGTCCCGGGGGTGGCTCGCGTTCACCAGCACGCCGTCGGCGTGCTTCCCGGCCATTCGAAGCATGTGCGGTCCCTGCGCGCCGACGTAGACGGGCACCTCGCCGACCTCGTAGTTCAGGCCGGCGTCCCGCGCGACGAACGTCCCGTCGTGGTCGACGCGCTCCCCGGCCCAGAGGTCCTGGGCGACCTTGAACGTCTCCAGCACTCGGCGGAGCGGCCGGTCGCGCTCGAATCCGAGGTTCCGCAACGTGGACGCGTCGCCCGCGCCGACGCCCAGCACCGCCCGCCCACCGCTCACCTCGTCGAGGGTCGCCACCTGCGAGGCGAGTTTCACGGGGTGTGTCTCGTAGGGGTTCGCCACACCGGGCCCAACGAGCACGTCGTCCGTCGCCGCGGCTACGCGGTCCAGCGCGACGAACGGGTCGCGGTTGTTGTAGTGACACGACGCGAACACCGCGTCGAACCCCGCTCGCTCCGCTCGCTCTCCGAGCGCCGCGACGTCGGTGACAGGAACCTCGGGCGTGAGCTCAATCCCGCGCATACTCCCACCCCCGGAGCGCCTGCCGCACGAAGTCCCCCTCGACCTCGCGGTACAGTTCGTCGCTGCCAGCGTGGTCGCCGAACTCGAACTCCCGCACGACCACCACGGGCGTACCGCCGTCGCCTTCCCCGGAGACGAGGTTCGCCGTCGCCGCAAGTTCGTCCACGACGCTCTCGACGGTCACCGCGAGCTCGTGGCCGTCACGGTCGGTCTCCCCCCGCCAGTCCCGGGACGCGGGCATCCCCACCCACCCGAGTGCGACGCCGCGCTGGCCGTGCCGGAACGGCCGCCCGGACGTGTCCGTGACGACCACCGCGACGTCCGCGTCGAGCTTCGACTGGATTCGTTCGGCGCTCTCCGACGGCCGCTTCGGCAGGAGCAGGATGTCCGCATCGCCGGTGTTCGAGCGGTCGATGCCGGCGTTGACGCCGACGTGCCCGAACCGCGTCTCCGTCAGTAGGAACGGTGCCTCCATCAGTACGTCCGTCGACTCCTCGAGGACGGCCTGCGCGAACCGGGGGTCCTTCTCCTCGCCAGTGACGTCGGCGAGGCGGTTAGCTATCTCCCGGGCGCGCGGCCCCGCGGGGAACGACGAGAGGCGGGCGGTCTGCCCCTCGGACTTCGAGACGACGGTGCTGGCGACGCAGACGACGTCGCCGTCGGCCAGCTCCGCTCGCTCGGCGATCAGCGAGGCGAGTTCGTCGCCCGGCCGCACCTCCGGCAGTCCCGGCACCGCGAACGCGTGCATACCCCCGACTTCGACGCCCCCGGCAAAAGTCCCGACGGTACCGGAGCCCCCTCACTCCCAGCGCGGGGTCACGTCGATAGCGTCCTCCTCGACCTCGAGGAGAAGCAGCGACGGTTCTTCGGCGGGGTCCGCGCCGGTGGCGCTCCCCGGGTTCAGCATCCGGACGTCGTCGGTCGTCCAGTCGCGAAGCCTGTGGGTGTGCCCCGAGATACCGACAGCGTTCGGGTCGTCGCGCTCCTCGCGCACCGTCTCGCGGACGCGCTCCTCGTAGCCGTCCAGCGGGCCGGTGCCGTGGACGACGACGAACTGGACGTCCTCGACCCACAGCGTCTCCGTTTTGGGGAGGCCGAGGCTACGTGGGTCCATGTTCCCGCGGACCGCGACGAGGTCGTCCGCGATGTCGCGAATCTCGTCGTAGGCCGCCTCGCTGTCGAAGTCCCCGGCGTGGACCACGAGGTCCGCGTCCTCCAGTTCGTTGGCGACGAAGTCGGGCAGTTCGTCCGCGCGGGACGGGATGTGGGTGTCGCTGACGACGACTACTTGTCTCATAGTGGACCGTTCGAGGCCCACGGCCAAATAGCTTCGAGCGCTTGACGGGGCGGCCCGGGAGTGAAAGCCTCTTTTCCCAGGGCTTCCTACGGACTCGCGGGCGACGGTGACGAGGAGTTACCCCCTCCGAGCCCCTTGTGACGAGGCCTTTCTCCCGAGTCGCCCGCCTCCGGACGACGCGTAGCCATTGCTCCGGGTTGGCGAACAGGTGGCGTCACTGCGCGCGGACCGGTCCACCGCCGCTTCGCTGCCCGGCCCACGTCGGCTGTCAGGTCACGGGGCGGGTTGGTCCCGGCTTCACACTTAAAACGCCGCACCAGCGTCCGGCGACCGAGCGGAGTCGTTCGAGAGAGCGAAGCTCTCTCGTGATGACGAGAGACGCTTACGGCGTCTCTCGAACCACGTAGCGGAGTGAGGGAGGAGTGCTTTTGGTGGAGCTTTTGCCGAGGGCTGGCTTCGCCAGCCCACAGCGCAAAAGGTCCGCTAGAAGAACTGCTTCAGGTCGTCGCGCTTCGCGGCCTCGAGGTGGGTGCGGACGGCCTCGTTGAGTGCCTGGATGTTGCCGGTCTTGGCGGTGATGGGGGCGATGGTGTCCTGCCACTGTTTCCACGGCGGGAGCAGGCCGAGGCGGTCTGCGATGTCGTCCAGCCGTTCGTCGCGGTCGTCGACCTTGTCCATCTTGTTGACGGCGACGACGGGCGCGATGCCGAGGTCCTCGAGCAGGTAGAACAGTTCGACGACGTGTGGAATCTCGTCGTCGCCGGAGTGGCGGTCGATGATGTCGACGGCGGCCTTCCCGTCGAGGACGAGCACGCCGACCAGGATGTCGTCGGCGTTGGCCTCGAGGTAGTGGACGATGTCTGTCTTGATCTGCTCGCGGTGGTCGTCCTCGACGCCGGACATGAACCCGAAGCCGGGCAGGTCGGTGACCATGAAGTCCTCGCTCGCCCAGTCGAAGTGGTTGGGCTGGCGGGTGACGCCGGGTTTCTGTCCCGTCGGTACCTTGTGCCCCGTAATCTCGCGCATCAGCGTCGACTTCCCGACGTTCGACCGGCCGACGAGCACGACCTCGTCGCTCCGGTCCGGTCGGTTCTCGAACATACCCAGGGTAGCCAGCGGTCGGGGTTAAACCTCGCGTCCGAGCCCGAGACGTTTCACTCCACTCCCCGTTCGCTCAGCCCGAGACGCTTCGCTTCGCTCACCGTCTCGCGGACGCTCAAACGCTGCTTTGAGTCCTGGGGAGGTTAAAGCAGTAGGCCGCCGAAGGGGTTCATGTATGCGACAGAAAACACTCCTGCTAGCCGTCCTCGGCTCCGCGCTGCTCGTCAGCGCCGGCGTCAGGGGCGCGCTCATGCTCGGCAGTGGCCCCGCTTCCGCCAGCCAGCCCGACCAGTCCCAGAAGTCCATCACCGTCTCCGCGAACGGCGAGATCGAGGCGACGCCCGACCAGGCCATCGTGCAAGTTGCCATCGTCGCGACCGGCAACGACTCCACGGCCGTGCGCGAGGAACTCGCCTCCGACGCGCAGTCGATGCGGACGGCCCTCGAGGAGTACGGCCTCGACAGCGACGCAATCCGCACCGCGCACTACGACATCCGCCAGGAACGCGAGCGGACGCCCGAAGGCGTCGAGGAGGGTGACTACCGCGGCATCCACGCCTTCGAGGTCACGCTCGACGACACCGACGCCGCCGGCGAGGTCATCGACGTCGCGGTCGACAACGGCGCCGACCAGGTCAACGGCGTCTCCTTCACGCTCTCCGAGGACAAGCGCGAGGAACTCCACAACGAGGCGCTCACCGAGGCGATGAGCAACGCCCGCGACCGCGCCGACACGCTCGCGGCCGCCGGCGACCTCTCCGTGACCGAGGTCCACACCATCGTCTCCACCGAGACCCGGTACCACGACTACCGCGTCGAGACGGCGTACGCGAGCGCTGCCGGCGACAGCACCTCCATCGAGGCGGGCGCGGTGACCGTCACCGCGAACGTCCACGTGACGTACAACGCCACCGCCGCGTAACGAACTGCGAGCGACCCCGGGACGAACCGGGGTCGGCAACGCTCATGAACGTTTTTCCCCCGTCCCGCTCAATCGACTGTCGTGCGACTCGTACAGGTGACGATTCCGACGGGCAAACGGGGCGCGGTCCTGGATACGCTCGACGACGAGGGTATCGACTACGTGGTTACCGAGGAGACCAGCGGCCGCGAGTACACCGCAGTAGTCCACTTTCCGCTCCCGACCGAAGCCGTCGAGGATATCCTCGAATCCCTCCACGACGTGGGGCTCGCCGAGGACGCCTACACGATCGTCCTGAACGCCGAAACCGTCGTCTCCCGGCAGTTCGACGCGCTCTCCAAGCGCTACGAGGAGGAGTCCGAGAAAGGGGGGCACATCGCCAGACAGGAACTGGTCGCCCGCGCCGACGAACTCGCGCCAAAGTGGCGGACGTACTTCGTGTTGACGCTGGTCAGCACCATCATCGCGACGGCCGGTCTCCTCCTCGACTCTCCGGCGACCGTCGTCGGGTCGATGGTCATCGCGCCGCTGCTGGGTCCCGCGATGTCCGCGAGCGTCGGCACCGTCGTCGGAGACAACGACCTGTTCCGGCGCGGCGTCCGCCTCCAGTTGCTCGGCGTCCTGCTGTCGGTCGTCGGCGCCGCGGTGTTCGCCTTCCTCGTGAAGGAGGCCCACGTCGTGCCGCCCGGCCTCGACGTCGTCGAACTGTCGGAGGTCCGGGAGCGCCTCCGGCCGGACTTCCTCTCGCTCGTGGTGGCCCTCGGCGCGGGGGTCGCGGGCGTGTTCAGCCTGATGACCGGCGTCTCCGCCGCGCTCGTCGGCGTCGCCATCGCCGTGGCACTCATCCCGCCAGCCGCCACCGTCGGCATCGGCATCGCCTGGGGGATTCCGACGCTCGCCATCGGGTCCGGCATCCTCGTGCTGGTGAACGTGCTCTCCATCAACCTTGCCGCGCTCGTGGTGCTGTGGTACTCCGGCTACCGACCCGAGCGGTTCTTCCGGGTGGGACAGGCCCGCGCCGCGCTGGTCAAGCGCGCGGCGGTCCTGGTGTTCGCCATCGCCGTCCTGTCGGCGTTCCTCGGCGGTGTCACGTACGCCTCCTTCCAGTCCGCCTCGACGGAGCAAGCGGTCAAAGCCGGCGTCGAGGACCTGACCGGCGCGCCACAGTACGAGGGCGTCACGCTGCTGGACATGCGCTACGAGTACGAGTCCGGCCTCGTCGTCCAGCACCCCACGGAGGTGGTGGTGACCCTCGGGGTGCCCCCCGGTAGCGACTACCCCGGGCTCCCGGCCACGCTGAACGAGCGCATCGACGCACGCGCCGGCCGCAACATCACCGTCGAGGTCCGCTACGTCCAGGTCGCGCGCGTCGAGTGACGGACGCTCCGCGGCAGTGACGCGCTACTCCTCGAACGGCAGTTTGGGTTCGAAGCCGACAGCCTCGATTGCGGCTTCGAGCGCTTCTTCGACGCCCTCGCCGGTCTCCACGCTCATGTAGCAGTCCGCCTCCACCTCGTCGGAGAGGTCGGTCTTGTTGCAGACCGTCACGAGTGGGACGTCCGGGAACTGCGCGGCGACCTCCGCGCGGAGCGCGCGCTGGTCCTCGAGGGGGTAGCCACACGTCCCGCTCGGGTCGAGGAAGAAGAGGATGACGTCACCAGCGTGCGCGAGCGCGGAGACGGCCTGGTTCTCGATCTGGTTGCGCTCGTCGGCCGGGCGGTCGAGCAGCCCCGGCGTGTCGACGATCTGCCAGCGCACGCGCTCGTGCTCGAAGTGCCCGACGCGGATGCCCTTCGTCGTGAACGGGTACTCCGCGGTCTCGATCTTCGCACTCGACACCGCGTTGACGAACGACGACTTCCCGACGTTCGGGTAGCCCGCGACGACGACGGTCGGGTCGTCGGGTTCGATGGTGGGCAGGTTCTTCAGCGCGTCCCGCGCCTGCCCGACCGCCTCGAGGTCGTCGGCAACCTGGTTCATCACCGACCCCATCCGCGCGAACGCCTGCTTGCGAATCTTCCGGGCGCCGTCCGTGTCGTGGGGGAGTTTCCCCATGTACTCCCGGCCGAGGTCGTGGGTCTTCGAGGCCGCCCACGATATCTCCGAGAGGTGCTGTCGGAGCGCGTCGATACCCTCGTCGCTGTCGTACTCCTTGCGCAGGATGGCGTCGGCGAGTTCGTAGTAGAACGGGTCCACCTGGTCGAAGTCCGGCCACTCCGTCACCACGTTGTGGAGGTTGTCCCCGAGGATGTTCGAGGACGTCTGCAGCATCGACTCCTGGGCCTCCCGGCCCCCCTTCGCCCGCCCCGAGCGCGCCGCCCGCGAGAACGCCTTGTCGAGGAGTTCCTCCGACGTGGGCGTCGTCGGCAGGTTCTCGAAAATCATGCTCGCGAGTAGGCAGGCGACACGTAAAAGGCCACGTATCGGCGGCTGTGGGGCTTCTTCAGGTTCACTCGAGGATGTGGTTCTGGAGAGCGCTCTTCGAAAGCCCCGAGGCTACGAACTCGGGGGACTCGCTGTGCTCCTCGCTCCGCTGCGGTGCTTGCGTCGTCCGCCGTCGTTCGTAGCCTCGCCCCTTTCAGTCCACCCGCTACCGGGTGTCGAACAGGGACTGACGGACTGAACGCCCAGTCGGTCGTACACGACGCTTTTGGCCATAGAGTCCCTCTACTCGGATATGACAAACTGGCGCGCGGTGCTGGTCGGGTTCGCCGTCGAGTTCGTGTTCGGCGTGTTCGCGTTCGCGCTGCCCGGCATCGGCCACGCGGCGGCGGGGCTCGCGGGCGGCTTCGTCGCGGGCTGGATGGCTGGCGGCGGCCTCTGGCGCGGCGCCTGGCACGGCCTGCTCGCGGGCGCGATCGGCGGTATCATCGTCGCCATCATCATCGTGCTGTTCGGCCTCGTGCTGGGGGCGACTGGGCTCGTGCCCGCGGGCTTCCTCGGCCTCGGTATCGGTCTCATCGCACTCGTCGTGTTCCTCCTGCTCGCTATCGACAGCGCCATCGCGGGCGCGGTCGGTGGCTGGCTCGTGGAGCGCTAGGCCAGGAACGAACGCAGTTCCTCGGCGAACTGTTCGGGCGCGGTCTGGACGCCGAGGTGGCCGACGCCCGATAGCTCCGCGACCGTCGCCGTTTCGACGCGGTCGGCGAGTTCGAAGACGGCGTCCCGGAGGTGGTCGGGGCTGTGCTCCCCCGCCAGGAGCAGCGTCGAATCCGGAACGTCGGGGTCGCCGAGTTCGTAGCCTTCGACCACGCGGGTCTCCCGGACGACCGTCTCGGCGAGTGGCGTGGCGCGCGCGACCAGTCCCGGGTCGAACTCGTGGATGTCGCCGGCCTCCCGGAAGAACAGCTCGATGGCGCCCTCGCGGTCGCCGTCGTCGAGGCGGGCCTGCAGTCGGTCGGCGAGGTCGTCGCCGCGGTGGTCGCCGACGAGGACCGCCGGCTCGTAGAGAACGAGGTCGTCGATGTCCAGGTCGCCGGCAGCGGCCAGCGAGACGAGACCACCGTAGGAGTGCCCGACGACGACGGGGTCGCCGTCGACCGCGTCCACGACGGCCCGCAGGTCTGCGACCTCGCGGCCGAGGTCGTACTCGTCGGCGTCGGCGCTCGCGCCGCGGCCGCGGCGGTCGTAGGTCACCACGCGGAACTGGTCGGTGAGGTGCGGCCGGAGCGCGCGCCAGCTCCCCTTCGTGGTGCTCCCGCCGTGGACCAGGACGAGTGGGCGACCGTCGCCGTACGTCCTGTAGCCGATTTCGGTATCGTCGGCGGAGACCACTGAGTCCATGGGTGCGTCACTCCCGTCGCTCACCGTGAAAATCAATCGGTTCCCCCGCAGTCGCGGCCCGTCAGCGACGCGCCCGGAGTTCGTCCAGCAGGTCCTCGACGTCCATGTCGTGTTCGGCGAGCACGACGAGCATGTGGTAGACGACGTCGGCGCCTTCGTGGGCGAGTTCGTCGGTGTCGCCGTCCTTCGCGGCGAGCAGGAACTCCGTGGTCTCCTCGCCGAGTTTCTCGAGGGCGGCGTTCTCGCCCTTCTCGTGGGTGAACAGACTCGCCGTGTAGGAGTCCTCCGGGAGCGTCTCCTTGCGGTCCTCGACGACCGCGAACAGTTCGCGGAGTACGTCGTCAGCGTCCCCGTCGCTCACCGCTCTAGCACCTCGCGGATGTCGTCGAGGTCACCGAACGCCTCGGGGTCGCGGCGCCCCTCCTCGAAGACGTCCTCGGCGACCTCGATGGGGGCGTCGGTGCGCGCGACCAGCGCCAGCGAGTCGCTCGGGCGGGCGTCCACGACCGCGTCGCCGCGGGGGGTCTGGACGTGTAGGTCGGCGTAGTAGGTGCCCTCCTCGACGCGCGCGACGACCACGCGGTCGATGCGGCCGCCGAGTTCCTCGACGAGGTCGAGCGTGAGGTCGTGCGTGAGCGGCCGCCCGATGTCCCTCGCGTCGAGACCGCGGGCGATGCTCGTCGCCTCGTCGAAGCCGATGAAGATGGGGAGGACGTCCTCTTCGTCCTCGACGCCGACGAGCACGACCGGCAGCGCGCCGTCGGGCGTGCCGGCGACGCGGACGCCCTCGATGTGTGCGTTCATGACGGGACCACCACGAGGAGCGTCAAAAGACTGCCTCCTCCCTGGGGAAGAACGCCAGGTCGTGGATTCGCGAGTCGTCGGTCAACTCGGGGTGGAAGGAGGTGCCGACGACGGGGCCGTCCCGCACCGCGACCGGGTCGCCCTCCCAGGTCGCGAGCACCTCGACGTCGTCGCCGACCTCGGCGATGAGCGGCGCGCGGATGAACACGGCGGGGAACGGGTCGTCGAGGCCGTCGACGTCGAGTGGCGCCTCGAAGGAGTCGACCTGCCGGCCGAACGCGTTCCGGTCGACCGTGGCGTCGATGAGGTCGAGGGTGTCCACGCGCTCGTCGTTCGCGTCCGCGGAGGCGACGATGAGGCCCGCACAGGTCGCGAGCACTGGTTTCCCGGCGGCGACGTGGTCTCGTATCTCCTCGTCGATGCCCTCGCGGGCGAGCAGCCGCGAGATGGCGGTCGACTCGCCGCCCGGCAGCAGGAGGATGTCGCAGTCGGGCACCACGCCGCTCGTCCGTATCTCCACGACCTCGGCGTCCTCGCCGTGGGCGTCGGCCGCGCGGCGGATGGCGTCGGCGTGCTCGGAGACGTCGCCCTGTACCGCGACGACCCCAGCGCTGACAGTCATGGCTACCGGTAGGTGTCTGCGGGGAAAAAGCCTCTCGCTACACGAAGAACTGCAGGAGCAACACGACGACGCCGAAGAACGCGCCCGTGGCGACGACGGAGCGCGGGTCGATCTGGATTGCGTTGGGGTCTTCCGAGTCGAAGTACCGGACGAGGCCCGCACTGGACATCAGTCCGCCGGAGTCACTACTCATGTTCGTCCATCCTCGCCGCGGTGGCCTAAACCTTTCGTGTGGCCGCACTCCCGGCAATCACCGAGCCGTGAGAAACCCTTATGCGCCGGGCGCGGCAATCCCCAGTAGACCGATGACAGTCACACTCAAGGACTTCTACGCGGACTGGTGTGGGCCCTGCAAGACCCAGGACCCGATCCTGGACGACCTCGAGGAGGACTACGACAGCGTCACCTTCGAGAAGATCGACGTCGACGAGGCCGAGGACGTCGCCAACGAGTACCAGGTTCGGTCGATTCCCACCATCGTCGTGGAGAACGACGACGGCATCGTCGAGCGGTTCGTCGGCGTCACGCAGCGCGAACAGCTCGAGGACGCCCTCGACGACGCGGGCGCCTGAGCCGGCCGCCTGAGCCGGCCGCCGTTCTTCCCCGCAGCCGCGACCACCGCCCAGCGGCCGCACTCTCTCAGCCGACGCTGGCCGAGCAGTGACCCTGGCCGTGTGACGGCCGTGGGGTTCCGGTAGGCTATTGTACGCGACGCGTCTCCCCGTGGATATGTTCTGGCTGCCGCTCGTGGCCGCGAGCGGGACGCCGGCGGTGACGCCCCAGATGCTGGTCGTCTTCGCCGTCGTGCTCGGGGCCCTCGTGCTGTTCGTCACGGAGTGGCTCCCCATCGACGTCACCGCCATCCTCGTGATGGTGGTGCTCATCGTGCTCGGCGACTGGACGCAGGTGTCGACCCAGGAGGGCATCTCCGGCTTCTCGAACAAGGCGACGGTCGCCGTGCTCGCGATGCTCATCCTCAGTTCGGGGGTGAGCCGGACCGGCCTCGTCCAGATTATCGGCCGGAAGATGGCCGCGTTCGCGGGCACCAGCAAGCGCCGCCAGCTACTCGCGACCATCGGCGCCGGCGGCCCCGTTTCCGGGTTCATCAACAACACGCCGGTCGTCGCCATCCTCGTCCCGGTCGTCTCGGACCTCGCGCACAAGGGGAAGACGAGCCCGTCGAAGCTGCTCATCCCGCTGTCGTTCGCCTCGATGCTCGGTGGGATGTTGACGCTCATCGGGACGTCGACGAACCTGCTCGCCAGCGAGACGGCCGCCCGCCTCGGCGAGTCACAGGGCATCGAGAGCCTCCACGCGTTCTCGATGTTCGAGTTCACGCAGCTCGGCGTCCTCGTCCTCGTCGTGGGGTCGCTCTACCTGTTCACGGTCGGCTACCGGCTGCTCCCCGAGCGCGTCCCGCCCGAGGACGACTACCTCACGGAGTACGAGATGAGCGACTACCTCGCTGAGGTGGTCGTCGGGGAGTCCTCGCCGCTCGTCGGGAAGACCGTCAGCGAGGCCATCGACGTGGACCGCTTCGACGCCGACGTCCTGCAGCTCGTCCGCGGCGACGAGCGGTTCATCAGGCCCATCGGCCAGAAGGTCATCCGACCGGGGGACGTCCTCGCCATCCGCACCGACCGGGACACTCTCGGCGGCATCTCGTCGGTCGACGACCTCTCGCTGGTCGGGACCCCGGAGACGGAGGACGAACTCGAACCGACGACCCAGGAGGAGCAGGCGCTCGTCGAGGTCGTCATCCAGTCGGGGTCGTCGCTCGTCGGGGAGACCCTGGCCTCGGCGTCGTTCCGCAACCGCTACGACGCGAACGTGCTGGCGTTCCGCTCGCGCGGCGAGACGCTCCACGAGCGCATGGACCGCGTCGAGATGCGCGTCGGGGACACGCTGCTCGTCCAGGCGCCTCGGGACAGCATCGACCGCCTCTCGACGAGCCAGGACTTCATCGTCGCCCACGAACCCGACGAACCCGACTACCGCAGCGAGAAGATTCCCCACGCAATCGCCGTCATCGTCGGCGTCGTCGTCGCGGCGACGGTGACGCCGCTGCACATCGTTACCACCGCGCTCGGCGGCGTCGTGGCGATGGTCGCCCTCGGCGTTCTCCGCCCCGCGGAGGTGTACGACTCCGTCGACTGGAACGTCATCTTCCTGCTCGCCGGTGTCATCCCGCTGGGCATCGCGCTCGAGCAGACCGGCGCCGCCGCGCTGCTCGGGTCGCTGGTCGCGTCGACGGGCACCGTCCTCCCCGCGGTCGGCGTGCTGTGGGTGTTCTACGTCTTCACAGGACTAATCACAGGCGTCATCAGCAACAACGCGAGCGTCGTGTTGATGATTCCGGTGGCCGTCGAGGCGGCCGTCGACATCGGCGCGAACCCGTTCGCGTTCGTCCTCGCGGTGACGTTCGCCGCCTCGACGTCGTTCATGACGCCCGTCGGCTACCAGACGAACCTCTTCGTCTACGGCCCCGGCGACTACCGCTTCGGGGACTTCTTCCGGGTCGGCTTCCCGCTCCAGATGCTGCTCTCCGTGGTCACCGTCGCGGGCATCGTCGCCTTCTGGGGGCTCTGACGCGGGCGCCCGCCGTCAGAACGACCGGGTCACTCGAATTTGACGCCCACGTCGTGGAGCCCCTCGTTGTTGATGGCGAGGTTGATGAGCAGCGGCGTCAGCGACTCGACCTCGGCGGCGTTCGCCAGCGGTCCGGCGTCGAGCGCCCGGAGCCCCTCGATGCCCGACGCGAGGTCCGCGACGTTCCGCTTCGCGTCGCCGTCGTCCCCGACCACGAGCGTGTCCAGGTCGAGTTCCACGTCGAGGTTCGCGACGCGGTCCGCCGAGAGGTTGTGGAACGCGCCGACGACGGCCACCTCGTCGGGCGCGGCGTCCACGACCAGCCTGGTGACGCTGCCCGCCTCTGGCGGGTTGTAGCCGAAGCCGCCCTCTCGCTTCTTCATCCCGACCGCGGGCGAGACCAGCAGCGTGTCGTCGTCGAGTCGGTCCGCGATCTCGTGGACGAGGTCCGCGACGTGGTAGGCCGGCACCGCCAGCACGACGACGTCCGCGCGGTCGGCCGCCATCGCGTTCTCGAACCCCGTGATCTTCTTCTCGACGCCGCGGCTGTCGAGTTCGGTCTCGTACCCCTCGGCCTTCGCCCGCGCCTTCTCCGGGTCCCGCGAGCCGATGACGACCTCGTGGTCGGTGTGGTAGGCCCACCGGAGCGCGAGCGCTTCGCCGATGTCGCCGGTTCCGCCGAGTAACGCGATTCGCATACTCGTGAGTCGCCGCGCACGCGAATAAGGATTGGTGGTACCGGCGGCTACCGACAAGGGGCGGCGCGCTGGTCAGTCCGAGTCGAGAATCGCGGGCAGGTCGTTCACGGAGTCCAGCACGCGGTCGGCGTCCGCGTCGTCGTACTTCCGCCGCCCCGAGTCGCCCGTGAGCCCGCCGGTCAGCACGCCCACGCCGTAGTAGGTCCGCTCGGCGTCGGCCTCCCGGGCGTTCACCGCCGTCTGCACGTCGTCGAGCGTGTCCCCGACGAACACCACGCTGTCGGCGTCCGTGCGCTCGGCCAGTTCCACGAGCGCCCGGGGGTCGGGTTTCCCCTCGTCCCAGTCGTCCATCGTGAACCGGCGGTTCTCGGGGACGTCAAGGCCGGCGCGGTCGAGCGCGATGGTCGCCTCGTCGGCCGGCCGACCGGTCAGCACGCAGACCGGGTAGCGCTCGGTCAGCCACTCGACCGTCTCTGGAGTGACCAGCACGGATTCGTCGTTGATGTAGCCCGGGGTGTCCAGTTCAGCCTCGCCACCCTCGAGCTCCTCGTACAGCGCCGACCCGAGGTAGAGCTGCTGGAACACCTCGCGCAGGCGGTCCGGGTCCCACTCGTCGAAGACGCGTTCCGCGGTGTCCGAATCGAGGCGCGCGCGTACGACCTCCTCCGCGCCGGCGAGGCCGCCGCCGCGCTCGGCAATCTCGTCGGTGAACGCGACCACGTCGCCGTCGTACCCCTCTCGCTTACTGAGCACGAACAGCGCCGCGGCGTCGGTGAGCGTCCAGTCGTTGTTGAACCCGCCCGCGTCCTTGAACTGCTGGACCGCGGCCTTCTCGATGGTGTCCCCGTAGACGTGCTCGACGGACTCGACGATGGCGCGCCGGTAGGAATCGGCCACGTCGACGAGCACCCCGTCGATGTCGAGCACGACTGCCTCGACTTGCATGCCCCCACCGAGGCCGCCCGGCGAGAAGTCAGTTACGCGTCCGCGCGACGAACAGCGTCCCCGTCTCGACGGTGCGCCGGTCGACGGGCACCGCCGGCTGGTCGCCGCCCAGGGTCGTGAACAGGCACGCCGCGTCCGCCCGCTCGGCCACGTCGAGGAGCGCGCGGTGGAGCTCCGGCGGGCAGTTCAGCGCGTACACCGCGTCGGCGTTCGCGTACACCGCCGGGTCTGGGTCGGTCACGTCGTCGACGACGAACCGGACTCCGTCGGGGACCTCACGCTCGTGGACGTCCGTCGCCGTCACCGCGTGCCCGCTCGCCGCGAGCGTCGCCGCCACGTTCGGGCGCCGACCGATTCCGACCTCGACCAGGCGGTCGAACTCCGCGAGCACGTCGGCGACGTTGGGTGGTTTCCCCACGCCGGGATGTTTATGTCTCGCGGCGTTTAACGTCACCTCATGCGCGTAGACATCGTCCCCGTCGGCGACGTGCCCGCGCAGGTCAAGCGCGAGGCCTCCTCGAGCCTCCGCTCGGTCTACGACTGCGACGTGGTCGTCGCCAGCGAACAAGAGGTTCCCCAGGGGGCGTACGACGACGCGCGAAGCCAGTACCGCGCCGCGGAACTCATCGACCTCGCGACCCGCGTCAGCGACGGCGACAAGACCCTCGCCATCACCCCCGAGGACCTCTTCTACCGCCGCCGCAACTACGTCTTCGGCCTCGCGTACCTCGACGGCCGGGGCTGCGTCGTCTCCACCTACCGGCTCCAGACGTCGAGTGACGGCGGCTTCTCCGAGCGCCCCGCTGCCGACGTCTTCGACGACCGCGTCCGCAAGGAGGTCGTCCACGAACTCGGCCACACGCTCGGCCTCGAACACTGCGACAACAACCGCTGCGCGATGAACTTCTCCCCCACCGTCCGGGAGGTCGACCGCAAGGAGGAGAACCTCTGCGGGAGCTGCCAAAGAACCGTTTTCTGACGGACCTTTTGCGCTGCGGGCTGGCTTCGCCAGCCCTCGGCAAAACCTCCACCAAAAGCACTCCTCGCTCACTTCGCTAGCGCTCCGTTCGCTCGTCGGCCTCCGCTCGTTCGCGTCGCTCACTCGCGGAGTGAATCGCGGCACTCGGGTTCTTCGAACCGCTCGCGCCGCGAATGCTACAGTTTGCTGGTTAGTTCTGCTGTAGCTTCTCGGCGCACCCATCCGAGAACGGCCGGAATCGCCGGCCAGCCGGGCGTCCGCCCGGCTAGTAGTCGAGAAGTGACGCCGAAACGTTCGGAGAAAACGCTACTGGGGGTGTTTCAATCGCCCACAGGGAGGGGTCAGCGAGGGGCGAGAGACCGACTCCGAGCGGTCCGATACCGGGAACGTCAGTGCCGTTGACCGGTGGCGTCACCGTGGGGCCGGCTCCGGCCCCCTCACTCGCGTTTCCCGCTGCCACCGTCGTATTCACAACCGTCGTGGTGGCTGGCCCGTCAGTGGACGGGCCGTTTCCCGCTCCCGGCCCACCGGTAGCGGGTTTGCGGGACTCGTTGACCGGCGGTCCCGCGATGTCGCGGGCTATCGCCGCCATCTCCGTACCGGTGAGCTTGTCGGCGTCCGCCTGGATGCGGCCGAGAGCCGCGGTGTCGACTCCCCTCGACGCCAGCACGTCGGCGGGCAGGCCGCGCGCCGTCTCAGTGGTCCGGTTCGAGAGCCGGCGCACGGTCCTGATCTCGGTGGCTAGCTGCGCCATCTCCCCCCGGAACTGCCCGAGGGAGATGTCACCGTTCTGCCTGGCGTCGAGGAGCTCCTGCTTGCGCTCCCGGAGTTCGGCGAGCCGTGTCGTCAGGTCCTCGCTCTGCTCGGCGACGACCGCCGCCTTCGAGGCGTTCGAGTTCGCCGCGGCGACGCGGTGGCCGAACGTCCGCTCGGCCACCTCGCCGGCGACTTCCGCACCCTGAACGTTGACGACGCCGGCCAGCCGAGCGCCGGGCGCCGTCTCGTTCTCGCTCTCGTTGGTCTCGGTATCGTTCTCCTGCACGTCGAACGTCGCTGCCGTGGTCGACGTCACCGACGTCTCGGCCACCGACCCGGCGGCCAGCGGCGCGCCGGTCGCCACGACGACGAGTGCAGTCACCAGCAGTACGGTCGCTCTCATCTCGACCAGTCCTTGTGGCCTCCCGCCCTTATACCCGGGCGACCGTGCGGGCGACTTGTGTGGGATTAACGCCGATTAACTCGGGTTAAGAGATCGGGTTACAGGAGCTCAGTCGCCGTCTAACGGCAGAATAGGGATCGGGTGTCAGTTCGTGTAATAGTACTCGCCGTCGCGCTTCTGTTGTTTGTCCAGCTGGCTGCCGGGTTTGTTGATGCGCGGGCGGCCGAGGTTCTCGTCGCGGCGGAACGTCACGTCGAGGTTCGCGAGGAACTCGTTCATCCCCGAGCGCATCGCCTGCGGGGTCGAGGCGCGGCCGTGTTGAGCGGGCTCGCCGTCGAACACCATCAGGCGGTCGGCAGCCAGGTCGACCATGTAGATGTCGTGGTCGATGACCATCACGGTGGTCTCGCGGTTCTCCGCGAACCGCCGGATGGCGCGCGTGGCGAGCACGCGCTGCTCGACGTCGAGGTGCGCCGAGGGCTCGTCGAGGAGGTAGAGGTCGGCGTCCTTCGACAGCGTCGCGGCGATGGCGACGCGCTGGCGCTCCCCGCCCGAGAGGTCCGTGAGGTTCTGCTCGAGGATGCGCTCGAGCTGGAGCGGGTCGCCGATTTCGGTGTTCCAGTACGACGTGCCGAAGTCGTCCGTGATGGAGGAGAGGAACGCGTCGACACGCATGTGCTGGTCGGCCTCCACGTACTGCGGCTTGTACGCGATGTCGAGGCCGACGTCGAGGTCGTCGTCGGCCTCCCCGCCGACGGTGGTGGGTTCGAGGTCGCCCGCGAGCAGTTTCGCGAACGTCGACTTCCCGATACCGTTCGGCCCGACGACGCCCAGCACCTCGTTGCGGTGGATGTCGCCGCCGTCGACGGTGAGCGTGAACTCGCCCTCGCCGTAGGACTTCGCCATGTCCGGGTAGGAGATGAGCGTCTCCTGGCGGGAGGCGGGCCGCGGCGCGTGCTCCTCGAACGTGATGGCCTCCGGCCGGATGCGCATGTTCTCGTTGTCGAGGTAGCCCCGGAGGTACTCGTTGATGCCGTTGCGCACGCTCTTCGGCGTCGTGACGACGCCGTAGACCGAGGGTTCACCGTACGCGACGTGGATGGAGTCCGCGAGCATGTCGAGGACGGCGAGGTCGTGTTCGACCACGAGCACGGCGCGGTCCTCCTCCTCGGCGAGTTCGCGGACGATGCGCGCCGCGGTGACGCGCTGGCCGATGTCGAGGTACGGCGTGAGTTCGTCGACGAAGTAGAAGTCCGCGTCGCGAGCGAGCGTCGCCGCGAGCGCGACCCGCTGGAGTTCACCGCCGGACAGCGAGTCGATGGACTGGTCCATCACGGGGCGGATGGAGAGCCGGTCGACGAGGTCGTCGAGGACGTCTCGCTCGTCCGTACGTTCGAGGAGTTCGCGGGTCGTGCCGCCGAACTGCTCGGGAATCTGGTCGACGTACTGGGGCTTCTTCGCGACGCTGATATCGCCGTCGCGGACCGCCGCGAGGTAGTCCTGGAGCTCGGTGCCGCGGTAGGCGTCGATGACCTCCTCCCAGTCGGGTTCGTCCTCGTGACGCCCGAGGTTGGGGGTGATCTCGCCCGCGAGCACGTTCACGGCGGTCGACTTCCCGATGCCGTTCGGCCCGAGTAGTCCCGTGACTTTCCCGGGTTCGGGGACCGGGAGGCCGTACAGCGAGAAGGCGTTCTCGCCGTAGCGGTGGGTCGGGTTGTCCTCGAGTTCCTGCGGGAGGTTGATGATCTCGATGGCGTCGAACGGGCACTTCTCGACGCAGATGCCGCAGGTCTCCCCGAGACAGATCTCCTCGGAGATGCGGACCTGGTCGGGGTCGCCGTCCTCGGCGTCGTCGCCGCGGAGCGTGATGCACTCCTTGCCCGTCCGGTTGGGCGGGCAGTAGTTCGCGCACTCGTAGTTGCAGCGGTCGGGCTGACACCTGTCCAGGTCGACGACCGCGATGCTGTCCTCCGCCATCGTTACAGGCTGACGCCCTCGGAGAGGAGCACGCCCCACGTGATGAACCAGAGCGCGAAGGTCATGAAGAGGACGTAGACGTGGTCTTTCGCCGAGAAGTCCGAGATGTCGACGCCGAACAGCCGCATCAGGCCGAGTTCGACGGCGACCACGCCGAACATGACGAGCAGCCCCGTCCTGCTCGAGGGGTCGGTGACGACGGCCTCGGAGAGGAAGGCCGCCGCGACACCGCCCAGCGTGGCGATGGTGGTCACCTTCAGGCTCCGCTGGTGGGAAGCCTTCGGGTCCACAGTCTCTGTCATACCAGTTCCTCCGGGAGCCTCTGTCAAAAGGCGTTCGCTTGCCGTACGCGAGCGTCCCGGCGAGGGGAGCCAGTCGTGGCAGACCCTCCCGCAGTTTTAAGCGCCTGGGGTGTTTCGATTCGTAATGATGGCTGAAGACGACAGTGTGCTGGAGGACCTCCCACCGAGCGCGAAGCTCGTGTTCAAGGTACTCGAGTACGACGGCCCCCTCACGCAGAAACGAATCGTCGAAGAGACCATGCTCTCCGCGCGTACCGTCCGCTACGCGCTCGAGCGACTGGAGGACCGCGGCGTCGTCGACGAGGACATCTACTTCGCCGACGCCCGCCAGAGCCTCTACCAGCTCACCTGCGAGACCGACGACGCCAACGCCGAAGCCGACGCGGAAGCCGCCTAACTCTCTACGCCGACAGCCAGTTCTTCGCTACCGCTCCCCCAGTCGGCAGTGACTCGCTCCTCGTTCTCGCCGTAGATGGGCACCCGAACCTCGACAGTACCCCGCTCTCCGGGCGCGACGTCCACCGCTCCGACGTCGTAGCCGCTGGTCGACTGTGACGTCGCCGCTGCGCGGAACGTTCCGGTGGTGCCGCCGCTGTTCTCCGCGGTCACGGTGACAGCCGCTTCGCTCCCCTTCTGGACTGTGTCGGGCACCGATGCGTCGGTCACCGCGAACTCTGCGGGGTCCGCCAGGAAGTCGAGTTGGGACGCGTCGAGTTCGACGTCCCCGACGGCGCCACTCGCCGCGTTCACGGGGTCGGGAAGCGCGTACGTGACGATGGAGCGTTCGTCCGTATCACGCTGGGAGAAGACGGCGTCCGCACCGACGCTGCCGGCGACATCGCTGGCTGGGTAGTGTGACTGGCCGTCCAGCGCGAGTCCCTGGTGGTGTTCGTCGGCGACGAGCGCGAAGACGAACAGGGGGCCGCTCCCCGTCACCGTGTACGCGTTGAAGTGCGACCCGGCGTAGAGGTACGTGAACGACCGGCCGACCCAGACGTCGCCGACGGCTGGAACCGACGTGGTCGTCGTCGTTTGCGTGGTCGATTCGTCCGTCGTCGTGGACGGCTCTGTCGTCGAGCGCTCCGTCGTCGGTGTAGCAGAGTTGCCCGCACTGGTACACCCGGCGAGCGCCGCAGAGGAGAGTCCTGCAGCGGACGCGAGGAACTGTCGTCGTCGCATTGCCCGAGTCGACTCGGCCGTCCGACAAGTGCTTTCGGGCCTGCCGGACCGTCTCGCGGCCGTTCCTACTCGTTGGGGACGACGGAGACCATCTCCTCGCGGTCGATGGCGCGCTCGAGTTCCTCCGCGATGGCCGACCCGCGGGAGACCTTGATGTCGCCGCCGCGGCCGACCGTCGCCGTGAACAGATAGTCGCCGTCGGCCTGCACTTCCACCGTCTCGCCGGAGCGCTCGCCCTGCAGCGGGAGGATGATGTGACGCGAGGTGATTTCGGGCGTGACGATCTTGCCGGCGGGTTCGGCGCCGCCGCCTCCCCCACCGCCACCGCCGCTGTTACTGCCCCCGCCCGCCACCTGGCCGGGGCGCTCGTCGAGGGTCCGCACGTCGATGCTGATGCCGAGGCGGTTCTCGATGTCCGAGATGCGGCCGCCGCCCTTCCCGATGACGTGGCTGATCTCGTCGTCGGAGACGTACACCACGGCGTCGTTCGGGCCGCGGATGTCCACCTCGACGGGGCCGCGGGTGGCGGCCTGGATCTCCCGTTCGACCTCCTGTTTCGCGAGGCGGTCGACGCCGGAGTCGGAGCTCCCGCTTTCGCCGTCCAGGGGCACCGTGACGACCTGGCGGTTGAACGTGTAGATCTCGTAGGCTGGAGTCTGGGTGGCGAAGTCCCGGACCTGGATGACCGGGCGCGCGAGGTCCTCCTCCATCAGGCCCTCGGGCACCTTCACCTCCGTCGTCACGTCGTAGACGGTCTCCACGTCACCCTCCTCGATGTAGACGACGGTGTCGACGATCTGGGGGATCATGCCGAGTTCGACGCGGCCGACGAGGCGCTGGAGCGCGTCGATGGGGCGGGTGGCGTGGACGACGCCGACCATCCCGACGCCCGCGAGGCGCATGTCCGCGAACACCTCGAAGTCGTCGGTCTTCCGCACCTCGTCGTAGATGGTGTAGTCGGGGCGCACCATCAGCAGCGAGTCCGCGGTCTTCGCCATGTCGCCGCCGAGTTCCGTGTACTGCGTGACGTCCTCGCCGACCTGGAGGTCCCGCGGCTTCTCCATGGTCTTCACGACGTTGCCGGCGTCGGAGAGGAACTCCGCGACGGCCGTCGCGAACGTCGACTTCCCGGCACCCGGTGCGCCCGCGATGAGCACGCCGCGGTCCCGCTCGAGCAGGCGCTCGCGGAGGTCGTCTGCGTGCTCGTAGTCGTCCATCGTCGTCTTCACGATGGGGCGAACGGCCGTAATCTCGATGCGCTCGGAGAACGGCGGTTCGGAGACGGCGATGCGCATGTCCCGCACCTGCGCGATGGTCATCCCCTCCTCGGAGAGTTCGACGAACCCGTCGTCGGCGCGCTTGGCGGTGCTGATGATCTCGTTGGCGTGCTCCTTCAGCGCGTCAGTGTCGAGCACTTCGTCGCCGACGTCCTGGTAGGTGATGTCGCCGACCTCGCCGCGCTTGGCCTTCGGCACCAGGCCGTCCTTCAGGTGGACGCTCATCGTCAGGTCGTCGAAGTACTTCTCGACGGCGAGCTCCCCGAGGTCGTACTCGAGGGGTTCGAGGTACTCCACCTCGATGCCCTTGCCCTTCGCGACCTCCGCCTGCACGATGTCGCTCGTGACGAAGACGGCGTCGTACTCCGCGGCGACGTCCCGGATGATGGCGTCGATGGCGCCCGCGGAGGCCCGCTTGATGTCGTCCTCGCCGGCGCGCTCGCCGACGTACTCCACCTCGATGTCGCCGTCGTCGGCCAGCTCGACGAGGCGCTGGAGCTCTTCGAGTCCGTCCCAGCCGGTCTGCCGGCCGCTGTTCGCCTGCGCTTCGATCTCGCCGACGACCGCCTCGGGTACGTACACCGTGGCGCCCGCGTAGTCGCCGTCGGCGACCCGCTGAGAGATGCGGCCGTCGACGACGACGCTCGTGTCGGGAACGACGTTCATTGGCTGGTGGTAGTCCCGGCGCACGGATAAGGGTGTATAGACGGGGGCGCACCCCCAGCGGACGACGCCGGGGGCTAAGTTCCCTCGTCCCCTCGTTCCGGTGTGAACGTTCGAACGCTGGCCGAGCGACTCGTCTCCATCCCGAGCCACGAGGACGAGGCGGCCGCCGGCGACGCCATCGAGTCGTGGCTCCGCGAGCAGACGGACGCCGACGTGACCCGCGACGACGCGGGCAACGTCCTGGCGTGGCGCGAGCGGGACGCCGACGGCCCGTCGCTCGCGCTCGTGGGCCACCACGACGTCGTGCCGCCGGATGAGCGCCAGACGACCGACGATGGCTACGTGGTCGAGGAGCGCGAGGACCGCCTCTACGGCCGCGGCACCGCGGACATGAAGGGCGCCGTCGCCGCGATGCTGCTCGCCTTCGGGGACGCCGACCCCGACCGCCCGCTCGCGTTCGCCTCGTTCGTCGGCGAGGAGACCGGCGGCGAGGGCGCCCGCTCCGCCATCGACGACGGCTTCGCGCCCGACCGGGCGCTCGTCGCCGAGGGCTCGACGGGCTACTCCGCTCCGGGGGTGCTCGACGTCGCCGTCGCGCACAAGGGTCGCCGCGCGAGTACCGTGAGGGCGACCGGCGAGGCCGCCCACGCCAGCCAGCCCGAAGCGGGCGAGAACGCCATCTACCGCGCCTGTGACGCCGTCGACCTGATTCGAAATCTCGACGCGCCGAGCGCCGAGGTGTTCGGGGAGACGCTGTCGGGGAGCGTCGCCGTCACCGAAATCGAGGGCGGAACGGCGTGGAACGTGCTGCCCGAGGGCTGCGAGGTGACCGTCGACGAGCGCACGGTCCCCGGCGAGCGCGCGGCGGTCGAGGAGGTGGAAGCCATCGAGGGCGTGACGTGGACGGTGGACCAGGACCTCCCGCCGATGGCCTGCGACGACGAATCGTTCGCGGACGACGCGCTCGAGGCTGTCCGCGCGGTGCAGGACGGCGACGGCGAGCGCGTGAGCAAGCCCCACGCGACGGACGCCGGGTGGCTCGCCGACGCCGGCGTGTCGTGTCTCGTCTGTGGCCCCGCCGAACCCGGCGAGGCCCACACCGCCACGGAGAGCGTCTCACTCGACGTGCTCGAGCGCTGCCGGCGCGTCTACGAGCGCCTCGCGAGCGCGTAGGCCGAACGGTGGCGCCCGATTGCGGACGGCAACCCTCTTGGGCCCACAGGGAGACGTGGGCGTATGGCGACAGAGGCTACGACGGAAGCCCCGGAAGCGTACGACGCCCTCCTCGACCACTACGAGCAGCTGTCGAACGTCAACAGCGCGAACATGCTGCTCTCCTGGGACCAGGAGGTCATGATGCCCGAGGGCGGGACGCCCGCCCGCTCCCAGCAGAAGTCCGCGCTCTCCTCGCTCTCCCACGACCTGCTCACCGAGGACAAGGTCGGCGATTGGCTCGACGAACTCGCCGAGGCCGACCTGACGGACGAGCAGGATGCCGTGGTGCGCGAGATTCGACGCGAGTACGAGCGCGCCGACCGCGTCCCGAACGACCTGGTGGCCGAGATATCCGAGAAGACCTCCGAGGCGCTCCCGAAGTGGAAGGAAGCGAAAGAGGAAGACGACTTCTCCATCTTCGCGCCCATCCTCGAGGAACTCATCGAGTTGAAGAAGGAGTACGCGGCGCACATCGACGACGAGGCCGACCCCTACGAGGTGCTGTTCGCGGACTACGAGCCGTACCTCGACCTCGAGACCGCCGAACGGGTACTCGAACGTCTCCGCGAGGAACTCGTCCCGCTAATCGCGGACATCCGCGAGAGCGACGTCGAACTCGCCGACCCCTTCGAGGGCGACTTCGACGTGGACACCCAGGAGGAACTCGCCCGGGACACCCTCGACACGCTCGGATACGACTGGGAGCACGGCCGCCTCGACACCGCCCCGCACCCGTTCTCGACGGGGAACCAGTTCGACGCCCGGGTCACCACGCGGTTCGCCGAAGACGACCCGCTCGGCGCGCTCACCTCGACCATCCACGAGTTCGGCCACGCGCGCTACACGCTCGGCCTCCCCCGTGAGCAGTACGGCAACCCGCTCGGCGAGTCCCGAGACCTCACCGTCCACGAGTCCCAGAGCCGCCTCTGGGAGAACCACGTCGGGCGCTCCCGCGTCTTCTGGGAGAAGTTCCTCCCCGCGATGAAGGAGCGATTCCCGCAGGTCGAGGACGCTACCCCCGAGGACGCCTACGAGGCCGCCAACGAGGTGTACGAGGACAACCTCATCCGGGTCGAGGCGGACGAACTCACCTACCACATGCACATCATCGTCCGCTTCGAGATCGAGCGCGAACTCATCGAGGGCGACCTCGACGTCGCGGACGTCCCCGAGCGCTGGAACGACAAGTACGAGGAGTACCTCGGCATCCGACCCGAGACCGACGCGGAGGGCTGCCTCCAGGACATCCACTGGAGCCACGGCTCCTTCGGTTACTTCCCGACGTACTCGCTGGGCAGCGTGCTCGCCGCCCAGATTTACGACGCTCTCGAAGCCGACGTGGGCGACGTCGAGGCGAAGGTCCGCGAAGGCAACTTCGACGTCATCGCGGAGTGGCTCGAAGAGAACGTCCACCAGCACGGCGCCCGCTACACCACGCCCGAACTCGTCGAGGAAGCCACCGGCGAGGAGTACAACGCCGACCACTTCGTCGACTACGTCACCGAGAAGTACGCGGAACTGTACGACCTGTAAGTCGGCTCGTTCGCGTTCGTCTTTCTGACTGCTGATTCGACGGTAGTGTTCGACGACAGCAGAAAGCCCTCGCGCAGTTGCGGTCCCGCGACTCGCTTTGCGCGCTCACTCCGTTCGCGTGCTTGCGTCGTCGGGGTTCCCGCAACTGCGCTCGCCCTTTCGATCCGCCAGGGGACTGACTGTGTCACCGGCTGAGCCACTTCCTCGCACGGTCACCGAAAACTTATGCCCGAACCCGCGGGGAGTTCTCGTATGCCCGGTCCAGTGTTTCTCTCCGGCGACAGCGTGACCCTCCGACCGCCCGAGTACGAGGACCTCGACGCGATTCGCGAGTGGATGAACGACCCGGCCGTGTGGCGGCCCGCCCTCGACGCGAAGCCGATGAACGCCGACCTCGCCGAGGACTACTTCGAGCGCGTGCTCGTCACCGAGGACGACGTCCACGTCACCGTCTGTGCGGACGACGAGCCGGTCGGTCACGCCAGCCTGACGACGAGCCAGTACGGGCCGACAGCGACCGAGCGCGCCCGCAGCGTCGAACTCGCGTACCACCTGGGCGCCGACCACCACGGACAGGGGTACGGCAGCGAGGCCGCGAGCCTGCTCGTGCAGTACGCCTTCGAGGACTGGAACATGCGCCGGGTGTTCGCCCGGGCCGGCGCGTTCAACGACGCCTCCATCGGCCTCCTCGAATCGCTCGGCTTCGAGAAGGAGGGTGCGCGCCGCGAGGCCGCCTACTACCGCGGCGACTACTACGACATGCTCACGTACGGCCTGCTCCGCGAGGAGTGGGAGAGCCGGTAGTCGTCGAAGTACCCCGTCGCTCTTCCGACGAACCCCGTGTCGGGCTGTTTTTCCTCCTCCCGGCCCCATTGTCGGGTATGCGCGCAGCCATCTACCAGGGACCCGGCGACATCACCGTCGAGGAGGTACCGAAACCCGAAATCGAGGCGCCGACGGACGCCGTCGTGCGCGTCACGCACACCGCCGTCTGCGGGTCGGACCTCTGGTTCTACCGCGGCGACAGCGACCGGGAGGTGGGGTCGCCCGTCGGCCACGAACCGATGGGCATCGTCGAAGACGTCGGCGAGGACGTCACGTCGGTCGAACCCGGCGACCGCGTGCTCGCGCCGTTCTCCATCAGTTGTGGGGAGTGCGAGTTCTGCCGGAAGGGGCTGTACACCTCCTGCGTAGAGGACGAGTCTTGGGGCGGAGACAACGGCGGCGCGCAGGGCGAGTACGTGAAGTGCCCGTTTGCGGACGGCACGCTCGTCCGGGTGCCCGACCGGCACGCCGACGACGAGGACACGCTCGAATCGCTCCTGCCGCTGACGGACGTGATGGCGACCGGCCACCACGCTGCCGTGAGCGCGGGCGTCGGCGAGGGCGACACTGCGGTCGTCATCGGCGACGGTGCGGTGGGACTCTGTGGCGTGATCGCGGCCCAGCGCCTCGGTGCGGAGCGAATCGTCGCGATGGGCCACCACGAGGACCGCCTCGAACTCGCCGAGGCGTTCGGCGCGACAGAGACCGTCGCCGCCCGGGGCGAGGACGCGGTCGAGCGCGCACTGGAACTCACCTACGGCGGCGCGAACCACGTGATGGAGTGCGTCGGCGCGGCCGCCGCGATGGACACCGCCATCTCGGTCGCGCGGCCGGGCGGAACGGTCGGCTACGTCGGCGTCCCCCACGGCGTCCAGGCGGGCGGCGGACTCGACGTCTTCTCGTTGTTCACGGACAACATCACGCTGAACGGCGGCGTCGCACCTGTCCGGGCGTACGTCGAGGACCTGATGGCCGACGTGCTACAGGGTACGCTCGACCCATCGCCCATCTTCACGAAGACGGTGGGCCTCGAGGGCGTCCCGGAGGGCTACCGCGCGATGGACGAGCGCGACGCCGTCAAGGTCATGGTGAAGCTCTGACCGGCCGGTCGGCGCCGCTGCGTTCCAGTTTTCCGGTGGGCGAGGTTTGACGTACTGACAGGATGCAGTGGGGGTGTATGGCGACGAACACCCCCGAATCGGCGGCGTCCGAACCGGACGCCTACGAGGCCCTCGAAGAGCGGACGAAGCGACTCTCCTACCTCGGCGACGCCCGCGGCGTCCTCGGCTGGGACCAGCGCGTGATGATGCCCGAGGGCGGCGCGCCAGCCCGCGGCAAACAGCTCTCGGCGCTGATGACGGTGAGCCACGACCTGCTCACCGACGACGAGGTGGGCGAGTGGCTCGACGAACTCGACGGCCGCGACCTCGACGACGACCAGCAGGTGCTCGTCCGGGAACTCCGCCGGCGCTACGAGCGCTCGGACAGCGTCACCAGCGACCTCGTCGCCGAGCTGACGGAGACGCAGTCCGACGCACAGCAGGTGTGGGAGGACGCCAAGGCCGCCGCCGACTTCTCGCAGTTCGCGCCCACCCTCGCGGACCTCCGGGACCTCCACGTCGAGCGCGCCGAACAGATCGACCCCGGGACGGACCCCTACGAGGTGATGTTCGAGGACGGCGAGCCGTACCTCCCGCTGGACCGCGTCGAGGAGATATTCGACACGCTCCGCGAGGAACTCGTCCCGCTCGTCGCGGACATCAAGGACAGCGACGCGGAGTTCACGTCGCCGTTCGCCGGGGAGTACGACGACGACACCCAGATGGGGCTCTGCCGCGAGATCGTCGACCGACTGGGCTACGACTGGAATCGGGGTCGCCTCGACACCGCGCCCCACCCGTTCATGGTCGGCCCGCAGTTCGACGCCCGCATCACGACCCGGTTCACGTCCGACGACCCCGTGGACGCGATGCTGTCGACCATCCACGAGTTCGGTCACGCGAGCTACCAGCACGGCCTCCGCGACGACGCCTACGGCCTGCCGCTCGGCCAGTCCCGCTCGTCGGGCGTCCACGAGTCCCAGTCGCGGTTCTGGGAGAACCACATCGGGCGCACGGAGGCGTTCTGGGAGTACGCCGTGCCGTTCGTCAACGAACGCCTCGGGACCGACGCCGACCCCCGGGCGGCCTACGAGGCGGTCAACCGCATCTACCCGGACAACTGCATCCGCGTGGAGGCGGACGAACTCACCTACCACATGCACATCATCCTCCGCTCGGACGTCGAGAAGGCGTTCGTCTCCGGCGACCTGGCGGTCGAAGACGTCCCGGAGCGGTGGAACGACCTGATGGAGGAGTACCTGGGCATCCGTCCCGAGACCGACGCGGAGGGCTGTCTGCAGGACATCCACTGGACGGGGGGCTTCGGGTCCTTCCAGAACTACACTGTGGGGAGCGTGCTCGCCGCCCAACTCGACGCGACGATGCGCGAGGACCTCGACGTCGACGGCCTGGTCCGCGAGGGCGAGTTCGAACCCATCCGCGAGTGGCTCACCGAGCACGTCCATCGGCACGGCCAGCGGTACACGACCGACGAACTCGTCGAAGTCGCCACCGGCGAACCGCTGACCGCGGACTACTTCGTCGACTACGCCCGCGAGAAGTTCGGCGACCTCTACGACCTGTAGCGGTCGGCGGCCGGAGACAGCCGGACCTGTCTCCCCGATAGCTTGAAGTAGTGGTGTGTCAAAGCATACCATGTATGTCGAGCGCATCGACTCCGGACGACGACTCCCTTCTGGACGACTTCCTCGAACAGCGCGGTCACGAGACGGCGACCTGGGAGCGAAGCTACAACAAGAAGCAGTGTCCGGAGTGCAGTGGACTCCACGACGTAGACGCCACCGACTGTAGCGTCTGCGGGTGGGCGCCGTAACCCGGCGGTCCGTCGAACTCGCGTCAGCACCACATTTTCCGCCGACTCCGTCCCACTAGCCCCGGCTATGCGGCGCTCGCGCCGCTGCCGAGCACGACGATAGCGGCGCCGACGACGACCAGCACGGCGCCCGCGACGACGCCCCGCGTGACGCGCTCGAGGTCCCTGAGGAGCACCGCCGCGAACACCGTCGTGAACAGGGGTGCCGTCGCGGCCAGCGGGTCCACGACGGCGACGCGACCGAGTTCCAGCGCCCCGAACAGCGCCAGCAGGGCGACGGCGGTCAACGTCCCGCTCCCCGCGAAGTAGGCGTACGTCCGCCGTGGCGCCGAGAAGATGTCGCCCCTGGCCGCGTACGCGCCGTAGCCGGCGAGCGCCACGAGCGCACCCGCCTCGTTGAGCGCGACGGCCTCCAGCAGCGTCACGTCGCCGAACGTCCGGAGGCCGTAGGCGCGGGCGACGTTCCCCACGCCGAAGAAGAACGCCGCGGCGAGCGGGAAGACGAGGTCCCGAGGGTCCCACCCGGCGAGGTCCCCACCTTTCGACAGCGCGAGCACGACCAGTCCCGCGACCAGCACGAGGATACCGGCGCCGACAACGGGTTCGACGGCCTGCCCGAGGAACCCCGCGGCGAGGACGCTGGCGAACAGGGGCCGGGCACTGATGCCGGCGGAGTTGATGCTGGCGCCCACGCGGTCGACGCCCGTGAACGTCGCGAGGCGACCCAGGGCGGTGCCGACGAGCCCCGCGCCGAGGAAGACGGCGGCGGCCGCGGGCGTGACACTGGAGAACGCGTTCGTCCCCTGCAGGACGAGGAGGGCGCTGGCGAAGAGGGTCGTGTCCACGACGACCACCGTCAGCGACGCCTGCAGGCTCGACCCGCCGCCCGCCATCCCCCGCTTCGAGAGGACGGGACTGAACCCCCAGAGCACCGCCGGGACGAGTGCGAGTGCGACCACTGCCGTATCTACCATCTGTCTCGGACCACGTGACTGTCGCCAAGAACCCTTGTGGTCGCGGTAGGGGCCCGCAGACCGCTGCCGCGGCCAGCACACATAAGACGCGCGACGAGTAATGTGGGACGAATCCATGCCGGAGTGCCAGAACTGCGGTTCTTTCGTGACAGACGCCTACGCGCGAGTGTTCACGCCAACCGACCAGGGCGAGCCCCGCGTCTGCCCGAACTGCGAGGACAAGATCCGGGACGGTGCAGACGTCCGGGAGGCGCGTTCGACGCGCCGGACCTGACAACCGCGTGGAGCCGGGGCCAACGAGCGATTTTTCGGCATTGTCTCCGCCGATACTGCCGGATAGTCGGTGGCTACGCCGGGTTCTGGCCGCGGATGCTGCGTCGCTGATTCGGAGCCTGGTTCCGACAGAACCGCGGTCGTCGGCCGCCGTCGTCGCGTAAGGTCGGCCTGTCCGGATGGTGCGCAGCGCCGTCCACGCTCGCGCAACCGCCGACCTGTTGTCCGGTTTTCATTAGGCCGGGCAGCATCTGGCCAGTAGAATTTCAAGCGGTTTATACAGGTTCGGCTCCTTTAGTACTACAATGACGGACTCGGAGCCGGAAGTCACGCGGCTGTTCGGTGGTCCGGGGAGCGGCAAGACGACCGCGCTCCTGGACCACGTCGAGGAACTTCTCGAGGACGACGATGTATCAGTTCGGGACATCCTCGTCGTGTCGTACACACGCGCCGCCGCGGCCGAGGTTCGCGACCGGGGCGCGGAGCGACTCGACGTGAACCCGCGGTCGCTGCGGGGGAACGTCGCCACGATGCACGCCAAGGCCTACGAACTGCTCGGGCTCTCGCGGGGCGACGTCGTCGGCGAAGACGACAAGGAGGACTTCTGCGAGGAGTACGGGATTCCCTTCGAGGACGAGTACTCCTCGGGTTCGCGGCGGACTGCCCGCTCCACCACGCTCGGCAACAAGGTCATCGCCACCTCCCAGTGGCTCCAGCGAACCGGCCGCGACGTCTCGGACTGGTACGACGTCCCGTTCCGCTGGAACGACGAGGAGGTGCGCCTCCCGCCGGAGATCGACGACAACGCCCAGACGGGCAACAAGTACACGCCGACGTGGCCCTCGACGGACGAGCGCTACGACATCCCGGAGGCCATCCGGGCGTGGCGCGCGTACAAGGGCGAGAACGAACTCGTCGGCTTCGCGGACATGCTCGAACGCGTGAAGCAGCGCTCGCTGCTCCCCGACGTCGACTACCTCGTCATCGACGAGTTCCAGGACATCACGAGCCTGCAGTACGAGGTGTACGAGGAGTGGCGCCCGCACATGGAGCGCGTGCTCATCGCGGGCGACGACGACCAGGTCGTCTACGCGTGGCAGGGCGCGGACCCCGAACTCCTCCTCAACACCCACGTCACCGACGACGTGGTGCTGCCGAACTCCTACCGGCTCCCCTCGCAGGTGCTCAAGGTCGTCCAGCAGGAGATCAGCCACATCGAGACGCGCCAGGAGAAGGACCTCAAACCCCGCAAGGAGGGCGGGAGCGTCGAGGCCATCGACAGCCCGTCGATGCTCGACCTGGTGCGGAACGTCCGCTCGACCGTCCAGCAGTCCGACGACGAGACGGTGATGGTGCTGTTCCGCGCCCGCTACCAGCTGTTCGACTTCGTCGACGAGTTCATCGGCGAGGGCATCCCGTTCAAGGCGCTCACCGACCAGCGCATGTGGACCGACCGACTCCAGCAGTACATCTCCGCCGTCGAGGCCCTGGAGAACGACAACCCCATCGACGGGCTGCAGGCCCGCCGCCTGATGGACATGCTCCAGGACTCGGCGTTCGGCACCCGCGAGCGCAACGACCTCCGGGAGGCCATCGACGAGGCCCAGGGCGAGGACACGGACCTCACGGACCTCACGTTCACCGCGGAGTTCATCCGCGACTACGTCCCGTTCGTCCCCGGCCCGACAGCCGCCGCGGACATGCTCCGGAAGGTCACGCGCTACCAGCGCAAGAGCATCGACGCGTACTTCCAGGGCGACTACCGCGGCATGGACCCCGAGCGCGTTCGCGTCGGCACCATCCACTCCGCGAAGGGCCGCGAGGCCGACCACATCTTCCTCTCGACGGACCTCACCGAGAAGGTCGTCGAGCAGATGGCGGCCACCGCCGACCCCGAGGACGTCCCGGAGGGCATCGAGTTCACGAGCAAGACCAGCCCCGTCCCGATTCTGACGGACAACGAGCGCCGCGTCTTCTACGTCGGCATGAGCCGTGCCCGCGAGCGCCTCGTCATCCTCCAGAACCTCATCGGCGGCGCCCCGACGCTGCCCATCGACGTGCTCCTCTACGGGGAGCAGACCGGTCAGACCCTCGAGGACGCCCTCGAAGCCGACACCCCGGTCCAGCTCCCGTGAATGCGGACGGCGGCACTCGACTCCGCGCTCGCCGACGCGGGCGCTGACGCCTTCGTTTTCGTCGGTCCACCCGGCGACCCGCTCGTCCACTACCTGAGCGGCGCTTCGCTCCCCTATCGCGCGGCAGTCGTCTACGCCGGCCGCGTCGCCGTCGTCCCCGAGCGACCGCTCCCCGGCCGCGTCTCCGTCCGCGAGGACGTGACTGTTCTCGACGCCGAACCGACGCCCGCCGAGCGCCTGCCCGGACTCGTCGGCGACTCGGTGCTCGCGCCGCGGACGCTCCCCCACGACGCCGCGCTCTACCTCGAAGGAGAGGGCGTCGACGTGACCTCCACAACCGCCCACCAGCGCGCGAGAGCCCGGAAAACGGACGCCGAACTTGCGGTCGTTCGCGACGCACAGGCCGCCGCCGAGGCGGGGATGGCCGCCGCCGCGGCACTCCTCGCTGGCGCGGACGGCGACCCGCTGGCGGACGACGAGGGTGAGGTGACCGCCGAGCGGGTGCGCCGCAGCGCGAACACAGCGATGGCCCGCCAGGGCGCGACCCCCGAAACCGCCATCGACGCCGACGGCGCGCTCGCCGCGGCGGACCCGGTCCCGGTTCGCGTCACCCCGCGTGTCGGTGGCTACCACGGCCTGCTCGCGCGGACGTTCGTCGCGGACAGCGACGGCGGGTGGGAGCGCCGCGCCACGCTCGCCTGTGAGTACGCCGTCGACGCGGGGATGGACATCGTGGACGCGGGTGAGACGACCGTCGCCGCCACGGAGAGCGAGGTGCTCGCGGAACTCGGGTCGTACGGCTTCTCGCCGGAAGCGGGCACCGCGAGCGTCCACGGCGTCGGCCTCGAAGCACGGGAGTCCCCGACCGACGACGCCACCGTCGACGTCGGGTCGGTGCTCGCGTTCGCCCCGGAACTAGACGACGAGGGCGCGGTGTGGGTCGCGGACCTCGGCGTCGTCACCGGGGACGGCGTCGAACGCGTCGGCGAGTTCCCGCGCTCTGTGGTGCCCCAGGCGGACTACTGACGGTCGTCCTCGGGGTCCTCGGCGACGGCGTCGACGGTCTTCTGGACGGCGAGAATCGGGATGTCCGTCGGCGTCGTGACGTAGCGCTCGAACAACAGGATGGTAGCCCCGAACCCGAGGAACACCCAGCCGGTGGGGTCGCCCGCGAGCAGCGTCTCGACGCCGAACAGCACGGCCGGCGCGGCGAACGCGAGCGCGACGGCGAGCGTCACCATGTCGAGAATTCGCACGTTCGAACGTGGGCGCTCGTGACGGATAAGCCTCTCTCACCACGTGCGCGCCGGCAGGAGGTCTGCCACGGGAACGGCGCCGACGTCGCCCTCCTCGGTGCGCACCACGACGCGTATGTCGTCGCCGTAGTCCGCGAGAAGTTCGCGGCAGACGCCACACGGCGGAATAACATGGAACGACTCGTCGTCGCCTCGGGGGTGTTCGACGGCGACGACGCGGTCGAACGAGTGGTCGCCGTCGGCGACGGCGCTTCCGAGCGCTCCGGGTTCGGCGCAGGTGGAGGCGCGGCCGACGCTCGCGGGGAGGCTGGCGGCCGTGTAGACGCCGCCGTCGCTGGTTTCGACGGCGGCCGTCACGATGTGTGCGGCGTCCTCGAACCGGCCTTCCTCGGGCGGTGAGAAGGCGTCCCTGGACGCGTCGACGGCGGCGTCGACGAGGCGTTCGTCCGCGGCGGTGAGTGGCGCGAGGTCCATACGTTGGTCTCCACGTGGGTCGGCAAGTGCTTTCGGCCGAAACCACAACACTTTCGTTACGCGTATCGAATCTGGTGGTGTGTTCACCGGAATCGTCGAGGAGACGGGCATCGTCGAGGACGTGGTCGACGGCGAGGGTGGCCGTCGCCTCCGAATCAGCACCGACGCGCTCACCGACTTCACGCACGGCGAGAGCATCAGCGTCGGCGGCGTCTGCCTCACGGTCGAGGAGCACGGGTCGGACTGGTTCACCGCGTTCACCGCCACGGAGACCCTCGAGAAGACCTCCCTCGAGACGGTGGGGGAGAGCGACCGCGTGAACCTCGAACGCGCGCTCCCTGCGGACGGCCGCCTCGACGGCCACATCGTGCAGGGCCACGTCGACACCACCACCGAAGTGGTTGACGTCGAGTCGGTCGGCGAGGACTGGACGTACACGTTCGCGCTCCCGGCGGGCCACGAGCAGTACGTCGCCCAGAAGGGGTCGGTCACGCTCGACGGCGTCAGCCTCACCGTCGCCGCCGTCGACGACACCGCGGGTACGTTCTCCGTCGCCATCGTCCCCACGACGTACGACCTCACCACCATCGGGGAGCGCGACCCCGGAGACAGCGTCAACGTCGAGGTGGACGTGCTGGCGAAGTACGTCGAGCGCCTGAACGGCTACTGACTGTTCCCCGACCCCTCGGTGGCCGTCGTCTTCTCCCCGGGGCCCTCGTCGTCGGCGTCGACGGCTTCGTGGTCGCTGGCCCCGGTGCGGACGTAGGCGTCCTGGTAGGCCGACAGTTTCCGGTAGAGAACCCAGAGGAGCGCCCCGTCGTAGAGTATCACGAACGCGATGAACCCGAGGCCCGTGGAGACGTTCAGCGTGCCCGTGATGCTCGCGAGGTTCGTGACGAGGGTGTTGTACGTCGCGTGGATGACGGCCGCGATGAGCAGCCCCTTCACGACGATGGGGCCACGGTTCTCCTGGTTGAACTTCGCCAGCCCGAGGTAGTAGCCCGCGAACGCCGAGTAGATGACGTGCCCGGGGCCCGCGAACGTCCGCACGGCCGCCGTCTGGAGCGCGACGCTATCGAAGATGGCGCCGCTGGCAGCCTGTGAGGCCGTCAGCACCTCTCGACTGATGTAGAGCGCGTTCTCGACGGTGGCGAATCCCAGGCCCGCCATCGCGCCGTACACCGCGCCGTCGACGACGGCGTCGAAGCGGGTGCTCCGGTAGGCGTAGAGGCGGATGGCGAGCCACTTCACCGTCTCCTCGACGGGGCCGACGATGAGGAAGAAGAACAGCGCCGGTGCGAGCACCGCCAGCCAGCCCGGCGCCCCCTCGCCCGCGAGTCCGAAGAAGAACCCGGAACTGATGCTGTTCAATACGGCGGCGAACCCGGCGAACAGGAACCCCAGCGCGAACGTGACGACGAGCAGTTCGAGTGGCTCGCGTTTCGTCACGTCGGCCTTCCAGATGAACAGCGCCAGCCCCAGCGCTGGCACCACCGACAGCAGCACGTAGACGGCGATGATGGGGCGGTCGACGAAGACGAGGCCGACGGCGGCCGCGAACTGCGCGAGGATGATGAGCAGGCTGAGCACGACGACGGTCGCCCGCGCCGTCGTCGTGAGCGCGCTGTACAGCCACACCGACACGCGGTCGAGCAGCGTCCGCTCTTCCCACGTCACCACGTCGTAGAGGTCGTCGCCGTTGCCCCCCGCCCGCTGGACGGGATCCGTCTCATCTGCCATACACGTGCGTTCGGACTCCCGGCCCTTCTGTGTTCCCGCACGAATCGCCTTATATGCCATTTGTTACCTATAGGGCCACACTTATGCTCGGCATCGGGCTCCCCCACGCATGGCATTCAGTCCCAGCCGCGGTCTGCTCTACTCCAGCCCGCCCGAACCGACACGACAAGACGACCGAGAAGCGAGCGAGGACGACCGAACCGAAGCGTCGACCGACAGCGCGGCCGCGCCGGCCGACGACTGAGGCGGCAACGCTGAAACCCCCGGGAGCCCAAGCACGCGTATGCTCTTCGACCAGCGCACCCGGGCGAAACTCCGGGACGCCGGCCTCTCGCGGGACGACCTCACCGAGATCGAGCGAGCGGTCGCCGAGGAGGCCGCCGCAGAGGCCGACCGCGTGGAGTCCTTCTTCGACGGACGCGACACCATCTACTCCGACATGGACCAGACGCACTCCGCCGCCGAGTTCCCCGAACACGACCTCGACTACGTCGACCTGTTCACGCACAGCCAGGACGTCCGCGGGTTCGTCCGCTTCGGCACCTGGGGAGCGTACGTCGAGGGAGCGCGCGTGCTGAGCGAAGCCGACGGCGACCCCACCGTCGTCGAACTCACGCTCGGCCCGACCATCCACGACCGGGTTCGCTTCGCCGGCGAGCGGGCGGCGCTCGAATGACGCGCGTCCGCGTCCGCGGCATCTACGCGACGGCACTCACCCACCTCTTTCGAGAGGCCGGCCTCGACGTGGTCGCGGCGTCGCCGCCCATCCGCGAGCGCTTCGAGGCCGACTTCGAGACGGCCGAACACGACGCCGACGTCTGGATGACGCCCGACCGGCAGGGCGTCGGCGTCGCCGCCACCCCCGACGCCGCCGAAGCCGTGTTCGCGGTCCTCCGCGACGTTGGCCTCGACACGTTCGTGTGGGCGGACCGTGCGGCCCGCGGCGCAGTGTTCGATGCCGTCGTGGAGCGCACGGTCGGCGGCGGCGCCGTCGTCGACCTGGGTGAGGGTCGGGAGGCGTACCTGCCCTTCGACACCGCCGACAGCCACGTCGAGGAGGGCGACACGCTCCGTGTGCAGGTTCACGAACCGAACCCGCCGTGGGGCCGCGACCGGCCGGTGATCGGCACCGAGATTCGCGCGCCGGGCGGGGTGGCGACGCTCGAACGCGGCGTCGACGCGCTCGTCGCGGGGACGCCGGGGGGCGGCGCGGACCACGAACTCGCCCGGACCACGGAACTGCTCGACCCGGACCTCCCCGACAACTGGGGCGTCCGCTGGGAGTACGACGCGGAGGACGCAGACATGAGCGCGCTCGGCGACGCCCTCGACACGGTCGCCGACGTCGCCGCCGACCTGGAGGCCGCGCTCGCCGACGCGCCCGACCCCGGGGACGATGCGCCGCGACTGGTCGCCGCCCCCGAGGAGACGGCCTGGGCGTGGTTCGGGCGCGACTCCCGGTTCGCGCTCGACGACCGCCGCCGCGAGGTGGCCCCGACGATGGACGGCCACCACCGCGTCAAGGCCGGCAGCGAGACGGCCAGCGGCGCGGTCGACTTCGCGGAGTCGCTCGGCGTCGAGACGGGGTCGTTCCCGTTCGACGCGGTGACCGACCAGTTCGGCCCCCGCGAGGGCGACACGGTGGCGCTCCGGCACGGCAAGCCCGACGGCCGACGCATCACGCTCGGCCGGGGCGAGGTCACCGACGTCGACAGCGAGAAGGGGAGACTCTCCGTCGAGCGGGAGATGACGGCCGGTGGCGTCTACGACGAGCTCGACGTCGAGCGCGAGGCGGGCGACGTCGCCACCACCCGGTTCACGGAGGGGAACTGGTGGTACCCGACCGTCTACCGCGCCGACGACGGCACCGTCAAGGGGACCTACCTGAACGTCTCGACGCCCGTCGAGGTGTTCCCGAACACAGTCCGGTACGTCGACCTCCACGTGGACGTGGTGAAACACGCCGACGGCACGGTCGAGGTCGTCGACGAGGACGAGCTACAGGACTGCGTGGACGCGGGCACCGTCTCCCCGGAGCTCGCGGAGCGGGCGCTAGACGTCGCCGAGCGCGTGCGGCGCGCCGTCGAGAACTAGAAGTGGCTGTCGGAGTCCGGACTGCCCTCGCCGCGCCCGCCGCGCCCGCCCTCGTTGCGGTCGACGCCCATGAAGCTCTCCGGCTGGTCGCCGCCCCACCCGCCGCCGTCGCCGTCCGTGAACCGCACGACGACGTCGTTGACTTCGTCGAACTCCGCCGCGAGGTCCATCTTGATCCGCTGGGCGGTCCGGGGGCTGATACCACACCCTGAACAGGCGCCGCCGAGTTCGACGATGACTTCGCCGTCCTCGGGGTCGGCCTTCCGAATGGCGCTCGTTCCGCCGTGACTCCGGATGATCGGCATCTGGGCCGTGAGCCACGTCTCGACGCGCTCGTGGAGGTCCCCCGCGCCCGCTGTCTCGCTCATGAGCGAGCCTACGCGCCCGAGGTGTGGTATACCTTCGGTTAGTCGAGACGCCGCCACGCCGCCAGCGCGGCCGCCGACGCAGCCGACAGTCCGGCGACCACGCCGAAGCCAGGGACGCCGACGCCGGAGTCGCTGCCTTCGGGCACCTCGGTCGTGGTGTCGCCGACAGCCGACGTGGTCGTGCTCTGGGCTGCCGTGGTCGCGGTGCTGTCGCTGCCCGAAGTCGTACTGCCTCCGGCCGTCGTGGTGGGCGTCTGGGGGGCCATCGACGGCGGATTCGCCTGCTCGCCGGCGCGGTTCGGGAAGGTGTAGACGCCGGAGGGGTAGTCGCCGCTGCCCGCACGGTTGCTCGTGACGAACGCGTCTCCGGAGAGGTACTGTGCCGTCCAGAAACTGGCCTGTTCGGGTTGGCGCCACCACGCCAGTTCCTCGGGGTTCGTGGGGTCGCTCACGTCGAAGAGCTTCACGCCGCCCCGGTACCACGACGTGTAGAGGCGGTCGCCGCGGAGCTCGAAGTTGTGCGATGTGGTCCACGTCCCCTGCTGGGTCGCGTCCGGCGTCTCCGGCGGTTCGACGAACGCCACCTTCTCCGGGTTCTGGGGGTCCGAGATGTCCCAGAGGTCGATGCCGCCCGGCCCGCCCTGGTTCTCCGTCTCGGCGACGTCCCAGGCCTCCGCGCCGGAGCCCAGCAGCGTCGCGTCGTCGTTGACCGTGACGTAGTGGGAGTTGCCCGGAACCTCGACGCCCTCGACGTAGGGCTGTTCGAGGTTCTGGAGGTCCGTCACGTCGTAGTGGCCGAAGTGATTCACGTACTCCGGATTCGCGGGGTCACTGACGTCGACGAGCCACGTGCCGGCGTCCCAGTGCGCGATGTACAGCGTGCCGTCCTGGACGTAGAGGTCGTGGTTCGACCGCACGAACCAGTTGACGGTGCGCCACCGGTCGTCGTGGTCGACGATGGACCAGCGCCCGACCTCCTCGGGGGTGGCGCTCACGTCCACCATCACGACCGGGTTGTTCCGCTGGTCGTTCGCGGTGAGGTACGCCACGTCGCCGTCGAGGTAGGCGTTGTGGATGGGAAAGTCGGTTTCGTGGAAGCCTGTGCGCTCCGGGCTGGCGGGGTCGCTGACGTCGTACACCGCCATCCCCTGCAGTATCTCCTGGCTGGACCCGTTCGCCGGACCGACGACGATCAGCGTGTCGCCGTCCACCTTCACGTCGTAGATCTGTCGGAGCGGGCCGTTCTCCCGCTCAGAGAGGAGGAACGACGCCTCGGAGAGCACCTCGGGGGTGGCGGGGTCGCTGACGTCCACCGTAGCGAACCCGTCGGTCGTGGCTGCGTAGGCCGTTTCGCCGTCGACCACGACCTCCTTGGTCGCCTCGATGGCGACGTGGCCGAGCGGCTCGTAGGAGTCCTGACTGTCGGCGGTCACCGCGCTACTCACCAGTGGGAGGGCTGCTGCGCCCAGGGCGCCGCGCAGCACGTCGCGTCGTCGCATGGGACTCTCTCTGGGTGGGCCGTGCAAAAGTCCTGCGCCGAGTTACGGGGCCTGCGAGCGGTGCCCTACGGCGGCCCGCGCCGGGTCCCGACCCAGACGGTTCCCGGACCGCCGACCCGGCAGGTGGCGGTCGCGTCCTCCAGCGCACTGATTCGCTCCACGCTCACGTCCGCCCGGTCGTCGAAGGCGACGACGTGGTCCGCGGACACGACCCGGTCCTCGCCGGCGGCGACGTCGACGCGCTCGACGCGCCCGCGGCCCGCGAGGAACGCGGTTCCCTCGCCGGAGAGCATCGTCAGGAAGAGGCCGTGGCCGCGGTCCGGCGCGTTGCCCACGCGGTCGGCGCCGATGCGGACGCCGTCGGTCGCCGCGAGGAACGCGGTCCGTGCGGCCGCCACGCGCCGGTCACCGACCTCGCAGGCGACCAGTTCGCCGTGGTGGTCGGGCGCGAACCGGGCGTTCGTCTCGCGCTCGGCCGTGAGACGGACCGGCGTGCGCTCGCGCTTTCGGGCCGCGTTCGCCACCGTCCTGAGGACGCCCTCCCTCGCACGCTCGATACGGACGTCGCCGGTGTGGTCGACGAGCGACCCGGCGGCCGCGAGCAGCGAGTCACCGGCGTCGAACGAGACGTCCAACACGCCGTCCTCGACCGTCGCGTCCATCAGTGGTCGTCGCGCACGAAGGTCACTGGACACGGCGCCGACAGCAACACGGACTGGGCGGTGCTCCCGAAGACCGCCTTTCCGGTCGGCGAGCGCTTCCGGCCGCCGACGACGGCGAGGTCCGCGTCCGTGTCCTCGACCAGCGTCACGACGTCGCCACCCGTCCGCTCTCGCGGTCTGCCACCGACGCGTCGGTCGAGAGGCGCGCCACCGACACCGTCGCGTCCATCGGTCCCGCGAGGTCGGCCGTCGTCGCCGCTAGCCTATCCACGCGGTCCCGATTCCCGGGCCCGACTACGACCAGAATACGCTCGATTGCCATGGGGCGAGGTTGCCGGCGACCTCCATAAACATATGGCCGCGTCGCGAGTACGTCCAGTATGCTCGAACCCGACCTCGAGGGCCACACCGCGCTCGTCACCGGGAGTTCCGGTGGACTCGGCAGCGCGCTCGTCCGCTCGCTCGCCGCCTGCGGGGCCAGCGTCGCCGTCCACTACCACTCCAGCGCCGACGCCGCCAGCGAGACGGCCGACGCGGCGCGTGACGCGGGCGCTCCCGAGTCCACCACCGTCCAGGGCGACGTCACGGACCCCGACGGCGTGGACGGTCTGTTCGCGGACGCCAAGGACGAAGTCGGCACAGTGGACGTGCTCGTGAACAACGTCGGCGACTTCGCGCCCGCCCACTGGGCCGACTTGAGCGTCGAGGAGTGGAACCGCGTGCTCCAGACGAACCTCACGGGCACCTACCTCTGCTCGAGGCGCGCGCTCGACGGCATGCGCGACCAGCAGTGGGGCCGCATCGTCAACATCGGCTACGCGTCCGCGGAGAAGGGGCTAGTCTCCCCGAAGAACTTCCCGTACTTCGTCGCCAAGCAGGGCGTCCTGATGTTCACCCGGATGCTCGCCGCCGACACCAAGGACGACGGCGTCACCGTCAACGCCGTCTCACCCTACGTCATGGAGAACTCCGACGAGTTCCCGGAGGACGCGCCCCGCGGCCGCTGGGCGTCCTTCGAGGACGTCGCGCAGGCCGTCCGGTTCTTCTGCGACGAGGATTCGGCGTACATCTCGGGGGAGAACATCGAGGTGGACGGCGGGTGGCTGCCGGAGGACGTCTGAATCGCTGGCTGGAATCAGTCAGGCGTCCTCGTCCGACGCCCACGGCCCGATTCCTGCGACGTTCCCGAGCAGCCAGCCGGCGAACAGCGGGACGAGGATAGCCAGGCAGCCGAGTCCGACCCACCGCGCCGGCGGCGGTTGGGTCGCGAGGTAGACGAGGTACGCCGTCCCGGCGAGCGGGAGCAGTCGGCTGTACCCGGTCCCGAAGTCCGCGTTCATGCGCTGGCTTGCACCCGGGGACTGAAGAACTCGTCTCTGTGCGACCGTTCGCCGCGCTCGGTTACGGGGAACGACACGCCTTTCTCGCCGGGCCGTGTGACCGACGAGCATGCACGAGCGAGCCGAGGAGTTCGCCGAGCGGGCCAGCGAGGAGCACGACCTCGACGTGGACGTCCACGAGTTCGACGAGGGGACCAAGACCGCCGCCGACG
This sequence comes from Halobacterium sp. DL1, assembly GCA_000230955.3. Lineage (NCBI taxonomy): Archaea > Methanobacteriati > Methanobacteriota > Halobacteria > Halobacteriales > Halobacteriaceae > Halobacterium > Halobacterium sp. DL1. The sequence continues at coordinate 320,853 of CP007060.1, forward strand.
CCGCCGACGCCATCGGCTGCGACGTCGCGCAGATCGCCTCCAGCATCGTCGTGGTGGCCGACGACGACCCCGTGGTCGTCGTGACGAGCGGCGCGAACCGCGTGGACTTCGGGAAGGTCGCTGTGTACCAGGACGCCAGCGACGCGCGGATGGCGGAGGCCGACGAGGTGAAGGAGGCGACCGGCTGGAGCATCGGCGGCGTGCCGCCCATCTGCCACGAGAACGGCGTCCCCGTCCTGCTCGACGACACGCTGCTCGCCCACGACGAGGTGTGGGCGGCCGCGGGGACGCCGACCGCGGTGTGGCCCATCGAACCGGAGCGACTGCGGGAGCTCTCGGGCGCGGAGCCGGCGGACGTCGCGGAGTAGCGCCGACGCCGTCTTTTTCTGTCGACCGGCCGAACGCAGCGTATGGACGAGGCCGACCTCCACCCGCAGGCCGAGGCGGCGCTGGAACGCCGCCGGAAACTCGGACTTTCGTCGCTCCGGGACGTCGGCGTCCGGCGACTCCGCTGGCTGGGTCGCCTGATGAACTGGTGGCAGAACCGCAACCCGCCCGCGGTCGGGCGGACCGTCGAACGGTCGATTCCCGGACCCGACGGCGACCTTCCCATCCGAATCTACCGGCCGCACGGCGACGGGCCGTTTCCCACGGTCGTCTTCTTCCACGGCGGCGGCTACGTGCTCGGGAGCCTGGAGAGCCACGACCTGCTCTGCCGGCACCTAGCCCGGGAGTCCGGCGCCGTCGTGGTGGCCGTGGACTACCGACTCGCGCCCGAACACCCGTTCCCGGCGGCCGTCGAGGACGCCTACGCCGCCGTCGAGTGGGCGGCCGCCAACCCCGACGCGCTCGCATCGGACGGCAACCTCGCCGTGGTCGGAGACAGCGCGGGCGGCGCCCTCGCGGCCGTCGCGGCGCTGATGGCCGCCGAGAAAAACGGGCCCGACATCGACCACCAGGCGCTGCTTTACCCGGGCGTCGGCATCGAGCGGGACCAGCAGTCGGTCCGGGAGCACGCCGGCCGGGTCCTCTCAGAGGACGACCTTGAGTGGTTCCGGGAGTGCTACTTCGGGAGCGAGGTCCACGAGCGAAACCCGTACGCCGACCCGACCAACGCCTGCGACCTCTCCGGCGTTCCGCCTGCGACCGTCGTCACGGCGGGCTTCGACCCGCTGCGGGACGGCGGCGTGGCGTACGCCGAGCAACTCGAAGCGGACGGCGTCCCTGTCAGGCACGTGGAGTACGACGACATGATCCACGGGTTCGCCACGATGTTGTCGTCGCCTGACCTCGACCGCGCTCACGAGGCAATCGCGGACGTCGCTGGCGACCTCCGGCGCACGTTCGGCACCGCGTAACACGCTCGACGAGCGACCCGGCGGCGGGAAACCGGCGTTCTTGGAGTCCGGCGGCTACTGGTTCTCGAGGGCGTCGATGACGCAGGCCGCCGCGACGACGGCTTCCTTCGGGACGTTGCTGGCGTCGTCGATGGTGACGGTGTACGTGTCCCGGAGGGAAGACTTGCCGTCGATGTCGCCGACGTGGCCCCCGCTGGCGTCGCGTATCTCGTACTTGTTCGGGAAGAGGTTCGCGAGGTCGACGAGGTGCCGGAGCATCGAGAGCAGTTTGCTCTTGGACTCGATGGTCGCCAGCGCGTCCCCCGTTTCGGGGTCTCTGACCGTCCAGTTCTCGACGAACAGCGAGAGGTCCTCGTCGAGCGAGACGACGGCCTCGCCGGTCGCGTCGTCGATGACAGAGTAGTTGCCCGCGACGTCCAGGATGCCACCCGCCTTCACAGTGAACGCCGCGTCCCCGTCGCCGGTGACGAACGGGAACTCCTCTTTCATCTTGAACAGCTTCTGCTTCGCGCGGAGGACGACATCGCCGGCGGCGTCGCGGACGGCGTACTTGTTCCGGATTAGTGACTGCTTGACCACGTAGCGGTCGTCGTCGAGGTCGACCGTGGAGATGTCGTAATCGCTAGCGGGGGACATACAGCGAACTGTCGCGTCCTGCCGCATAAGGATTCGTGGCGACGGCCGGGACCGACAAACCTTCACCCCCACACGCGGTAGTAGACTCCTAATGAGAGACGAGTACATCGAGGTCCGCGGGGCCGAGGAACACAACCTCAAGGACCTCGACGTGAAGCTGCCACGGGAGTCGTTCAACGTGGTGACCGGCCTCTCCGGGTCGGGGAAATCGTCGCTCGCGTTCCAGACCATCTACGCCGAGGGCCAGCGCCGCTACATCGAGAGCCTGTCGGCGTACGCCCGGAACTTCCTCGGGCAGATGGACAAACCCCAGGTGGAGTCCGTCGAGGGACTCTCCCCAGCCATCTCCATCGACCAGAAGAACGCCGCGAACAACCCCCGCTCGACGGTCGGCACCGTCACCGAACTCCACGACTACCTCCGCCTGCTGTACGCCCGCGTCGGCATCCCACACTGCCCGGAGTGTGGCCGCGAGGTCGGCGAGCAGTCCGCCCAGCAGATGGTGCGGCGCATCCTCGAACTCCCCGAAGGGACGAAGCTGAAGGTGCTCGCGCCGGTCGTGCGCGACCAGAAGGGCGCCTTCGAGGACCGCTTCGACCAGTTCGTCGCCGAGGGCTACTCCCGCGTGGAGGTCGACGGCGAGGAGTTCGACCTCGCCTACGACCGACCGGACCTCGACGAGAACTACGACCACACCATCGACGTCGTCGTCGACCGCGTGACGGTCAGCGACGACGCCCGCTCGCGCATCACCGACAGCGTCGAGACCGCCCTCGAGGAGGCCGACGGCGTGCTGAAGGTCGTCGTCCCCGACCCGAGTGAGGACCTCGAACTCGGCGGCGCGACGGCGCGCTCGACGGGCGACCTCGCGGACGAGGCGGTCGACGACAGGCTGGTCGTGGAGTTCTCCGAGGCGCTCGCGTGCACGCACTGCGGCATCGACATCAGCGAGATCGAGACCCGGAGCTTCTCGTTCAACAGTCCCCACGGCGCCTGCCCGGAGTGCGAGGGCATCGGGAACACGAAGGAGGTCAGCGAGGACCTCGTCGTCGTCGACCCCGCCAAGCCGCTGAAGGACGTCTTCGAGGCGTGGAGTTACAACCGGTCGTACTACCGGACCCGGCTGGACGCCGTCGCCGAGCACTTCGGCGTCTCCGTGCGCACGCCGTTCGAGGACCTCGACGAGGACGTCCAGGACGCGTTCCTCTACGGCACCAGCGAGGACGTCGTGTTCAAGCGGAACACGAAGAACGGCGTCCGACGGAAGGAGAAGCGCTTCGAGGGCGTCATCCCGAACCTCGAGCGCCGCTACGTGGAGACGGATTCGGACTCCACCAGGGACCACATCGAGAAGTACATGTCCGTGACGACGTGTCCGGCCTGCGACGGGACGCGCCTGAAGCCGTCTTCACGGGCCGTGCTCGTCCAGGGCACCTCCATCACGGAAGTGAACCGGATGAGCATCGGCGACGCCCTCGAGCACTTCGAGGGGATGGAGGCGGGGATGGACGAGCGGGACACGAAGATCGCCGAGGAGATCCTCAAGGAGATCCGCGCCCGCCTCGGGTTCATGTCCGAGGTCGGCCTGGAGTACCTCACGCTCGACCGCGAGGCGTCGACGCTCTCGGGCGGCGAGAGCCAGCGCATCCGCCTCGCCACGCAGATCGGTGCGGGCCTCGTCGGCGTGCTATACGTCCTCGACGAACCGAGCATTGGCCTCCACCAGCGCGACAACGACCGCCTGCTGAACACCCTCGAGGAGCTCCGGGACCTCGGCAACACGCTCGTCGTCGTCGAGCACGACGAGGAGACGATGCGGCGCGCGGACAACGTCGTCGACATGGGACCGGGGCCGGGCCGCCACGGCGGCGAAGTCGTCGCCAACGGCACCGTCGCGGACCTGATGGAGAGCGATGAGTCGGTCACGGGCGACTACCTCGCGGGCCGCAAGCAGATTCCCGTCCCCGAGGACCGCCGCGGCTGGGAGGACAGCCTCACCATCGAGGGCGCCCGCCAGCACAACCTCCGGGACCTCGACGTAGATGTCCCGGTCGGCGCGTTCACCGCCATCACCGGCGTCTCCGGCAGCGGGAAGTCGACGCTGATGCACGACATCCTCTACAAGGGCCTCGCCCGCGAGATGAACGACAACACGAGCGTCGACCCCGGCGAGCACGACGCCATCGAGGGCATCGAGAACGTCGAGAAGGTACGGCTCATCGACCAGTCGCCAATCGGCCGCACGCCGCGCTCGAACCCCGCGACGTACACCGGCGTCTTCGACTACATCCGCGAGAAGTTCGCCCAGACGAAACTCGCCAAACAGCGCGGCTACGAGAAGGGACGGTTCTCGTTCAACGTGAAGGGCGGGCGCTGTGAGGCCTGCGGCGGGCAGGGCACCCAGAAGATCGAGATGAACTTCCTCTCGGACGTCCACGTCCCCTGCGAGGAGTGCGGCGGCGACCGCTACAACGACGAGACCCTCGAGGTGACGTTCAAGGGCAAGACCATCGCGGACGTCCTCCAGATGTCCGTCGAGGAGGCTCACGACTTCTTCGAGGCTGACTCACGGCTCGGCCGCCGGCTGAAGCTGCTGATGGACGTCGGCCTCGACTACATGCGCCTCGGCCAGCCCTCGACCACCCTCAGCGGCGGCGAGGCCCAGCGCGTCAAACTCGCAGAGGAGCTCGGCAAGAAGGACTCCGGCGACACGCTCTACCTGCTCGACGAACCGACGACCGGCCTCCACAGTGCCGACGAGCGGAAACTCATCGAGGTGCTCCAGCGCCTCACCGACCGCGGCAACAGCGTCGTCGTCATCGAGCACGAACTCGACCTCGTGAAGAACGCCGACCACATCGTCGACCTTGGCCCCGAGGGCGGCGAACACGGCGGGGACGTCGTCGCCACCGGCACCCCCGAGGAAGTCGCGCGCAACGACGACAGCCACACTGGCCGCTACCTCCGGGACAAACTCACGGCCATCGACCTGGAGGGCCCGCGTTCGGACCGCGAGAAACCCGCGAAGGACCAGGAGAAGGCTGCTCCGAAGGCGGACGACTAGCTGGGGCCGTCGCCGGCAGGACTGCCGGGGATGTCGGACCTACTCCTCGAGGCCGGAACAGCCGACGACGGCGTTCTGGGACTCGTCGTACTGCAGCACGCCCAGTTCGTCGAGCTTCGGGAGGTGGACGTGGTGGAGGCGGACCCGGAGCTTCGCCGGGTCGTCGTCGCTGCCCCACGACTGGTCGGTGACCAGGTCGGTGAGATCGGACACCGACAGCGGGAGGTCTCCGTCTTCGACGACGGCTAGGAGGCGTTCACGGCGGCGTTCGAGGCACAGCTCTCGCTTCGACCCGAGGCGGGTGGACTCGGCGGTATCCTTCGTCTCCATCTTCTGTTCAATCACACGATAACCACACAAAAAGGGATTACGGCAGTTTCCGTCCAACTGGGACGGTGGACCGTACGTTCTCGGGCCGCTTGCCAGCCCCGAAGGCTTTAGATCGGGCGATCCGAAGCCGCGGTCATGTCGCGCTGGCGTCGCGTCGTCCGCCGTGAACTCGCTTGCTACCGCGAGGAGACCGGATGGCGGGTCGTCGAACTGCAGGAACTGTACGACCAGCTACTGCCGGTGCTTCGTGCGGAGTTCCCCGACAACGCGAACCGTCGAGCGAAACTCCGACAAATACTCCAGCAACTCGGCGAGCGTGGCGAACTGGAGTTCATCGACGGCGACGGAACCTACCGGATTCTCGAACTCGGTGCTCCGGCGGACGTGGCAGACGACGCGACCGACGGCGAAAACGACTGGTCCTATGAGGCCAGCGAGTACGAGACGACGGTCGGCGCCCGCTCGCTCCCGGCGGCGTTCCGTGACGCGGTGCTCGCGCGTTACGACACCACCTGTCCGGTGTCGGGCGTGGACCACCCCCGACTGCTCGACGTCGCGCACGTTTTGCCCTGGAGCGACTACGAGTCGCTGCGCACCGACCCCGGGAACGTCGTCGCGCTGGACAGGACCCACCACGCGGCCTTCGACGCGGGGCTGTACACGCTCGACGCCGACTGTCGCCTCCACGTCTCCCCCGAGTTCGAGACCGAGAGCGCGCTGCTCCGGCAGACGCTACTCGAACAGGAGGGAGACCGCGTCGACGTCTCCGAGGGTGCGCTCGACCCGGCGAACCTTCGCGAGCGAAACCAGTCCCTAGACTGGTGGTGAGCGCGTCGGCGCCACACGAGGGGAAGACATTTGCTCGCGGCCGGACAATTCGGAGGTAATGTACGACTTCGCGGTCGTCGGCGTCGGTCCCGCCGGAGCGAGGTTCGCGCGGCGGGCCGCCGAGCGGGGGTACGACGTGGTTGCCTTCGAGTCGGGCGAACTCGGGAAGCCCCTGGCCTGCTCCGGGCACGTCAGCCTCGACGTCTGGGAGTACGTCCCCGATAGTGCCCGCGAGGACCTCTTCCAGAACGCCATCCGGGGCGCGCGCTTCCACCTCGGCGGCGCGGACTCCGAGGCCTACCCGTTCTACAAGGACACCGCGATATCGAACGCCATCGACCGCGTGCAACTGGACAGGGTGCTCGCCGACGCCGCGCGGGACGCGGGCGCCGACGTGCGCGAGCACCACACCGTCACCGACGTGCGGGAGAGCCGCGAGTCGGTCGAACTCACCGTCCGGGGCCCCGATGAGACGTTCGACGTGGAGGCGAAGATGGTCGCGGGAAGCGACGGGCCGCGCTCGCGGGTGCGGGACGCGCTTGACCTCCCGGAACCCGGGGAGTTCCTCCACGGTGCGCTCGCCTTCGACCCCGAGCCGGACCACGAGGACTTCGTCGACGTCCACCTCACCGTCCCCGAGTTCTTCGCGTGGCGCATCCCCCGCGGCGAGGGCGGCGTCGAGTACGGCCTCGCGGCCGCGCCCGGCGCGGACGTCCCGACACTGTTCGACGAACTCGTCGCCGACTACGGCGTCGACGTCGAACACCGCTGCTCGGGCCTGATTCCCATCGGTCCAGCGGACACCGTCACCAGCCACCGCGGGTTCCTGGTCGGCGACGCCGCCGGCCAGACGAAGCCGTTCACGGGCGGCGGCATCCTCTACGGTATGACCGCCGCGGACTGCGCCGCCCGCGAAATCGACCCGGACCGACCGTCGACGCTGGCCGGCTACGAGCGGGCGTGGCGCGACGAACTCGAACGCGACATCGCGCTCGGCCACCTCGTCCGGCGGGGCTACTCCGCGCCCGAACCGGTCCAGCGCGCGGGGATGGGACTGTTCGAGGGCGAGATCGGCGTCCACATGGACCGGCCGACGAGCATCTTCTCGGCGGCACAGCTACGCGCGCTGCTGCGATAGAGGACCTGAGCCGGTCAGTCGTCGTACGACGGCAGGCGAGCGGAGCGCTGCCCGCCCTCGACGAACGGCAGGTCGGCGAGCGTCGCGTCCACCGTGCCGTCGTCGGTGTCCACGGTCAGGTCGCCGCTCACGTCGTAGTCGACGACGGCGAGCGCGAGGGGTTCGTCGCGCATCGGGCTGACCGCGGCCCGCGTCACCTCGCCGACGCTGCTCCCGTCCGCGTGGACGTTCGCGCCCGCGTCGGGGAGCGCGTCGGGTTCCAGGCCGACCAGCCGGGAACTCGGGCGGCCGCGGTTTTCCACCTTCGAGACGATCTCCTGACCGACGAAACAGCCCTTCTCGAAGTCGACGGCGTTGCGGAGGCCGAGCACGTTTGGCACCCGGTCGTGGAGTTCGGTCTCGAACAGCGGCGTGCCGGCCTCCAGGGTGAGCGTCTCCCAGGTGCGCCGGCCGAACGGCGTGGCGTTCAACCCCCGGACGAGCAGCGTCTCGAAGACGTCCCTGGCGCCGTCGGCGTCGCAGACGACGAGGTATCCCTCCTCGCCCGCCAGGTCGTCGTCGCGGACGACGGTGACCCCGGCCTCCATCTCGCCGCGGACGAACCGGAGTCGTTCCTCCGGTGGGCTCCCGTGGTGGAGCACGCTCGCCACCTTCTCGGTCGCCTTCGGACCGTGGACGCCGAACGTGCCGAAGTCGTCGGTCGCGAGGCGCACCTCGACGTCCTGGACGAACGTCCGGTCGCTCCACTCCTCGGCGACGTCCGCGCCCTCGCCGACGGGGAGGAACAGCAGGAGGCTGTCGCCCGTGGCAAAGACGTAGCAGTCGACGCGGATGCGGCCCTGGGGGTCGAGGAGCAGCGCGTAGCAGCCCTCGCCGTCGTCCGTCGGTACGCGGTTGGTGACCGTGTCGTCGACGAACGCGTGGCGGTCCTCGCCGGTGACGACGAGCACGTCGAAGGCGTGTTCGGTGACGCCGACGACGTTGCGCACCGCGCGGTGCGTGCGCTCGGGACGCCCGTACTCCTCGGGGACCGCCGTGCCCCCCACGTCACGGAACGTCGCGCCGTGGGCCTCGTGGCTCTCCCTGACGACAGTCATTGCCCGAACGTGGGGCGCTCGGCGGGGTAAAGCCACCGCATCGGCGCCCGGCCTCAGAGCCCGATCTTGCGGAGAATCTCGTCGAGCCACGTCGGCTCCTCCTCCGGGTCGTCGTAGTCGGGAACGACGCACTCGTCGACGGTGATGACGGTGCGGTCGCCGTCCTCCTCGGCGGCGATGAGGTCGTCGGCCTTCAGCGACCCGAGCGCCGCCTCGAGGTCGTCGATGCCCGCGTCGACGTGCGAGCGCAACTCGAAGACGGTCATCCCCCCGTTCGTCCGGTCGACGAGCGCGTCGAGCACCGCCACCTCCGTCTCGTCGCGGTCGCGATACTCGCGCTTGGCCTGCATACGTCCACGAACACGCGCCGGCGTCTTATCGGTATCCCCGAACGGTAGCCTTTTGCCGGTGGCCCGGATACGACCCTGCCAATGGGTCTCAGGTGCTCCCTGCTCGGACACGATTACGGCGAGTCGTTCGTCGAGCGGGACCGCGAGGAGCGGGGCAACGAGGTGGTCGTCACGGAGCGCGAACTTCGGGAGTGCGCGCGCTGCGGCGCGGAGAACGTCACGACCGAGAACACGGAGGTACGAACCCTCGAACCCGACCGCTCCGCGGACGCGAGCGCCGGCCAGTCGCGGGAGTCGGAGCCGACGCCGTCGCAGGAACCGGCGGCGTCAGAGGAGTCGACGCCATCACAGGAACCGGCACCCGAACCGACGGAGTCCACGGCGGACGCCACGGACGACGAGTTCGGGTCGCCGACCGACGCAATAGAGCAGGCTGAGGCAGGCACCACGACCACCACCGACGACGCCGAGACGGACGACGACGCTGTCATCCTGGACGCGGACGCCGACGACAGCGACCCCCGTAGCGAACAGTGGGACGAACCCGCCGACCCCGACGTCGAGCCGGGCGTCGACGACGCGGTGCCCGAGCCGACTCCCGACCCGGCGGACGAGGACGTGGAGTTCGTCGAGTCCAGCCCCGACGGAACAGACGCCGGGCCCGCCGCACAGCCTGACCCCGAACCGGACCACCAGCCCGCCGCCGGCGCAGGGACGGCCGGCGCCGAAGCGGGAGCGACGAGCCAGTCGGCGAGCGGGACCGACCGGGCGCCCGGCGAGTGGCCGGAGACCGACGGCGAAGACGAGGGCTTCGACGCCGGCCCGGTCGGCGAGACGGAGCAGACGGCGGAGTTCCAGTTCGGCGAGGACGACGACGAGGAGTTCGTGGCGACCGACACCGGGTTCACGAGCGCCGGGCCGATCGACCAGTCGGACTCCGACGACCTCGACTTCGCGCTGTTCTGCCCGGAGTGTGGGTTCGAACGGTACGCCGCGGGCTCGAGCCTGCGCGCCGGGGACATCTGCCCGGAGTGCCAGCGCGGCTACCTCGCCGAGGAGCGCTGACGAAGGGATTAAACCCCTCGCTGTCTTTCTCGCCTTCATGAAGGAGTACAAGATGCGGCGAGGGGAGTACCTCGAAGAGCGAATGCCCGACCTCGAAGCCGAAATCGAGGAGTTCTTCGGTGCGGCTACGGCCACCGAGGAGTTCAAGGGCAGCGACCTCTACGTCGTCGAGGACCCCGAGAACCCCGTCTTCGACCGCATCGTCGCCGGCGCGGTCGAGTACTCCGGGAAGAAGGACAAACTCGCCGTGGACTTCGTGGAGCGCCCGGCCGAGGACGTCATCGCCGAGGGGAACGCCGACGCCGCCGCAGATGCCGTCGACGCGAAGAACGACTTCCTCTACGACGCAACCGGCCGGGACGCGAAGTCCCGCCGCGACTCGATGAAGCGATCCGTCGAGGACGACGCGGAGAAGCCGGACAACGCTCCGTAAACCGGACGTACTGCTTCTGAAAACCAGGCTCGAAGAACTCCACAGCGACGGCCGTGTCGACGGCCCGGTAGAACGGTTAGTGGCGGTTGAGCTTCGACCGGCTGATGGCGATGCCGGCCGGCGTGACGATGAGCTGGTCGTCGCCCTTCTGGACGATGTCGCCGCCGACCTCCTGGGCGACCTGCCGGAGTTCGTCGACGACGTGCTCGACGGTGCGGTCCTCCGTGCGGAGTCGCGTGATGTCCGCGATGACCATGTCGCCGTCGTAGACGGCGTCCTTGATGGCGATGACGTCCTCCTGGCCGTCTATCTCCGCGACGTGTACTTTGACCCCGACCTCGCTGGCGTCCGTGTCGAAGTCCTCGATGTCCAGTTCGACGTAATCCTCGGTGGAACTCCCGCTCCCGCCGAGAATCTTCTCCATGAAGCCCATAGACGTATGACCCGCTCGCCGCCCGCATAGTTCTTGCGTCAGACGCTAGCTGGAACGTACCGTTCTATCGTCGTCGGGCGTCGCCGAACCACCGGCCCCTTTCAGTCCAACCCGCTACCGGCTGCCAGGTAGAGCACTCTCACGCCGGTTGGGTGGTCCAGCGTGGCCACGTTCGGCGTCCGGTTCGCCTAGCGTTTAGGGCGTCGGGTGCGTTCGGCCGGACGTGACTTTCAGCATCTGCGTCCGCGAGCCCTACGAGGACGACGAGGGCGACCAGCAGTACCGCTTCGGCGTCGCGGTGACGACGCGCCTCCCGGGTGTCGGCGTCCCCTGCCCGCACGTCAACGAGCACGGCGCCGTCGCCACACAGAGCCTCACAAACGTCGAGCTCGGTCGCAGGGGCGTCGCGTACCTCGCCGACGGTCTCGCTATCGAGGACGCGCTGCAGGCGCTCCTGAACGCAGACGACGGGAGCGCGGACCGGCAGCTCCACGGCGTCTCCCGGGAGGGCTCGTTCACGTTCTCTGGCGAGGGGTGCAACGGCTGGTACGGCCACACCAGCGGCGAGAACTACACCGTCGCGGGCAACCTCCTGACGGGGGAGGCCGTCGTCGAGCGCACCGCCGAGCAGTACGAGGGCGTGGCGTTCGGGAACGCGCCGCTCGCGAAGCGACTGATAGACGCACTCGGCGCGGGGCAGGCCGCCGGTGGGGACAAGCGCGAGGACCTCACGGTCCAGAGCGCCGCCGTGAAGGTCGTCGACACCGCTGACGACGACCGCCCGTACTACGACGACCTGCGCGTCGACGCCAGCGAGGACCCCATCGTCGACCTCCGGGAGACGTTCCGGCTGGCCAAGCGGGGCTACGAGGACGCGCTCGAACGCTACGAGGAGGAGATGGACGACGAGGACGAGGCGGCGAACGGGGACGCCGAGTAATCAGACGGAGAACTCGTACAGTTCGTCGCCGACGTGGTGGAGGCTCTCGACGACCTTCCCCGACGACCCGACCATCTCGTCGCCGCTCGTGAGCGCGCGCCCGATGGCCAGCGCCTTCCCGTGGGACTCCTCCTGGATGACGACGAGGTCGCCTTCCTCGATGTCGTCGTCGGCCTCGGTGATGCCAGGGCGCATCACGTCCGCGCCGTCGCTCACGAACGAGATGGCGCCCGCGTCGACGGTGACGACACCGGTCCGCGGGGTGGTCGCGTTCGCGCCGCGCACGGTGACGAACGGTTCGCCTTCGGGGTACCAGACCAGGGGCTCGCCGTCGACGAGCACGACGTCGAACGGTTCGTCGGTCAGTTCGACGAGTTCGAAGGAGTCCGCGTCGAGTTCCACGTCCAGCCCCTCCCGGAGGGCGTCCGCGATGGCCTTGATCTCGTCGCTCCGCAGGTGGTGCCGAGAGGACACGTTCATACCGGGACTCCGTCGCCTCGACGCTTAAAACGCCCGCTCCGACCCAACCGCTAAGTGCGACGACGGCGAACAACTAGGCGATGTGGGGGTCCGAGAACGACCCGGTGACCTGTATCTCGTGTGGCGTCTCCATCGAGCGTAGCGACGCCCGCGAGTACGACAAGCACGGGGACCGCTGGGACCGCGAGGGCAAGGAGTTCGAGTACCTCTGCAAGCCCTGTTTCCGCGACCTCACGAAGCACGCGCGGACCGGACTCGAGGAGGCCCTCGAGGACGCGGGGGCGGGCCAGGTCAGCGACGAGGAGTTCGTCACGCGGTTCCTCACCGAGCGCGAGGAGCGCCCCGGCAGAGAGTGACGGCGATACGACTAACTAGGGGAGTCGGTTACTGGAAAGTATGTCAAACGACGCAGAGGCGGCGCCGGGCACCGCCGAAGCCCAGGGCCCCGTGGAGATCTCGCCCGAACTCGACCGCCAGATAGCGAACAAGCGCGAGGACCTCTTCGAGAAGTTCGAACTCCACGACGAGTTCCCGCCCGAGGTCATGGAGGAGGCCGAGGCTCGAACCGAGGGCGTCCAGGAGGAGATCCAGGACGAGGTCGAGGACCGCGCGGACATGCGACGGCTCCCCACGTGGACGACCGACCCCGTGGACGCCCAGGACTTCGACGACGCCATCAGCGTGATGGAGCGCGACCACGAGTACGTCGTCTGGGTCCACATCGCCGACGTCACCCACTACGTCCACCCCGAGTCGGCGATGTGGGACGCCGCCGTCGACCGCGGGAACACCATCTACCTCCCAGCCTATACGGTCCACATGCTCCCGCCGGTGCTCGCTGAGACGGTCTGCTCGCTGGTCCCCCAGGAGGACCGCCTCGCGCACACCGTCGAGATGCACCTCGACAAGGACGACCTCTCCTACCGGAACATCGAGATCTACAAGTCCGTCATCCACTCGAACGAGCGACTCACGTACACTGAGACCGAGGACCGCCTCGACGAACCGGACGCGCCGCTCCACGACGAGATATCGCTCGTCTACGAACTCGCCGACCAGATGCACGAGCAGCGCAAGGAGGAGGGGAGCCTCGTCCTCAACCCCCGCCGCGACCGAGCCCACACCATCATCGAGGAGTGCATGCTGAAAGCGAACAAGGCCGTCACGCACGAACTCATGTGGGACCGCGGCGTCGAGGCGGTCTACCGCGTCCACCCCCAGCCGTCGCCCGACGAGTGGGACGACGCCCTCCGCGAGATTCAGGAACTCGACGGCGTCTCCATCCCCGGGGACTCCTGGGACGACCCGCGGAAGGCGGTCAACGCCACCCTCGAACAGGCGCCCGAACGCCAGCTCGGGAAGATCCAGTGGGCGGTGATGAAGGTGATGCCCCGCGCGAAGTACATGAACGACCCGTTCGGCGGGCACCACGCGCTCAACTTCGAGATATACGGCCACTTCACCAGCCCCATCCGCCGGATGAGCGACCTCGTCAACCACTGGATCGTCTACCAGAACGACGTCCCCGAGAACCTCATCGAACTCTGCGACCACGCCAGCGACAAGCAGAAGGCCGGCGAGTCCGCCGAACGCGAGTACCGGAACTTCCTCGAGGAGGTCGGCCTCGATCCCGACGCGGTCAACAACCGCGGCATCAGGGTCGTCGAGGAGGACGGAGACGAGAACTGAGGCGGCGGCGAGACTGACCGAGGCGACGGCCGGCTACCACGTCGTCGCGGGCGGTCGCTCTCCCGTCTGGTAGGGCTTCGGCACGCCGTTCGTCCACAGCGACTGTCCCAGCCAGTAGCCGACGTGCCAGCCGGGGAGCCCGTGGGCCTCGTCCTCGAGGACGACGTGCGCCTTCGTGTAGTACTCCGGCTTCGGGTCCTCGTCCACGTCCGGCCCCTCCCAGTACGCACACGAGGACGTGGGACCTGTGGTCGGGCAGTCCTCGATTGACTCCGCGAACGAGACGACGATGTGGGCCTCCTCCGGGTCATCGACCAGTTCGAACGACGGCGGCACCGTCACCGTCCCCTGGGCGCCGCGCTCGTAGTAGGCGAGCGCGCTCCGGAGGCGCTCGTGCTGGCCGTCCGAGAGGTCCCTGTCGGCCTCCACGGCGACTCGCAGCGTCTCCGACGACCACGGGTACGTCCGGTCGGTGGCGTCCGTGATGTTCTCGGGCGCTCGCGCCGTCAGGTTCTTCGACATCGTCTTCTTCGGTTCGTCGCCGTGCCGATAGCCGAGTGTGTGGCCGAACTCGTGTTTCAGAATGGCGAGCGTCGTCTCCCGCTCGTGGCCGGCCCGCATGCGCACCGTCACCGTTCCGTTGGTCTGCTCGTCCCGCGAGAGCACCGGCGCACAGCCGAGCGCGACGCTGTCCTCGTGGACGCCACAGCCGTCGACGACCTGGACGACCTCGACCCGGATCTCCGGGGCGTCGCTCTGGCTCACGAGGCGGAAATCGGGGTTGTACGCGCTCTCCCGGTTGGTCTGTTCCTCCCAGTAGGAGAGCGCCCTCATCACCTCGGGATGGATGTTCCGCTCCATCCCCGCGTGGTCCTCGACGACGACCTCCACTCTGTCCGTTCCCCACGGGTTGTCGTACTCGTCGTACGTCGGCTTCGCGGGGCTCTGGTCGTCGTAGGGGACTTCCGTGGTCGGCGTGTCGACCCGTTCCTGCGACGCTGGCTCCGCAGCCAGGCACCCCGACGCGACGACGAGCGCGACGAGGCACAGCGCCAGCAGGGGCCGTGTCATCGTTTGCCAAATCGGCAGTATTCCGTATTAACGTGTTGCTTGATAGACGTGCTGGGTCTCACGACGCGCCAGGCGCCTCGGAGTGTAGGAGTGGTAGCACCGCGAGTAGCGAACGGGACGTCGAGAGGAAACGAGACGAACGAACTGAGTCGAGTGGACTCGCTGGGATTTGAACCCGGAGCCAGACGGACCGCTCACTCCGTTCGCGGTTGCGACTGGCAGGGGTTCAAATCTGTTCGTCCATTCTCGCTCGCAGAACTCGCTCCGATGGACTCGCTGGGATTTGAACCCAGGGCCTCTTCCTTGCGAAGGAAGCGATCTACCGCTGATCTACGAGCCCGATAAGTGGGGAACGCGTGTGACGCGCCGTCGCTCCGGGAACGCCGTCAGTCTTCGAGGACGATCTCGATGCTGACGTCGTTGGGAACCTGAATCCGCATCAGCTGGCGGAGCGCGCGTTCGTCCGCATCGATGTCGATGAGACGCTTGTGGACGCGCATCTCCCAGTGCTCCCACGTGGCAGTCCCTTCACCGTCGGGGGACTTCCGCGAGGGGACTTCCAGCGTCTTCGTCGGGAGCGGAACCGGACCGCTGAGCTTCACACCGGTCTTGTCCGCAATCTCCCGCACGTCGTCGCAGATGTTGTCGAGGTCGTCGGGATCGACGCCGGCGAGACGAACGCGTGCCTGCTGCATGGATTAGGCTTCGTTGACCTCGAGGACCTTGCCGGCGGCGATGGTCTGACCCATGTCGCGCACGGCGAAGGAGCCGAGCTCCGGAATCTCGGAGGACGGCTCGATGCTGAGGGGCTTTTGCGGGCGCACGGTGACGACCGCAGCGTCGCCCGACTGGATGAAGTCCGGGTTCTCCTCCTCGGTCTCGCCGGAGGACGGGTCCATTTTCCGGTCGATGGACTCGATGGTACACGCGACCTGCGCCGTGTGGGCGTGGAAGACCGGCGTGTAGCCAGCCGTGATGACCGACGGGTGCTGCATCACGACGATCTGGGCCGTGAACGTCTCGGCGACCTTCGGCGGGTCGTCCGCCGGACCACAGACGTCACCGCGACGGATGTCGTCCTTGCCGATGCCGCGGACGTTGAAGCCGACGTTGTCACCGGGCTCGGCCTTCGGCACCTCTTCGTGGTGCATCTCGATGGTCTTGACCTCGCCACCGACGTCCGAGGGCTGGAAGCTGACGTTGTCGCCGATGTTCATGACACCGGTCTCGATACGTCCGACGGGGACGGTACCGATGCCGGAGATGGTGTAGACGTCCTGGATCGGGAGGCGCAGCGGCGCGTCCGTCGGCGGCTGCGGCTCCGGCAGGCTGTTGAGTGCCTCGAGGAGCGTCTCGCCGTCGTACCACGGCGTGTTCTCCGAGTGCTCGGAGACGTTGTCGCCCTCGAAGGCGGACGTCGGGATGAACGACGCGTTGTCCGTGTTGAAGCCGACCTGACCGAACAGGTCCTTCACGTCATCGACGACCGCGTTGTACTTGCTCTCGTCGTAGTCGACGAGGTCCATCTTGTTGACGGCGACGATGAGCTCGTCGATGCCGAGGGTCCGCGAGAGGAACACGTGCTCGCGGGTCTGGGGCGCCACACCGTCGTCTGCGGCGACGACGAGGACGGCGTTGTCCGCCTGGGACGCGCCCGTAATCATGTTCTTGACGAAGTCGCGGTGGCCAGGACAGTCGACGATAGTGAACTCGTACTCGTCGGTGCTGAACTCCTGGTGGGCGATGTCGATGGTGACACCGCGCTCTCGCTCCTCGGCGAGGTTGTCCATGACGTAGGCGAACTCGAAGCCACCCTTGCCCTTCTCCTCGGCTTCTTCCTTGTGCTGTTCGATGACGTGCTCGGGTACGCTCCCCGTCTCGTAGAGGAGGCGCCCGACCATCGTGCTCTTCCCGTGGTCGACGTGGCCGATGACGGCCAGGTTCTGGTGTCGTTGGTCGCTCATGGTCTAATATCGCGCGAAAGGCGCGCTCTGTGGGAGTTATTCGCCACTTCGCATTAAAACCATTTCGGTACGCCCTCAGCCCCGTCCCGCCGCCTTCTGGTGGTTTGTGGGAACCTACCACACGGTCGGCGTCAGTCGAGGCGACGGACGTCCGCGAGCACTGCGGTCGCCGTCTCGGGCCCCCCCGCCCCTCGTCCGGAGATGTTCAGCCGGCCCGCGTGCTTGGTCTCCAGCTGGACGATGTTCATCGTCCCGGACACCGCGAGCGCGTCGTTCTCGGGGACGAGCCGCGGCCCGACGCGGGCGCCGTCGGCGGTCACCTCGCCGATGAGCCGGACGGTCCGGCCGTCCTCCGCGGCGAGTTCCAGCGCCGACGGCGGCACGTTCGTGATGCCCTCGACGTCGACGTCCTCCAGCGCGTAGCCGCCGCCGTGGATGACGTTGGCGAGGATGGCGCACTTCAGCGCGGCGTCGGTTCCCTCCACGTCGAAGGTGGGGTCGGCCTCCGCGACGCCGAGGTCCTGGGCCTCCGCGAGCACGTGCTCGTAGGACGGACCCTCGGCGGCCATCCGCGTGAGGATGAAGTTCGCCGTGCCGTTGAGCACGCCGCGGGCCGCGGTCACTCGCTCCGGGCCGACGCCGTCGATGGTCGAGAGCGCCGGGATGGCGCCGGCCACCGTCGCCTCGAAGCGAACCTCGCCGTCGCTGTCGCGTTCGAGTGCTCGCACGTCGTCGTAGCGCTCGGCGACTGGCCCCTTGTTCGCGAGCACGACGTGGCGGTCGGCCTCGAGCGCCGCCCGCACGTGGCCGAACCCTGGCTCCGCGTCCCCGAGCGTCGTCGGCGTCGCCTCGACGAGCACGTCGTAGTCGGCGTTCAGCGCGTCTTCGGGAGCCGCGTCGCCGACAGTACCTGCCTCGTTCTTCCGTTCGAGTGCGGCCGCGACGTCGACGCCGGACTCGTCGACGACCGCGCTCGTCGAGTCCGCGAGTGCCACGACTGAGTGGCCGTACTCTCCCGCCAGTTCGGCAACGGAGCGACCCACGTCGCCCGCACCGAGGATGGCGAGTCTCACAGTTCACCCACGAGCGGTTCGACGACCGAGAGGTCCTTCTCCGTGGCGATGCTCCGCACCGTCTCCAGGGTCTGCGCCGCGCTCCCCGACTGGACGGCGAGGCGGAGTCGCGCGCTCGAGATTCCCTCCGTCCCCTCCTCGTCGGTGAGTGAGAGGTCCGCGACCGAGGCGCTCGAACAGGCCTCCAGCCGCGACAGCGTGTCCGAGAGGTCGGTGTCCACGAGGTCGCCGACCAGCAGGACGGTGATGGCCTCGCCGTACCGCTCGGCGTCCGCCGCAATGACCGCCACGCCGGCGTCCCGCAGCGCCGCCACGATCTGCTCGAAGCGGTGGGGCGCACACTCGAGGTCGACCTCCACCGGGATGTGTCCGCGGGGCGTCAGCGACCCGCGCTCGTGGAATATCGACAGCAGGTTGCCGCCGTTGTTCGCGATGGGTTCGAGGGCGCGCAACAACTCCCCGGGCTCGTCGACGAGCTCGAGTCGGAGCGTGTGTGCGCGGTCGCCCGTCTCGCTCACGGCGACCACCCGGGTGCAGACGGTGCGCGGATTGTTGTCGGCTGTGAGCGTGAACGCTGTCGCTCCGTGCCGATTCCACGCGTGACGCGTCTGCCTGCGTGCATGCTACGTTGTGGGGGGTCTCGTCGGTATAAGCCTTCGGCCCGGACAATTCCTACCGCTGTTGGCCAGACCGCACAGGATGTACGACCGGGGATAGCATACTCGCCCGGCAGGGCGAGTTTCACCCGCGCGAACGAAGTGAGCGCGGGGACGTTTTTAGCGTAGCTTTTTGCGAGGAGCGGTGCGCGAGCGAAGCGAGCGCACCCGACGAAGTAAAAAGGTACTTAGAAGTAGTCGATGCTCGGCGGGAGTTCCGTCTTCATCCCCTTGCGAACGCGGATCTCGTTGATGATCTCCGGCTGGAGGTTGTCGGCCATGACGCGGAAGCCGGCGTTCTCCGTGTTCCAGGAGGCGCGGCCCTCGGTGGCCGAGCGGATGTCACTGGAGAAGCCGATCATCTCCTCGACGGGCGCGATGCCCTCGACGACCATGAGGTCGCCCTCCTGGTACATGTCGTCGACGCGGCCGCGGCGACCCTGCACCTCGCCGGAGGCGGCGCCCATGTGCTCGGACGGGACGTCGATGCGGACGTCCTGAATCGGCTCGAGGAGGCGAATCTGGGCGTCGATGAGCGAGCGGTGTGCGGCGTCGCGGACCGCCGGGATGATCTGGGCGGGACCACGGTGGATGGCGTCCTCGTGGAGGCGCGCGTCGTGGAGTCGGATGAGCGCGCCCTCGACGGGTTCGGCGGCGAGCGGGCCGTCCTCGAGGGAGTCCTCGAGCCCCTCGACGACGAGTTCCATCGTCTCGTTGAGGTGCTGGATACCTTTCGTGTCGTCAATGAAGATGTTGCGGCCGATGATGTTCTCGACGTTCTGGGAGGTGTCCTTGTCCATGCCGGCGTCCTGCAGGACTTCGCGGCGCTCCTGCTCGGGCATGTCCATCGATACCTCGCCGAGGCGGAGCTGCTCGAGCACCTCGTCGCTGAGCGGCGTAACGGTGAGGTAGAACTTGTTGTGGCGGTTCGGGGAGACGCCCTCGACCTCGCGGGAGTCCTGGGTGGGCATCTCGCGGTAGACGACGATGGGTTCACCGGTCGTCACGGGGATGCCCTGGTTGCGCTCGATGCGCTGGGTCTGGACCTCGAGGTGGAGTTCGCCCTGCCCGGAGATGAGGTGCTCGCCCGTGTCCTCGTTGATCTCGATGGAGATGGTGGGGTCCTCCTTGGAGACTTGTCGGAGCGTCTCGATGAGCTTCGGCAGGTCGTCCATGTTCTGCGCCTCGATGGACTTCGTGATGACCGGCTCGGAGATGTGCTCGATGGACTCGAACGCGGTCATCTCGACGCTGGAGACGGTGGAGCCCGCGATGGCGTCCTTCAGGCCGGTGACGGCGGCGATGTTACCGGCGGGGACGTGCTCGACCTCCTCGCGCTCGCCACCCATGTAGATGCCGACGCTCTGCACGCGGTTCTTGCCCGCGGTGCCGGAGACGTAGAGCTCCTGGCCCTTCTCGATGGTGCCGGAGAACACGCGGCCCGCAGCGATCTCGCCGGCGTGCGGGTCCATCATGATGTCCGTGACCATCAGCACGACCTCGCCGTCCTCGTCGACGAGACGCATCGTGTCGGCGAGTTCGGAGTCCGCGTCGCCGCGCCAGATGCGCGGGATACGACGGGGCTGGGCGTCGATGGGGTTCGGGAAGTGCTCGGCGACCATGTCGAGCACGACGTCCGAGAGCGGCGTCTGCTCGTGGAGTTCCTGGCGCTTGTCGGCGCGCTCGAGGTCGATGATGTCGCCGAAGTCCATGCCGGTCCGCTGCATCGAGGGCATCGAGACGCCCCACTTGTACAGCGCGGAGCCGAACGCGACGGTGCCCTCCTCGACGGAGACTGTCCAGTCCTCGACGTCGTCCATCTCCTCGGTCATGCCGCGGATGAGCTCGTTGACGTCCGAGATGACGGAGAGGAGCCGCTCCTGCATCTCCTCGGGCCCCTCCTGGAGCTCGGAGATGAGGCGGTCGACCTTGTTGATGAACAGCGCGGGCTTGACGCCCTCGCGGAGCGCCTGCCGCACGACCGTCTCCGTCTGGGGCATCGCGCCCTCGACGGCGTCGACGACGACGAGCGCGCCGTCGACGGCGCGCATCGCGCGGGTCACGTCGCCGCCGAAGTCGACGTGGCCCGGCGTGTCGATGAGGTTGATGAGGTGGTCGGTGTCCTGGTACTCGTGGGTCATGGAGACGTTCGCGGCGTCGATGGTGATGCCGCGTTCCTGCTCGTCCTCCTCGGTGTCCATGGCCAGCTGCTCGCCGGCGGTGTCCTCGGAGATCATGCCGGCACCGGCCAGCAGGTTGTCCGTGAGCGTCGTCTTGCCGTGGTCGACGTGCGCGGCGATGGCGATGTTCCGAATCTGCTCGGGTTCGTCCATCAGCCGTTCGCACTGTTCGACAATCTTCTTGCGTCGGCCCATTGGGAAATCATACTGCCAGCGGGTTCAAAAGGGTAGTGTTTTGCTCGGACCACGGTACGGCGGGACACGGCCCGTAGCCGGCGATTCGTCGGGTTCGAACTGACAGCTCTGGTGGCGTATCCGGCGACCCCCGAGCGGCGCGGACCGGCGTAAGAGTCTTTGCCGCGAGCGACCTGGCAAACAGTATCATGGAGTTGCGAGTCACCGGTAGCGGCCCGCCAGCCCCCTTTCTCGGCGCCCGGGACGTCTTCGAGACGGCCCACGACCTCGAGAAACCAGTCACCGTCCGCGTGCGG
Organism: Halobacterium sp. DL1; assembly: GCA_000230955.3. Classification (NCBI taxonomy): domain Archaea; kingdom Methanobacteriati; phylum Methanobacteriota; class Halobacteria; order Halobacteriales; family Halobacteriaceae; genus Halobacterium; species Halobacterium sp. DL1. The sequence goes on from CP007060.1 coordinate 342,129, forward strand.
GAGAACCCCGACGAGCGCACGTGGGCCGGCCACTACGACGACCACCACGTCCTGAACATCTCTCGGCAGGCGGCGACCAGCGCGATGGCCCGCGAGCTCGCCCTCCACGAGTTCGCCCACATGCACTGCTACGAGCACGAGCACCCCAGCCACGTGCTCTCGATGGACGAGGTGCTGTTCCTCGCGCTCACGGGTCGGGAGGTCGAGCGGCGCGTCCTCACCCACTGCTACCAGATCGCCAACCACGTGAAGGACATCTACGCCGACGACATCACCCTCTCCGTCGGCCCGACGGACAAACTCGTCTCGTTCTTGGAGTCGGAACTCGCGGCCGCCGTCTCGGACCGCCCAGTCGCCGGCCCGCAGACGGGACAGCGCCTTACCGCGGGCGCCGACCCTTCAATGACCGCGGTGAACGCGGCGTTCGCGCTCGCACTCCTGGAGCGCAACGGCGCCATCGACGACGCCCACCGCATCTACGACCTCGCGCACGCGGCCGCCGAGGACGCCCCCGAAATAGAGTTCGAGGCGTTCCGCGACCGCTTCGCCACCCTCGGCGACGACCCCGACGAGAGCGAGTGCCGCCGCGGTCTCGTGGACACTATCCGCAGCTACGTCGACGCCCAGGAGACGACCGCCGGTCCCGCGGCCGACTAGGCGACGATGCGAACGAGCCGGTCGTCTCCCTTCTTCGGATACCCCTCCTTCGCGCGACCGTCCCGGTTCGACGTCGTCGCGTAGAGCGCCCCGTCCGGTCCCTCGACCACGCAGCGCACCCGCCCGAGCGAGCCGAGCGTCTGCCAGGCCGTCGCGCCGAAGTCGGCGTCCAGCCAGTCGCCCTCGAAGCGCTGGCCGTCCCCGGTCGGGGGCCGCGTCTCCCCGTCAGGCGTGAGGGAGACGACGCCGACCCGTTGGGCGATGAGCTGGCCGAACACCAGGCAGTTCCGCCAGGACGGAACCGCGTCGCCCGTGTAGAAGGTCCCGCCGGTCGGCGCCCACGAGTTCTCGAGGCCGGTGTTCAGCGCAGGCCTGCTCATCTCGGGGTTCGCTCGGTACCCCTCTGGCCGACGCACGTCCGGCCAGCCGTAGTTTCCGCCGGCCTCGAGGACGCTCACCTCGTCGAGGCCGTTCGGCCCGTGCTCGGTGACGACCGGCGTGGCGTCGGGGAGCCACGTGATGCACTGCGGGTTGCGGTGGCCGAGCGTGTAGACGCGGTCGTCCCAGCCGTCGTGGCGCGGGTTGTCCTCGGCCGGGGCGCCCGTCGCCTGGACGCGGAGCACCTTCCCCGCGAGCGACTGGGGGTCCTGTGCGTCCGCCTTCGTCGCGGCGTCGCCGGTCGTGACCCAGAGGTGGTTGTCGGGACCGAACACGATGCGGCCGCCGTTGTGGGCCTCGGCGGCCGGGATACCCCTGACGACTATCTCTCGCGTGCTCGCGGGGTCGTCGGCGGTGGCGTCGAAGCGCGCGACCCGGTTCTCCCAGTCGTCCTCGTTGCCGGCGGTGTAGTAGACGTAGAGCCACCCGGGGTTGGGGTAGTTCGGGTGGACGGCGACGCCGAGCGTGCCGCCCTCGCCGCCCGCGACCCACCACGTCTCCCAGTACGGCTTGTCGTCGGGTTCGTCGTCGACGGCACTCACGTCGATGGCGTCCTCGGGTGCCGCGACCGTCGAGAGCGTGTCGCCGTCGAAGCGCCGAACGCGGCCGACGCGCTCGGTGAGAAACAGCGTGCCGTCGGGAGCGAAGGAGACGTCCCAGGGCACTTCCAGTCCCGTGAGCACGTCCTCGGTCCGCACGTCGGTGTCGGGCGCGTCGGTCGGCGCGGTCCAGTCGGGGTCGTAGTTCGTCCACGCGGTTGCGTCGTGTGCCAGGTCGTCGTCGGGGCGGCTCTGCCCGGCGAGACAGCCGGCGACTCCAGCGGCGGCGATGGTGGCGGTGGTGGCGAGGAACCGGCGGCGCGAGTCGTCCATGCGGCTTAGATTTTAGGCCGCCCTAAAATCACTATCGGAACGGTGTGGCCACGCGCAGGGCTAGCGCTGGTCGCTCGGAGAACGTCAGAGAGTAGAAACCGGGTTAGCGCGCTGCCGCAGCGACGCGTTCCTTCTCCTCTTTCTGGCCCACTGCGTACGTCTGCACGTCGTAGTCGGCCGCGCCGATGAGCTGGTTCGCCAGCGCTTCGGCGGCGTCCGTCGGCGTCTTGAACGACGACGAGTGTGCACCGTCGGCGATGAACTTCAGGGCCTGGTCGACGCGGCGCTGGGGCGCGACGTCGACGGCCTGCGGGACCGAGATGCCGCCGTACTTCAGGCGGACGGTCTCCTCGCGGGGCGCCGAGTTCTCGACGGCGCGCACGAGCACCTGCACCGGATTCTCGTCCGTACGCTCGTGGACGATATCGAAGGCGTCGCGGACGATCTGCAGGGCCTGCTGTTTCTTCCCGGCGTTCTGGCCGGTCTTCATCAGGCGGTTCGCGAGCCGCTCGACGACGCTGATCTCGCTCTTCTTGAACTGCTTGGACGCGTGGCGCCCCATCGTGTGGGCGACCGGCGTCGCGGCGAGGTAGCGGCGCGTGCTCGGGTCCTCGTAGGTGATGCCCGTCACGTCCCACTTGCCGAAGAGCTTCGCGTTGACGTCCTCGTCGTCGGTGCTGCCGGGCGCGTCGGGTTCGGGGGCTGCTTCCTCGCTCATGTTATCGGACCGGTTTCTCCGCGTTCCCGCGGACGAGCTCGATCAGGCTCACGCCGTTGACCTTCTCGACTTTGTAGTTCACGCCCGAAATGTCGCCCATCGCACGACCCTTCGCACCGCCGATGCCGGCGATGGTGACCTCGTCGTGCTCGTCGATGAACGAGATGGCGCCGTCGCCGGGACAGAACGCAGTGACCTGCTTCCCGTTCTTGATGAGCTGGACCCGGACGCACTTCCGGATCGCGGAGTTGGGCTGTTTCGCTTCGATGCCAATCTTCTCGAGGACGATGCCGCGACCCTGCGGCGCACCCTCGAGGGGGTCGGACTTCTTGCCGAGACCCCGCTCTCGCCGCGCGTACTCGGAGTCGGACCACCGGTGCTTCTGGCGGTCCTTCTTGAGTTTCCGAGCGGCGTACTTGCCGTTCGACATAATGCCGATTACTCAGTGGAGGTACTTAAGCCCGTCTCATCTACTTTTTGCGCTACGGGGCCGCCTCTGGCGGCCCCTCGGCAAAAACTTAGTGAAAAAGCACTCCTCCCTCACTTCGCGCTGACGCGCTCCGTTCTGTCGTCGGCCCGCTCGTTCGCTCCGCTCCCTCGCGGTGAATCGCGGCCCTTCCGGGTCCTTCGGACCACTCGGGCCGCGAACGCTATCCGGCCAGTTGCCCAGCCGGCTGTCCAGCATCGGCGAGCGAGCGGTCCAACGGACCCGAGCAAAGCCGTCCACCGCGCGACCGAAGGGAGCGCGGGCCGACGACTGAGGGGAGTGAGCGTAGCGAACGAACCGAAGGAGGAGTGCTTTTGGCGTAGCTTTTGCCGAGCGGCGGCCACAGGCCGCCGCGCAGAGCAAAAGGTCCGTTAGGTTAGCTGAATGTCGTCGACGTCGTAGTGCCGCGCGGCGAGTGTCTTCGCGGCCTCGATGTTCTGGCCCTCTGCGCCGATGGCGACGCCCTTGTCGTCGTGGGCGACCTCGGCGTACGCCACCGTCGTGTCGTTCTCGCTGATGGTGACGTTGTACACCGCCGCGGGGGAGAGCGCGTTGGCGACGAACCCCTCCGGCGTCGGCGCGTCCTCGACCAGCATCACGTCCCGGCTGAGTTTCTCCTCGAGAGCCTCGACGCGGCTCCCGCCGGGGCCGATGGCCGACCCCATCTCGCCCGCGGTCACCACGAAGATGACGCGGTCGCGGTCGTCGTCGACGACGCAGTCGACGGCGGTCGCCTCCGTCTCGTCCTCGAATGCCGCGATGAGACGGCGGGCCTCGTCCGAGAGCCGGACTGTCATCAGTCGGAGCCGGCGCCCATGCGGAGGTTGACGTCGCCCGTGCCGAGGCGGACCGGCTTCCCGACGATGACGTTCTCGATGACGCCGTCGAGGTCGTCAGCCTCACCGTAGATGGCGGCGTCGAGGAGGTGGTTGACCGTCACCTCGAACGCCGCCCGCGCGAGCACCGAGTCCTTGTTGCCGGAGATGCCGTGCCGGCCGATGGACTGGATGGTGCCGTCGTTGGTCATGATGTCCGCGACCAGCATCAGGTGACGGATGTTCACGTCGCCGAGGCCCTGCTCCTCGAGGGTGGACATCGTCTCGTCGATGATGGCCTCGCGGGCCGCCTCGATGCCGAGGGTCTTGTGGACCTCGTGGATGTTGTTGCACGTCGTGCGGGAGGCGTCGACGCCCTCGATGTTGAGCGCCTTCTTGTACGCGGAGCCCTCCGTGTAGAGGACGAACTCCTCGCCGCGGTCGGTCTCTTCGCGCCGGATGACGACCCGGCTGACGTCGTCGATGCCCTTGAACACGATGTCCCGGAGCTGTTCGACGAGCTGGAGCAGCTCCCGGTAGGAGGGCTCGCCCGGCCCGAACTCGAGGACGGTGCCCTGCTGGGTCACGTCGACGCCGAGGCTCCCCTCGATGGTCTCGGCGATCTCGGCCGCGATCTCGGTCGTGTCGTTCTCGAGCGGCCAGCGCTCGAGGAGCGTGTCCTCGTTGAGGTCGATGCGGACGACCATGTCCGCGACGTTCGTCGAGATGTCGCCGAGCGCGAGGATCTTCGTCGCCTCGATCTTCCAGACGACCTCGTGGGCGCGCTCGCGCTCCTCGGCGTACTCGTCCTCGAGGAACACGTTCATCACCGGCGTGTCCGGCGTCTTCCGGGCGTCCACCAGCTCGATGAGCCGGGGGAGGCCCTGCGTGACGTCCATCTCCGCGACGCCCGCGTAGTGGAACGTGTTCATCGTCATCTGCGTCCCCGGCTCCCCGATGGACTGCGCGGAGACGGTCCCCACCGGGTCGAGGGGGTCGATGCGTGTCTCGAGATAGCTGGACTCGACGGCGGTCGCGATCTCCTCGACCTGCTCGGCAGTGACGCCGTCGCGGTCCTCGATGGTGTCGTAGACGCGCTCCTTGAGCCGTCGCGGCAGTTCGGTGCCCTCGACGCTCTCGCGGACGGCCTCGGTGACCTCAGTCATCCGACTCCACCTCCCAGGACGAGCCGTGCTCGGAGAGATTCGTCGGTGGCTCCTGGACGCCCAGGAACTCCGCCTTCTCGGCCTCGCTGGCGAACTCGGAGTCGACGACGCGGTCGGCGATGCCCTCGACGTCGATGTCGACGTCCTCGTTGGACGCGACCTCGACCGGCGACGTGCCGTCCTCGCCGAACTCGAACTGGACGATGGTGTCGCTGGTGTCCCGGACGGTGCCGTCGTACTGCGTCTCCAGTTCGGAGAGCGCGTTGATGAGCCGGCGCTGGAGGTAGCCGGACTTCGACGTCCGGACTGCCGTGTCCACCAGCCCCTCGCGGCCACCCATGGCGTGGAAGAAGAACTCCCTGGGCGTCAGCCCGCTCGTGTAGGAGTTCTCCACGAAGCCGTGGGCCGCACTGGAGAGGTCGTTCGGCGCGAAGTGGCTCAGCGTGCGGTCCTCGTAGCCACGGTTGATGCGCTCGCCGCGGACTGCCTGCTGGCCGACACAGCCGGCCATCTGTGTGAGGTTCAGCATCGACCCACGCGCCCCGGAGTTGGCCATCACGACCGCCGGGTTGTCCTGGGCGAAGTTCTCCTCGGCGACGTCGCCCGCGGAGTCGCGGGCCTTCCCGAGGGTCTGCATGATCTTCATCTCGAGGGTCTCGTCGACCGTCCGACCCGGCAGGGACTCGAGGTCGCCGTTCTCGTACGTCTCGATGAGCTCCTGGACGCGGTCGTACGCGGACTCGATGGCCTCGTCGATGCGCTCGCGGGCTGACTCGGAGACTGTCTCGTCGTCGATGCCGATGGAGAACCCGAAGTGCATGATCGACCGCATCGCCAGCGAGGCGACCTCGTTGATGAAGATGCGGGCGCGGGTCTTCCCGTGGACCTTCGCGATGGTGTCGACGATCTCGCCGCCGAAGCCACCGACCTCGTCCTCGGCGATGGTGCCCTCGACGAGGTAGCCGTCCTCGATGACGACCGGTTCGCCGACGGTGCCGAGGAAATCGAGATTGAGGTCGTCGGGCAGCAACTCGGAGAAGATCTGGCGACCCTCCCAGTACGGCTGGCCGTCCTCGGTGCCCGCGGGTTCCGGCAGTTCGTCGATGCGAGTCCCGCGGAGCAGGTCGGAGGCCTGCGTCTCGTTGAACCGGGGGTTCGTGTGCGTCAGCAGGTACGTCCCGCTGATGTGGTCCTGGATGGCGCCGATGATGTTCTCACCGAACCGCGGGGAGAGGATCTGCTCCTGGACCCGCATCAGCACGCGGGCCTCGGCACGCGCCTCCTCGTTCTGGAGGGCGTGCATGTTCATCTCGTCGCCGTCGAAGTCGGCGTTGTACGGCGGACAGACGACCGTGTTCAGGCGGAACGTCTTGTACGGCATCACCACGACCTCGTGGGCCATGATGGACATCCGGTGGAGCGACGGCTGCCGGTTGAAGATGATGATGTCGCCGTCGATGAGGTGTCGCTGGACCTCCCAGCCGGGCTCGACGCGCTCGGCGAGTTCCTCGCACACCTTCTCCGTGACGCGCACGCGGCGGCCGTCCGGCCGGGTGACGTAGTTCGCGCCCGGGTGGCCCTCGGGGCCGTTGCGAACGTAGCGCTTCGCCCGCTCGAGGTTCTGGTCGTTGACGACCATCGTCTGTGTCATCTCGGTCGCCACGCGGTCGGGCACGCCGACCTCGTTCAGCGACAGCGTCGGGTCCGGCGAGATGACGGTCCGCGCCGAGAAGTTCACGCGCTTCCCGGACAGCGAGCCGCGGAACCGGCCCTCCTTGCCCTTGAGGCGCTGGGAGAGCGTCTTCAGCGGCCGGCCGGAGCGGTGGCGCGCCGGCGGCGTCCCGCTGATCTCGTTGTCCATGAACGTCGTGACGTGGTACTGCAGCAGCTCCCAGAGGTCCTCGATGATGAGCTGGGGAGCGCCGGCCTCGCGGTTCTCCATGAACCGCTGGTTGATGCGGATGATGTCGACCAGCTTGTGGGTGAGGTCGTCCTCGGAGCGCTGACCGTTGTCCAGCGTGATGGAGGGACGCGCCGTCACCGGCGGCACCGGCAGCACGGTCAGAATCATCCACTCGGGTCGGGAGCGTTCGGCGTCGATGCCGAGCGCCTCGAGGTCCTCGCCGGGGATGTCCTCGAACCAGTCGCGGATGTCCGAGGGCATCAGCTTGTTCATGTCCTCGGTAGTGAGGTCGGCGCCGAGCGCGGCCTCGATGGCCTCGCGGTCGTCGCGTCGCGGTCGGAACTCGCCCGAGAGGATCTCGTTGATGCGGCTGATCTCGATGTCGGTCTGCTCGGCGAGCTCCTGCGGGCTGATGCCGTGGTCCTCGTCGTCGTCGCGGTCCGGCTGCATCGACGCCGCGATGCGCTCGGAGTAGTCCGACGCGAGAACCTGCTGGACTTCGTAGTACGTCGTCGGCTTCTCGTGCTTGACGTCGTACTGGCCCTCGCCGCAGTGCGGGCAGTGGTCCTTCTTCCGGGCCTCCCGGATGGCCGCCGTCATGACGTCGGAGACGTCCTGGCGGAGGCTCCGCGTGCGGTCGAGGTCGGCGCGGAACTCGTCTTTCTCCTCCTCGGTGAGCAGGAGCCGCGAGCACTCCCGGCACGTCCCGCGGAGTAGCCGGCGGATGAGCTTCGAGAAGCCCACGTGGATGACCGGCGCCGCGAGTTCGATGTGGCCGAAGTGGCCGTTACACGAACCCGAGCGCTGGCCGCACGTCTTGCACTCCAGCCCGGGGTCGATGACGCCCAGACGGGGGTCCATCAGCCCCATGTCGATGGGGAAGCCGTCGTCGTCGTACGTGTCCGCGGTGATGACCTTCGTCGCGGACATGTCCCGGTACTCCTCCGGGTCCATCAGCCCGAAGCTGATTTCCCCGATTTCCATTGGTGATTGTCCTGCACTCATACTGCGTCCTCCAGTTCCAGTCGCGGCGCGATACCGAGCGCCTTCATCTCGTCGAGCAGTAGCTTGAACGCGTAACTCATCTCGATGCTGTGGACGTCCGTCTCCTCCCCGCAGTTCGGGCAGTAGACGCGACGCTGCTCGTAGTTCTCCACGGCGGTCATGCCGCAGTTCCCACAGACGTGGACCTCCTCGCGGTCCGAGGAGTCGAGCAGTCGCTCCTTGAGCACCATCGCGGCGCCGTGCCCGATGACGGTGTCACGCTCCATCTCACCGACGCGGAGGCCACCCTCGCGGGCGCGCCCCTCCGTCGGCTGCCGCGTCAGGACCTGGACCGGTCCCTTCGAGCGGGCGTGTAGCTTGTTCGACACCATGTGGTACAGCTTGTGGTAGAAGATGGTGCCGACGAAGATCTCGGCCTCGATCTTCTCGCCGGAGACGCCGGAGTACAGCACCTCCTTGCCGGAGGACTTGAACCCGCGCTCCTGGAGCGTCCCACGGATCTCGTCCTCGTCCTCGCCGGTGAATGCCGTGCCGTCGACGGAGCGCCCGTCGAGGGAGCCGGCCTTCCCGCCGAGCATCTCCAGCACGTGGCCGACCGTCATCCGGGACGGCAGCGCGTGCGGGTTGAGCACGAGGTCGGGCACGACGCCCTCGCCCGTGAACGGCATGTCCTCGTGGGGCGCCAGGTGACCGACGACGCCCTTCTGTCCGTGGCGGGACGCGAACTTGTCGCCGAGTTCCGGGATGCGCTCGTCGCGCACGCTCACCTTCGCGAGCTTCGAGCCGTCCTCGCCCTCCATCAGCGTCACCGTGTCCACGACGCCGTCCTCGCCCGAGCGCATCGTCACGGACGTCTCGCGGCGCTTCTGCGGGCTGAGCCCGCCCATGTCCTCGGGTTCCTCGAGGAACCGCGGCGGACTCGTCTTCCCGAGCAGGACCGAGGATTCGTCGACCTGCGTCTCGGGGTTGACGAGGCCGTCCTCGTCGAGGTGGCGGTAGGCGTCCTCGCCGCGAGCCCCGCGCACGTCGTCGCCGGGAATCTCGAAGCGGTCCTCCTGGCCGCCGGGGTAGCGCCGCTCCTCGCCCTCGTAGGTGCGGAAGAAGTGCGAGCGGGCGAGCGCGCGCTCCACGGAGCCCTTGTTCATGACGAGCGCGTCCTCGATGTTGAACCCCTCGTAGGACATCACGGCGACGACGAAGTTCTGGCCCGCGGGCCGGTCGTCGTAGCCGATCTGCTCGGTGGTCTGGGTGTTCACCATCGCCTTCTGCGGATAGTGCAGGAGGTGCTGGCGGGTGTCCGGCCGGATGCGGTAGTTCGCCGCCGGCAGGCCCAGACTCTGCTTCATCATCCCCGCCCCCATCGTAATGCGGGGGCTGGCGTTGTGCTCGGGGTACGGGATCATCCCGGCGCCGATGCCGAAGATGAGCTGCGGGTCGATCTCGAGGTGGGTGTGGTCGTCGGTGAGGTCGTCATCCTCGACGCCGACCAGCACGTCCTCCTCCTCCTCGGCGTCGATGAACTCGACCTTCCCCGCGCGGACGAGGTCCTCGAAGTCGATGTCGCCCGTCTCGATGGCGTCCATCTCCTCCTGGGAGACCAGCGTCTCGCCGTCCTCGACGACGAGCAGCGGCCGGCGGGCGCGTCCCGCGTCGGCGTTCACGATGACCTCTTTGGTGCGGTCCTTCACGGAGACGTTCACCATCTCGGAGACCTCTCCCCGGCGGCGCGCCTCCCGGATCTGTGCTGCCAGCTCCTCGGGACTCTCGTGGGTCCCGACGAGGCTGCCGTTGACGTAGACTTTGGCTTCTCGTTCCGTGCTCATGTTAGTCGTCCGCTGGTGTCGCTTCCGTGTTGATTCCGGGGATGCCCTCGACGCCCATCGAGGAGAGCTCCCGCTTGAGTTCGCGTTCGTCGTCGACGTTCTGGGAGAGCTCCATCGCTTGCGCGAAGTTCTTCACCAGGCCACAGTTCGGCCCTTCGGGCGTCTCCGAGGGACAGATACGCCCCCACTGGGTCGCGTGCAGGTCACGCGCCTCGAAGTGGGGCTGGGAGCGCGACAGCGGACTCCGCAGGCGGCGCAGGTGCGAGAGCACGCCCATGAAGTCCGTGCGGTCGACGAGCTGACTGACGCCCGAGCGGCCGCCCACCCAGTTCCCCGTCGCGATGGGGTGTTCGAGGCGTTCGGTCAGCACGTCCGAGCGGACCACCGTGTTCACGGTGAGCTGCCGGTTGCGCATGTTCGCGCGCTCGAGCTGGTACTTCACGTCGCGCGCCAGCTTGTTCAGCGCGGTCCGGAACAGGTCCTTCATCAGGTCGCCGGAGACCTTCAGGCGCTTGTTCGCGTAGTGGTCCTTGTCGTCGGCCTCGCGGCGCTCGAGCGCGAGCTCGAAACACGCCTCGGCCATCCGGCAGAGGTAGTAGGACTTGTTGATGCGCGTCTCCTCGTCCTCGATGCCCTCCTCGTGGAGGTGCGGGAGGAGGTAGCGGTCGATGACGTAGTTCGCGCGCTTCAGCTGGTAGTTCTTCCCCTGGCCGGAGGCGACCCGCTGGCCCAGCATCTCGATGGCCTCCTCCTGGGTCTGGACCTCGGCTTCCTCCAGGTTCTCCAGCATGAACTTCACGATCTCGGGGTCCTCGCTGACCCGGTGGACGATCTCCTCGTCGGATTCGAGGCCGAGCGCCCGCACCAGCGTCACGAAGTCGATGGAGCCGGAGACGCTCGGGAACGACACCTCGAGCAGTCCCTCGCGGTTCCGTTCGACGAGCACCAGCGCGCGGTAGCCACGGCGCTGGCTGAACGTCTTCGCGACCTGGATCTCGTCGCCGTACTTCGAGTCGTACTCGGCGAGAATCTTGTTCGGCGCGAGGTCCTCGCTGGTCATCAGCACGCGCTCGCTGCCGTTGATGATGAAGTAGCCGCCGGGGTCGGCGGGGTCCTCGCCGATCTCGATGAGCTCCTCGTCGGAGAAGCCCGCGATGTTGCACTTGTCCGAGCCGACCATGATCGGCATCCGGCCGACCTTCGTCTCGGTGGTGTCGAGGACGCGCTCCTCCTCCTCCTCGCCGCCGCGCACGATGCTCATCTCCATGAACACCGGGGCGGAGTAGGTGATGTTGCGGAGGCGCGCCTCCTGTGGGTACAGCAGTTCCTCGGAGCCGTCCGCTTCGCGCACGCGCGGCGTGACGATGCGGACGTCACCGAGTTCGACCCACACCGGCTCCTCCTCCTCCTTGTCGCCGATGTCGGTCTCGATCTTCTCCTTCTCGGTCACGACGTCCTGCATGCCGCGCTCGAGGAACGAGTTGAACGAGCGGTAGTGGTGTTCTGCGAGCCGTTCCTTCGAGAAGTACGACCTCGACAGTTCGCGTCGGTCTTCCTGTTGCATTTATTCTATCACCAGTCGGTATACGACCGCCGTGTCTGTGGTTCGGGAGTCGCGGACGATCTGGATGACGTCGCCGACCTCGGCGTCGTCGGGCAGGGCCGGGTCCTTGCGCCTGATCTTGGGCAACTCCGTGCGCTCGATTTCGTAGTCCTCGAGCACCTCCTCGACCTCCGCTTCGTCGAGGACGGCGTGCTCCGGGACGAGTTCGTGTTGGCTTACGTCTACCATGGGTGCACCTGCATGGGGGGAGAATCAACTCTCACGAGATACTACAGGCCAATTACCGGCCGTGGGATTTAAGTCTTTCTAACTACAATTCGCCGGGACGTACGCGCGTGTGTCGGCGGCCCGCACGGCACCACGGCCCACACGCCACCCGATTGGAAAGCCTTATGAACGAATGCCGGCTACGGATGAGTGCAGGAAGCCCGGGTGGTGTAGTGGCCCATCATACAACCCTGTCACGGTTGTGACGCGGGTTCAAATCCCGCCTCGGGCGCTTTCTCTCTATCTCATCCCTTCCAGAGACCTCGCTACCGATGTCTCCTCTAGCAGCGGGTTTTAGACGGTCGACGCCAATCTCGGAGTATGCTCGGACTGGCCGTCGCCAACGACACGGAGACGTTCCAGCGGATGCGCGGCCCGCTCGCCGACCGGGGCATTCGTGCGGAACACGTCTCCGTCCGGGAGGCGGTGACGCCCCTCTCGGACCCGCCGTTCGACCCCGCACGGTTCGACGCGGGGTTCGTCTTCCCGGGACGATTGATGGAGGGCGGCGTCGTGAACGCGCTGCTCGACGTGCCGTGGGTGAACGACCGCGCGGCGGTCCTGCGCTCCCGGAACAAGGCCGGCGCGCTCGCCACGCTCGCCGAGGCTGGAGTCCCCGTCCCGGACACCGTCTACGTCTCGAACCCCGCCGACGAGGCGGCCGTCCGTGCAGCGTTCGAGCGCTTCGATCCGCCCGTCGTGGTGAAGCCGAACTCGACGACGCGCGGCGTCGGCGTGACGAAGGTCCACGACGCGGACTCGCTGTCGGGGGTAACGGACTACCTCGAACTCGTCCACGACTACCGCGCGACCGGCGACAAGTCCTACCTGGTCCAGGAGTTCCTCCCGGACGCCGCGGACTACCGCGCGATGGTGCTCGACGGCGAGGTGGTGGGCGCAGTCCAGCGGGAGGCGCCCGACGGCTGGAAGCACAACGTCCACCGCGGCGCGTCCGCGGACGGCGTCGAGCTCCCGCCCGAACTGCGGGACCTCGCGCTCGACGCGGCGGCGGCGCTCGACGTCGACTTCCTCGGCGTCGACCTGCTCGTCACCGACGACCGGGCGGTCGTCAACGAGACGAACGCGCGGCCGACCATCGACGACGAGGCGAAGTACGAGTCAGGGTTCTACGACCGCCTCGCGGCGCTCGTCGAGCGGACGGCCGAGTCCTGACTGGAGGCACTACGCACAGCAACTGCTGGCGAGCGACAGCGACGACCGCAGAACGGGGCGACTGCTGGGCGGTTACTGGACGTCGATGTTCGTCGAGTCGCTGGTGCGCTCGAAGACGATCTCGAGAACGCCGTTGTTGTAGCTGGCGTCGCCCGAGCGCGCGTCGACGCGGCCAGGGAGGCTGACGCGCTCGTCGTACTCCCGGGACTCGGTGTGGGCGCTGATGGTGACCTGTTCGCCGTCGCACTGGATGGAGATGTCGTCCTTCTGTACGCCGGGGAGGTCGGCGATGACGCGGATGGTGTCGTCGTTCTCGTGGACGTCGACGTGGGTGCCCGTGGAGAAGCCGGACTGGTCGCCACGGAGGCCCTGCGCGCCTCCCATCATCTCGTCCATCATCCGCTCTATCTCCCGGAAAATGTCGTCGAAGGGGTCGTCCCGGTCGTCCCGTCTCATGTGCCGGCGTAGGCAGGCACCGTGGAAAAGCGTTCGGGCTACGACACTCAGATGCCGAGCGCGTCGTTCGTCGTGGCGACGGACTCCTCGGCGGTTGCGGCGTCCGTGATGGCGCGGATGGCGTCGACGTTCTCCGGCACCACGTCGGACTCCTGGTGGATGGCCTGGAAGCAGTAGAAGTCGCTGCCCTCGGTCGTCACCGACTCGCCCCAGAGGCAGTTCTCCCAGAGGTCACCGCGCGGGCGACCCATGTCCTGGGCGTACTCCTTGAGGTCGCCGGAGCCGGCGATGCCGAGGTCGGGGTCGACGACGAAGATGCGGGACTGCTCACCGAGGAGGTCTCTGACCTCGTCGGCGTCGGGTTCGGCCTCGAGTGTGACGTTGACGCTGTGCATGTGCATCAGCGTCGCGGGCACCTTCATCCCGAGCGTGTCGATGTCGAGGTCCGGGAAGATGGTCTCGACGTCCGGGCCGTGGTGGCTCGGGATCGAGATGGGGTCCGGGAGGATGTCGTTGATGGGGCCGCGGTCGGACTGCGAGGGGTCGCCGCCGCGGCGGACGAGCGTCGCCCGCACCTTCTCGACGCCGTAGGCCTCCCGGAGCGGCGCGAGGAGTCGGGAGAGCCCGGTCGTGTTGCAGGAGACGACGCGGACGTGGTCGGCGCCGATTGACTCCTCGAAGTTCGAGCGCGCGTTGAACGAGACGTCCGCCACGTCGGCGTCCTCGCCGCCCTGATAGATGGCGGGCGTGTTCTCGGCCTCGTAGAGCTCGCGGTTCTGCGCGCCGATGCCGGAGGGCGTCGCGTCGACGACGACGTCGCTGTCCGCGACGAGTTCGTCGACGAGGCCCGCGGTCTCGATGCCGGCCTCGTCGAACTGGCCTGCGCGGTCCTCGACGGCGGCGTAGAGGTCGTAGCCGAGCCGTCGGGCCTGCTCGGCTTCAAAGTTCGGGCGGGTCTTGGCGACGCCGACGACCTCCATGTCGGGCTGGGCCCGGACCGCGTCCGCCACGCGCTTGCCGATAGTGCCGTAGCCGTTGATACCGACGCTAATCATGTACTTGGAGATGCGGCGGCGTGGCGGATAATCGTTTCGAGAACGCCGCTTCGAGCCCGCTACAGGACCACCGGCAGCAGGTCCACCAGGACTCCCGGGACGAGGTCGGCCAGGTCGAACCGGATGCCGCGGGCGAGCAGGTCGAGGCGCTCGGTGGTGACGAAGGGGACGAACCGCGGGAAGTGAACGACCGCTGCCGCCACGGCCAGGTCGAACGCGGTGACGCCGAGCGTGACGGGCGTCGCCCACCTGCTGCTCACGGTGACGCCGAAGGGGACGTCGTACTCCTTCGGGTAGGGGTAGAGGAACGCCAGACCGCGGACGTTCCCGATCAGGTCCAGGGTGTAGTGCGTGTAGACGCCGAGCCACACCCAGTGGAGGTTGTCGAGGAACAGCGGAAACGCCGCGACGACGCCGAGCGTCAGGAAGTTGTGCAGCGTCTTGCGGTGCGTGCCGAAGGAGGTGTCCACGTCAGGCAGGAGCACGCCGAGCACGACCGGAATCGTGACGACGACGACCGACACGAGCGTCCCGTAGGTCATGCTCGGGTCGAGGATGATGCCGACGCCGACGCCGAGCAGCACCGCGTTGATGACGTGGTCTCGCTCGTTCATGTGCCACGAACTCCCACCCGGGCGGTTAACTCCCCGTCAGACGCGAACCAGCGGAGCACCGCACCGGGGCCTGCGAGCAATACCAGTAACACCTTTCTTCCGGCGACAGTAGGCCCGGCCATGGCAGACCTGCGAACGGCGGCCGAAACCGCGGTCGAACAGTGTCTCGGCCTCGGCGCCGAGGAGTCCTGCGTGGTAGTCACCGACGACAAGCGCCAGCCCATCGGCGAGGCGCTGTACGAGGTGGCCTGCGAGGTCAGCGAGGACACCGCCATCCTCCGCTACCCGCCGGGCGACCAGCACGGCGAGGAACCACCGGAACCGGTCGCGGCGGCGATGAAGGGCGCGGACGTCTTCCTCGCACCGACGACGAAGAGTCTGAGTCACACGCGCGCTCGCGGCGCGGCCTGCGACGCCGGCGCCCGTGGCGCGACCCTCCCGGGCATCACCGAGGACGTGTTCACGACGGGCCTCGACGCCGACTACGAGACCATCCGCCAGCACTGCGAGGACGTCCTCGCTCAGGTCGAGGGTGCCGACGAGATCCGCGTCACCACGCCCGCCGGCACGGATATCACGTTCGAACCCGGCGACCGCGAGTGGAACGACGACACCGGCATCGTCCACGACGCCGGCGACTTCTCGAACCTCCCCGCGGGCGAGGTGTTCGTCTCCCCCGAGGACGCCAACGGGACCTACGTCGTCGACGGCACGATGCGCCCCCATGGCCTCCTCGACGGCGAGGAACTTCGTTTCGAGGTCGAGGACGGCTTCGTCACGCACATCTCCGACGACGACATCCGCGGGCAGGTCGAGACGGCCAGCGAGGAAGTCGGCCGCGACGCCTACAACCTCGCGGAACTCGGCATCGGCACGAACGTCGCCGTCACGGAACTCGTCGGCAGCGTCCTGCTCGACGAGAAGGCCGCGGGCACCGTCCACATCGCCATCGGCGACGACGCCGGCATCGGCGGCGACACGGACGCGCCGCTCCACCTCGACGGCATTCTCACGAACCCGACCGTCTACGCGGACGGCGAGCCTGTCGAACTGCCGCGAGCGTAGCGAGCGACAGGAGACAGTCTCGGAACTCGCGAGCGGGGAGCACGGCGACCCGCGAGACGGCGAGGAAGTGGAACTTCCGCGAGCGTAACGCTCGACCGACCAACCACCGACGGGAGGACTGAAAGGGGCCGGGCGGTCGGCCATCCCGGACGACGCAAGCACGCGAGCGAAGCGAGCGCGCGCAGCGAGGCCCGGACGGTCGAGCGTCCGGGGGCTTCCTAAGAGAAGTAGTCCACCTCAGCAGCAGCGACGACTGCGACTACGACGAAAAACGGGACTCCGCGCGCTTTTACGTTCGGGACGGTTAGACGCCGGTATGAGCGAGAACGCCGGGGAGCACGTCCCCTTCGAGTGTCCGTCGTGTTCGACGGACCTCGAGACCGTCCACGAAGTTCTGACGACTGGTGGGGGCCACGCCACCGTGCAGTGCACCGACTGCGGACACGTCCACAAGGAACCGCTGACCGAGGACCAGACCGTCGAGCGCGAGGTCGTCGTCTCCCAGGACGGCGAGTCCTTCACCGGGAGCGCGGAGTTCGACCCCGGGGAGACCGTCTACGAGGGCGACGAGTTCATCGTGGAGACCGAGGAGACCATCGCGCAGGTGCGCGTGACGAGCATCGAGGTCGGGCCGGAGGACCGGACGACGCGCGCGGACGCCGCGGACATCGAGACGGTGTGGACGCGTGCGGTGGACAACGTCTCCGTGGACGTGACCATTCACCCGAAGGACGGCGACGAGGGGAGCCGGAGCTTGACCGTCCACGTTCCCGGCGACTTCGAGTTCGTCGTGGGCCAGACCCAGGAGTTCGGCGACGAGACGGTCGCCGTGACGGGCATCCACGTCCGCGAGAGCGCCATCGAATCCTACAAGTTCCCGAAACTCGGCGAGGACGGTGACACGGTGTTCGCCAAGGACGTCAAGCGCGTGTACGGGGACGACGAGTCGAGCACTGCGTGGTCGGCCTGGTAGGATGACGAGCGCGAGCGACCGCGACGAGCTGGCGGACGCGCTCGCCGCCCGCCCGAACGTCAGCGACCGCGCCGCAGAGGCGATCCGCGCGGTCCCCCGCCACGAGTTCGTGCCAGAAGGTCGGCGCCAGCACGCCTACGACGACCGCCCGCTCCCCATCGATGAGGGTCAGACCATCAGCGCGCCGCACATGGTCGCCATCATGGCGACGGAACTCGACCTCCAGGCAGGCGAGCGCGTGCTCGAAATCGGGACGGGGTGTGGCTACCACGCCGCGGTGACCGCGGAACTCGTCGGCGCGGAGAACGTCTACTCCGTGGAGTACGTCCCGGACCTCGCCGAGCGGGCGGAGGAGACGCTCGCGAATGTGGGCTACGACGGCGTCTCGGTCCACGTGGGCGACGGCCGCGAGGGGTGGCCCGAGCACGCGCCCTACGACGCCGCCTACCTGACGTGTGCGGCCCCGGAGTTCCCCCCGACGGTCGTCGAGCAGGTGCACACCGGGGGTCGCCTGGTCGCGCCAATCGGGACCGGCCGCCAGCGCCTCGTCCACGCGGTGAGACGCGAGGACGGCAGTCTGGAGACCACCGACAGGGGCGGCGTCCGGTTCGTGACGATGCAGGGGGACTGACGGACGGCGGTCCGCGCACCGTCGACGGGCGGCGACTGACTGGCTCCCTGCGACTCTCGGCGACTGATTTTATCCGCCCGGCGGCCCACCGGTGGGATATGGACTACCGCGAACTGCTGTTGCTGCGCGCCGCCCGGGAGACCGGCGTACTCGACGCGCTCGTCTCCTCGGCGGACACGCCCGCGGAGGTCGCGGAGACGGCCGGGGTCACGGAGCGGGCCGCGGAACTGACCGTCGACGCGCTGCGGGCGATGGGGCTCCTGGAGCGGGTCGGCGACGCCGTGGAGCCGACCAACCTGATGCTCGGGTTCATCACCAAGACGGACGTGCGCTCTGTCGGTTCCCTGCCGCACGAACTCGACCGCGTGGAGTCGCTGGTGGCACTCCCCGAGACGATGCGAACCGGCGACCCGCCGGAACCGCGCCGCGACGCCACTCGGAACCGACTCGGGGCGCGCGCCGCCGAGGACGACGCGAGCGTCCGCGCCGCGGTCACGGCTGCCGTTCGCGAGCGGCCCGACGCCGACTCCGTGCTCGTCGTCGCCGACGGCCCGGGGCAGCACGCCGTGGAGTTCGCGCGTCGCGGCTTCGACGTGACGATGCTCACCGACCAGCGCGTCGTCGACGCCGTCCGGCCGCTGCTCGACAACGAGCGCGTCGAACTCGTCGCGGGCGACCCTCTCGACGGCGCGGACGGACCGTTCGACATCGTCTTCCACGCGCGCGTCGCCCGCGACTACGGGCCCGAGGAGAACCGCCGACTGCTCGCGGCCGCCCGGGAGGCGCTCGCGAACGGTGGCTTCGCGGTCCACGTCGACGTGCTCCGCGACGGCACGGCGGACGCCGGGCTGACCGCCGAGTTGCTGGCGGGCACCGAGCACGGCGAGTGTTACGACGCCGGGACAGTCGGTGAGTGGTTCACCGACGCGGGCTTCGAGGCCGTCCGCGAGGGGGACGTTCCGGGGACGGAGTACGGGTTCGTGGCTGGACGCAGGCGCGCAGTTCAGTGACATCCTCCTCGCCGTAAACGGCGAGGCTTCCCACGCAGGGGGAATACCAGTCAGTCGTCGCTGGTAGAGGGTTTCGACTCTTCGTAGGCCGTGAGCGTCATCTGCGCTGGTACGCTCTTCTCACGGTGAGTCGTGGCGGTGTCACAACCGCTCCCATCCCGAGGCGAGTCATCGCGTCCGGCCTTGTCAAGCGGGACGCTCTCTCCCCACGGGTCAACCCGTCGTGCGATATTCGCGGAAGCGTTGATGTCGGCCTGAAACGTCGAAACGTGGCAGTCATCGTTCGGACACCGGAACTCGGCCTGCGAGTCCCGCCGACCGATGCGGTGGCACGAGTGGCACGTCTGCGAGGTGTACGCCGGATTCACGTACTCGACCGGAATACCTGCTTCCGTCGCCTTGTCCTCGATGCGCCCTTGGAGTCGGGCGAACGCCCACGAGTGAAGCCGACGGTTCATGTACTTCCCGTAGTCGAGACGCTCACGGATGTACGTCAAGTCCTCCATCACCAACACCGGATTTTCAAACTGCTTGGCGTACTCGACGGCTTCCCGAGACGCTTTCTCCACGATGTCGGTGAGGGCGTTCTGGTAGTGGTCGAACCGTTCGTCGGTACGCCACTCCGAAGCGTCACGCTCTTGCAGTCGTTTCAGGGTCGTGTGCATCTCTTTTCGGAGATGCTTCGCTCTGCTTCCGCTACACACGAACGGGTCAGTCGGAGAACCGTCCTTGAGGGCACAGCCCGTGATGAGGGCGGTTTCTCCGATGTCTAAGCCGATGTGCGTGGCGTCACCGTCCGCCGCTGGTTCTTCAACCGGGTACTCGACGGTGACGTGTAGTACCCAATTCTTCCGATGCTGTTGAAGCCGTATCTCGCCCGCTTTCGCGTCCTCGGATACGAGGTCGTGCCAGAGGTCTTCCTGTTCGGGATTGATGCGGAGCGGCATCCAGAAATTCGTTCCCCGACCGGGACGAGGAACCCACCACGTAAACTCGTAGTCGCGTTCTTCCGAGTGGTCGAACTTCGCGGCTTGGTTCGTGAGTCGTATCGGGTGTTCGTCGTCCAAATCCTGCGCGTTGTACGTCTTGCGGAGTTTCGGGACGTAGTTGCAGAGCGCGGCTTTGGCCTGATACGGCAAGTCGTAGGGCGTCACGATGTCGCTCACCGAGGACATGGTACTCGCCCCGGCGTCGAACGCTTCTTGCAGACCGTCACGGTAGGTTTCGAGCAGGTCGTTGAGTTTCGACTGCTTGTGCGCGGTGGGGGGTGCGAACGTCGCCTGCAACGTCTTCGTGACGGTCGTGGACACGCTACTGCTCCTCCACGTACTCCATCAGCACGTCGATGCTCACTTGGCCAGTGGTGGTGAGGAAGTATCCCGGTTGCCAGAACGCTTTGTCGAGCGCCTGCCGAACCTCGGGGTTCTCGTCACGGATTTTGCGAGATGTGACGCCCTTGAGTGAGTTGATGAACTTGGTGAGGTCGGTCGTTGGCTTCGCCGTGAAGAGGATGTGAACGTGGTCGCTTCCGCCGTTGACGTTCTGGATGTTTACGCCGAAGTCCTCGGAGATGTCGCTGGCAATCTCACCGACCCGTTCTGCGATTTCGTCGGTGAGTAGGTCTGCGCGGTACTTCGTGACGGTCACGAAGTGATATTGGAGCGCGTAGACCGTGTGCGACCCGGTTTCGAGGTTGTACTTCATTTGGTCGTACTGATTTCTACACACCCAATTCTAATAAAGGTTTGCCGTCGTGGGGTATTCAGACTGCAACCGACGGTGGAACGTGAGGGAGTTGTCGGCTTCACGCCCGCCGTAAACGGCGGGATTCTCGCCTTGAAAAAAGATAGGGTCCGCACGAAAATCGGTGCATGGAGTTCGCGGCGCTGCGGGACGAGATGGTCGACAGCCTCGAACACGACACGAAGGCTGTCGTCGAGGCCCACCCGACGGGCCGCGCGATGCGAGTGGTGCCCCGCCACGAGTTCGTCGACGAGGAGCACCGCGCGTACACCGACCAGTCGTTCCGGCACCGGGACACTACGATTCTCTCGCCGTCGACGGCCGGACGGCTCCTCGATGCGCTCGCGCCCGTGGAGGGCGACGACGTGCTCGTCGTGGGTGTCGGTGTCGGGTACACGGCGGCGGTGCTGGCGGAGATCGTCGGGGGCGCGCACGTCCACGCGGTCGACATCGACCGCCGACTGGTGTACGACGCCCGGGCGAACCTCGCGAGCGCTGGCTACGAGGACGTGCTGGTGGACTGTCGGGACGGTGCGGAGGGGCTGCCGGAGTACGCACCGTTCGACCGCATCGTCGTCGAGGCGGTAGCCGTCGACGCCCCCGCCGCGCTGCTCGACCAGCTCGCGCCCGGCGGCCGTCTGGTGTTCCCCCGGGGAACTGGTGACCAGACACTCGTCGCCGTCGAGGACGGCGAGACCGTGGCCGTCCACGGCCCCGTGGCGTTCGCGCCGCTGCTGGTCGACGGCGAGCAGGGGAGCGCCGTCGAGCGCAACCGGACCGTCCGCGAGGACACCGAGCGCGCGGTTCGCGCGGCGGAGTCCCGGGGCGGCTGGGAGCACGACTGGATCGACTGGGAGAACCGCTAGTCCCGGACCACGAGGACAGCGGTGTTCTCCCGACGGTCTACGTACTCCGAGCCCGCGGGCGGCTTCAGCGATATCTGCAGGTCGCCCTCTGCCTGGTTGGGACCGAGCTCTGGCTCGATTTCGAGCGTCGCAGTGCCGGTGTCGTCGGTGGTCGCGGTCGCGACACCGTCCAGGTCGGCGGTACCTGCCTTCACGACAACAGTCGCACCGGAGACGGGGTTCCCTTCGGCGTCGACGGCGGTGACCGAGAGCGTCTGCTCGCCGGGCGTCACGACGTCTGGGCTGGGTTTCGCGTCGAGTTCGCTGACGGCCAGCGTGTTCACCCCAGAGACCATGCTGAGAAGCACGCTGAGCGTGGCGACGCCGACGACGAACGCGATGACGAGGCGGACGGGCAGTCCCTCGATGGCACGCTCGTCACCGACGAAGTGGTCGAGGTCGAGACGGTCGGCGAGCGGGTGGCCGAGTGACGCCGGGTCGAGCATGGGACGGGTTGGTCGCGCCCTCCGGGATAAACCCTCGTGCGAGCGTTCTTCAGTGGAGAGGGGAGCATCTCGAGCTATGGACGTACTCGGTGCACCCCCAGCGTACGAAACGGGTGGGAGAGGCCCCGCCCGTGGCCGACTCGGGCGGTACCTCGCAGCGGACGGTAGCCTCGGCGCTCCCGTCGGCGTGGACTTCGAACGCCCGCACGCCGGCGTCGTGGTCGGGAAGCGCGGCGCCGGGAAGTCGTACACGCTCGGCGTGCTCGCGGAGGGGCTGGCCGAAGCTGGTGGCGTGGCGCCCGTGGTCGTCGACCCGATGGGCGCCTTCGGCGGACTGAGCGCGGCCGGACTCGACGTGGTCGAGCCCCGGGTGCGGGCGGACGCGCTCCCGCCGCGGGCGTGGTGCTCGTTGCTCGACCTCGACCCCGCGAGCGCGCCGGGGACGCTGGTGTGGCGCGCGGCGGACGCGGCGAGGACACTCGAGGGGATGCGCTCGTGGGTGGCGGATTCGGACGCGGCGACCGCAGCGTGCCGGGCAGCGTCGAACCACCTCGCGCTCGCCGCTTCGTGGGACTGCTTCGCCCTGGACGCGCCGACCGCAGCGGACCTTCTGGACGGTGGCGCGGTGCTGGACTGCACCGACATCCAGGGCGCACCACTGGAGGCGGTCGTTCACGCCGTCGCAGACTCGCTCTACCGGGCGGCCGTCGCGGACCGCCTACCCTCGCTCCCCTGGCTTCTCGTGGACGAGGCACACGCGTGCGCGAGCGGAGTGGCGGCTGACGCGGTGGCGACCCTCTACACACAGGGCCGGGCGCCGGGTGCGAGCGTCGTGCTGGCGTCCCAGCGCCCGAGCGCGCTCCCCGAGGTCGCCATCTCGCAGTCGGACCTCGTTGTCGCTCACCGCCTCACCTCGCAGGCAGACGTCGACGCGCTTGCTGCGGCCCAGCCGAGGTACCTCGCGGGGTCGATCGCTTCGCGACTTCCGGGAGGTCGGGGCGAGGCGCTGGTCGTCGACGACGCGACGGAATCCGTGTGCACGGTTCGCGTCCGGGAGCGGCGGACCGAGCACGGCGGCGGAAGTGCTCGAGCGAGCGGCGGCTCCGCGTAGGAAGTGGTGATAATCGCGCTAACACCGCCCTACGCCCGGTGTAGGGCTGCGCTACTCTCCTCGGTGGTGACACCACTCCATCCCGAAACCCTACTTAAAGCTTTGGAGTGGGGGTAGTTCACACGGTCGGCGCGAATCAGCGTTTCAGGCCGCCTATCGCCGGGTATCGTGTGAACGCGTCACACGAATTCACGGCCGGGAATGGTGGAAATAACACAAAGTATTTACCAATACCGGGAGTGCATCAGTACACCCCTACCCATGGTGCCAGCGTCTAGTACCGCCCCGCATAGGGCGCGACTGACCAAGGTGCCGATGCAGACAAGATACAAACCATGACAAGCAACTCAGACAAACTCCGCGCGGTCTTCCTGACAGCGCTGATGATCGGCAGCGTCTTCGCTGCTGGCATCGCGTTCACGGGAAGTGCTGCTGCTACGGCCGAGTCCCTCGACTTGGGAAGTAGTGACGGTAACACCCACACGGTTGTAACGGACTCGACTCTCAGCAGCGTTGCGGTAGATGACACAGCTGACAAAGACGTTTCGACAATGCACGTCTTCGTCGACGAAAACGACAACGGTGAGTTCGACAGTGGCGAACTGGCTGCCACAAACGGGCCAGTCTACGCCGCTGGTGATAACGACATCTCCATCGATTCCCTCAATACTACCGGTATTGAATCGGGTACCTACGATGTCTATGCGTACGAGAACGAGTCGCTGAACGACGGCGACAGCTCGTTCGACACCAGCACGACGCTCGAACTCGCGGACGACGACACGAACTTCAACGACGGTGGCATCGTGTTCCAGGGTCAGACGGCAGCCTACGACGCCTTCGGCGATGGTGACAACTACGCCGCTGGCGGCTACACGCTCTACGAGCAGACTAGCTCCGACACGGGGTCGCCTGTCCGTGAGCTTGACACCAGCACCGGCTGGGTGAACGCGTCCACGTCCGGTCTCGACACCGGCACGACGTACTTCATCAGCAACGACGGTTCGACCCCGAGCTCCGATGCTGATGCAACGTTCACGATTCGAACGCAGGACTTCAGTACGAGTTTCGCTGCGGGTTCGGTCGCGAACGACGCTGAAGTCGACCTGACGTTCGAGTCGACGAACCGTCAGAACGCCGAGTACGACGTCTACGTGACGTCTAGTGGTCTCGACGACAGCGAACTCGTCGACATCTTCGACAACTTCGGCGCGTCGAACGTTGACGTCGACGGTGACACCACCGCCGACGGCGACGGCATCATGATCACCGTCGACGCTGGCGGTGACTTCACTGAAGGCGCGAACTTCACTGGCATCGACGCTGGTGAGTACTCCTTCGACTTCGACGTGACGGACACGACCGCCTCCGACAGCGCGAGCGTGAACGTCACGAACGCAGCCGAAGCGACCAGCCAGTTCGAGTCGATCACGCAGACGGCCCGTGGTGACATCGCCACGGTGAACGTCTCGCTGACCAGCGCGACCCAGGCGAGCATCCAGCTCGGGTCCGACGGCGTTGGTTACCTCGCGAACGTGACGGTCACGGACTCCAACGAGGACGGCTACGCGACGTTCAACATCAACACGTACACGATGGGGAAAAACACGGCCGCGAACGCCTCCGAGCCTGGTGTTGCGTACTACACCGGCGCTGAGGGCGACACCGTGGAATCCGTCGACATCGGTACGGAGGACCTCTCCGAGCCGATCGCTGACGGGAACTACCGCGCGACGGTCCGCACCGGTACGGACGTGACGGACACCGCGAACGACATCAGCCGTCTCTCGATCGTGCCGGCTGACGGCATGACCGGCCAGAACATCTGGACGGCACCCGGCGGCAGCGTGAACGCTCTCGCTGACGTCGTCAGCGACGCGCCGCTCTCCCAGGACGACTCCATCGCCGAGGGCGACTACCTCATCCACGAGGTCACCGCGAACGGCATCTACGGGGTTCTCCAGAACGCCTTGACCGACAGCGACACTGAGGCGCTCCTGAACGCGTCCGCGAATGGCGAGCTCTCGCTTGCGGTCGAGCAGACCGAAGCGAGCACGGGCCAGAACCGCGACCCGAAGACGCTCAACTACATGGAAGCGCTTGAGGACGGCAACGCGATTGCCGTTGCTGACTCCGCGAACAGCACGGTGTACATCGTTGCTGACCTCGCGAACGTCAACACCGAAAGCGGCGCTGACATCCAGTGGGACCAGGACGTCTACAACGCGTCGGTCACGCTGGACGCAGACAACACCCGCCTCGTGAGCGAGGACTCCACGACGTCCGCCGAGTTCTCGGCAGACGCGCTGGAGACGTCGCTCGCGATGGACGAGTACGAGGTCGAATCCGCGACCAACCAGTCCATCACGGCCGAGACGACGGCCGCTGACGGGACTGCGTTCAACGTGCTCGTTGAGTCGATCGAGACGCCCGGTGAGGGCTTCATCAAGCCTGACAACGAGGCAGTTGCCGAGGACGGCGAGGCAGTTGCCATGGTTGACTTCAGCGACGTCGAAGTCAACTCCACGTTCTCCATCAGCCTGGAGGACACTGACGGCGAGGTCGACTCCGCGACGGGTACGGTTGTCGAGTCGGCTGGTGGCACGACCACCACGACGACTGCGGAAGAGACGACGACGACCGCGGAAGAGACGACGACCGCGGAAGAGACGACCACCACGGAAGCGCCTGACGACACCACGACCACGGAGGACACGGGTGGCGACACGGGCGGTGACGACGGTGGCGACGGCGGCTCCGACGGCGGGATCCCCGGCTTCGGCATGGGTATCGCGCTGGTCGCCATCCTCGGCGCTGCGCTCCTCGCACTGCGCGAGTAACGCACGCTGAGAACCCCGACTGAATTCCACTCCATTTTCTTTCGCGCGCTACACTCCGACAGCGACAGCGTTCTCTCGCGTGCGACAACCCGACAGCGGCGGCGCCGTCCCCGGCGAGCGCGTGGGCGACCGACACGCATATTGTCGCGTCGTTCGTCCACCCTACCAACGATGACTGCCCTGACCGACACGCTCGCGTGGTTCGTCGTCGCGGCCTTCGGCGCGAGCGCGATCCTCCAGGGTGAGTCGCGGCGGACGAGCCGCTACGTGGCCGTCCTCGCGTGGGTGCTGTTCGCGGCGTTCTGGGCGCTACTGACGCCGCACTTCGCGTTCGTTCAGCGGAGCATCATCGAGGGCGTGCTGAGCGCGGCGGCGGTCCCGGCGTGCCTCTACACCGCCTACCTCGTCGGCTCCGGCCGGAAGGACCTCGAGACGCTGACGCGCGCGGTGGCCATCATGGGGCTTCTCTACCTTCCGTTCCAGACCATCGAGCCGCTGCGGCAGTTCGCCATCGAGTCCGTCGCCCAGCAGGCCAAGTGGGTGATGGCCCAACTCGGCTACCACCCGCCCATCGTGGACGGCGACCACGGCTACCATTCGCGGTTCGTCTTCGTCGGCGAGAACCGCATGACAGGGGAGGCCGGCCACCGGTTCACGACCACGGTGCTGCTGGCGTGCACGGGCGTCGGGAGCATGTCCATCGTCGGCGGCCTCGCGCTCGCGGTGAAGGCGCCGCTGCGCCGTCGCCTGCTCGCGCTCGCCATCACGCTCCCCGTCATCTACGGGCTGAACATCGTGCGCGTCGTCTTCATTGCCATCGCGCACGGCGAGCAGTGGTTCGCCGGCCAGACCGTCCAGAACGTAGTGTTCACGATGTTCGCCACGGGCGACGCGAACATGGTGTCGTACCTGTTCGCTGACCGTGTGCTCGCCCAGTCGCTGTCCGTCGTCGTGCTCGTGGCGCTGACCCTCGGCCTCCTCCGGGTCGTCCCGGAACTCGGCGGGGTCGTCGAGGACGTGGCCTACATCGCCACCGGCAACGAGTACGACGTCACCGAGCGGTTCGCGCAGTAACTGTCTCTCTTCGACGCCGACCGGTAACAGTCATTGATTCGCCAGATTCCGTGCAGCCATGGCTACTCGACTGCTGAGACTGAGCCGACGAGCGACGGCGCCGTGGCTACGAGCGAAGAATCCGGAGAAGTGGAAGCCAGCCTATCGGACGAGCAGTTCCTCGCCGCGCTCGACGACGATCTTGCACGGCGGCGTGATCTTGTTGTACGCGCGGCGGAACGCCTCCTTGACGGCCTCTGCCTGGTCGACCTCGCACCACGCGGTGAACAGGCGTTCGCCGGGGTAGATGCGGGCGGCGGTGCCGACCGGGACGCCGAACGCCTGGCGCATCCCGTCGGAGACACGGTCCGCACCCGCGCCAGTCGCCTGCTTGTTCTCCCGGATGATCTGGTGGGGGAACTTGCGGAGGCTCATCTTGTAGTTGCCCTCGCCGAGTTCCTTGATGAGGTGGCGGTTCGCAGAGAGGCGGGAGGCCTCGAGGCTCCCGTGGCGGAGCTGGCACTCCTCCTCGGGGGCGAGGCTGATCTGGACGGGGTAATCGTCCTTGTCTGCCTGCAGGTCGCCCATCTGGTGCTGTGCGATCTTCGAGCCCGGAATCCCCGTAACGTAGTCGCGACGGGTGTACGACGGCTTGTCGATCTTCCGGTACATGGAGGCCGGCTTCTCGGACATAGTTACTACTGTTGGCTCAGGGTCAGCGCGCGAATAAAGGCTTCGAACCCGTTCCCTCGGTTCGGCGCCCGCTACTCCCACGAGCGCGGCGTGTCGAGTCCCGCCCCCTGAACAGCCCCCACCGCGCTCCGTCACGAGTAGCGGCGGGACGCGCCCGGTACCCGGTCACTTTACGCCCGCCGGGGGCAACACGCTCGCATGACCTTCCGGGACTTCGACGCGCTCCGCGACGCGCTCGCGGCCGCCGACTTCGACCGCCCGCCGGCGTTCGTCGCCAACGCCCACGTCACGGGGCTCTCGGTGGCTCGGGCGCTCGACGCCCACGACGTGCCAGTGATCGCACTCGACCGCTCGGGCGACGGCGCGGCCCCGCCCTCGAACGCCGTCGACTACGCGGGCCAGGTTGCCTACCCGCTGGACGACCAGGCGGGCTTCCGCGAGGACGTCGAAGCGCTCGCCGCCGAACTCGACCACGACCCCGTCGCCTTCGGTTGCATGGACGAGTGGGCGCTCGCGTTCGCGGAGGCCGACCTCGAGGGCGTCCGCCTCCCGTTCGCGGACGTCGACACGCTCGACTCGGTGCTCGACAAGACCGCCCTGTACGACCGCTGCGAGGCGCTGGGCGTTCCCTACCCCGAGACCTACCAGCTCTCCCGGACCGACCCCGAGGCGGCCGCAGACGAACTCGGCTTCCCGCTCGTCGTCAAACCTGCCCGCAAGCGGGAGTTCGAGGAGGCCGTGGGCACGAACGTCATCGAGGTCGCCGACCGCGAGGAGTACCTCGACGTCGTCGAGATGGCTCGGGAGACTGGCATCGAAATCATGGCCCAGGAGAAGGTCCCGGTCGCGCGCGGGGAGGACCACTCGCTGGCCTCCTACGTCCCCGAGGACGGTGACCCGCTGGCGGTCGTCGGGAACGCCCGCGTTCGTGCACCCCTGGGATACGGCACGTCCTGTGTCGTCGAGCGCGTCGAACGGCCCGAAATCGAGGAGCGAGCTCTCGCGGTCGTCGAGGACGCTGGCTACTACGGCATCAGCGAAGCGGAGTTCGTCTACGACCGCGACCGCGACGACTTCGTGCTGCTCGACGTGAACACGCGACCGTGGAAGTGGATCAGCATGCCCGTCGCCGCCGGCGCGAACCTCCCGATGGCGGCCTACGCAGACGCCACCGGCGCCGACTACGACCCCGGCCCGCTCACGGACGCGCGCTGGGTCTCACTCGCGGACTACCTCCCGCTGGTTGCGGGCGGCGAACTCGCGGACGTCCTCGCAAGCGACGACTGGCAAGCTCTCGTCTCCGGCGAGTTCGAGACCACCGGCGACCTCACGACCGCTGTCTACCGGCCGAGTGACCCCGCACCCATCGCCCACCGCCTCGACGTGGAGTTCGGCAGTCGGGACTACTACTGCTCCTGCTGAGGTTCAAGTACGAAGCCGGGACCAACCCAGCCCGTGACCTGATCGTCGCCCAGCGTGGATCCGCGGTTGTGCGACACACCACGCCGGATTCCCGACGTCGCCTGCCAGCCCTCATTCCAGCGAGCGTTGCCGCCGTCGATGACAACGCCACGCGCCCGCCGGTGCCGGCCCGGCTAAACCCCGGCCGCTCGAACCCCGGGTGATGAGCGACCGGCTCCACCTCAACCTCTTCACGATGAACGCCGTGGAGCACGTCTCCGTCGGGTCGTGGCGGCTCCCCGGTGACCAGTCACACCGCTACAGCGACCTGGAGTACTGGACCGACGTGGCACGCACCGCGGAACGCGGCGGCTTCGACGCCGTGTTCTTCGCGGACGTCCGCGGCATCTACGACGTCTACGGCGACGACAGGGAAACCGCCGTCGAGAAGGCGGTGCAGACGCCGTCGAACGACCCCGCGTACCTCGTGCCGGCGATGGCCGAGGTTACAGACGACCTGGGCTTCGCCATCACGAAGTCGACGTCGTACAATCACCCCTACCAGCTCGCCCGCGAGTTCTCCACGCTCGACCACCTCACTGACGGCCGCGTCGCGTTCAACGTCGTCACCTCCTACCTGGAGTCGGCCGCCGCGAACCTCGGCTTCGACGAGCGCATGGACCACGACGAGCGCTACGACCGCGCCGACGAGTTCATGGACGTCGCGTACGCGCTCTGGGAGCACTCCTGGGACGACGACGCCGTCGTCGCCGACCGGGAGAACGCCACCTTCACCGACCCCGAGACGGTCCACGCCATCGACCACGAGGGCGAGCACTTCGACGTGCCCGGACCCCACGGCGCCGAGCCATCTCCCCAGCGCACGCCGGTCATCTACCAGGCCGGCTCCTCCGACCGCGGCCGCGAGTTCGCCGCGAAGCACGCGGAAGCGGTGTTCGTCAGCCAGCCATCAACGGACGCCGTCCGCGACTACGTCGAGGACCTCCGGGAGCGTGCCGCGGCCCACGGTCGCGACCCCGACGATCTCGCCTTCTTCCCGGGCATCGTTCCGGTGGTCGGCGAGACGGAGGCGGTCGCGGAGGCGAAACACGACGCCTACCGCGACGCCATCGACACGGAGGGCGTGCTCGCGCTCCTGTCCGGGTTCGTCGACGTGGACCTCTCGGCACTCGACCCCGACCAGCAACTGGAGCACATCGAGACGGAGGCGATCCAGGGCGTCGTCAACGCGTTCACCGCGAACGACGACCGCGACTGGACCGTCCGGGAGGTCGCGGAGTTCGCCGGCCTTGGCACCACCTCGCCGGTCGTCGTCGGGACGCCCGAGCAGGTCGCCGACGAGTTCGAGCACTGGTTCGACGAGGTTGGCGTCGACGGCTTCAACGTGAAGGAGGTCGCGCGCCCGGGCAGTCTCCGAGACTTCGTCGACCTCGTCGTCCCCGAGCTGCGCGAACGCGACCTGCTCGCCGACGCGCCCGAAGGCGAGACGCTGCGGGAGCGCACGTTCGGCCGGCGCGGTCTCCCCGACGGCCACCCCGGGCGCGAGTAACCCCGACGCCGGCTGCCGGTCCGGCGAGGGCAACGGTTTTCCCCCCTGATTGCGTGGCCGCAAGCGATGGCAGACACCGCAGCGGACGGCGACCAGCGGATTCACGTGGGCGAAACGGCCGACGGCGAGCGCCTGGAGTTCCCCATCGTGGAGATGCTCACCGGCCGCGGGTTCGTCACGGGCAAGTCCGGGTCCGGGAAGTCGAACACCACCAGCGTCGTCGTCGAGGAACTGCTGGAGGCCGGCTACCCCGTCCTCATCGTCGACACGGACGGCGAGTACTACGGACTCAAGGAGGAGTACGAACTCCTGCACGCGGGCGCCGACGAGGAGTGCGACATCCAGGTGAACGTCGAGCACGCCCAGAAACTCGCGAACCTCGCGCTCGAGGAGAACGTCCCCATCATCCTCGATGTCTCGGGCTACCTCGACGACAACGAGGCCGACGAACTCCTCCGGGAGACGGTCCGACACCTCTTCGCCAAGGAGAAGAAACTGAAGAAGCCGTTCCTGCTCGTCGTCGAGGAGTGCCACGAGTACATCCCCGAGGGCGGCGGCGTCGGGGAGACGGGCAACCTCCTCATCAAGGTGGGCAAGCGCGGCCGCAAGCACGGCCTCGGCGTCGTCGGCATCAGCCAGCGCCCGGCGGACGTGAAGAAGGACTTCATCACGCAGGCGAACTGGCTGGTCTGGCACCGCCTCACCTGGGAGAACGACACGAAGGTCGTCGGGCGAATCGTCGGCACCGAGTACGCCGACGACGTCGTCGACCTGGGGGACGGCGAGGCGTTCATCCAGACCGACTGGAGCGACGAGATGGTCCGACGCGTCCAGTTCAAGCGCAAGCGCACGTTCGACGCGGGCGCGACGCCCGGTCTCGACGACTTCGAGCGCCCGGACCTGAAGTCCGTCAGCGGGTCGTTGATGGAGGACCTCGGCGACATCACCGACCGGAAGGAACAGGAGCGCGACCGCATCGCGGAACTGGAGTCGAAGATCGAGAACCGCGAGGAGCGCATCGCGGAACTGGAGTCCGAACTGGAGACCGCCCGCGACGTCTCGGCGGCCGCCCGGAAGATGGCGAACGCGCTCGCCCACGGCGACGGCGCGCCGCCCGACAGCTACCAGTCGACGCTCCAGACGAAGAACGAGCAGATCGAGCGCCTCGAATCCCGGCTCGCGGAACTCGAGTCGAAGGTCGGGGACGCCGAGTCGACCGTGGCGGCGGACGAGGCGCCCGTCGACAGTACGACGGAGACCGGCGAGGAGTCGACCGCGGACGAAGAGTCTGCACCGGCCGTAGATTCTCCGGAGGGGGACGACACGGAGGGGGACAGCGCGTTCGTCTTCGACGAGACGGCCGACGAGGAGGGGGGCCGGGACGCCCTGGTCGAGGCAGTACAGGACCGGCTCCGGCGGCGCGGCGAGCGCCTACAACTCCAGGACGGCGCCGGTGAGGACCAGCCGGCACCTGAGGCCGTCGTCGACCTCTTGCAGGCGCCGCCGGTCGTCATCCGCGTGAACGCCTCGCGGCGCGAGTCGAAGTGCAACGACGACGCCGCCTGGGACATCGTCTCCGACCTCGCGACGAATCCGGGCGCGTCCGCACACGACCTGGCGGACGCCGCGGACGTGGACGTCGAGGCGGCGCACACGCTGCTCAGCGAACTCCGCGCCCGCGACCTGGTGGTCCGCGAGAACCACGAGTACGCGTTCAACGCTGAGACGATGCGGACGCTCGTCGAGCGCGACGACCCGACGAAGCCCCGGACGGAACTGCGCGACCAGTGGAAACCCTAGGGGCTGCACCAGACCTTTCCTCGTCGCGGCCGGACGTCCTGTATGGCGCTCCACAACGACAGCGACACGTTCGACGTCGGCGGCGACCGCACCGTCCACCGCCTCGGCTTCGGCGCGATGCGCGTCACCGGTGAGGACATCATCGGACGCCCCGAGGACGAGGCGGCGGCCCGCGACGTGCTCCGGCGCGCGGTGGACCTGGGCGTCGACTTCGTCGACACCGCGGACTCCTACGGGCCCGGCGTGAGCGAGCGGCTGATCCGCGAAGCGGACCTTCCCGAGAACGTCCTCGTAGCGACGAAGGCCGGTATGCTGCGGGACCACTCGGGCGAGTGGCTCCCCCACGGCGACCCGGACTACATCCGAAACCAGGCGCTGGCCTCCATCGATCGTCTCGGCGTCGACTCCATCGACCTCTACCAGTTCCACCGCCCCGACCCCGAGACGCCGTTCGAGGACTCCGTCCATGCGTTCGCCGAACTGCAAGACGAGGGGCTGGTCGACCACGTCGGGCTGAGCAACGTCTCCGTCGACCAGTTAGAGACCGCACGCGACATCGTCGACGTGGCGACCGTCCAGAACTCCTACAACGTCGCCGACCGCGAACACGAGGACGTGCTCTCGGCCTGCGAGGAGTACGACATCGGCTTCATCCCCTACTTCCCGATGGGCGGCGGCGACCTCGACGAAAAGCAGGACGCCCTGGAGGCGGTCGCCGCAGACCACGACGCCACCGTCCGGCAGGTGGCGCTCGCGTGGCTGCTCGACCACTCGGACGTGACGCTCCCGATTCCCGGCACCTCCAGCGTCGACCACCTGGAGGCGAACGTCGCCGCGAGCCACCTCGAGCTGACGGACGAGGACCGCGCGCGGCTGGAGTAACGCAGCGACCGCTGCTGGACATGGACCGACCGCAGAACTGAGACACCGCTCGCTGGTCGGTGTGAACGTTCGAAAAACGATGCCTCCAAGCCAGCGTCAGAGACGCCGGCGGGTTCCCGAGTTACAGGCGGGTGACGTTCGTCGCGCGCGGGCCCTTGTCGGCCTGCTCGATGTCGAACTCCACTTCCTGTCCCTCCTCGAGATCCGGACCGCCGACGTCCTCCATGTGGAAGAAAACGTCCTCGTCCGCGTCGTCAGTCTCGATGAAACCGTAGCCGCCCGTGTCGTTGAAGAAGTCAACCGTGCCTTCTGCCATTGCAAACTATCCACAGGCGTTTCTCACCCATAATACTTGTGGGGTTGCTCAGGAGGGCGGAGAATAGCGTAGAGGGTGTATAGCTGGTGCTAGACGCTCGATATGCGAAATCGGGGTTCGAGCGTGACGGCCGCTCAGCTCCGGCAGATGTCGTGCAGGTCGTCGAGGCAGTCGATGTCCCAGGTCGGCCAGACGTTCAGGTCCCAGGACTGCCGGTGGGGGCGCCGGATGAACGCCGAGTCGATGCCCGCGTTCTCCGCGGCGCGCACGTCGGACTCGTTGTCCCCGACGAACAGCGCGGAGTCGGCGTCGAGGTCCGCGAGCGCGAGGTCGATGTAGTGGGAGTTCGGCTTCCGGTGGCGCAGGCTCTCGACGGTGGGCGCGCGGCCGTACGCCGTGCCGAACATGTCCCTGACGTCGAAGTGGTCGAGGACGAAGTCGACGGTCGCCTGCTGGTTCGAACTGACGATGCCCATCGAGACGTCGAGGTCGTCGAGGGTGTCGAGGTCGTCGTAGAGGGTCTTCCGGCCCGCGCGGACCTCCTCGTACTGCGCCTCGGCGGTCGTTCTGTCGCGCGTGCGCCAGAACTCGTCCGGGTCGATACCGTACTCCTCGCAGACGTCGCTGACGGTCTCGGGCGTCGCACCGATGGTCATCTGTTCTACGTCCTCGGGGGCGGGGTCGGTAACGTCGAACTGCTTGAAGGTCGCTTCCGCAGCCTCCTGCAAGACGTCGTACCGGGTACGGCCGACGAGGACGCCGTCGTTGTCGAACACGACGGTGTCGTAGGTCATAGACCCCCCTACGTCGGTCGCACTGATAAGCGTTTCATCGATTCAACCCGCGCGAGCGGTGAACCTACGGGTGCGCTACGGTAGCAACTAACACCGGTAACGTCTCCTTTCCGCTCGGTAAGGGCGATGAAACTCCGTGCGAACGCGTTGCACGCAACAACGCTAACCGAATTGGGTCGCCACTGACGACGAACCAAAACTGCAGTTCGGCGGAGAGCCTCGTTCGTCGGTTCTCCTGCTGAACCGGCGTTAATGGGCCTGAGACTACAGTAACCGAGCCATACTTACCGTTCAGGATGGAACTAGAACCGTGAACCAGACAGTCTCACTGACCACCGAACCGTCCGAGAGTGATTCCCGATGATGTGGCAGGACCTGGTCTTCCTGGTCGGCAGTATGACGTCGGTAATGTTCCTCTACCCCACCCTCCGGGACACGGCCTCCCGGGTCCCACGGGCCACGAGCGTCCCCTCGATGCTCATCGGCGCCGTCTACTCGATGACGTTCTTCACGCTGGGCATGCAGTTCTCCGCGGTCGGCTCGTTCGCCGCCTGCACGATGTGGTCGCTCATCGCCGCCTTCCGCGCCCCCGACGACGGGTCGATCACCGACGGCACGCCGGTCCCGCGCGTCTCCGAGTGGCGCCCCCGCCTCGTCGCGCAGTACCAGCGGCTCGTCGGCGGAACCCCTCCCCGCGCCGACGACGACTTCGACGTCGTCCCGAACTCCGACTGACTCTCAGACGAGACAGCTGTTCTGCGACGAGTGGTCGCTCGACGCTCCGTAATTTCTGATTACTCGCGGTAGGGCGGGTAGTGAAACCGGGTAGCGGTCACTGAACGCTCACTGGAGGTAGCCGAGCTGTTCGAGGCGGTCCTTCCGGTCGTCGGAGATGGTCACCGACTCGTCGGTGTCCGCGTGCTCGAAGGACGCCAGCCACTCGTCGAGCGTCGACTCCAGGTCGTCGGCGACCGCCGGCTCCGCGTCCGCTATGTCGTCGTTCTCCCCGGCGTCGGCGGCCAGGTCGTACAGCTCACGCAGGCCGTCGGAGCCGCGGACGAACTTGTACTCCTCCGTCCGGATAGCCCGCAGCGACCGGTCGTACTGGTAGACGTGCTCTGGCAGGTCCTCGACGTTGCGTTCGAGCGCCTCCATCGACGGCTGGGGCTCCGCGTACTCGCTGACGACGAACTCGCGTGGTTCGCTGTCGGCGTCCGGGTGGACGGAGACGCCCTGGAAGGACTCGCGGGCCGCCGGCGCGTCGATGCCCGCCTCGTCGAGCAGCGTCGGCGCGAGGTCCACCAGGCTGACCAGGTTCGTGAGTTCGCCCTCGCCGCTGAAGCTCCCGCCGTCGAGCACGAGTGGGACGTGGACCAGCGTGTCGTAGAGGCAGTACTGGTGGTCCATCAGGCCGTGGTCGCCGATGTTCTCACCGTGGTCGGAAGTGACCACGAAGATGGTGTCCTCGAGCTCTCCGGCGTCCCGCAGCGCACTCCTGAGCGCCGCTAGCTGTTCGTCGACGTACGCGACCTCCGCGCGGTAGAGCCCGCGGAGGAGCTGGAACTCGGAGTCCGAGAGCGTGAGGTTGCCTGCGAGATACTCCCAGGGTTCCTGGCGGACCTCCATCGCCTCCTCGTAGGTCGCGTTCGCGGGGAGGAACTGCTCGGCGAGGCGCCGCGGTGGCCGGTACTTCAGGTGGGGTTCGAGGTAGTTCACGAGCAGGAAAAAGGGGTCCTCGGCCTCGCGGTCGGCCAGCCAGTTCTCGATCCACTCGGTGCTGCGGGCCGCGCCGTCGTCGGTCCGGTCGCGGACGAGGTAGCGGTAGAGGACGTTCGCGACGTTCGCGAGCGGGTTGCCGTCGAACAGCTCCCGGGCGACCGCGCGGACGCGGCTCTCCTCGGTCTCCTCGACGAGTCCGCCGAGCGCGTTCCCGGACTGGACGACCTGCCACATCTGCTGGAACTCGTCGAACCCGCGGTCGAAGCCGGACTCGGCGCTCAGCCACGTGTTGCTCGTGACGCAGACCGTCTCGTAGCCGGCGTCCTGGAAACACTCCGACAGCATCGGGAGCTGGTCGTCGAGTCGTTCGTGACCGGCGTGCGCGCCGTGTTTCGACGTGTGCGTCCCGGTCAGAAGCGACGCGTGGGACGGGAGCGTCCACGGCGCCGCGGAGAACGCCCGGGTCGCACGTGTCCCGGAGTCGGCGAGGTCGGCGAGCGTCGGCGCGACCTGTGCATCGTAGGCGTCGTCGACACGCGTCGTGTCCGCGACCACTACCACGACGTTTGGCTGTACGGCCATCGTCTCCTTCCGTTGGGCCTCGATGCCGATAGTAAGTCGTCGCTTGTCGGCGCCAACGCGGGCGATTCGCCCGGAGTAGCCTGCGCGCTATCCGGTTTCTCGGAGACGGCGGTCCGACGACGCGCTGGCGTGAGGGGACCCAGCGAGCGTCGCCGTCGAAAAAAGGCGGCGTCGGCTTTACTGCTCCTTGACCATCCGCTGGACGCGACTGACGAGGTCGCTGGACTCCCGCTCCAGCATCTCGTTCATCCGGATCTGCCGGAAGTGGCTCCCGAGCGCGAGGAACGTCGGCGCCCAGAGCCCGACGAAGATCCCGCGTTCGCGGTCCTTCTTACCGAAGAAGTAGTACCACGACATCGGGATCGACAGGATCGCGGCGAGGAAGAATGGGTCTCTCCCGGTTCGTTCGGCCGCTTGCTTCGATCGTTGCTGCTGCATTCTATCGGCCATGCACGTCAACGTACACTGCCCAGGCGTGATTGTTAATTGGACCCGTGTCCGGCGAAACGCGAGCCATCTCTGCGTAAGACGGTCGTACCGCGTTCGGGGGCCTATCTACTCGCCTCGTCGTCTGGCGTCGGACACGTCGAGACGCAGGAGATGGCCCCCTCTGGAACGGGAACGCGCGTCGACAACGCCGCTCGTACACCGGCGGCCGTCGGTAGCCCGCCGGTGGGGAGCCCCGAACGAGACGGGAGCAGTTCCGTTGTGATAATTCGGGTGAAAAACGCCACGGGTTTTACCCGCTCGCTCCTACCAGTGGCGTGGAGTACAACATCGGGGTGGACGAATCGGTGAGTACGGCCGTAGTGCGCGCAGTGAGCGCCATCGTCGGCCGTCGACCCGGTTCGCTTCGACCACTGGACCGCGTCCTCGACCCGGAGGCGCTGGACGCGCTGTTCGTCCCGTCGGTGGACGGCAAGACGCGAATCGGCGGTCGGCTCTCCTTCGTCTTCGGTAACTGCCGGGTCACCGTGGACAACGGCGAGTACCTGACGGTCAAGCCACTCACGGTCCAGTCGCGGGTGACCGACTTCTCCGACTTCCGGGAGGAAAGTTAGCGCGACTCGCGGTCGACGGACGACGCGCGCTCGCTCACTGTCCGGGGTCGCGAGCGGTCAGTAGCCCCTGGGCCATGAGACGGCGCGCCACCACGACCAGACCGTTCCCGAACCCCTCGCCGAATATCGCCTGTTCCTCCTTGGTCTCTGGCATGATCGAACTCACGAGGATCGTCGACCGGTCGACCAGCAGCAGCCGGCCGATAGCGGTGTCGTCCTCCAGGTCCTTCGCACCGTGCAACCACTCCAGGCCGGAGATGAACGTCGTCGCGCCGGGAACGGCGTCCTGAATTTTGTCCTCGAGCGAGCCAGTCAACGCACCGACGACCAGTTCGACATCGTCGTCGACGTCGTTGAGCGTGTCGACGAGGTCGTCGGTGAGCAGTGTCTCGTCGCCGAGCACCAGTACGACCTCGCCGTACGCCCCCCGAACGAGTTCGTTCGTCCTGTTCTCGATGCCGTCCCGTCCCCGCATCGCCCACACCTCCTGGACGGTCGAGTCGTCGTCCTCGGCGACGACGTCGATGTTCGCGAGGGCGTCGTGGAGTCGGTCGACGCGGGACTCGTACTGGTCTCTGAGCGTCTCCTCGGCCTCGTCGAGCGGAACGGCACGGAACTGCTGGGGGCTCGAGTGTTGCACCTCGACGAGGCCCTGTGCCTCGAGCACCCGGACTGCGTCGTACACCCGCGTTCGCGGCACCTCTGTCATCTCGCTCAGTTGCTTCGCTGTTCCTGCGTGAAGGCGGGAGAGTCCGACGAAACATCGCGCCTCGTACTCCTTCAGGCCGAGTTGCTGGAGAACCTCGACGGCTTCTCCCACGTTTTCAGATTCGTTCATGTGTCCCAACCCCCGGAATCGCCCGGGATTCCTCGGAGTTTGGCTCCCGAGACTGATAGGTATTGTCACTCCGTCCACGACACCGAGCGTGCCGAATGGTAGGTACGAGGCTGCTACGCTCGCCTGAGCGTCCCTCCACGAACTGCCTGCTGTTGTACCTACATGGGTTACAACCGAACTGCATCGAGGCACATGGCGTACAGAACCTCCTCGTAGCCGGAGGGTGCTGTTACCCGCTTGCTCACAAAAGTGATATACGCCCCGGGGCGCAAGCAGGTACCGGCACGCAGCTTAGTACTGTGTCCCAACCACCTTGCTACTGCGTGCCATTTCCTACACTGAAGGAGGTCCTGGCATATCCACGACTACCCAGCGGTCGCTCCGAGCGCATCTGGGGAAATGACAGCGGGGAATAAACTCAGAACCCACCCTCGTTCAGGCGTTCGCGTGCGCGACTTGCGTCGGGAGCGCGTCCAGCACCGCTTCGACCTGTTCGTCGGGCTGGTAGCTGACGGTCTCGGCCTCCTGGTTGTAGTCGACGACGCCGTGGCTGGCGAGCTTCGGTAGGTGCGTGTGGCGCAACTGGATGGAGAGTTCTCTCCGTCCCATGGCGCTGCCGTTGGCCAGAATCCGCTCGGTGCTGTGTAGTTCGTCGACGAGATTGTCGACCGTCGTCTCCTCGTCCCTCGTCTCACGCAGCCGTCGGATGACTCTACGTCGCTGCCTGTCGGAAACGAGCCTGATGTGCGCGTCGAAGGGGTTCTCAGTCACGATACTCTGCCTATGGGGTTCTGTCGGCTTCAATAGGCGTCATTTTTACACTGTGCGGTGTATTGATTAACCGAGTCACACTGGCGCCAGGGCGTCCTTCGGCCCGGACCGTGGTCGCTACGCCCGCGTGACGAAGACAACTCCGGCTGTCAGGTTAGAGCGACAACTCTTCAAGTGGAAATCGCGAAGAATGGGGATGCCGCCTCCCCGATTCGAATGGAGGAAGACGGTCGCGCTCACTTCGTTCCCGCGCTGCGACTTCCAGACTCAAATCGGGTCGGGAGCATTTCCACTGTTCACTTCGTTCGTAGGAAAATGCCGCCTCCCAGCATTGAACCAGGGGTTCAAATGCCTCTGGTTGTTTCATTTAGTTATGACAAGCTTGCCGCCTAAGGTCGAAGCCCTCCACAACCGGATTAAAAAATCAGAAGTACTGCCACAAGATGACAAAGATGCGCTGTTGCAGTTCTCGGACGAACTCGGTGCTCATAACTATTCAACGGGCAGGCGGGTGAAACTCCTACAGCACTGCACGATGATGGCAGGGGATTCGGAGAAATACAGCCCGGATCAACTTCCCGAGCCAGATCTCGTCGATATGATCGGTGACACGGAGACGGAGAAAAAGAAGGCGAAACGGTACGTCAGCTGGATCAACGGAAACTACGATAGCGAGGAATCAAAACGGGATCACCGAGTCGCACTCCGGATGTTCGGGGGGCACATTACTCGCGGGGATCCTGAAGACGAGAAACCATACAGTGTCGAATGGATCTCGGCCGATCTCCCGGATGACTATGATCCAATTCCAGACAAGACGAAAATGTGGTGGTGGGATGAACACATTCTCCCGGTCCTGAATAACGCGAAGTATGCCAGAAACAAGGCGGCGGTCGCAGTTGATTGGGACTCTGGAACTCGCTCGGGTGAATTCCGGTCGATGAAAGTTGGTGACGTCGGGGACCACAAATACGGGAAAGAAATCACAGTCAACGGTCGGCAGGGGCAACGGTCAGTCACCCTTATCACATCCGTTCCGTACCTCCAACGCTGGTTAGAGGTTCACCCAAAAGGAGATGATCCAGAAGCGCCGCTCTGGTGCGACCTGGATACCGGACGCGAGGTGAGTTACAAGATGAAGCAGAAAATGCTCCGAAAGCCTGTTGAGCGAGCAGTTAAGAACGGGGATCTGAAGAAGCCGTCAAAGATGGGCTTCACCCGGATGCGAAAATCCTCCGCAAGTTATCTGGCTCGCAAGAACGTGTCCCAACATCACTTGGAGCGCCACCACGGGTGGGTCGAGAACAGTGACGAGGCGCGGCGATACATCATCGTCTTCGCAGAAGACACGGCCCGCGAGGTTGCTCGCGCCCACGGGATGGACGTTTCAGCGGACGAAATCGCTGACATCGGCCCGGTTGAATGTCCTCGCTGTCAACGCGAAACACCGCGAGACAAGGTTCAGTGTATGTGGTGTGGACAGGCGCTGAGTCCCAAGGGTGTCGAGAAGATTGAAGAGCGGCGGGAACGGCTATTCGACTCCGCACTAGAGGCAGAAGAAGACATGAAAGACCGGCTCAAAAGCGTCCAGAGCGAACTCGAAGAACTCCGGGCATTAGGTCTGGAGGTCTAATCCAGAAGAAGCCTGAAATAAACTGGCAGAAACCATATATGAGTCGGTTATTGTTTGTTTGTGATTTGTATCCTGTCACAACCGAACCAACTCCCAATACTTTCGAATCGCTGTACAGAAGCGGGTTACCTCATCGTAGTTGTTCGACGGGTTATTCACTCAACCAAATTCACCAGACTGTAACGGGTAGCATATTTCCGGTGGCGTCACAAGCTACCAAAGTTCGACAGTCAGAGAAGTGACACTCAGTGGGTATGGCTGAAGATTACGTCAGCGAGACAACGATCTGATCACCGGTCAGCGAAGTTCATATTCTGCGACGGATCCTATATTGTCTATGAATAGCACCGTGTACCACCAGCGCCCTCCCGAATAGGCTTCACCACCCATCACTCCATCGCAAACGTTCAGGTGCCAAAGTCGTGATCGGTGAACTTGGTCTGTCGCTCACCATGCTGATCTTGGTCCAGCTCTTCCCGAACTAATTCAGGTAATTCACCGAGGTCCAGCACGTCACCAAAATATTCCCGACCAAGACCACGAACATGCTGTCGGTTCACTACATCGTCGATGTAATCACGCTCATCACTCTCGTAATCCTTCTTGCCATCTTCTTCAGAGACAAATTTGATCTGCTCTCGGTTCTCTGCAACTGCCCTCTTATACAGTGTCTTCCAAAACTGGCGAAAGTTCTGAATCGTCGGAAACTCCCCGCCATCAAGTCGAACGCCAGCAATCTTACATAGTCGCCCCAGCCATTCATTCAGCGTGCTTGGAGTCCGGCAGCCAGATTCAGACTGGTCACTCGGAACCAACTTCCCATTCCCACCGATCGCGTCAATGTACTCACGATACGCTCGAAGGAAATCACCACCCATCATTATCGGGACTTTTGCTGGTCCCTCATCTCGTCGCATGTTCTTTCGTACGGCGAAGTGAACATGCGGGTCATCACCAAAATGAAGTTGTGTCCGCAAATCAAGTTGTTCGACTTCATTTGACCGGGGACCAACGGCGATCAAGAAGATGAGCAGCATTTTCATCCATAACCGCCACCGCTCTAAATCGTGACCGTCCACAGGACACTCGTCAAGGACATCTAACGCGTTCCACAGATCGTTTAGTTGTGCTTCAGTGACTGGCTGTGCGTCACTATCACTCCGGTACCATTCGAATTCATCGAGTGCTTCTTCGACTGGATTAATATTGATCTGGTGCTTGTTTTTCACGATGTTGTAATATTCCTCAAAATATCGAGGGTAGTTTCCCATCGTGCTGTCGGCCAGGTCACGATCCATGTATTCGATGATTGTGATAGCGTGTTGGATATTCTCCACACGGTTCTTTTCAGAGTCATAGTAGCCGATATCCAGCATCTCGATGTCGAGTCCTTCGTCTCGAATCGCTTCGTACACCTTGTTCATCACCGACTCAACGGAATCAATGGTGTTCTCACTCCACTCTTTCCGCTCTTCGGCGCTCTCAATATAGTACTCCAGCGAACGGATGGTTTCTTCATCGTCTGTCGGCCATTTTCCGGTACTACGCACGCCAAATCCCTGTTCTCGAAGAAATTCAAGAATGGTCTGTCCGTACAGCTCTTTGGACTTGTTGTTCAGTCCTTGGGCGGAGTACCGTGTATTCGCGGTGATATACTCCCACGACGGTTCGTGATCTTGCGGCAAATTATCTAGTTGAAACTGTTCGTGGAGAATTGCGGGTAGTTGCTCTTTAAGCGTTTTTCGCCCGATACGTTCCCTGGTCATTGGCCTGCGGTTTCCTCTTGTTGTGCCTGCTCCAGATCTTCTAAAATGCGTTCAGCGTCATACGCGAAGGGAAGATCACTCGCTGCTAGGGCTTCCAGATCGTCCCGCAATTCTTCTGCAGTCTCGATGGCCGACTGTCGGGTATCGGAGGCCTCAGGGTTCATGTCGACCCCCTCTTCGCCACCACTCGGCCGATGTTGTTCAAATTTATAGCCATTCTAATTTTTACTGGCTAGTGATTTTACCCACTATAGTTTAAAGCCTTGGCGTACAAGAAGGAGATACGAATATGCCAAACGACTCTTCGGACACAACCGACGACGATAACGAGACGATTGGGAATTTAGAGCGAAGTAGTCATTCGGCAGAGGAACAACCAGATGTGACCGACGGGATGTCGGACGAAGACAGGACAGACACAAACATCGGCTCCTACGCAGAACCAGACGGCAATATCGGAGCTGACCTCGATACCGCGAAGGTCAGGGACTTCTTCGAAAAGAAAGGTGCAGTCGAAATCCTCGCCCAACTCGCTGACGGGTCCAAACGATTCAGCGAGATTGATGAAGCGCTTGTGGTGAGTCACGGCACGATCGCCACCCGTCTCACCGACGGGGCCAAACTCGGCCT
Organism: Halobacterium sp. DL1; assembly: GCA_000230955.3. Taxonomy (NCBI): domain Archaea; kingdom Methanobacteriati; phylum Methanobacteriota; class Halobacteria; order Halobacteriales; family Halobacteriaceae; genus Halobacterium; species Halobacterium sp. DL1. The sequence continues at coordinate 385,375 of CP007060.1, forward strand.
CTGGCGTGAATTTATGACCTACCCTGACGACGGCGGGAAAATCAAATTGTACGAACTGGTGCCTGGCGCGCAGCACCTCGCTGCACTCACAGAAGACGAGAACATTGGTCAAACCACCAAACAACTACGACAAGCACACGAACAGCACGCAGACGCCGTTACAAATTTCAGAGACAAGATCCAGCCAGCGGACTCAGAGACATAGTTCACCTCCCCTCACCGTCGCCAATTTCACAGATTCCAACACTCCTACTGCGATGCTCCCGGGTCAACGATCCGTTCGAGGTTGAACAACTGCAGGTCGTCACGATCAGCGGCTGCCTCACGAACAGAGTCCGTGAACCCGTTTCGGGCGAACAGCGCATACTCGTGTTCGACTTCGCTCCCATCAGGCGACCATCGAATCTCATCAGTATGGTCTTCAAGCGAGGCGAGTGCGCTGTAATCGAGAGGCGCGGACGTGAACTTACACTCGCCCGTCACCATCTTCCCGTCGGCAGCGAGCCCGACCACATCCACCTCGTATTCGTTATACCACCAGCGGCCGATGTCGGTAAACATCGTTTCAGGATACAGGTCAGGCAGAATATCCTGACAGCGGGTTTCGAATGCTCTGCTCACGAAGTCCGCCAGATCCGGTTCGATGACCGTCTCGTAGGCGTCAGCACCTAACCGTTCGTAGCGGTCTTCGTTTCCATAGACGAACCGGAACCAAAACCGGAACAACGGATCGAGAATCCGGTACCGACCACGGCGTGACCTGGTCTTGTCCTCGGTCACCGGTACCTCTCGTTCGACCAGTCGCAGTCGCTCCAGTTTCTGCGTGTACGTCGAAATTTGCTTGCCATCGATCCCGACCGTTTGCGCGATTTCATTCGATGTCGTGTTCCCGGCCGCAATCGCTTTCAGAATAGCAAAGTACCGGTTCGGCTCGGTCAGCTCAGTACGAAGCACGTACTCCGGCTCGTCATGCAGGAACCCCTGCCGTGACAGCAGCGACTGCTGGATGACTGTTCCAAGATCGTTGTCCATATCGACGCCATCCAGATAGTACGGCGTCCCACCAAACACACCCCACGCGAGGAACAGTTGTTCAGCGGAATAGCTCTCGGGGAAGAACGTGCGCGCGGCAGCAAAATCGAGCTGGCGCAGATCAATCTTCTCGGTGAACCGGCCGTACAGCGGACTGTTCCCGAGGAGTGTCGCCTCCTCCATCATACTGATCGAGGACCCCACGAGTATGAGCGTCACACCAGTGTCACGCAACTCCTGATCCCACAATCGCTGAATCACCGACGGGAGACTCTCATCAGCGTCAATCAGATACGGGAATTCGTCCAGCACGATGACTGCATCCTGGTCAGCAAGATACCCGAGCAACGACTCCCACTCGCCCTCAATCCGATCGATCCCCGGAATCGACTCAGCCGCCACGTCCACGAACGCATCCAGTTGGATCTGCCGGGTTGTTTCAGTTGCTTGGTATAGAACGGCGTCATCGCGGTCTTCCAGTGACTCTCGGACGAGTTCGGTTTTCCCGAGGCGGCGACGACCGAAAATCACGACCATGTCAGCGTCGTCAGAATCGTAACACCCTCGAAGCCGACTGAGCTCATCCTCCCGATCCACGAATCGCTCCATACCCTCTGACTGACGCCCAACCAGATAAAACTCTCGAATAGCCTAATTCAGAATAGGCTAACTGAGGATTGGCTATTCTGGTATAGTATATGTCCACTGGATTGGAGACTGACATTGGATCAGTTTGCTGAGGGGGATTTTTGAGGCACGGTTCTGTCTGTGCTCCCATGGAATTTTCTGAGATAGTCGGTGATGAGGATGGAAAGTCCAGTGACTGGCATACAAGCGATATGCCGGATGATGTCAAGAATGCATTGTCGTTGGCATTCCTGGACGGGTTCCACAATGAAGTTCACCGGCTGCATGAGGAACTACAGCAGGAATGGGAAGAGGCAGAGAATGATGATCTTCCCATGGAGTTCAGTTTCGGCGGTGTCGGGTTGAAGACGTACGAGCTCCATAGCTTGACAGTGAGTTATTTCGAGGCAGGAGTTCCGATTCTGTGCTTCCACCACTTCCGAAATGAGACGGAAGAAGGGTACCAAATTCTGGAGTGGATGGAAGAGAACCGAGACCGTGCTCTCGACGAGGACAGTGAAGAGCCGTACGGTACACAGATCATGCAGTGGTTGAATAGTCGGCGGTCCTCTATCACCGACATGGCTCGGTTGATGGATGAGACCGGGTTGTTAAGTCATGATAAAGTGAAGCGGGTAAGGTCTCACCGCCACGACTTCCTCCACTCTCCTCTGCAGATTCTATACATCTCTGATTGGGAAGACCTGCTAAAAATGTCGGAGAGATGTATCACAGTAGTCGATGACTTAGATGAACGACTGTACCAGGATATCGACCTCCACGCATTCTATCCGACTCTCACAGACAAAGAGCGCTCCAGCCGTACTTTCTGACCTTTCCGTCCTCGTTGAGACCCTCAGTTGATGATAGGTTCCAGCAGTCGTGCTGAATTCAGTGTGTGTCCAGCAGTAACCTGTCGTTCGTCGTACTCAATCTGTCAATCCGGTTTAAACGCGGGTTCAGGGACTACTCTTATAATCTGTTGATTTGAATTGATAGCCGAGAATGTCAGATTCAGAAACTCCCACAGAATGGTCAGAGGATAGTTCCGACACTTGGAGCCATTCGAGATTACCTATAAATTTGGAACTCATCGGTATCGGTGACGAGTGGGACGTTGAAGTGACTCCGCTTCCTGACGATATGCCGTGGCACAGCGTAAGGGTAAACATTCGAAATGACAACAAGAAACAGGAGCGCGAGGTCGCAATGAGTTATATGAGTGAATTTAATGACATTGAATTTGATGTTCGGGAAGAACACCCTGAACTTTCTGAGGAACGCAAGGTTCTGATTGCAGCAACTGAAGCGATATTGAATCTTCGGTAAGTTAGTACCTTGTATTCAGCGCGTCAGTATTATCGGGTGCCGAAGAGCTAAACCGATTCACTCCCCTACTCCTGCCGCAACTGGATCTGTACTTTATCCCCGACTGCTGGTTCGCCGTTACCGTAGGTGAGCTCATAGAGGTCGCCGTTCCCTTTTTCTCCGACCGGGATGGTATTCGCCCCCTCAAGCAGGTACGCAATCCGCTCAAATCCTTTGTCCAGCAGCGGACCCCATTTCGACTCCTCGATTATTTCGTTCACATCCCGTACCAGAACGTCCTCTTCGACGCCGCCGCGGTCACGATGATAGAACGCCGTAAACTCAGTTGGCTCCTCGTCAAGTTCTGTCCCGGATTCCATTTTAGCGAGTCGTTCGTCAGTTGCGAAGGTGTACTGGGAAAGTTGCTTCAACGAGAGTTGTTCCGCCATAGCACGATAATCAAACAGACCTTGGATAACGCTGTTGAATACATTGTCTTCCCCGAAGATAGAGAACTCACGGATAAGCAGCAACCATCTACTGCCAGACAACGTATGCAGTCGCCATTCTGCTGCCTCTACTGTTTCCGTCTATGTGCAACAAGGGTATGGAACCGGTCTATGACACTCTCCTCAAGCTATCTGCGAGGCGTCGCCGTTTAGTATGTACGGGCCGTATTCGCCACGGTTCCACGAATCTTCCAGTTCCTTACGCGAAACGGGGCGTCCAAAGTAGACTGTCTCTTCTGGCGGCAACGGACTATGCCACGGCCAGGTCAGTTCGACCACGCGTTCGTCATGTTCTATCCAGCCGTGGCCGGTGATGCGTGCAGTGTGCTTCGAGAGGCCGATTCCCTCAACGTACTGAACACGGTCGTTCTCCCAGTAGCGATTGTCCTGCATCACGAGTCGGGCGTTTCTATAGCAACCGCTGGAATCGAAGTCGAACCGGCGGTGGAGCGCGCGGGCGAATCCCTGCAGGTCGTTGTCGTGAGTAACAGTTCGCCACTTCCCCTGCTCCAGGATATCCTCGTACAGCGGATCCCATTCAGTATCAGCTTCGGCTTGATCGAGTAACCGGAGGCGACGGTCGCTCACGTCGAGTTCCTCCCGCCACGTCTTGTACTCGGCATACAGATCAGGCACTGCATCTTCAAGGCCAGCGTACATGTCGTTCTCGTCCAGTTCGTGGAGTTCGAGTAACTGGATGTAGTAACCGATGGCCAGCATCTCATCACCAGTCACAAAATGTGCGATACGGCCACCGGACTCGCCGTAGCTCTCGACAATTCGGTCGGTCTGCTTGGTGCGACCGCCGCGCACAAGAATAAGATGACGCACCGCGTTGCGATCGTGAGCCTGAACGCGCAAATGGGCTAGAGGCTCGGATTCTTCGTCGTCGCTACCCCCGCTAATGAAAACCGACCAACAGTGAGAATCCTCGGTCAGCGGGGCCTCCTCCGAGCCAAGTGGTTCCGCCATCAACTCGAAAAACAGATTGGAACCTGATAAGACTATGTTGATTCGCTTGCCTGATCACGAACTTTGGAGTCTGTTTGTAGAGTCCAAAGTTCAAGTGTTTGTAGCCTTTGGTAGTATTTAAAGAGGATTCGTTGTAATGACCAATTCTGCAGATTCCAAAGTTCGTGCAAAAGTATGGGTGACACCCGAGCAAGTTGAAGCACTCCGATCCGCCTGTTACACGGCAGGCGCAGAATATCTTCAGCAGCGTAATGAGGCAATCACTGCGTTCGCGTACGATACCGGACTCCGAGTAGGAGAACTTGTCCAGGTTGATGTCTCACTGCTCCGGAGCAACAACTCGGAACTCTACCTGCCAACAGAGATCCAGAAAGACTACCCCAATGAGAACTCGCCACCGCCAGTAACACTCGAACTCGCAGACGAGACCGCCCGTCTGTTATCTGCCTACCTCACCAATCGATGGAAGGACACACCGGCATTGTTCCCCTCTCGATCCTCGAACCGTATCTCCGAACAGGGTGTGCGGAATATGCTTCACAAAGTTGCTGAAGCCGCAGACGTACGCCCCTACAAGCTCGACGGCAGTCGCGGCGATGCCGGTGACGTGACGCCGCACGCGCTTCGACACGGTGTTGCCTATCGGATGATGAACGAAGAAGAGGACAACACGCTTTACGACGTCCGCAATCGGTTACGTCACCGCAGCATCCAGACAACCGAGCGCATCTATGATCATCTACTGAAGGTTTGATTCGACAACAGCCGGCGTCACAATACTCTCAAAGAAGGAAGACACGGTATCGTCTAGGTGCTGGATCAACCGCAACGTTGCGAAAACTGTGATAGAATTACTCTATCGTCCCGGTACCATCGTTGTTCGATTCGACGTTCGCGTTCTCGATCTCATCCAGCCATTTAGACAGGGTTGCCATGAGAGGCGCTTGTATGCCGTAGCCGGCCTCTTGCGCTTCCGACAACTCCTCTGTCGAGATCTCGGGCAGGGTCTCTGGATATCCATGAATGAATGTCCGCACTGCTCGTAACGTCTTAGGATCAAGGTTCTTCTCGACAGGATCAATCGTCATGTCGCCCGAACTTTCTTTTTGGCGATGTTCCCACTTTTCTAATTCTGTGGAAGGGCCTGGCTCCGTCTCTTCACATACAAGCCCGTGGCCAGGTTCCTTCCAGACCGAAACAACATTCTCATAGAAGCTCAAACCGGTTGCCCCGACTTGCGTAGCTATTTCACCGTTCTCAAGAAGGTCAAATCCGAGGCCGCCACCTCCCTCCGGAGCAAAAACGTCCGTGTCGTCATCAACGTATTCCAGAACCTCATCGACGTCTTCGTGATCTACAATTACCGCGTCAGCGTCCGTGAGCGCTTCTCTGAGTTCATTTTTTCGTTGCATTGCAAGGTTCCATCGCGTACTAACCCACTTAATAAGTCGTAAAGTTACTACGCCGGTCGCGTACCCTCTCTCCCGGTCAGAAAGACAAACGTTGAAGTGCATGAGAAGAATTCGGCTCGAATTCTTCGGCAAAATCACCTACCATCGTATTCTGACTTCGGACCATGACGGCCCCGTCTTTGCGGACACCTCTGTTGCACTGCCTTTGAACAGGCTTAACGGGCCTGTCTTTTCCGGATATACCCATGCCTACGCCATTTCATTAACCTTCGTAAACAAGTCAGCATAATTGCGGACACACCCCCTTCTCACTACCCGAACACGAAGGCGAATTCGAACCGTCGATCGAACGCAGTCAAAACTCTCGGTGAATTCGACTACACCAAAGAGTTCTCTAACGCTGTGCGTGACTTGAGTCCGTTCCAACTACAGTACTTCGTTCACATCCCGTAACGCATCAATTGCTTCCTGGAGATGTGCCTGTAGTTCCTCGCTCCCAACGTCGTCACTCGCGGTTTGACTACCACGACGGTCATCCACACCCGTGGATTGCGCCTCAGACTCCGAGTCGGCCGCACCCCACGTTTCCGTCCTGCCTAGCGAGTCAGGATCCTTGTCAGGCACTGCGTCAAGCCGCTGCTGCCCATCAGCCTCTCCTGTATCCGTGTCAGCCGTAACGGAACTCCGTTCTGACCGCTCACTATCAGTCGGCCGTCCACCGCGATTGAACGCAGACAATGGGAAACCGTACGCACAGGCGCGCTTCTGCTTATTGAACGTGGTTCGGCGCGAGATGCCCAGCACATCGATGATATCGCTGCGATCACAGCCGCGTTCAAGCGCCTGCCTCACTTGCTCGTCTTCCATGCGTTGCAACAACAGTTGGGGGTCGTCCGGGATATGGCCACGAGCGGAGCTTTCGATCTGGTCGGTGAGCCCCCACTCCCCGGTTTCGATGTCCTTATCGACGATCTGCCGGTCACGGCCTTCGACGAGGTTATCGAGCCCTGTTAGCACCCACAACCGCTCACGAACCGCTGATACCGAGTGATCGCTCGGCAGCCCGGACACGATGTCACCAGTACGTGTCGGGCCATTTTCCGACAAGTACCGTAGAATCTCGATGTCCTGCGGAAGCAGCACACTCTGATCCTCCTCAGTGAGCTCGACTGGCGAGTCATCTGGTGTGCTCTGCTGGTGGAACCAGCTGTGACAAGACCGGCACAGGAGCGTCAGGTTCGCCATGTCGTGCTCATCCATCCCCTCAGGGTCGCGTTCGATGTGATGGACGTGCAGAGTAGCTAACCCACCCTTCTCCGGGCCCCGACGGCCGCACACCTGGCAGCGATGCCAGTATTCGGTCAACACGTCATCACGCGTCTCTGGATTCACCGTCTCGTTGCATTCACGAGGACTGGTTACGTCGGACTCGTCACCGTCTGTGCTTGCGCCGCTCAATTCATCTTTCCGAGGTTGTGATTCAGCTTCTACCATGTCGTATCTCACTTGAGGCTGCCGTTCATTTTCGACTGCTACTGCGCCGCTCTGCCGTAATCTGCTGGGGTATCGCTTCAATCCGCACCAGCGGCACTATCGACACCGAACACTTCCAGAGCGACCGAACACGTCGACCGTCTCTGTCCAGCGACTCGGATTCCAGTTACTCATGACGTGTCGGGGTCAGCGATTTCAGTTTGAAATCGGACTTTGAGCAGTACCGTTCCGAGAGCAGTCCTAACTCCCGGGTACGAAGGACATCCGCGACGTTATGCACCACAAGGTCACCGAACCGGCCATCCTCGTACGCAGTCACGGCTTCTGCACTGTCCGCGAACGGGTCGAGATCACTATACTGCCCGTCACAAAGTACCTCGTACACCCCGGCGAGATCCGACCGTGATTCTCCGTCATCGCCAGTCGTGTTGAATCGATTCGTCACGACCGGCAGCAGGTCAGCGTACGGCATCTCCCGGAACGGCCACTCAACACCTACCCGGGAGAGCCGCGTCCGCAAGAACGGTAAGTCGAACCCGGACCGCCATAACTCACCGTTGAACGCGACCAGCAACACGTCATTTCCCACTAACCGATCTGCAGCGAACGCGCCGACTGCCTCCAACAATACACGCTCTGATTCGTGTGTCGACACCTGGACGTGCGACTCAACACGATCACGAACCGCCGCCTCAACATCCGGCGCTGCGCGCCCGTCTGTCTGCACGAACGCCCGAACCCCCATCGGCACCGCAAATCCGACTACAGTCACCTCGTCACTAACCTCGAACCCGGTGGTTTCGATATCGAATGCCACTAACTCCAGCGCCATCACCGCTCACCACCGACGGTCTCCCGAGGACCCGCGATACTCACACGTCCCGGAACCCGATCCTTACTCACCGGCCGTACCCGGAACTCACCGAACCCGAACTTCGCGTGCGTCCCGACGCGTTGAATACCATTGATCGCCGTCTCAACCGGACGATCGCCCGCGTACCCAACGACTTGCCCATGATCAATCATTGCCAGCTCATGACACTCATCACCGGCCACGAGCCGACCCGTCCGGCGACGAAACTCCCCGTCAGACTCCCACCACCACGGCACCGACTGACTGTCAGCCCCCGGCGAATCGCTCTGCAACACGTACGGCGACAACAGTTCCAACTGGACGTTGTCTGCTTCTCGAACCCGCGAGTAATCGAGGTCATCCAGATCAATGACCTGCGTCTCCGCGAGCGATAGTTCACCGAACCCGTAGTTTCGACCCCCGCCGACACGCAGCCCATCCAGTACATCCACGGAAAGCGGGAGGACGTCCTCGTCTCCCCCATCGGCGTGCAGGTAGCAGTGGACGTGCCAGTGCATCGTCCGCTTGCTGTTCCGATGCTCGGGCGGCCGGCCGAAGTGAGCCTTCGGTGCAAACGCCAGTCGGCCGCCATGACTCTGGACGTCGTGCGTGTTGTGCGCATCCCGTGGCCGTGAGTCCAGCAACCACCGCTGCGCTGCATCCCGACACACGAACACATCCTCGTACGACTCCACTGGTGGGAGCGACATGCCAAGCTTCCCTCCATACCCGTCGTGCGAATGTGACTCCGGGTATGCCCCGTACTCGCCAGGGACGAACACACCAGTGCTGACGTTGAGCGACCGTCGCGCCTGCGCATCCACACGGCGGGCGAGCGCGGTGTACAGCGCGTGCCCGGTCAGGTAGTACGGGTGGCCCATGTAGTCAGTCTCCAGTTCGAACAGCACCTGCTGGATCGTGGTCATCGTTCACACGACCCCTTGTTTCGCCTCCAGGTCGTGATGGGAATCACGCCCCATCACCCTCCAGTTCCCCGGCCGCCGAGCCGTGCAATTCGATGAATTCATCGATGTACGCAAGTGCCGCCGACCACGACCGGATGCGACGCAGTTGGGCATCCAAGAGCCGCCAGCGCCGCTCGCCATCCGTGTCGAACGGGTGCGCAGGCAGACGCGACCAGACATCCGCAAACGAGCGCGCCGGCACATCACCGAGCCGCGCAGCCGGTCGATCACCAGGCGTCGCCGTCACGTGCAGGGTCATCTCAGGTGTCCATAGCACTGTTCGGTGGGGTTCGACGGCGTCGGCCGCCAGCGCTGTCTTCGGGTCGCGGGTCGAGACCGCGTCTGCATTCGGCGTCACGTCTGGCGTCGTCGCCACGAGAAACAAGTCCTCAAACGCGTGCCTGGCGCGGTAGTTGTGCAACAGCGCCGCCGTGAGCAACACGTGGTACTGCAGCGACGTGTACGGATAGTACACCGACTCGTTGAATGCAGCCGGGACCTCGCTCGTCAGCCACCGCGCGTGCAGGCACTCCGGATCCTCCGGCGTGACCAGCGCTCGAAAACCACCGCCCGTCGTCGCCTTGATCCGCTCGGTCGTCGCCGCCGTCTCGCCCGTCAACAGTGACAGCCGGTACGGCGACTCGTGATTGGCGACCGTCTGTTCGGGCTCACCCGCCGGGCGGCTCAGCAGTGCTGCATCCCGATCAGCGTCACGCGGAACTGTCTCGTTGACCGGCACGCTGGCGTACGAGTCGGCCGCCGACGCGTGCGGCCTGGCACGCAGCTTGTGAACGTCGTGTCGGTAAACAGCCACCATCGGCTCAGCCCGCGTAGACGCGTCGTCACGGCTGTCAGCCTCGACAGCCGAGTCAACCATCCTGGCCCTCAGAGTCCAGTTCTACGTCTCCACGGTCTGGACGCTCGGCGTCGTCGCGGTCTTGGGTGTCGTGTGCTCGCGCCGCCGGGTCAGGGCCCGACGCATCGTCCGCTACTGGCGACGACCGCTGCACCGGCTCGTCCTCACGTTTCGGGTCTCGGCGGCGCTTGGGCGCTTCGACTGGCTGCCACTCTCGGGCACACGCGGTGTCGGGGTTCCACTCAGCGTTTCGGGTCACGCTGCATCATCCCCCGTCGGCATCGGAAGGTCGCCATCACCGGCGGCTGTCCGAGCCTGCAGTGCCCTGACGAACTCGTCACGACACTGGTCACGCCAGATGTCGTCCTTCGTCTGCATCCCGCTCGTCGGGTCCTGCGCGCGGTTGTAGACCCGGCGAAGTTCAGCCTCCGTGTACAACGGGTTGACGACGTGGGCATCGACGATCCCAGCCCCGAAGTTGCGAGCGCCGCCGAGTTGTATCTCAAAATCGCCACTATGAGCATCCAAGTACGCGATGGCCTCGACGAGCAGCCCCACGTATTCAGGCTTCAACTCCCGGAGCGTCAAGCGCCACGTCCCCACGAGATTCCCAACGACGTCCCGCGTCGCCTGCCTGAGTGGTTGCCCCTCATCCTCAGCGTTCCGCGAACGCACCTGCGTGTTCAACTGTCTGTAGTGAGCTTCGGCCTCACCCTTCGTCACATCCACCTGCCTTCGGATGGGTGAGAAGCGAATCGGCCGGCGGATTACCCGGCCCGCGCGGTCGCCGAACCCACCGAAGAGATCGTGGATGACACAGCCGGTGTCGTCAACGCCGTCATCATCGACGCAGGACCCTTTCTCGTGATAGCCGTTGTCGAGGTCGCGGTCGTACACGTCGTCGAGCATATAGTCGGCGTCGGCATAGCCCGGATGGCACGCCGTCGCGCCCGCCGTCTGCACCACTCGTTCACAGGCATGGCGCAGCCAGCCCGACAACGTGAACGGCGAGATCTGACCTGCAATCTGATTCTGCGGGTCGTCTGCTTCGTACCGGTCAGCTGAGGCATGATGGCGATCCGTGACGATCCCATCACCCGGTGCCAGTAGGTCGATGTCGAGACCAACGTACAGATCCGGGAACGCCATCTCATCGACAGGACGCGGGAGAGCGAAGTCGATGTCGAGGTGTGAATCATCGAAGGCCTGCGTATCTTGATTCCGGCGCATCGTCACCGAGCACCTCCCGGACGGCCGCCATCACCAGCGTGTGGGGCAATAGTCCCAGTCGCGTCATCACTCATCGAACCAGTTTCCCGATCGGACGCGCCATCGCGGTTCGACCTGTTAGCCCGCGCCACCGGACGCTGCCATGGCTTACGCGTCGATTCACAATCCGCAGCAACGTACCTGTCGCTACGCGCGATAGGTTGGCGGAACCACGCAATTCCCGGTAGTGGTTGCACCGTGGTCATGTCCGCCGGGCTCACAGCGCGCGGCTGCGGAGCCAGTAACACCGGCCACGACGATTGAGTTGCAGGGTCAGTACAAGTACCAACACGACCCTCTAATACGAGCTCGCGCACGCCGAGCGTAAAGTACTCCGTCGGCTCATGCCGACACTCAGTGCATTTCACGTGCCCGGTCTCGAAGGCCAGTTGATTGGCCGGCCGGAAGGCGAACACGACGAGCGGAGCGCCTTCCCGCAGTTCCTCACCGCAGGCTTCACAAACCGCGACCCCTTCCCCGAGCGCAATTCTTTCTAGTTGATATATTTCTTCAATTATCTTCCGATCCGTGCCTTCTTGTTGGTCTGGAATTGAATCTTCCATTGGGGTTACCTCGGATTATCAGGAAGCCCCGCCCGCGTGCTCCAGCACGCGGGTATCCTCTACACTGGATCTCCCGTTGGGCTGAGCTCCCCTATCCAATGCATTAACCTGCATTGGGAAAAGCGTTGCCATTGCAGTAGGATGCATTGGGTGCAAGAGATTAAACCCCTTCTACAGGTAGGTGCAATGGACAAAGTAATGCCCAAGGATCGAGATGAGCAGACGGGAAAATACACCGAGCGATATACTCAGGAGAACTTTCTGTCGGCTCTCGAATCGTTAGGGGGCTCAGCTGGTACCCAAGAAATTGCCGATGAAGTTAGTTGTGCCTATCGAACTGCTCACGCAAAGCTAACTGAATTGGAGGGAGAGGGAAAACTTACTTCTCGAAAGGTTGGGAACGCTAAGCTCTGGGAATTAGATTCTTCTGAAGATGGGTAGCTTCGATTCTGTTCTGGTCTCTTGGTGGGCTGAACGATGGTGAGCGTCGTGAATATGGTCGGGTCAGGTTCGCTCAATGTTGAGCTTGATCTTGAAACGCTCGCCGAAGAAATCGGACAACCTCAGGCTCAATATAACCCCGACAAGTATCCCGGCATGTATCTTCGATTTGAGGAAGAAGCCCCGCTGATCACCGTCTACAGAACTGGCAAATACATCATTACTGGACCGACTTCAGAGGAAGAGCTGTTCGATCTTCGGGAACGGTTTCTGAGGTTCCTATCCGATATGGACGTCATTGAAAACGCGACTGACGAGTGGTTCTCCGTTCAAAACTCAGTACCTCACAAAGCATCCTCGGCTAGCTGTTTCTGCGGCCTGAGTTCTGTGTCGAAGCGGTTGTACTGACGGTCTCGACGAGAGAATTACGGACGGATCGACGGAGAGCTGTCGCTGTCGGCGGCGGTCAGCCGCCGACGCGACAGCGTCGCCACTCACTCCGCTGGCTTGCTCGGTCGGTGGTTAGCGGTGGAATCGGTCGTCAGGTGGCCGATTCGCGGGGACGGCCCGACGCACCGCGAGGGCCGTCCACGCAGCTCGTCGAATCATATTGACGAACTCCTTGTACGGCCACCACCAGAGGCGACGCCCGCCTCGGCGGGGCGTCGCCACATACTCGTAGTGAAGGTACCGCCAGACGTTCTGTAAGAGGAGACTCACCACCACGTACAGCAGCCGTACCGTTGGATCTCGTGTTGTCGTTGTCGCTATCGCTTGCTCAAACAAGCGATAGCTTGACTCGATACCGAAGCGTTTCGAGTAGTGGTATCGAGCGTCCCGTGGTGAGTCGATGAACGGCGCGTCAGCGGCGTAGCCGTGACGCGCCACACCGTTCTCGTCATACTTCCCATTTAGGTACGTACAGTCGATGTAGACGGGAAAATCGACGGTCCAGCTGTGACCGTCGAGTTTCCCCGTCAGATCATGCTGAATGACGCGACTCCATCCTTCCGAGAGCTCTTGCTGAATCGCCTCACCCCACCGGATGATCGGGATCACGTACGCGTAATTGTGCGCCTGAAGCAGCGTGAGACACTTACTGTCGTAGAATCCGCGATCAAGGTAGACGGCCTTGACCCCGGCGTCAAGGCCGTCGAGGACACCGAAGAACTCAGCGAGGACACTACTTGCGGTATCGCCGTCTTTGAGACGGCGTACCGCCAGCGTGTAGCGTTTGTTCTTCACACGCGCGTAGAGTGTGGCATAGGCGTGGAACGCAGTGGTTCCACGCTTCGCTACCGAGTGATAGAGGCCGTCTGTGTCGTCTTCGTCACCGTAGTAGGGCCGCAGGTGGAGGTCTGCGCAGACCTCCACCTGTTCGGGGAGCAATTCATCGAGATCCTTTCGCAGGAGCGTGTTAGCGACTCGTTCGAGCCGTTCCGGCTCGAACTTCGTCCGAAGATGGTAGAGGACCGTGTTCCCAGCGGGTGAGTTCTGGCTCGACGCACAGAGCGTAGAGACAGAGGTCCCGTCGGCGCAAGCGCCGACGAGGACCTCATAGATGTCTTCAGCAGTGATTTCAGCGTTATTGGCTAACGAGAGCGAAACTTCCTCGTCAAGGCGGTTGACGAGAAAGTTAAGAAGCTGGTCCTCGTGGATCTCACCGTCTGCTTGTTTGGTTTTAGACACACCTTCAGCAAGCAGACGTTCTAACTAAGCGGCTTTGTGAAGTACTGAGGCTACGTTCCGTCTTGACAGCCTCAATTCCAAACTCCGGCCGCAGGGGTTCGCCCAGACAGGGGCGGGTGGAGGCTTTCCTCCATGACACCAGTTAGAAGACACGACCGGAGAGGTATCGAATTAGAACAGCTCATTCTCGAAGAGAGGCTTGTCGAAGCCGCTCTCAGAATTTCTTTTTTGCGCCAATCAGGAATCCCTCTACAGGGGGGCAGCATTCAGCAGGGGCGTCGGGCCGCTAAAACCGCTCATGACGCCGATTTACTAGAGCCACTGACCGACCACGGTGCCGAGGTACTACAGATACTACTACTGTCTGTAACCAATTGCATACATCATCATCACCTCTATCAGACCATCAGCACTTGGTTCCCGCAGTTCGATGCGGGGTGGTCTGTGTGAGCGGTGAGACCAATCGCGTGAGATTGAATCTGCGCATCGACGAAGATGTGAAACGGAATTTCAACAACGAAATCAAGGCCAAGTTCGGAAAGTGCCGGCCATATGCGGGCATCGAGTTGGAACGGGAATTCCGATACTTCCTCAATCAGGGAGAACTCGCAGACCTGCAAGATGTAGTTGATGACCTCACGGACACCTTAGGTGGTTCAGAAAGCAAAGAAAAAACTCGTGAGGTTGACCGAGGTGAGACAGTCGTTGCTTCTCACCGAATCGCTGAAAACGTTCGTACAGCCTTGATATCGGCTTCTCAAGACGATTATCGTTCTGCCGGTGAACTCGCAGAGGCGATCATGTACGGATACATCACTGATGGTAGCGTAATCGAACGGGTAACACAGAAGCTTCAGAGAATCTCAGAGGAGCCTCAGCCGGATGTCGATGATTCGATGGGGGCGAAGGAGCGTCGTACCAAGACGATCGCTCACGAACTCAGTCAATCTGGAGCGGTCGGATTCAGTCTCACTGAGTTCGATAACGCAATCAAGGCAGCACAAGGAATCGGTGTGAGCGACTACACCCGGAAGCAGTATCTACCCAGAGTGCTCGATGAATTGGATTTCACATGGCATCCGAATAACCCAGAGTTGTACGTTGATTCTGAGAGTTTAGAACTCACGAATCCACGAGATCCGACTAAAAAACCGTTGATGCTTATGGACAGGGAGGATAAGCGGCTGGCAATCAAGGTCGCTGCGTACCGTTCTGATGGTGGCGATAGTATAAAAGCGACATTCAGTATAACCGATGTAGTTGACCTGTTCAAAGGTCAAATACGGAAAAGTACGGTCAGGCGATTGATGCGAGAGGTCGCTGAATCCTCACCAGGCTACAAATACAACCAAGATCGGGAAAAGCTGGGAATCAATATAAAGAACGTGAGGCGTCACAATAGGGAGAATGAAGATCTGATGCGGATCGAGCATGATGAGTTATTCATCATGGGAGACGATGATTGAGGTTCGCTGAGAGGCCTCCGTTCGTCGGTGCATTCGATAACTCTTGCTGCAGCTTCTCTAGTCGTTAGAAGAACTGCAGACTCTACATCGAAGAGAACCTTTGATCGTATTCAGAGGGTTCTCTACGCTCAACACACGATCGCATGATGAACACTGGACGGTCTCCGTAGTTCCGATCCCGCTTCCATATCCGAGCGTCACCGTTCGGGAAACTCCTTGCTCAGCCAGTTCGACATCGATCTCTCCCCGTTCGTACTCTACCTGTGTTACCGTCAGGGGAGTCACTCGAATATCCAGCGCATGCCGCTTTCGAATCTCTTCCTGTTTCTGTGGAAATCCTTGGTCGCGCTGTTCCTGCAGAGTACTTAGTTCCGCATCCACCTCTTCATACTCAGCTTTTGCCTCTTTCCGTTTCTTCAGTGCCTCCACGCGATCGTCCTGATCACTGCCGTTGATCGTTTCACTCAGCTCATCGATCTTCGAGGATAGTTTGGATCGTTCCTCTTCCAGCTCTTGGATCCGTTGTTGTTGGAGCTGCCGGTATTCTTCGACCTCTGCGTCCGCTGCTCTGGATGCTTCATTATGGACCTCATCAATTTCGTTCTGGATGCTCCGCATCAGCTGATCTTGAGCTGTGCTGAGATGTGATCGTGCGTCTGATTCCGATAATGAGGATTTCGCGGTAGTGGGAGAGCCGTTCGTGGGTATCGCCGTCATTTGAAGAAACGTCTCCTCCAACGCCGGAAGTCTCTGTTCCGAGCGGTGGTCGATGGCGATGGCGCGAAGGAGCTCCTGTTGGTATTCACTGACTGTCTCGATACTCACCTCAAAAAGAACCACAATCGCGGTACGGTCGTAGTACGGCGTGAACTGGATTTCCCTCACTTCGACGTCGCCTTCTTTAATCCACTGTGGGATCACTACGTCATCCCGACCGGCTTCTATCGATATTTTCCCTGTGGGGCGACGCTCAGCTGCCTCTCTGAGGATCCGCTGAAAAAACTCACTTTCTGGATGGAGATGCTCTCCAGTACTATCTTCGTCTCTGTTCGTACCACAAAGCAACGAGAGGGTGCCTGCCGGCAATTCTGTATCCTCATTGTCTGGAATCGCAACTTCCCAGGTGTCTCCTCGTGTCTCAATGGTGCCGCCGAGTGACTCTAGGTAGCGTTCGGAGAAGTCCTCAACGACGGACTGCGTGACCGCGAGTGCTTCGTCAGTCATCGCTTTCCCCCAAGTCGAATCCTTCGAAGACGCCGTTGTTGAACTCCTCCAGTTTGTCAGCGAGCTCTCGTTGTTCCTGCAGATCGACGGCCATCGCATCGAAGTCATTCTCCAGATCGACCTCTGAATCAGCATTGACGAGTCGGTCGAAAATCTGGTCCTCGAAGCTTGTTCCCGACTCTTCTAACCGACTCAATATGGAACTTAGCTCGCCCACGCTTTGTTGGAACAGGTCGATTTTGTGGTAAAGGCGCTCCAGTACGTACTCCTCGACCGTACCTTTCAACGCCATATTGAAAACGAATACATCTCGCTTCTGGCCAATTCGGTGAACTCTCCCGATACGCTGCTCCATACGCATAGGATTCCAGCTGAGACCCAAATTGACAAGTAAATTACAAAACTGGAGATTTCGGCCTTCACTCATTGCATCTGTTGAAACAAGGATTCCGCCTTCTTCTTCGAAGTCCTCGACGATCTGTTCTTTCTCACTACTGGAGTGCCCACCGTGGAACGCGTGGACGGTATACCCTTCTGAGGCGAGTCGATCAAGCACTTGACGTTGCGTCGCACGAAACTGGGTGAAGACGATCACACGCCCCATTTCGACGGTGTCACGTGCTTCTTCGACGATATCCAGAAGGCGCTCCTGTTTCGTTACTGTATCAATGTCTTCGATCAGGTCCAAAATGGACTCCAGTTCGTCCGCATGGGTGAGTTCAGACTGCTCATAGAGTCGTTTCTCGATCGTTTCCTTGAGCGCTACAGGACTGCTAACAACCTCCTTCTGAAGGAGCATTAGCACGAGCTTCTGGCCCTGATCTTGGCTGTAAGCACCCTTGACGTAGTCAGAGACTGCCTGGTAGAGCTCACGTTCCTTTGGAGTCGGATCGAACGTCCGTGTGTCGATAGTCCGGTCCGTGAAGTCGATATCCGTCTCTTCCCGTCGGTTCCGAATCATCACTTTGTTCAACCGATCCTGTAGTTCGTCTCGGTTGACGAGTGTCTCCTGATTGCTGTTCACGAAGTACTGGTGGAAGACGTCGCGTGTGCCGAACAGTCCGGGACGGAGAAGTGAGACGACGTTGTACAGGTCAGTTAGTTCGTTCTGAATCGGCGTCGCCGTCAGGAAGAACGCGTAGTTATACGAGAGCCGGTCGATCAGGTCGTAGCGGTCCGTCTCTTCGTTCTTGACGTAGTGTGCCTCGTCGAGGACCAGAACGTCCCAGTCGCGGTCGAGAACCGTCTGACGATGTCGCTCACTCTTCGCGGTGTCGATGCTCGCAATGATGTAGTCGTGGGCGTCGAAGTCCTCGAATTCGTCGTCGTAGTTGCAAACGAAGTCGAGTCCGAACTTCTCACGGAGTTCCGCTTGCCACTGTTTGGCCAGTTGTGCAGGCGTGAGGATGAGGACGGATTCATCTGTCTCCCGGAAATGCATCTCCTTGAGAATCATCCCGACCTCGATGGTCTTTCCAAGCCCAACTTCGTCCGCGAGAAGGGCTTTCCCATCCATCTCGAAAAGGGCCCGATAGGCAGCATCCACCTGATGTTCGAGTAGCTTGACGGAGTTTTCATCCAACTCTTTGAGCGACCGGAGTTCAGAATCAGGCTGGCCCGCTTGGAGGCGAACAGCTTGGATGCTCTGTAAATGATCCTCGTATGCACCATCCTCAGACAATGAATCGAAAAGATCGTCCGCAGACTCATGTGTGACCTCAACATCAACGAGGTCGTAACTTCCCATAGTCACGTAGAGACAGGTTCGCGTCAAATACGTTTTGTGACCGACAGGCGTAGGACTGCACATTTATTACGGCGGATTCAGCACTCACTTCGATCGAAACGTTGCCTGCTCTCTCGTTAGTGGATACGAACCCAAGTTGGGAGACAACTACTGTGTTGCCTCATCGATTGCACTACTGAACTCCTCGGCGTGTTGTGACCCGAGAAGAATTGAACGTCCGTTCGTCTGTTCGATCCAGACCCCCTGATTGCCACTGACATTGTATGCGATTTTCCCAGGTGCCCAGCGGATTCCCCAGCCACCGAACTCTCGAATGGGACTATACTGTTTGGCCTCGTAATGTTCAGTCTCTGACCACGGGATTTGACGGAATGACCAGTGGAGAGGCCACATTCTGAAATAGATGCCATCAGTTCTAACCTCGGTTTGGAGACGAAGACTGTAGATTAGCCCAGCGATCCCAACGACAATGGCGAGCCCTCCCCACAAGATAGGGCCTAATACAAGCATGAGGAGCGCGATACCACCGAGAAGCGCCCAGATCCACGGCTGGCGAAACCGCTGTACTTCACGAAACAGAGGATCACTCTCCATAAATGAGTAGTACGGCATCATCGCTACTCAATCATGGCCCTTTCGGACAATGAGACGTCCCAGATTCGCAGACCTACTTAGCATTCAGATCACCGTGAAAATAGGTGTGAGCAACAAACCACGAAGACTTCGATGACACCCTACCTTTGAATGGTTCTGGGGGGAGAGAGGGGTTCGAAAGACCATAGTGTTTATTGGGTGCCCAAGAGGTGTGTTTAAGTATCAAGATGGCACAGTCAGGATCCTTGTCGGATACCCTCAAAGACACGGTAACACTCAGCCGTGAGCTTCGGGAAGAGGGGCAAATCGACGGCCAGGTAAAGCTCTACAACGTGGATGACGATGACGAGTTCGAGTCAGACGCGGAACTCTTCTTCGAGCGAACCCTGATGACCCAGGGGCTCCGTGAAGCACTCTCCATTCTCCGCGATTCGCTCACAGGCGATGACCCGCGCGGGACACATATCCTATACGGGCCGTACGGCAGTGGGAAGTCCCACCAGATGGTCGCGCTGTACCACTGCTTCGACGACCCCGACGCAGCAGGCCACTGGGCAAGCGACTCGGTCGAAGGGTTCGACGCAGCACTCCCTGAATCGGCGACGCCGATTACGGTCGCCATGCAGAACGAGCAGTACGAGTATCTGTGGGAACCGTTTTTCGAGGCACTCGATTACGATCCTGGAACGTACAGTTCGGGAGGGTATCCCGATATGCAGACGATTCAGGAAGCAGTCGGCGACGATACGGTCGCGTTCTTCGTGGACGAACTTGAGGACTGGTTCGATACGCTCCAAGGCGACCGCAAGAGTGCGAACAAAGCATTCCTCCAGTCGCTCCTCGAATCTACGGCACTCTCCGATCTCGAACTATACACCATCGTCTCCGTCCTGCGTGAGGGCTCCGAGGTCCACGACATCCTGAACCGGGAACAGGCGGTCGAGGTCAACATGAACAACCAGGTGGACAAGCGCGAGGTTCTGCGTCACCGCCTGATCGATTCGGTTAACGAGAACGCTGCCCGGGAGATCGTCAACGGGTACTTCGATGCCTACGACCAATCTGATCACGTCTCCATTCCCGATGATCTGCTGTCGGAGATGCACGATCTGTATCCGTTCCACCCTGTGCTTCTGGATGCGCTTGAGACGCGGTACTACGCTGACGAGGATAACCAGAACACGCGAGGGATGATCTACCTCTTCTCGAAGGTTCTCCTGGAGATGCAGGATCAGACGGATCTGATCACGCACGGTGATATCGATGCTATCGAGTTCGAGGACGAATTGGCGAAGATCAACTACGAGCGACTGAACGCGGCGACGGGCGACATCAAGAGTCGAATCGATGACGACGACGTTCCCCACGGCCGACGTATTCTGAACACGATTCTCCTGTACTCGCTGAAGCCGAGCGAGGGCGAGGGTGCGGAGGTTTCGGAGATCGTCATGGGTGCCTACCAGACTGGGGATCTCGTCTCTGACGTTGTCCTCAATCTCGAACGTCTCCACGGTGTCGCGTGGCATCTCCACAAGCTGAACGGGAAGTACGCAATCCGCGACCGCCAGAACCCGAACGCACTCATCCGGAACGCGGCCGTAGACGTCTCGGAGACGTCGGCGAAGGCTGAGGTCGCGGACTTCATCACAGATATCTTCGGATCCAACGCGCACCCGGTAGGGTTCCGTACGAACGACATGCGGGACATCCCGGACGACCGTGAGGTCAAGGTCGTCGTGAAGGACGACCAGTGGACGAACGAGGAGGTCGAGAAAGTCATCACGAACGACGGACGTGGCCGCGAGTGGCGTAACACGCTCGTGTTCGTCCAGCCCTCGGGCGACAAGGCCATCGAGTCGGGGACACGGTATATCGACAAGGCACGGTACATCGAGGGCGCACGGCAGGTCCTCGCCGACGAATCCCTCGATGACGAGATTCGCACGTCGATTCAGGGAATGCGGGAGCAGGAAGAGAATGAACTCCGCGAAGAACTCCAACTCCTGTACGGTGAGGTGCTTGACGGGAACGATCTGCTCAACGACTGGGGGCAGATGACGCCGATGGAACTCGATGTCTACGTTCACGACGAGGCCGAGCTGGACGCCTCGAACATCGCGGACTCGGCATCTGCTGATCCGTTCGACCTCCAGTCGGACGTCTGGGACATCGCCGAGGATCTCTTGGAGCGGCGCGGTGAGATTTCGGTCGAGGATATCTACGAGCAGTTCCTCCGCGATCCGGAGCTTCCGATCCCCGGTAGTGCGAACGATGTGCTGAATGCAACCGTCGAAGCGCTCTCGGACAAACCGGTGCTCGCCCGTGACACTGGCGGGTTCCGCGATGACCTCTCCGGAAGCTCGCTGGACACCGTCCTCGTCCAGCAAGACGATGTGGACGTATGGGGCGTCGATGACGTCGAACAGGAACTGCGTCAGCGGTTCGGGAGCGGAACAACCGCGCTTGATATCGGTGACTTCGAACTGGAACTCGTCGAAGACGGCGAGATCTGGATCGACGGCGACAGCCACGACGTCGTGATGCGGGCCATCGGTCGGCTCGCTCGTGAGGACCAGTACGTCATCGTGAAAGGGAACGAGATTCTCGATAAGCCCCAATCCGACGCGACAGTCCGAGACGTCGGCGGCGCAGAGGTCGTCGGTGCATCGTCCCTTGTAGACCGCATCGAGACGCACATCGACGACGACGGCTACGCGAACCTCGACACGATCATCGGCGAAATCCGTGCCGAGGAGTCGGTGTTCCTCCCGCCGGACGAGACCGAGTCCGTCGCCCGCGAGGCAGTCAACGAATTCCTCGTAGACGACTACGTTCTGGAAGCCGGCGGTCGGTATCTCGGATCGCTGGGAGACCGTGACCCGACGACGGTAAAGATCGTTCCGACGGTTCCCGAGCGGATCGGCGACCAGATCCTGGAGTACATCGAGGACCTAGAACCCGGCGACCAGTTCACGGTGAACAAGGTCACGGATCGGTTCGACAGCAGTGTGACCGAGTACATGGTGCGGACGTACCTGCTGGAGAACATCGGGAAGGACGAAGAACCCGAGTACGTCGTCAACACGACCGGCTCGGAGAAAGCCTCCGACTGGGTTCCGGGGTACCCGTTCCGCAAGGCCGACACAGAGATCCCCACGTGGCGCTTCGAGTACAACGGCGACGACGTCGCCGCGATGCGGAGTAAGTGGCGGAACAACCACCAGACCGGAAGTGTCGATTACGGCGACGTCACGTTCATGTTGCCCGACCGCGAGGGTGTTCCCGGCGCTCTTCAGGGGACCGCCGACGTCGAGCGGACGCAAGTCAGCTTGACGTTACGGTCCGGACAGGACTACACGAAGGTCCAAGACCTTTTCGAGCGGATGCCCGATGAGGCGTCAAGCCTGAAGATCGAGATCACCTTCCAGAAGTAGTTCCACTTCTCCTACTGGTCGGCGTCCGCGTTTCTGACGAGGGCTTCGACGACGATTTCGTCATCGTCCGCCTCATCCAGCATATCCCGAAGAACAGTCTTCAGTCGTCTATCGAACAAACTTCGTGGGTTCAGCGGTGTCAGTTCCGCTTCAAGCTCATCTCGGCTTACTGTTCCAGAAATCACGGAGTCTCCGTCTTCTCGCACTTCCAGGAAATCAGTCATACCGAACTATCCACAGCACGCTGGATAGCCTGTTCGATTGCCCCCTAACTCGATATTCGGCGGGAAACGGTGTTGGTTCGGTTTTACCTGTGCCAGTACTCGGAACCCGGTGTGGGCCACGCTCAGCAATCGTGTGATTCTCCGATGAAGCCGCGGCCTGCCTCGCGTTGGTACGTCTTGACCCAGACCACCGATCAGTCGTGTATTCACAAACAATTCATTGAGAGCTCATCAGTTTCTGGTGTCGAACCACTTCGCGCCGCTGTTAGACATCTGGCCCATTTCGGAACTCATTGACCACTCTCACCCACCTCTCCTGACACGCATACTCGCTCTAACCCCTCAAAACAACGCAATAACGGAGAATCGCTCGAATCGTAGCGATTCAGGGAGCGAGTACCAACTCAATTACCTCCGCTCCCTCTGGCTTACCTTTAAAAATGACTGGCGGCTGTAGTTGTTCGGGTCAAACCCACTATGCAGACCGAAAAAACGATCAACCGTGCGAAGAAGATCGACGAATCGCTAGAAATAATCGCTAAGATCGAAGAAGTGGTCGGAATACCACTGACAGACAGCCGGCGAGCACTACAGGTGGCTGGAGAGTACGTCACGGATGACTCGATGTTCGTGGAACAGATGGTACAAGCAATGACTGAGGCAGCCGGTTTCGCCATCGAGACGGGTCATGACGACTTGGCATCCGACGCCATCCAGAACGTGACTGACCTCGAAACGCTCGTCTCTGACGACGACTAGGCAACTTCTTCGACGTTTGTTTTCCTTTCAAGACACCCAACGAAGCTCGCTTCACCGAGACGTTACTGCGAAGAACGCACACTTATGTGGCTCGTGGCGCATCGCTTCTACATACTGAATAATGTCTGAACAATCTGGATCTTCGCAGGGCCGGCAGGAGCGGACGGAACTCCCCATAGAACGCGGGTTCCCCATCGAGCGCGTGAACGAGATCGCGGCGAAGGAGGGTCGAGCGAAGATGTACTACCGCCCAATCTACACGATGCACAAGTGGTGGGCGCGACGCCTCGGTTGTGTCTTCCGCGCCATCTCTCTGTACACGATGCTGGACGATCCGGAGAAGGTCTCGGTGTTCGAGCCCGGCCACGAGGGCAGCACGCTGGCGTCCTATGGCGACGACGCAGACGGCAAGTCGGACTTCGACGTCGCGTCGCTCCTCGAACGCGTGGACATGACCGACCCGGAGAGCCTCTGGGAGCTTTACCCGAAGGACGTCCGTGTCGAGGACAAGAAGATTCTCGACCCGTTCATGGGCGGCGGTACGTCGCTCGTAGAAGCGTCACGCTTCGGGGCGGAGGTCGTCGGCAACGACCTGAATCCCGTCGCGTGGTTCGTCACGAAGAAGGAACTGGAAGCGGGCCAGACCGACGTCGAAGAGCTGGAGGAAGCCTTCGAACAGGTGAAGGAGGACGTCGCCGACGAGATTACGCAGTACTACAAGACCCCCTGCCCGAACGGCGACCACGACGCCGACGTTATGTACAACTTCTGGGTTCGAGAACTCGACTGCGTTTCCTGCGGGCACACTGTTCCCCTATTCAAAGACTACCGAGTCGGGAAAGGACGATATGGGGACAACAAAGGAACGTACAGCGTCTTCTGTCCGAGTTGCGAGTCGGTCGTCAGTGTTGACGATTGGCAAAACGAGTGCGCCTGTAATGAATGCGGGAATTCCTTCGACCCTTCGGACGGGAACGTCGGAAGGGGGAACTACCACTGTACCGACTGTGGACAAAAATACTCGGTTACTGACGCTGTTGCAGAACAAGATGGCTACGGTCTCAGCCTGTACGCGCTTGAGTATTATTGCGGCACCTGTGATGACCAAGGAAAAGAACGTGCCGCAGTGAAAGGCTACAAGCGAGCAGAAAAAGTGGACCGCGACCTCGCACAGGAGGCTCGAAAGGAGTGGGAAGAAGCAGACGAACTCACTCAGTTCGTCCCACAGAGCGAAATCGCACGCGGAGCAATCACCGAATCATCCTCTATTAGCGGGAACGACCTATTCCAACATGGGCTGGAGGACTGGACTGACGCGTACAGTCCACGCCAACTTCTCTGCCTTTCGAAACTTCTTCAGTCGATAAGCGAAGTTGAGAATGAGAATGTTCGAGAGTATCTTTTGATGGCATTTAGCGACATGCTCCGGACGAACAATATGCTAGTGGGATATGAGCACTCAAATAATAAAATAAATCATATCTTCAATACCAATTCGTTTGACGTTCCACAGGCAGCCGCCGAAGCAAACGTCTGGGGGACTGAATACGGGATGGGGACGTTCCAGTCCATCTGGGATATGGTGATTAGTGGGGTAGAGTATGCCAGTGCTCCCACTGAGCGGTGGGTGGACGACGGTGAAAAGAAAGAAACACCCGAATTCGCCAAACCAATTGGCGAAAACTTCACCCTCTCACAGGGGGATATGCGCAAACTTGATTATGAAGACGAGTTCGATGCTGTAATCTCGGATCCGCCGTACTACGACAACATCATTTACTCCGAAGTATCTGACTTCTTCTACGTCTGGCTTCGATTAATCCTAAAAGACGAGTACGAGTGGTTCGAACCTGAATACACACCACGTACTGAGAGCATTGTTTCGAACCCTTCCGAGGGGAAGGACGTGGAAGACTTCGAGATGGAACTTAGAGAAGGGTTTGAGGTAGTTCACGAGAGCCTCGTAGACGATGGGGTTCTAACATTCACATACCATCATAGTGATTCCGAATCCTGGGGAGAACTTCTTGAATCACTCTGTGATGTTGGCTTCGAGGTCACAGCTACGTATCCAATTACCGCAGATCTTCACAAATTCATCTCTGGTGAAGCCGTCTCCTTCGACATCGTCGTCGTCGCTCGACCCATTGACGACACCGAACCCGCCTCGTGGAACTCCCTCCGCCGCGACATCTACCGAACAGCCCGTCGCACCCGCACGCAACTCGAAGAGAACCGCGACCTCTCACGTGGCGACATCGGCGTGATGGAGATGGGCGCGTGTTTCCACGAGTACTCCAAACACCACGGGAAGGTGCAGCGCGACGGCGAGATCATGTCCGCGAAGGAAGTCGTTCAGGAGATCTACGGCATCATTCAGGAGGCCAGCGACATCGGCGTCGAAGACGTGTTCATCGACCTGCTTGATACATCGAACCCCTCCTTCGACGACGTTAACAAGCTCTGCCGCGGGACGAATGCCAACCCAGAGGACCTCAAGGAGACCCACCTGTACAACCAAGATGACGGCTTCGAACTCGGCACTTGGGACAACGAGAAGCGTCGGGCGTACATCGAAGAGCGGGTCAACGGCGAAGGTGGCGACCACCTTTCAGACCTCGACAAACTTCAGTTCCTCCGCTACCGCTACGAGAAGGGGAAAGCAGTTCAGAACTACGTCGATAAGTGGGGCGTCGATGACGACCTGCGGGAACTCGCCGGTCGGCTCGCCGACGTAACCGGCGACGACGCGTATACGCGCGTGCTCGGGGATCGGGACATCACGAGTTACGGCGAATAGGAACCCCGACATAGGACGCGAAGACAACTCCCGATGGCGATTTTCGACAATCCATTTCGAGACTCTCGCTGAGAGTGTTTCTGTTGCTTGCCGCACCCTTGTTCCTACAGCCTGTCTAAGGCGAGTCGGCGATATGGTCGTGCCGTGAGTCTGCGTTCCGGGCCCTCGATATGGATATTGGCCGTATAGGCTCTGGTGGGACGATATCACGGTGTTCTCAGGGCAGAGTTTTTTACGCACCTGGTTATTTCACCTATTCCGAACGATGAGGGCAAAACAACAGCTCGAAACGGCGGGTCGTCGGCGAAGGTGGTCACGAATTGACTCTGTCCCCCTTCTGACTCGAATCGCTCGATCAGCCGTTTTCTCGCGCATAAAGAGTGGTAGTTGCGATGAGTGACACTGATCATCTGGTTCTGCTCGTGGGATCGATCCAACCGTACTGCACGTTCTCGATCTCGCGGGACGAACGAGATACCCTTCTCCGGCATGTGACCAGAGAGATGGACAAGCAACGTTCAGATCCGACTAGGGACAGTATAGCACCGTGGTTGGAAAATCTGCGGCCCGTGATTGAGGAGTCCGTTTCGACACTCCGACTTGATATGTCGGACCACGCTAATCTGTCCACCCTCCTTACCCAGGTGATGGACTCGGAAGGCCTCCTGGAGCGGTTCCGGGAGGCAACTCCACAGTGTTACTGGTGTGGCGATTCTGCCGACCGGCAGATAGACTTCCATGACTACTATCTCGTATTGGCCTGTAGCGAGTGCCTCGAAACAATTGATTCGTCGGATGGCCACCATCTTCTGCAGGATCTCGATCCCACGATCAGTCCTTCGACGACAATCGACTGTCTGGATGCCTCTACTCACCAGGGAACGAACGAACAACAGTCCACCCTACTACAATTCACCACCTCAGACTAACTGTGAGTCAGGTCGGAGATCACGGCTAGTCGATACGGATTATTACGTGCGGAAAAGATTTATTCCTCCTTGGTGCGGAGACAGTGTATGGAGGAACCGCGCGAGGAGCTAACAGCCGACGCCGATGAACGTTCTGAGGCACCCGACTTCGAGGCATTGACTCCTCCAGAGGAGTTGGTGTGCGGCGACCGAACGCGGGACGATTTTTTCGACGCCGTCCTTGCCCTTGATAGTCCAGCAACGGCGAACGACGTCGCCGAACTCGCGGGACACGGTGTCGATGCCGCACGTGAGTACTTGGACTGGTTCGAACGGATGGGAATCGTGACACAGGTCACGGAATCACCAGCCACCTACGAGCGTAACCAGGAGTACCTGAATTGGCGACGGGTTCAGAAACTCCGGCAGGAGTACGCCACTGAAGAACTTCTTGACCTTCTAAAAACAGAGTCGGAGCGCGCAGAGACGCTGGAGAGCGAATTCGACGTCGAATCACCGGACGATATCTCGATTTCGGACTATGCGAGCGAGACTGACCGATCTATCGAGGACGTCTGGGAGAGTCTCTCCGCGTGGCAAACAGCGCGTCGTCGGGTGGCACTGCTCGAACGAGCCCTCACGACCGAGTCCGGTGACGGCGCTGATCTACAGTCCGCCGTATGAGAGGCGGCGACGAGAACACGTCTGACTCGCTTAGCGGTGCGCCGATTGATTTCGACCGACTCGATGCCATTCGAGATCGATTCGCCGCTGGTGACCGTTTCAGCCGAATCGATGATCAGCCGGCATTTGCCCCGGACCGTCTGGTGTGCGTGTACGATCAGCGGTTCTACCCGAAACGCGTTCGTGCTGCTCGCTTGGAGGTCGTCTGGTTCGAAAACGGGGACTTCTCGCTTCACTACCACGAAGAACACGACACCAGCGAGTTCGATCATCGATGGGATAGACATCCATCAGGCCACAACACCCGTGATCATGTCCATCCAGGTCCTGATGCGCCGACGCCAGGTGACGACTCGCCACACCCAATTGACTGGCGGGATGTCCTATCGATGGTACTCTCCGAAATCGAAGAACGCCAGCGTGCCTTCTGGGAGGAGTAGGACTTTCGTAGAGATAGGTGACTACGCTACCGTATCCATTTTTGTCCCTTCGGAGACGTTGTCTGCGTAATGGCAGGCCCCGGACAGATACCTGGACGCTACAATCTCGTTATCGAAGGTGCGTATGAGACCTTCGAGCATCAGATTCCTGTAGAGGAGTTTGTACAGCGACTCAAAGAAGACGACGTTCCGGATCTTGTGAGTGTTGTTGGTCTCTCAGAAGCCTTGGCAGAGGAGGACCTGGCTAATGAGTTGGCTCATGAGATGGACCGACGCGCAAACGATTTAGAGTACCAAAGTCCGACGGTACAGTTCGTCGTCGAAGGTTCGTTCCATCGAAGTGGGAAAACGTACGATCTACGGTACGAGGATGAACTTCACTCTCTCCAGCAGGTTTTCGGACCGCAGCTTGAACGAAAGGAAGACGGTGAGTGGCTCGTCGCACCGTTTTAATCTTCACCAGCGAAGATCACCAACATGCAGTCTGATTAGTTTGTTTCGAACAGTATGTGGGACTAACAAGCTCTATTCAGTGTGGTCTTTGAGCGTTCTACTCCGGGTAGTCCCCCTCAATGCCTGTAGTACTTGCTCTTCGACGGTGTCGCAAGCGTCTGTATCAACAACAGAGTATCCATCCTCTCCATTTTTGACCTTCTCTGTGAACGCTCTTCTGAATGCAGCTTTCACTGAGGGGTATTCGATGATGGGATCGTAATGCCGATCGAAGATTTCGTAAAGTGACAACAAGGATTCGAGTGGGAGGAATGCAACCGGGATTCCCCCTTTTTCAACGTCTTCACTCTGTTCGAACCACTCCTGAACACGAGAGGCGACATGGGGGAATTGACCTTCCCGGAAGTTATTCGAGACGAAGAGGTGGGCATCCAGATTTTCGTCGTCTGAAAGCGAAACTGAGAGAGCGCCGCCGAGGTTTTCCGTAACCATGTACCATGCCGCTTTGTTCTTCTCTCCGGCATCTAGGTCGTATCCCTTCTTAGTGTAGGTGAGCTTTGGATCGTAACTTGCGATGAAGTATCCATCCTCCTCCGGAATTACGAGGCAGCCGTCTGTTTCTGTTTCTCCTTCTCGGCCCCACCGCTCAGTGAAGAGGAACATAAACTTCAGGAGATAGAATACGTCCCGTTCAAACCCGTTGTAATCGTAGTCATCTTTCAGTTCCTTCCGTTCCTCCTGTGATAGGTCGTCAAATTCGCCTGCTGTACCGCGCTGATGAAGGTCTTGGAGACGCTCAAACGCATCATCAGCCCGCCCGATAATCCGATTCCTGAACTGAGACTTGCTGTTACGAATCGCTGAGACAAGAAGGTCTTCTGGGGAATCGGTCATCAACAGGTCATGTAGATTGATAGTTCCAAAGTGCTCTCGTCCGTTGAGATATGCTTTCCCGTAAACAATGAGAACTGAGTTTAGCAGGTATTGATTGATGCGTCGAGGAAGACGACCATTTCCGAGACAGTAGTTGATATACTCGTATCGGTGGGTGTTGGCTTCTTTTCCTGCACTCGCCACTTCTTGGAATGTGGTTCTGATGTAGTCGTTGTTTTTTGTCTCATACGCATCGATTGTGACGTCTAAGAAATTAATTCCATTATCAGATAGCGTGTCACCGGTCTCTTTCAGTGCCTCAAGTGCTGCTTCATGGATTGCCTCATCGTCAACGCTAACCTCTCGTCGAATTTCATCTCTGAAGCTGTCCCCTTCACATTCCTCGCATTCATCCGGTTCCTCTCCTTCATATACTTCGTGACACCGGTAGCACTCAAACGTATCAATTTCAGACACTTCGATAAATTCGTTTAGGAGCGACCGTTCTTCCTCTGGCAGGTCATCGAAATATCGAATATAAGTGTCAACTGCGCCAGTGAGAATCTGGTGGAAAATGTATGAATCACGT
Source organism: Halobacterium sp. DL1 (assembly GCA_000230955.3). NCBI lineage: Archaea > Methanobacteriati > Methanobacteriota > Halobacteria > Halobacteriales > Halobacteriaceae > Halobacterium > Halobacterium sp. DL1. The sequence continues at coordinate 415,560 of CP007060.1, forward strand.
AACTGGACGTCATAAGGATAGATGCTGTCGAACGAGATTCCCAGTTTGTCCTCGATCAGTAATTGGATTGCCTCTTTTTCTGACTCAGGAAGATACCGGTCTTGGATTTCGAAGTAGAATCCAGTCTCTTCACGCTCTACTTTCAACTCAACCTTCTTCCCAGTCTTATTGTGGTTAAATTCGAGATGGGAGAGTTCGGAGAGGCTTTGTAGATCGACCAGTTCCTGAAAGACAGCTTCCGAGTTGAGGTCGTTACGAACTCCTGCAGGGTTGCTGAGGGAAAGTGAGGATCCATCAGGGAGATACGTTCGTTGGAACTCCACCTCTGTGAGTGTGAGCGCTTCAATCTCGTCATTGAAGATGGACGCAAGGCCATCAATAACGGGTTGAGTCGTTTGTGATCTCTCTATTCTATCAACCCCATCACTGTCTGTGAAGGTCTTTGAGAACTTCTTGATTCGATTTTTTGCACCCCGTACCTCTACTTCACTACCATCCTCTTTCCGTACGAACAGTGGGTGGGCTTGCTCAAACAATCGGCTCCTGACACGATCATCTTCCCGAGTGGTTACACGGACCTCCTTACTCGGCCATACCAATGTGAAATTGTTAGCCAACTGCTCCACGAAGAGCCCCTCCTCTTTGAGTCGTTGAAGCTCATCTTCGAAATTAGATTCCACCTGGAAGCCGTTGCTGCCGCTGCTCTTTTGAGCCCATTTTTCCTCTGCCCAGATTGTGAGGAGAGTTTGTTGAGCCTGATCTGCCGATTGGTCTTCTAATCCTGCGATTAGGTCGTCGATCGACTCAAACCGGGTGTCGATACGTTTCGTACGCCCAACGTAGAATTCCGAGACGAGATTTTCAAGCGTCCGTTCTGATTCTGGGACTTTGTCATATTTCTTCCCAAGCAGTAGACCCCAGAACCCATCATCGTTCGAGAGGGGGTCATGTGATGTCATCTCGCTACTCATTCGGTTATCTGAGTAATGTGAAACCAAGTATAAAGAGACTGTCGGACAGGACTACTAATTAGAGGAGTTTCAAAGGACCCTCTTTCTCGACTCCACCACTGCCGTTCAGGAAGTATAGGTCAATCCATTCTTGCCCCTGTTCACGACAGAACACCGGTACGCACGTCGTCGTATGCTCGTAACGCTGTTCACACCGCGTTTCGATCTGTTCCCGCGTCCAGTCACCGTCCTGCTCCAGATCGTACCGGTTTCGGACCTCCCAAGAGTGTTCGTCGGCGGCAGCCTTGAGAACACGTAAGGAGAAATCCCGAGAATCCTTGAACGTGAACGGACCTCTCATCGACTTCGAGTCGGTCAGATCCGTCTCTTCGACACCGTCAAGGCACAGTCGGTTTTCCGCGACAGCCCGGAAGGCTTCGAGTTCAGCAGACTTGCGGACAAGTACGTCGTGCAGATAGTCGTGGACGACGTCGCCATACCCACCCAACGTAAACTCCTGCTCGGGCGAAACGATCTGCAGTTCGGCATCTGTCTGGGTAACTCGCCGTCGCTTCGGTTCGAGAAGCGGACACAGAAATGCGAGCCGATCTGAGTGGAGGAGATACGCGTAACTGAAGAGCCGTGATCTGGACGGCGATTCCTTCACGGGATCGTGACCCTCTGCGTAGTATTTCGAGTCCAGTACAGCCAGTGTCTTGTCACCTTCCTGCAGGGCGTGGTCTGGTTCGTGGTATATCTGCCCTTCACCCTCGAACGGGTTCACCGATGGTGACCGAACGGGTGTCACGTCGTCGAGGTCTCCGAGGTGGTCGTAGGACTTGATGTACGAGAGTTCGCGCTCGATAACGACCTGAGAGTACTGCTCGAACAGCGACTCCATGTTCAGGACGTAGTCCACGACCAGTTCTCGTGGGCCATCACGGAGTTGCTGGCCGAGCGACGACGACATCACTGCCTTGGCGACGTCGAACGCCTTCTGGTAGTACCGTCGTTGCTTTGGAAGGTCGCTCAGTGAGAGGCGTCGATACGCGTCCATCCGGTCCAGCCCGCTGCTGACACCCATACTCTCCAGACGCTCCACTTCGCGGTGTACTTCGGAGAAGATTCGATCGTATGCAGGGTGGTCGTTCTCGTGAGAATTCTGTCGGAAGAGTCGAAGGAGCGTCTTTCCAGCGAAGTGAAGCAGCGAGTTCGCGGCGTTGTCGTACTCGGTCTCGTTGCGGATCCAGTGTGGCTCCAACGTTCCGCGCCCGTGGTTCAACAACGTTTGTTCGACGTCGATTTCCCCCCGCCCATCGAGACTGTCGAGCCGTCTGATGACCAGATCCCGGATGTACCCCTGCCGGTGGATCGTCTCCAAGCCATCCAGGTAGTTGATCGCCAGCACCACGAACACGTCGTCAAGATGGATGTCGTCAGAGAGGAAGTCCTGCAGCGGAATTCCGTGATACTCGATAGATCGGTTCTGGTCGTAGACAGCCAGGAGCATGTCGAAGATGTGTTCCCAGTCGATCTTCGGATCGACCTGCACCTTCGACGACGGCGTGAGGCTCACGACACCGATGATGTCCGTCGCCTCAACGTGGAGTACCTCGTTCTCGTCGCCGTCTACGGTGACCGTCACGACCTCGTACTCCTGATCTGAGTCGAGTGCGGCCTGACTCTTCGTGAAGACACCAGGACTCTCCTGTGTAAATGACGCGCGACGAAGCTGGTCCCCGATGGACGACGGACAGCCCTCTATTCGGATCTCCCCGCGCTCGGGGACATTGAAGGTGTCCTGCCCGTACTCGTAAACTTCGTCAACCGTACTCATTACTCGTAGGAGCCCATCTGGCGTCGTTCCTGTTCGAGTTCCCGTTCGGCGAGCTCTGCTGCCGGCGAGAGATCGAACTCCTCGAACTCACCGTTCATCGCGCGGTAGTGTTCCGCGATGCGCTCGATCTGCGGGAACGCGGCGGCGTTCAGCAATCGCGGAACGATGTACGTCCGGAATGCCTGTCCGACCGCGTCTGTCTGGTCGTACTCGTACTCTCCGCCTTCCCGACAGCCGACGCCGAGGAAGACGGCGACGTCGCGGTAATGCATCGGGCCGAACCGCATAATCGACCCTTGCGACGTCGATTCGTGGCCGTGATTGATACCCTGGTAGTCACGTTCGAACAGCCGGAGAATCTCACTTTCTCCGAGGTCGGTGTGGTCGGTGACGTGCGTGGTGATCCAGTCTTTGAACAGCTGACGGCGCTTGTCCTCCTCGTACTCGTCCAACTCGATCATGGCGAACCGGCGGGTGATGGCGTTATCGAGTTCGTTCACCGTCCGGTCGGACATGTTCATCGTACAGATGATGTTCACCCGCTCGTCCAGCTCAATAGTCTCACCTTCGTCGGTCTCAAAGATGGTTTGGTGTGGGTTCTCGATTGCAGTGTACAGCGGACCAAATATCTTCGATATGTCCGCTCGCGTAATCTCATCGAGGATGACGCCGTATTCGACGTCGAACCGGCGAGCACGCTGAACGGCTTCGGACACGCAGCCGAGTTTCGTTCGGTAGCTTAGTGAGTCGCCGGTGTAGTCCGGACTGATGCCGCCGATGATGTCCGACGGCGTCCACGAGGGAGTGGCAGTGTTGAGGGTGTATCCGATTCCGGTTTCACGAGCGAGTTGCTTAGCAAATGTCGTCTTCCCTGTCCCGGTCGGCCCATACAGGACGACTGGCTTGCCCGCTTCCAGTGCGACCTTCGCGTTCCGCTCAACGTCGTTCGGGACGAGTATCTCTTCGGGCGTTTCGTCGCCGCGGAGACTTACAATACGCTTGAGCCGATCTGACGCCAATGGAGACTCAAGTACGGCCCGTCGGACCTGACCCAGACCACGCTCTCCGTCGTGGACCACGTCGAGTTTTTCGTCCTCAATCAAAAACTCCAGTACGTCTTCGCTCTCCGCGTTCTGGATTGCTTCGACGACGTCGTCGGTTACACGGCGAAGAATTCCGACTTCGTCTTGCGCATCCTCAAGCGTATAGTCGTCCGACGAGTCACTCATTATCGGATACAGGTAGTCCTGAGTATATAAAATCCCGTTCAAGAGCCACGCAGATTCCGATATCCATCTAACCTACCCGGCTGAAACCCTCGAAGAGTTACAGGTTCGCCGCGTAGTTTGGCTGAATGCAGGCCCCTTCAAAATCGCGGTTACTTCGGTTTGTAGAGCAGACGTTTCATTTGGCTCGACGAGCCGTTGCCCGCTACTCTTCGAAGTTCTCAAAAAAGCGGCGCACACTTCACCAGCATATCGTATAGCTCTGTCTCAAGATTCGGAAAAATACGACGTACCGGATGCTTCTTGACGAACTCATCGAGATGTCTCGGGTTCGGAGTACAATCGATCTTGAGGAAATCCCGTCTCCTTCGACATCGTGTAAGGCGTTCAACCATCTTATCATGGCTGGTTCTTCTCAATCTCTCAGTAACGCTTCTCCCGACTAACGGTGTCGTCGGAATCGATGCCTCCGGGTTCGACTGCAGTCACGCCTGAAAACACTATACGGAGCGAACGAAGCTGACGATTCAGCAGTTGAAAGTCACAATTCTCGTGTAGACGAGAGCGAATGACATCCTCAATTTGCACGTGACGACGACCAGAAAATACGACTCGAAGATCGCTCCGCCGCTGATTAAGCGGAACACGAGCCGCTCGCCATTCTGCTCCGAAACTGCTACGAACGACACCGCGAATTCCGGTTGTTGCTCGACGCGTTACGGAAGAGGGCCCGCGGATTCACTTCCCTGACTTGATTCGCCGGTTGGTCCACGAGTACCCGAACGTCTTCCTGAACACGTTCTGCACGCAGGCCGGGCGAACGCGAGCCCGGGAACTGATTGAGGCCGGTCAGACGTCCCGAATCTACGAGGAGAAGCCGTCTGGAAGGACATTATCCGAACGAACGTTCTGTTCAATTTCGTGCAGCAGCTCAAGCATATCGGCGCGCTTGCCGCGGAGACACACAGTCACAGCGGGAAGATCAGTGAGTACGACCCGGCTGCGAAGCCGTGGGTTTTGCGAGACGACCGGTGAGGTAGTGCGGGAGCTCAGAAGCAGTCCGCTCTTTGGTTCCACGTGCAGCTTACTAAGTGAGAAGCCAGGATTGATTCAGGACGAGGGTTTATAACTGGTAGGTTCCTTTGAGCAATCAAGCGACGCCCGAGAATCACCCCGCATCTACAAGCTGACGATGCATAGACCCTCTCTGGCAAAATAATTCGATACCGCAATCCCTGGTATCATAGATCCTTGCTGACGCGAGGCCAGCGCGTCGTCGGACGTCGCGTGCTAGCGGTACGATCAGCAGATAGCACGTGATACCAATGACGTCAGAAATCCCGCCAGAATACGACGATAGCACAGTTCGGCATTATCGCGCCGACGGTGTCCTCACCGTCACGCATGACGACGAAACAAACGAGCATGTCATCAAATCCCGCGGCCGTGATCAGGGTGACAAGTGGACGCGTCGCGTCCCGGCAACCCGGACTACCGTGGACGTAAGCGAGGCCCTATGGAGCATCCCGGACAACTGGACGAAAGTGTACAGGCTCACAGCTGAGTACGGCCATGATAAAGGTATATACCGTATCCCCGAGTCCGGCGACGCGGTCCTCGTGTCGCTATGTCACAAAAACAGCCACATCACTGACGCGAATCACACTGTCGAAGCGGTCGGGAGTATAGCCTCAGTACTTCACAAAGCCGCTTAGTTAGAACGTCTGCTTGCTGAAGGTGTGTCTAAAACCAAACAAGCAGACGGTGAGATCCACGAGGACCAGCTTCTTAACTTTCTCGTCAACCGCCTTGACGAGGAAGTTTCGCTCTCGTTAGCCAATAACGCTGAAATCACTGCTGAAGACATCTATGAGGTCCTCGTCGGCGCTTGCGCCGACGGGACCTCTGTCTCTACGCTCTGTGCGTCGAGCCAGAACTCACCCGCTGGGAACACGGTCCTCTACCATCTTCGGACGAAGTTCGAGCCGGAACGGCTCGAACGAGTCGCTAACACGCTCCTGCGAAAGGATCTCGATGAATTGCTCCCCGAACAGGTGGAGGTCTGCGCAGACCTCCACCTGCGGCCCTACTACGGTGACGAAGACGACACAGACGGCCTCTATCACTCGGTAGCGAAGCGTGGAACCACTGCGTTCCACGCCTATGCCACACTCTACGCGCGTGTGAAGAACAAACGCTACACGCTGGCGGTACGCCGTCTCAAAGACGGCGATACCGCAAGTAGTGTCCTCGCTGAGTTCTTCGGTGTCCTCGACGGCCTTGACGCCGGGGTCAAGGCCGTCTACCTTGATCGCGGATTCTACGACAGTAAGTGTCTCACGCTGCTTCAGGCGCACAATTACGCGTACGTGATCCCGATCATCCGGTGGGGTGAGGCGATTCAGCAAGAGCTCTCGGAAGGATGGAGTCGCGTCATTCAGCATGATCTGACGGGGAAACTCGACGGTCACAGCTGGACCGTCGATTTTCCCGTCTACATCGACTGTACGTACCTAAATGGGAAGTATGACGAGAACGGTGTGGCGCGTCACGGCTACGCCGCTGACGCGCCGTTCATCGACTCACCACGGGACGCTCGATACCACTACTCGAAACGCTTCGGTATCGAGTCAAGCTATCGCTTGTTTGAGCAAGCGATAGCGACAACGACAACACGAGATCCAACGGTACGGCTGCTGTACGTGGTGGTGAGTCTCCTCTTACAGAACGTCTGGCGGTACCTTCACTACGAGTATGTGGCGACGCCCCGCCGAGGCGGGCGTCGCCTCTGGTGGTGGCCGTACAAGGAGTTCGTCAATATGATTCGACGAGCTGCGTGGACGGCCCTCGCGGTGCGTCGGGCCGTCCCCGCGAATCGGCCACCTGACGACCGATTCCACCGCTAACCACCGACCGAGCAAGCCAGCGGAGTGAGTGGCGACGCTGTCGCGTCGGCGGCTGACCGCCGCCGACAGCGACAGCTCTCCGTCGATCCGTCCGTAATTCTCTCGTCGAGACCGTCAGTACAACCGCTTCGACACAGAACTCAGGCCGCAGAAACAGCTAGCCGAGGATGCTTTGTGAGGTACTGAAGTTGGAGAATGGGTCGATGGTCTGAGCGTGTCAGAGGCAAAGGATGAGCTCAGTACAAGAATCGACCAGGCGGAGAAAGAGCGAGAACGATTACAGCGTGAACTGGAAGAATATTGTGAACTCATGGGGCGAGAAGTTCCAGATATTATCGAAGTGCCTGAACTTGAAGAAGAGGTTTCCAGCCTGTATGAAGATCTTCTCGATAAAATCGGGGCTAACGGCGAGAAGCTGCTAGAGTTTCTCCTTGGAAAAAGCGATGAGCTACCAGAGGATCAGGAAACGGGGGACCTGCTCGATACCCTTGAGCAGATTCGGCCTCTACTACAACGGAGGCTTGAACGGGAATGACACGAGTTTATGAGGAAGATGTTCACGACGCTCTTCTCAGATACGCTGGCGAGGAAACAGTAGAAATCGGGGATGGTGAGGTCGACATCGAAATCACACCGGTTGATATCCATACAATTGATTCTCCAGATTCAATTGTATGGTTAAAACTCAATTTAGAGATGTTTTCCGAGCAATTCCGAGTGAAAATCCCATTACCAGTAGAAGCAGAAGCTGCGGGGCTCGATCATGCAAAAGAGGATCTGGAGAAATTCATCCAGCGGGAAAATTATATCGCTGAACTCCCGATGTTGATCGTTGCTGAGAAGGGATTCGATTCTGACGAAGAGTCGGTCAAACAACGCGTCTCCTACAATCTCGAACAAATCCCAGAGCGACTATTAGACGAATAGATTGGCACTGCATTCTGCGTTAGTTTCTCGTAATTGAAATATCAGTGGGAGGTTCCCGTTATCGAGATGGTGGAATACATTCAAATTGGTGTCGGTACAAAGAGGTGAATAGGATGGATGAATCGTCGGTTTTCGGGCACGTCATCGACGAACTCGAAACACGCGATTACCAGCCACTCGTCCACGTGCCGGGCTCGCATCAAGACACATACGCGGATGTCTTGGATCGGTGCGAAACCCACCAGATCACGATCGGCGGCCGGTACCCGGACGTCCTAGGATTCACGCATGCTGATCGCGTGTTCGCCGTGGAGGTGAAGGGCTCAAGTGGATTACTCCGCGGGATCGGGCAGGCACTTACGTACCAGCAGGGGGCGCACGTCTCCTACCTTGCGGCAGCTACTGACACCGTTAGCCAACACGCTGATTTGCTCCGGTCAAAGGGTGTTGGTGTGATTGGTGCGACGGATGATGGCGTGACGCGGTGGTCGAGTCCGCCGACCTCGGAGTCCCACGAGCAGGTCGTCGATATTGAGGGGCAATTGTCGGTTCGACTGCGTCGCAGTGACATTTCCGGTGATATTGCGAGTCTCTCGCTTGCCCAACCGCTGAATTATCTCGCTCCTGTCGTCGCAGTCGATCAACACGGCCCGCTGGCTGGCGATGAGTTGGCAGATGTACTCAAAGCCGAGTACGGCTTCGGCGCGGGCACCCAGGCCCGGCGGAGTGCCCTGTCACTCGGACTGGTGGAGGGTACTGATCGGTTCACGCTAACTGATCAGGGAGAACTCGCAGCGACGGTGCTTCGTGGCTCCGGAATTTCGACACTCCAAGAACTCGATGCGATCAAGAACGATGTCGGCCGATCGACGGTCGTCGCAGAGCACCAGCCGCTCGCCATTCTACTGCGGAACTGTTACGAGCGACACCCTGAATTCCGGTTGTTGCTCGACGCGCTGCGGAAAGAAGGACCGACGGTTCACTTTCCCGACTTGGTTCGTCGGTTGGTTCACGAGTACCCGAACGTCTTCCTGAACACGTTCTGCACGCAAGCCGGCCGAACACTAGCCCGGGAACTGATTGAGGCCGGCCAGACGTCCCGAATTTACGAGGAGGAAGCCGTCTGGAAGGACATCATCCGGACAAACGTGCTGTTCAATTTCGTCCAGCAGCTCAAGCATATCGGCGTGCTCGACGCGGAAACACGCAGTCACAGCGGGGCGATTAGCGAGTATGACCCGGATGCGAAGCCGTGGATCCTTCGCAGTGAGGGATAGCCGCTGCTACGATTCAACCCGATCATGTTGCAGGCAGAAAGCAAAGTCACCTCTCTTAATCCATTATTGAGTGCTGATTCCCTGTCAGTGGAATAGTATAACACGTATCGATTCGTAGGATTACATCCCATGACAGATTCCCCGTCTGAGTCCGAATTAATACGGGAGTATGAGCGACTCACGACGCGGATTACTGAAGTTCGCCAGCAACGAGAAGAGCTTGTTTGGGAACTCTCATTTGAACATAGTCAAGCACACGAACAACTCGGTAGTATCAGATTTGACTCGGTGAAACACTCTGACAGGATTCCATTCAGCCACCGGCACTCGAAGGAGAAACAATCCGCGATACGGGAGGTGATGGAAGAGATTCGTGAAGATGACGAGTATCAAGAACTTTCTGAGAAGATTACTGCTCTCCAAGCGGAGTTGGATGAACTCTGGGCTCATGCTGCCGAGGTTATAGTCAGCGATGAGTTGAATAAAAAGGAGAATATCGAGGCACTGTGGGCGGCCTTCGGAGAAGATGTGCCGAATAGTCGTGTCGCCGAGGCTGTCGATTGTCACGAACAGTATCCGGGACGGCTTGTGTTCGATCCTGAGACGGAGACGGTGGACTACAAAGACCATGTTAAGCAACGCAAGGAGAACCAGGTCAGGACAGATCATCGGCAGAAGATTTTGGAGAGGGATGGCAACGCGTGTGTTCGGTGTGGAGTTTCAGCGAGTGATGGGGAAGCAGAACTCATAATCCATCATATTGTTCCCGTCTCTGATGATGGGTCAGCGGAACCGGAAAACTTAGCGACGCTGTGTTCAGATTGTCATAGCTCTGGTCATGATGAATACGGGTCTGGTGAGGTGTTTTACAGTACTAACACGGGATTTTGGCAGTGGGTTCGTGAGGGGGATCGCGGTTTTGATCCACATCATACGCAACAGAATCTCGACGCATTCTAATATAGAAAGTTACAGCCAAGCTTGGATAGGGCAGTGCTATTTTAGCAGCTCAAAAAGTGGATCAATATCAGCAACGGTGTAGTGTCGGAGTAGTTCATGCAGTGCTCGATGTTCACGATGTCCTGATTCTGGCTGCTCTGTGAGTTCTAGGTATCGCTGTCCGAAATATGGAATATCTATGTTGTAGACGATGGGGTCGTCTGGATCGCCATCGAACCGGGGGTGGTCTTTCCGCCATTCTGCAGGGGTGAGGGAGTGGTCGTAGATGTCCCAGTGAGTTTTATTGACGTCGGCGTTATCTTCAAGACTGCCCCAGGGATCCAAATTGGTCCAGTCCTGTTCTGTGAAGAGACTCCTCACCCGAGTGCTGAGGTCTGGTTCGATTTCTGAGAGTCTTTCGGCTCGTCCAATCAAGTGTTGGTAGTCAAAATCTCCTTTGAAGGTAACTAAATGAGACGGTGTATGTGATTCGACGTATTCGCAGAATTGCTGTAGTAACGCGGCCTCTGATACGTCTGTAGTTCCAGATCGAAAGAGGGTACGGGACGTCCCTGGCGCTCCCTGGTATGGCGCATAACCAACACCGATACAGAGTAATTCAAGATGGTCTGAATTGTCAAATTCGAATTCTGCTTCCGGGACGGTGGAGATCGTTTCAATGTCGAGTGCAACGACACCTCCTGTTTGTTGAGTGCTGTCGGTTGCTGTATCGTCGGGCTCGTCTTGATCGACAGAGGATGGAGATGATTCTAGATACGTTACTTGCAGGTCACCATAGTTTGATCCCACATTGACGTTCTCATTATAGATGTCTCCGAGCGCATCCTCAAGTAGAATCCACTCGTTCTCTCTAAATTCAAAATCTGGAAGATCGCCATCCCATATTTTCAGAAGGAATTCTTGACCTTCTATGTCTTGTAATTGAACCTGTGTATTCCCATCGTCGAAAGTACGATGCTGTAGTACCTGAGCCGCGATGGAGATCGTGTCTTCATCAGTAATATCGTCTTTCGTGGTCTGTGGAACGTTCATGAGGAGATACCCTGGTGGTCGCCTTGTATCGATGTTTCTCGAAGTGGGGTAAAAAAGAATACTCATTATTGGAGATTCAATCTATATCTGTTCCATGACTAACTATCCCTCGGAATCCTCACTGGTGGTGAACGCCACTCAACAGCAGTTGTCGCAAAGCCCGTTCACTGCTGGCGTCGCAATCGCACCGTCTCAGCGTGAGGAGGCGGAAGGTGGCTATGATATCGCGTTCGACACTGCGAGCCGACTTGAACTCCAGTACAAGGCAGTCTACAGCGAGATCGACGACCGGACGTTCCGGCGTGGACACACTGTGAGCGCTGTGAAATTCCCCTTCGACGGGGCACAAGCGAAGACACTTCTCGGTCGGCAAACGGGCCCGGGCACTGCTTTCTATGCATTACCGGTCGTTACTGATGTCTCTGGCCTCGGTAATGTTCTCGGGACAACCGTATTTCTTGATATAGTCGGGTTGTGGAACCTGCCTAAACCCCCGAGCGATTTTGGGGAGTACACGGCGTTCTGGGTACCCGTCAACAATGGCACGCCGACATTCTCCGAAGTGTATCTCAAAGACGGTGAGGTGTCACGATACTCCAAACCCCGAGCGTATGACCGTATTGATGGGCAGTATCTCTACACCTGGTCAGAACTCAAACGGCTAACAAGCGCCACTATGACCGGAGTGCCCGTGCGTACCAGTGGTAAATCACAGGCAACGGCGGGGTATCAGGAACTGGTATCATACGAGCGTCAGCTGTTGGATTCGCGGCTCCGTGAACTGGTTCTTGACGATCAAACATCGGAAGAAGTCGACGACTGGGAAATCATTGCTCCCGTGATTCGGGAAATCGGTCAGCGGAGTACCGAGGTTGGCGAAAGAATCGTCGGGGACAGGCCAGAACGGACCGAAGTCCCGCCAGAGGTGGGGGAACTGCTTAACGAGCATCGGTATCTGTTGGATCCGGAATTCGACATCGAGCGGCAACAGAAAGCGGTGGAAGCCGCGCTCGTCAGCTTGTCGGACGAAGAGGAGATGGAGATTGATTACGCAGGTCTGGATCCGCGTCAGGGATCCCGGCATCGCCAGTACCGGTTCCTCACCTCGGGTGAAGAGACCGATGAGGTGCTGACAGTTCCGATTGGATTCGCATGAGAGAGTGTCGAGGAAATTATAGTCTGCTGTCACCCGGGTTTCTAAGAGGGTGACGGATGTTGGTCGGTGTAGATCCCGATGTTCGCTCCTGAACAGGTACGTGCGTTTTTGCGGTGGTACGAAGGGGATGGCGAGGACCCGCCAGTCGTTCCGGACCAGCAACCACCACCGTGGCTTGTTGACAGGCATCCGTGGGTGGATCCGGAGGAGGAACCGGATGAGCGACTCGTTCCACTGTCGGAGTACGACATTAAGGAGCGGACGACGGGGGATCCTGACGGTGATGGGTACATTCCGGGTTCGCAAGCGGGTGATGAACTCGTTGATACGTGGCGCGGGACCGTGGATCAGGAGGGGTTTGATGCGATTGCCTGGTATGTTCCGTTCCACTATTCGACCGACCAGTACGGAATCTACGTGACGGAGCGCGGCGTTCAGGTCTTGGGGAATTTGTTGTTCAATTGGAGTCACGGGCAGCAAAAGCCGATGGTCGCGGATATTACGTTCTCGACCGAAGACGGGGAGCTCCCGTTGCAGGCTGATATCCGTAATGCTGCGCCGGACTACACGTTTGCGTCGTTCGAGTCGGTGCAGGCGGCGTGTGAGTTGGCGCTGGAGATTCTGCTTCGCCACGAGTGGTATCATCACCAGACGGAGCTTTTGGCGACGTACTTGGAGGACGTTGCTGGTGAGATGCTGTATCGAGACTATGTGGAGGAAGCGTATCGACCGGCGCGTCCCGGGAAGGATTGCTTGGAGGAATCGCTGGCGAATGCGTACGTGGCGCGTAGCCGGGCGTGTATGCGGCGAGCACCGTCAACGCCCGCATTCCATACGTTGTTCGAATATTCGACGCGGTTCCAACCGGACGCGTACCGTGCATACGAACGGTTTACCGGACAGGACTTCCGGGTCGGTGGCCGGCATCTCGCGCATCTTCTTCACACTGCAGACGCTACTGATGCTGCAGCATCTCTCGGTGATCGGAGCCAGCAAACGCTTCTCGGTTCTCGACTACCCTTCGATACGTCGATTGATCGGGCGACGAGCACTCGCCGCATCCCAGTGTACGTGGTTCAGCCTGCATCGCCAACACCGAACTTAGAGTATTTCAAGTATGTTGCGTTGGAGACTGACTACACCATTCGTCGGACTGATGACTTCGAAAAGAAGTACGAACGGTCGGATAACACGGTTCGAGAGCGGGTGGATCGGGCAATCGAGAAGCTTGAGACGAATGTTAATATGCCTGGGTTCAACTGGCGGAATTGCCGGACAGGGTATCAGTATGTGCGGATCAACGAGCAAATGCGGATGATCGTTGACCGCGATAACTCTATTGAGGAGGTCAAACTGGTTGACTTTGATACTGACCACGATCTCCCTCGGGAGTACGGGTGTTATAACTGACAGACACCGAAAATACCCGTCGGGGGTACTCGGATAATTAGCATAAACCGCAGTCTGCGAATAAAGGTTTGCCAGGGATTGAGCTGAATTTTTCTGCAAACTCTGAGTTCATGGGTGAGGAATATTCTACTTGATATTAGAGTATGGCATCAGTGGTTTTCAGTCACGTAGAATTCCAGAAAGAGATTCAGCAATTCGGTCAACGTTGTCTTCGTCGATTACTCCGGCTACCCGTCCGGATAACATTGGGCTGTACTCTGTGACTTCTTTCTCGCCAACCCCGTACCAGAGTGGCAAGATGATATCAGTGTTATCGTTTTCGCGGGACATCAACCCCTCAAGTTCCTCTTCAGGCCACTGTTTGCCGAAATACGCCTCTGACAAGATTATTATTCCGTGGTTTGAGTTGGCCAATCCGTCATCGATCGACCGCCGTAACCGATCTCCGATTTGGAGTTCAAACTCGTCGAACCAAACATCAAATTCCCGGTCACGCAGTTCATTAGCGAGGGGCCGGGCGACTGGATCCTTGTCCTCGCCGGCGTGAGAGATAAACACATCGTAGGAATTGTTCGCTGATTCATTGTCGACATTATCTCGACTCTCTTGGCCCTCCTCGGTCTCCTCGGTCTCTTCAGGTTCGCCGCTACCTCTTTCGTTCATTCCCGGGCAGCCACCGGACAATTCATCGTATCGCTCAAATCCAGGTATGGTAAGTTGAAATCCAGAATAGGTTCCAGACCTCTCCCTATAATAGACTAGTCCCTCATCTTTGAGCTGCTGTATTCTAGTCGCTACCGTTTGGTCACTGAGATTGAAATCATACAAGGTCAAGATATCGTGTACCTCTGATATCGGTACAGCATCATAACCGTTACAGGCTGAAATCCAGTAGACTGCCAGCCCCACCAGATCCTGCTGAGTGTCATAATTAGATTGATCGGCGAATTCGGAGAACATGTTCACAATACGTGATTGATCAGGTGCCAATATAATGAAACCACGGTTACCTAATCCCCCGTCCAGAGTGACACAACACAGTCCCTTGGCTGCGCAGCATGTAGAAGTAGCCGGGTTAGCACGACCGAAAGGGTTAATATTTGTGTGTACGTATGTACGTACATATGTCCCGGCCACAGATATCGGACGATCTCACTCAGGTCGTCGAGGAGATCCACAGGGAGGAAACCGGAACGAGACCCAGCAGTTTCGAGGAAGCATTGGAAACTGTTGTCCAGATGGCCGATCACGGCCTTGGCGAAGACGGGTGGTATCCTGGAAAATACGCTGGAAAGGCCTTCGAACGGGTCTTGGGAGGTAATAACGCTGAATCCTCCGTCCAGAACCGTGTGCAACAGCAGGGCTCTTTAGTCTCACAGGTATCGGTGGTTGATCCCGACCGGCAGGCAGTGTTCAAGCAAATCCTTGAGGACGACTACACAGTCACTATCCCTGAAGTCGAGCAGACAGCGTTAAGCTTGACGCCGGGAGAAGTACTGCAGGTCATCGCTTACCCCGCGGGGTCATCTGACAACGTTTCGGAAGAGGAAAACAGCGATGAGTAGTCCCGGTATGACTGGACCCGGCGATTTTACCAGCAGTTCGAGTAACTACGTCCCAGCCAAGATTTCGTTCATGGAGTGGCTGCAAGAGGAGGCTCAGAAGCGAGGGTACGACCCGGAACTTGACCGATACAATCGGGTTCTCTATGAGCGGCCATTTATTGCTGTCAGGACTCGGGCGAGTGTTCAACAGCAGTCACCGTTCAAGTTCAAGGTCAACGATGAGGTCAACGCAGATGTCTCCGAGTTTCAGAATGCGTACTCTATCGTACTTGATCTACATTCTCCATTCGATTTCGACCCATCGTTGGACGACTTCTACCCCCTGACCCTGACGTACTACCGGGTGTCGACGAACCAAGACAAGAATGGGGACTACCCGATCGGTATATATCTTAAAGACAACCGAGTCAATCGCCACAAGAACTCGGCCGACTACCTGTTCCCACCCGATGATTCCGATTTCGACCCTGGTTCGGATGATTCCGATGATTGGCAAAATCGGATGTCGGATCAGACGCGCAGGCTCAACGATATAGCCCAGGACCTTACCCAAGATTGAAATCCATCGATCCCGGTCGTGCGTCTGGCCGTGTATCAGGTTCACCGCTCATTCCCCTATCCATTTGCCGGTGTAAGCTGTAGATATGCCGAGGAGGATCAACGATGTACATCGGAGTTGACGGCTGTGTGGACGGGTGGGTCACGGTTTGCTATGACAACGAAGGATATACCGAGACACGCCTGTACGCGGATATCGAAGAGTTATGGTATAATCACGGCGAGTCCGCGGAGACGATTTTGATTGACATCCCGATTGGGCTCAGGGAAGATTCGAACGCGAAACGACCCTGCGACGATGTGGCCCGGCAGAAACTCAGCCCGAACCGGTACTCCAGCGTGTTCCCTGTCCCGGTGAGAGACGCCGTCTACGCAGAGAGTTACGAAGCCGCGAAGGCGGCGCAAGAACGGCAAACTGATGGGAGTCTCGGTGTTCAATCGTGGAACATTGCGGATAAAATCGCGCAGCTCGACGCGTTCCTTCGTGAAACCGAGTCCGATGCGGTCGGTGTCATCCGCGAAGCACACCCCGAGGTTTGCTTCTGGGCGTTCAACGACAAGACGGCGACCGAGTACTCGAAGACTGGTCAGCCCGCCGCGGCATTCTGGGAACGAGCGGCGATTCTGGAGGAGACCGACTCGGGAGTATTGGCGCATGTTCGTGATGCGGGTCGTGACTTGGACGGCGAGGTCGGGAATGACGACATCGTCGATGCATTCGCGTTAGCACTCACTGCGAGTCAGAAGACTGGGACGTTACGGACTC
Source organism: Halobacterium sp. DL1 (assembly GCA_000230955.3). NCBI lineage: Archaea > Methanobacteriati > Methanobacteriota > Halobacteria > Halobacteriales > Halobacteriaceae > Halobacterium > Halobacterium sp. DL1. Next base: position 432,130 of record CP007060.1, read on the forward strand.
TTCCCAAAGAGTGGCCTAAGGATGATGAGGGTGATCCAACTGGTGATCTCCCCATGGAGATGGTTTACGCGTTCTCAACGTCATAGCTTACTGATCAGGCTCGCCAATTTTGTGACCGTGCCTGGCCTCACCGCATAGTATGAGAGGCCTGCCGGCAATTCACATATCGAACTTCCGCCCGACTCGTTCCGTTGGGCGATCGTCACTCACTCGCCAGAATCCTTGTGGCCAGAATGACTCTTCGTAGTCGAGCAGCCGGTTGACTGTCTCTGGTTCCACATCGATGGAGTCGTCGTAGTCCTCCACGACGTAGATGTCGAGTGCTGGGCCGCCGTCCCAATATTCGTCGCGGACGTGTTCTGTGTGGGCCATCGGCCCGACGCGTCCGGTCGCAGTGTATCGGCTTTCCGAGTTCCGGTAGATCAGGAGCGGGTCGCCGCGCTCCATTCGTTCGAGATTTCGACGGTTTCGCTCCCAGGAACCCTGTTCCGGATCGGTTCGGACGCCCCATACCCGGGCGCGTTCGGGAAATGAGTCGGGCCGGTTGTTCCAGTCCGACAGGTCGATTGGTTCGGCGAGTGTTCGCTGAAAGGACGGTTCGTCTACAGGTACGAGCCACAAGTTCATGTGTCCCTCGTGACGCTGCAGTAACTAAGTCGATAGGGAGTAGCGTCGTTTTGAAATCCGGAGCGTTCCACAGTCCCCGAATCCTTTGTCAGTCAATAACAGCTCCGAACTGTTCCTAACGGGGAAGAGGGAGGACTAATGGGATGTCGGAGTGACTACTTCTTATGCCGGTTTTGAAGGAATATGCGGACTCCAACGAGAAGGACGGGTACTACGTTCATGCTTACGTCTATGGGATGAGTCATCCGCTGCCGTTACAAACGCCAGAGGTAACCGAGAAGGTCTATCGGGAACTCGGCTATAAGCCGTTGAAACCAGGGGATGATGGCGGTGTTGATGTCCCGAAGCACTTGACGTGGACACTTTACGAGGTCGGACTACACTGGACTGGAAATTCAGGGCCGCAGGAGGATGCTTCAGAACTTGATTCTGATGATTTTCGTGACGCGGCAGGGCCGTCGCTCTCGGAAGCGGATGTGAGAACAATCCGTGACTTCACTGAGGATTACAGCGGTCAGTACTCATCCCGCATCAAAGAGCTACGTGCTGAGTTCACCGAAGGTTCCAGTGGTAAGTCGACCGGTGAAACATCACCGTCGTTCACAGAATTACTGCAGGAAATGTCGGCAGATGTCAGTTTCAACGACGAAGTAGAGGCGTTATTAGATAACTGGCAGCCAGACCGCGTCAAACCAGACGACTACGATCCCGAGGAAGCAGAGGGATTCCTCACCCAATTTTACACCACTCGGTCCGAGTACCGGGAACGGCTGGATTCTGTACCAGAACTGAACACACGGTTCGAGGAATACAGCAACCACTCGTGGGAAGTGAACTCGATCAAAGGAGTGACAGTCGACTCAGACAGTGACAGCCGAGGGCTGAGACTCGTTTTCCAACTGGATGACGACTCCAAGCTGGACGAGTGGGGGGTGACAGATTATCGGGGAACAGGTGACACCCGAGATTTCATGATTGCTGCAGATATCGGCAGTCGAAGCTACTCGTTCGAGATCTCGGATAACTATATCAGTGACTTTGAAATCACAGTTGCGCATGGACACGTCGGGAAATTCGATCTGCCGCCTGACGATTTCTGGGGATATGAAGTAGAGAACCAGGATCCGAACGAAATCATGCATACCTTGCTCTCGGACTGCAGTCACCTGCTCCCGATTATTGCGGGCTTCTTCGACGAGATCCCGTCTTACAATCTGGAATCAACTGACCCAGGCGACCACTCAATTTTCCTCCCGTGAGACACTCTGATGTCCGCGGATCTCTATTGTGGCTGCGGGCAGTAGAACAGTTCAACAGCGAGTTCGACGCAGAGACGTGAGTGTTGCAGCAGGGTCAGTGGGTATTGAGTGCTACTGATCCTTGGGGTCGTAGAATTTGTTCGCCCAGGAGCGCTTGTGGAGTTTCAGTTGGATTTCTTCGCCGTCGTCCCATTGGTTGTCGAATCCGCCAAAGCGGTAGCCACATCCCTCTTCGAGGGTGATGTCGTCGTTGAAGACGACGCAGGGTCGCTGGACGTCGCCTCTGTCGCTGTCGCTGAGCATGACTTTCTGTTTCGGTGTGTGGCTGCGGAGGTCGATGGTGTAGTTGACGAATGCTTTCGTCGTTACAAACCGATCTGCGCCGTCGAATTCGTCGATGTGGATGAACGGTGGGCTGCTCATCAGTCGGCACCTCCCTGGACGACAGTGATTTGACCGGAGGTTTGCTCGGCCGGTTGTGGGTTGCCACAGGTGGGGCAGCGCCTGTGTGTGATCGGGTCGATGAGGTCGTCGCAAGCATCGCACATCACGAGGCCGCTGTGTTGGAGGCGGCCGTCGTTGATGAGGACCGTTCGCAGCCAGCCGTCACGGACGAGCATGAGTGCGTCTGTGGGTTCGTAGAGCCGGGCGTGGCTGCATCGGGCTGCGGGGGCGTCAACGGGTGTGGCGCTGAACCAGGCTGATGCGAGGGGTTGGTGTGCGGGGGTTCGTTCGTGCCACCGGTCGCGGGCGTGTTGTTTGATTAGCGGGAGATACGTCTGGTCGAGGTTGGGTTGTACGGACATCTATCGAATTGGTTGTCTGGAGTAGTACATCGCCGTCTGGAAGTCAGTGGCTGCGAAGCAGGGAGTACCGAACGCTGACCAGCGTTGCCACTGGCCGCGTCGATATGTGCTAAGGAGACTGAGACCTGACGAAGGAACTCTTCAACGAGGGCTGATTCCTCTCAGTGATGGGTCGAAGGGCCTCTAAGGGGTGTCGCTGACTAACGACGAGAAACGATGCTTTCGAGCGCGAATTGCGCGCACGGACTATGGTACCCTCTGGAAGGGGTTCGCTTGCTGGGCCGAAGCCCATCGATTATTCCCGTGCGTGTTGGTTACGAAGCCCCCTTCGAAGGCCAAAGTGGGAGTCTAAAGAGACCCACCTCTTTCGAAGGGGGAAGCCGAATCCCGCGATAATTCGCGCGTGAACTGGCAGCCAGGCCGTCTCTCCGCCTTACGGCGGATCCGACGACCGACGACCCTAAATACGCATATTGTCGCAGGGAATACTTAAAAGAAAATTACCAATATGTATGTCCATCTGATTTAGGATGTCCAGTGTGAATGTACCGGTAGTCAGTGGGGGGTATCACCCGCTATTTTCCTTGCTATCAGTGTTAGCTGTGACGTCTGATCCGTCTCGATCGCTGGGGCTGAAAAACGCCTCCTTTTTCAGTTCACGTTTGACGAGTTGGGACACACTGTATAGATCCGCTTTCGAGACATCCTGTTGATCCAGTATCTCCTGGTAGTCTGGGTCGTCGAGCATCCGCGTCGGTAGATCATCCTCATTGAGGTTCGACAAGGCATCGTCAGGGAATCGCCGGGATCGATCCCATTCGACGATCACTTTAATCGTTGCCAGCGCGACTTTTCCGAGCCGTTTCTGTCGACCGAACCGATCTAGGTTCATCGTTGCCATTGCGGCGACTGCTGCACGTTGCTGGTGAGATGGAAGATCGAGCGCAGAGCAGAACGACTCAGTAACGCGCCCCTTGTCACGAGCTGCTTCACGAGCACTGTGGCTGCCATCGGAGCGATGCCGGCCTTCGTTATGCCGGATGAGTTTTGTTACATCTCCGCCAGCGCTTCCGATCCCGACCCGCGTGTCACCGAACGCATCGTACCCGGTAGTGTACTTCTCAGGTGAATGGTCGAGTTCTTGTTGACGGGATGGTTTCTGTTCTGGAGTTTCGTCGGCAAGATATTGGTCAGTCTCTTTTGACTCTTCTTCGTCGCCGTCTACATCCTCGCTTGTTCTCTCTCTCATCGCTGACCCCCAAGTACTGTAAAGACAATTACCAGATACTGTCTTAGTTCTTGACCTCGTTTGCATACCCTCCTGCTTACGGTGACTCCATCCATAGCGGTGTGAGAGCAAGCCGGTGGGAAGCACGCCACTTTGACATCCGAACCGTGCGATACTTTTTCACTCGTTCAGGCAGTCACGTCGCAGGTACTGCTGGCACAATTCATAGGGCAGGCCGCCAAGATTTGGAGCATGGACCGCGAAACGTTTGCGGGGATCGCTGAACAGTACCCGTGGGCTAGTTGGGCTGTGTGGGACGACGCATTCCCCGACGGCGACTGCGTTGAGAAGCGCCCCGAGCGCTTGGTCGAATTCGTCCATGACCAGGCCGAGATGCTGACTCCAGCCATCGTCCTGATGGGGTTGAATCGATCTGATGACCTCCCCGCCCCCTACTCAAACTTCCACGCACCAACTCCGAAGCACTACGATTACCGGCTGAAAGAATTCATTCAGGACGGCGGGTTGAACTGCCTCCAGGGGGCGTACATGACTGACCTCGTGGATGAGGTTGACCCGGACAGCCAGAGCGTTGAGGTAAGCGACGACGATGCCGCAGTACTGTTGGAACAGTTGCGCGAGCTTGGCGAATCCGAATACCACGTCGTATGCTTCGGGAACAAACCGTTCGACGGGGTCGTTGGATACTTCGATGCCGAAGTGACCTCCCACTCACCCGATCTCAAGCAAGCCGTGATCAAGACTGACGGACTCACATTATACGTTTACCGAGTCTGGTTCTACGGGCTCTACGGCGCAAATCAGGAGAAGGTGGATGTGCTCAGGCAACAATTACACGAATTGAACGAGCGCGTCGCCTGACGGATGCGACGACACCTTGTTACTAGCACACTCGCCTACTCGTTCACTCTCATGTCGGACAGTTCAGAACCAGAGTCGCTGTCCTTCTCACTGGTCTTTTTATGTCGAGTTATAGAACAGTCTACGCTATGCCGCATCATACATCAAACACCTCGCCAAGGAAAGCATCAACATCTGTTTCGTCCCGTTCAGGGAGTTCAACGAAATGATCCCGCAGTTCACTTACATCGTAGTTGTCAGCAGAGAACTCTAATGCAGCCTCAGTTTTATTGCTGACTTCAACATCAGGGTAATAGTCTTCGATTTCACCATTCAGGAGTAAGATGTTTTCTTCAAGTAGTCGTGCTCTCAGTTCTAAGCGGTCAGAATTAATCCTTTCATGATTGCTTGTTATCGCTTTACGCCACGCGTCATCGGATTTTTTATTGATTAATTTCTTGATGCTATCAATGTGCTCTTGATCGGGTTCTTCCCCGTCTTCCAGTCGCTCTTTTAGTTCTCTGTATCTTTCAAAAGTTCTTTCCCAAGTAGCATTGAGGATTTTACTATCGATATCGCTGCTATTCCAAGTATGATCTACTTTCCCATCATCTACGAGCGATTCAGAGGTATCTTTCAGTTCCTCAATTTCCTCTTCAATAGATTCCTCTTTGACCATCGCGGAGACAGACCACCGAAGAGCACCAATATCTGCGATTACAAACACGTCGATTCCCAGCTGTTCCAGAAAGTCTTTGAATAATGGCAGGTTCGTTTTACCCCCCACCTGAAGAACTGGGATACCTAAGCTATCGAAATTCCAATTAGGATTAAGAGATGAAGAAACTTCTCTAAGGACAATCGCATCGGATCGGCCCTCTACTAGTACCACTCTTTCCGAGAAAATGTAGGAGGATACCTTTTGAAGGTCCATTAGACGGGACTGTTCCCGCGGTTCCTTTTGATTCAAAACTGTATGGAATTGTGTAACCTCTGTTCCGTTCTTATCTCGGACAATGTTGATCGTGTCTAGTATTTTATTCTGAATCAGAAGGGGGGAGTGCGTATTGAATATAATTTGCGCATCACCATTACAAAGACTTCTGAAGACTCGAAGTAAGTTCTTCTGCAGATTCGGATGCAGAAACAGTTCCGCCTCCTCATAGAGGATCAAGAGGGGTTGCCTCTGTTCATTTTCTTCACTATCTTCATTAGCTATAGAGAGCGAACCATCTCGAAGATCAGCAATAGTGCGAAGCATACTGAAAACCAGTACCCGCCTCACACCTTCACCAACATTCTCGTGTGACAAGGTGTCTTCAAGTTGATCATCTTCAATCCGAATATCCACGCCTCGGAATAATCTCCTACTCTCCACTCGTGGGAAATCCAACTCCACAGAATAATCTCTGAAGGCTTGCTTGAGATAATCACTTATTTGGGTCTCAAAGGCTTCTGAACTGGTGTCTAGTCGATCATATACACTGCCTAAATTTTCATCAAGTTGTTTGTTGATATCTTCCTCTAATTCACTATATAGGGCATCGGTCATTTCGCCTAGTTCGCCCGAAGTCTGGGCCGCATCTTCAACTTCTTTGATAGCAGGTATCTTGACCACGTCAGGAAGCACTACCTCTCTAATCAACTGTTTCGTACCCGAAGGAAAACTCGTAGGCTTCGGTTCAAATTCAAGACCCTCCGGCCGAGAGGCTATGTAACTCTCATACCCATCCTTCCATGCACCCTTCTGCTTCAGACTGTCTTCGTCGACATGTCCCGCGACTTCTGGATATTTTTCCCGCATCGCGTCCCGATAATCAGTGTTGGTGAACCCCTCTTTATCATCGATATTTCCCCACTGATCATCGCGGAAGTCCAGAAAAGTATCTTCACTCAGTTCCTCATCAATAGGCCTGAGTTGGATTACTTGGAATGATGTATTTCCCCCTTTCTCTTCCGATTCGGTAATACGACAGATTCCAAGATGATTGTCGAAGTCTTCCCAGTTTAGAAGGAGTTCTCGTACCTGCTCCCGCTTCCTCTCATCCTGTATCCGGTGTAGGTCTTTTTCTAATACATTAAAATACCCTCTGACCTCTACTGTTCGAGAAGTCTCCTTGTTCCAGTAGAGTTCCTCATCTTTCGTCTTATCCTCTTGCTCAAGCAGGTATTTGATAGATGAAACAATATTGGTTTTTCCAACGTTGTTTTTTCCTACGAGACAGTCAAGTCCTTCAAATGTTATTGCGTCATCTCCCCATTGTTCCTTTATCGAACGGTGATTTTTGACTTCTATCCTATCAAGATTCATTTTAATACCACCATTGAGCTATCGAACTTGTTCGTACTGGTACACATTTTTAATGTTGCTGTGGAAGCACTTCCCATGTGAAGACGCGTTCATCAAGTCTGTGTGAATATTTGCGGGAACACTGAAATAACGGTAGACTCCCCCACTGTTGAATTCGATCTCTAAGATTTGGTCGTCTTGATTATAGCCGACACTTCTTAGGTTGCTAGAAGATACGGAAGTCCTGTCCATAGGCCTGAATGTGAAAGGAAGTCATATAGTTCTACCTTTGTTCACAAGTTCATAGATCTGCAGACATTTATCCATCCACTAGCATGCATATCCTTTTCACTCATCGGTGGGTGTCAGTGATGTAGGACATGATTGAGTTGCTAGAAAAGGCAGCCTCTTTTCCAACAAGGAAAAATCTTAACAACCGTTTCGGTTGCGAGGATCCCCATTCGTGCCATGACTGAACGTCAAAGAGCCCTCGGTGATTTCGGTGGTGAAGGTAGAAACAGGAGCAAATCTAGCAGCGACCCCCCGGAGTACAATTACTCGATTGAGGGGCACATCGGCTATTTCTCGTGGTACCGCGGAACCCCATCGCTCTCTTTTATAGATTCTGATGCTACACTAAATTGCGACAGCTTAGTCGGTGAGTCACTCCGCGTCACCCTCCATGAGGAACGCGTCTGTGGTAACTGCGGCGAGAAGCTCTCGAAGCCGAAATACTCGGTATGTTACGACTGTAAACAACGGCCGCCATTTACGCAGTGCATCAAGACGCCGGGTACTGACTGTAAGAACGCCGACTGTCCATTCCCCGACTACAAGCGCGATGCGTGCGCCCACACTTACGTCGTTTACCTCGTCACGAAGGCTGATGTGAAGGTTGGCATCAGCCGGAGCGACCGTCGTCTCCAGCGGTGGGCCGAGCAGGGCGCGAGTCACGCTATCGTCGTTGCCGAAACGCCGAATCGAAAGTCGGCGGGGCTCATCGAGGAGGCGTTCAGTGATCGCTTTGAAACCCAGTCGAGTAGTTCATGGTACGAACCGCGGACGTCTCCTGTTGAGGATCTTGTTGAGGCCACCCGAACGGTGCCAGAGTACATTCCAGATGACTCACGGTTACACGCGTGTCTCACCCTCAACGATCTTGATGAGGATGTTGTCGCTGACCGAGTCGTATCAATACCTCACCGTGCGACCGGCATCGACCACGCGCGTGGTGTAAATCGACCCGAACTGGAGGTCGGCGATAACGGCGAGGGGACGATTTTAGGCGTTCGGGGGAGTGTCATCCTCACGGACTCCTTTGCACTTAATCTCAAGAAACGCCAAGGTTATCGAACGACCATCGAAACAACGGCCGAGCTTGCCGTCGAAGTGGAGGATAAACTCTGTTGTCTGCTACGATTCGTAGGCGGATTGTGGGACGGCGTGGCGCAGAAACTGCAGTCAGAACGACAACTGAAAGATAGCAATGACGGCACACATTACTCTGGAGGAGATGGACGTAGCGAACGATCTGGATGAGGGTGCAAAGTACACGACGACCTTCGAGGTCGTTGACGCTCAACACCACCCTAACCGTGGGCCCGGAAACCGCGTTCTCAAGTACGTAGACGAGACGGGTAGACGGCCAGGCATCACCCTTTGGGTAAACTCAACGCCTGACGAGGTGTACGAGACGGATTTCGAAGCCGGCGAGACATACACGCTGACAGACCTTCGCTACTCTATCAACGAGTCCAGTGGTCGAACCTTCTACAATCTTACTGCGACGGCCGATACTAAAGTGACTCAGTCGACGAGAGACGCGGACATAGGTGAGACCACCAGTTCTGCTGATGTAGAATCGTCATCCGGAGACGATGAGACATCGTCGGTTGACGTGAGGGCGAAGCAGGGGGGGACAGTAGCGAAGCAGAACGGAATAACACCGACTCGACAGGCGAGGAAAAGGAGCCCCGAGCCGTGTCCGCGTCGGTTGATGAAGAAATGCAGGCAGAAATCGATGATGCGTTCGCCGACGTACCTGAGTCAGCGACCGAGCAGACGGGACACGCGCTGACGACCTTCCGAAGTGAGAAATCACTCTCTGAATTTGCGGTTCACGAGTACACGCTGAAAGCCAAGGACGGGTACCGTCCCGATGATCATCAAGCCGCCCTGCGCGACACGTACAAGGCGAGACGAGACATCTTGGGAGAGTTTGAGAGCTCGTCTCCCCCGGTTATCGCCGTTCGAGATGCCCTCGCGCTCGCTACTCCGTCCCCACTCCCTGTTGAAGATTTAGAGCTGAAGAATTTCGAGATGGTCAACGACGGGCCACACACACTGGACTACACCGATTATAGTGACAAGGCTGTCACAAAGGGGCTCATCGACGCCTCACTCCGTCGCATTCTGGATGGTGACTATGAGGTTCGAGGCATCGACACGGTCCTCTCAAAGCGCCCTGTTATCCAGAAACAAGACTTCCGCCTGCACGAACGATGGAATCTCTCGCTATCGGTAACGAATGCTGGCGTCGTCTATCTCTCGGTTGACTTCCGGCACAAGACCATCTCTGAGTACACCCTCGACAAATTCGATCTCGATAAGCTCTATCGTGGCCTCCGCGTCAACGTAACGTACAAGCAGAGCGGGAAAGGGGCGTTCGTTGACGAGCTAATGGATAAGACGGTCAACGAGAGTATCGATGATATGGGTAATCAAAGCGTCGTTGAGTACCACGAGGGAGCAGAACGGATCCCCGACCGCGTTCTGAAAGAAATCGCTCGTGCTGACCGGCGGGTAGTGAAAGTCACCAAGCAGGGTTCGCACAACACCGAGTATTACCCCCAGCGACTCCTCGCCCTACAGGGTCACCCGCAGAACGTGAAGGCGTTTGCCCCGAGATTTAATGAGGCGACTCGCGGGAAGACGCGGCTATCTGCCCAACGGTGTCTCAATCGGGCGACAACTTTCGTCGAAAATCTTCCGCCGGTCATTCCGCTAGGAGGGGCGACTCTCTCGTTTGACGCAACACCGGTCAATGGCGATGACACTTGGGAGATGTCGCGGTTGTTTGAGACCGACGCCCACATCCTCCAGTTCGCCGAGGAGCAAACTGGTGACCATCCGCGACGGGTGAAGCACAATGAAGTGTACGAAGCCCCCGAGGAGTTCTCGGTGTGTCTCGTCCATCCGAGCGCGGGCCCACACGCTGAGCGGTGGGAAAACCTCGATCAGCAACTCAAGGACATCGGAGCGGGTCCTGAAGCGGTTAATCGGGTGCAGTACGACCCGTTCAAAACTGCTGATGAGATCTATACCGACCTGCTGGTTGACGTACCCGATGACCACGAGTACTCTGCCGCGTGTGTCATCCTGCCGAAGGCGGATTTCAGCATGGGTGAGAGTAGCGCGAGCGACATTTATCACGAGATGAAGAAAGCGCTCCGCCAGAGGCGTGTTGATAGCCAGATGGCCCATATCGACACGCTCGCCACCAGCTACGCGCTTCCGAACGTCGCGCTGGGATTGGTCGCTGCCGCGGGCGGCATTCCATTTACAACCGAGGATGCAATGCCAGGCGAGACGGATCTGTTCATCGGAATTGACGTATCCCATCGCTACCCGCGAGATACCGACGAACGTGTCCATATCGCCGCCTCAACGACGAGTATCTACGGCGACGGTACTATCCTCGGGTATACCTCTGCGAAACCCCAGACGGGTGAAAAGGTGCCGCCGAAAGAGCTGAAGAATCTCACGCGCCAATCGATCGCGGGGTACAAGCAGGAACACGGCGAATATCCAGACCGCATCGTCATCCACCGGGACGGATTCATGCGCGAGGATCTCGATCAGGTAGAGGAGATGTTAGAATCGATGGACATCAACTACGATGTTGTCGAGATTCGCAAGCAATCGCCAGCGCGCGTTCTCAACCTCGCAGACGGCGTCGCCAAGATACCCGACAAGGGCATTGCCGCACTCAACCGCGAGGAAAATAGAGCTATCCTCGCTACATTCGGTGACCCCGAGTCGCAAGCGACGAGCTCAAACACGGGACTTCCTCAGCCTATCCAAGTCGAGCGCAAGGCTGGCGACACTGACATCAAAACGTTGACTGCGCAAGTCTACCTACTGAGCCAGTCCCACGTCGGTGCGATGAACTCAACTGCTCGTCTACCCATTACTACCTACTATGCTGACCGTGCGAGCGAGGCCGCAGCCGAGGGGTACCTTCCGGAAACTTCGAAACTCCGCCAGAACATCGGCTTCATCTGACGAAGCACGGAGTTCTTTCCCAGAGATGGATAATCGATGTTCTGTTGTTATGATGATTTGAGACTCAGTTGCTGTGATGAGTGAGACAGGCGGGAAGGCCCTTGATTTCGACTGCCCGTACGTCGGGCTGTTTGACAACCATCTGGCCCTTGTTGAATTGAGTGACGGCCTCTTTGAACTCCTTCGGGACGAACACGTCATGGCTTTCGACCACGTCGCGTTCGAGACCGAGGTAGATGCGGGTATTCATTTGCTTTCGAACGTCCTCATCAATGTCTTGGGGCGTCTGGGTGATGATGTAGAGCCCGAACTTGTCCTTTCGCCCTCGTTTCGCGGCTTGTCTGAACTTCCGGACGAGGTAGCCAGAGCGTGATCCGAGGTCGGATGGTGTGGTGAGGTACTCGTGTGCTTCGTCCAGCGAGAGGAGCATCGGCGTTCCTTTGATATGTGGGAACTCCACATCGCTGCCGATTTTATTCGTGACGACATGGGCAAGCAAACAAGATACCACTAAGCGGTCGGTCGATCCACGGAGATGATCAGTCGGTATGATGGTGACCTTCCCCGGAGAAAACATCTCGCTGGTGAGGTCGAACAACGACTGGTCGCCGTTGTCGAAAACTCGGTTAAACTCGTACTGCCCCACGAGGCGTTCGCGGGCGGCTGTCTTGACGCTCCCGTTCTCAGTGATGCGGTCCTCGTCCTCGTCCAGCATGTTATCTGCGAAGTTCGAGAACTCCCCGTAGGTATAGGGCGCGTTGTGGTTGTGGAAGTACTCCGTAATGAGATCGTTGATGGCATCTTTCGTGCGGTCTGGGGGCGAGGATTTGTAGAGGAGTTGGCGATTCCTTCGGACGAGTTCGAACGGGATACTGAACTCCGTACAGTTCGGGTGAGAGGGGTGGGTGTCGTTGATGTTCGGGACGTACACACCGAAGTCGACGTTGCTGTCGGGGCTGTCAAGTCCCCCGTGAAGGATATTCTGTTCCTCCAGCATCTCTTGGAACTCGTCCTCATAGTAGTCTGCTTGAGTCTCGGGGTCTGGGTCATCCCCCATTTCGACGTACTCGCCCTCGGGGTCGATTACTGTGACGTTCAGAGCCCGTTGTCGATCCTCAACCACATCGACATTTTCCCCATCCTGCTCCTCTGGCGGCACTTCGATTGAATACTCTTTGCCTGTCGAGAGGTTGCGGAGGATGTTTTTCGACCCGTGGGTCTTCCCCTGCCCAGTAGACCCCGCGACCTGTGTGTGTCGGAAGATGGCGGGCTCGCCCTCGTCCTCGTTCCCGTCAGTGGCATTCGGGTTGAACATATAATACGGAAGCGGTTCCTCCTCGGTGGGGATCCGGTCCCCGCTTACTGCCATATGTCCAAGGAAAACACCGCGGTCAGGGAGGCGGAGAGCTGACCGGAGGAAGGCCCGGTCCTCGACCAGACACGTGTTCGCCCCCGGCTTTGGTGGTTTGTCGACCGTCGCCTGTGTGAACTGATTCTCCGTGTCCGTCTCATCGAACTCAACGATGCTGATAGGTTCGATTTGGGCAACGTAGGAGAAGGAATGTTCACCCGGCGGGTTTGCGTAGCCGCCGTCCTGCTTATCATTGATGTCGGCAATGGTGGCATATTCGAGGCGTTTGATCACTCCGACGAGCATCGCGCGAGAATACTCTTCGTCTTCAAGCGGCGCATAGGGTATTCGAAGATAGTTCCCGAGACGCACGCCCTCGCGGGAGTCGGAGTCAACGAACGCACGGATGACCGACTCCTCGCGGTCAACGACGATGGGGTTGTCTTGCGCTGTGATATGACCAACGCGCTCGCCATTGTGGTCACCGAAGGGAGCGGGTGCGTCTTTGAGTTGAGTCTCGTCGGTTGCTTCTTCGCTAGCCCTCTCGTCCTCTGCTCGCGCATCGTCCAAACTGAAATCCTCTGTCATTTATTAGTTGTTAAGCGGATTAGAGACTATATCACATGAAGGTTCGCGTCTTGCCAACTGAGCCATGTCACTATTCTAAAACTCTTCAAATCGGTCATACTCGCGCCCTTCATTATAGTCTTGAACAGCGCGAACATTCCCGTGATTGTTCTGGGCGAACTGCTCAATAACATCTCGAAGGTTAAAGCGGTCGTCTCTAGAGATGCGGGCACGTTGGTCGGCGAATGTGATTGCACGAGGTTCCTTCTGTTGTTGGGCGATTTCAACGAGGGCCTTCCGGGTGATACGCTCTCGAAGTCGTGCATTCCGGGCGAAGGCGTGTGGAGTCTCCACACGCATCACGTAGTCGGATTGGGGGCAGCGGACGTAGAAGAACGCTCGGATATACTCGTTGGCATCGCCCCACTTCAGTGAAACGCCGTCGTAGAATTCGAACGGTACAACGGACTCACCGTGCGCTCCCTCCTTCTGTTGGAGGAGCCACGGCGTGTAGCTGATGATGGGGCCCTTATCACCGTAGCGGTCGTCAGAGTTGTACAAGGCGTCCTCGAATAGTAGATGGTCGCTCCCCCACGGAAGTGGTGTCTCGATATTCACGTCGTTGTCTTCAATCTTCGTCTGGAGTGAATCTAGGGCAGCACTGGAACGACCAGTCTTGATGATGCCGATGGGCGGGTAGTTTCGGTCGTACATCATCTCGATTGTGGAGACGTAGTTCTGCATGATGTCTCCTACTATCTCGGGCCAGTTGTCGGTCATATACGTCGGCCCCTCCCCCGCCTGCTCAAACAGCATCCAACTGAACGCTGGGTTCGGGTAGAGGGGTCCGTCAATGAACAAAGGGCCGTCAAGTTCGGCAGCGTACTTGCGAGCATGTTTTCCCTCGGCATACGTCCGAGAGACGCCAACAAGATAGTCGTCAAGACGGCTAATGAGGTCGCTGGCAGGGAATCGGAGCATTTCGGCGTCGGTACCACTAGGGAGTTCAATACCCGTCTCTCCGACACCAGGTAACTCAAACTCGTCGTCGTTGTGGTGGGCGACAAGTGTCGCCGTAGTTCGGTTAGCGAGGTCGGCGTTGCCTGTCTTACCCGAGACACCGAGTTTCGCGGCGCTCCCTGCGGCGAGAAGACCGTTGTTAAACTGTAGTGCCCGTGTGGTGGAACCATCCAGTCCGTACGTGGTCGGCCACGGATCGTCCCACGACTTTACTTCGCTAATCGGCTTGTGGGTGATCTGGAATTCGTCATCGTCGAGTAGGTTCACATTCCCACCCGGCTGCTGGAAGTGAGCGATAGCGTCTGCAGCTGTCACGGTCTGTTGGGCGTCGAAGTCGCCAACTGCACGGCCCAACTCCTGAAACATCTGATTTAACGCTCCGTAAGTGTCCATGTCGGTCAAGCATGACCACCCGCATAGAAGTGCTTGATAAGGATATCAGCCATCGTATCTGTTGTATAGTTAGAGATAGGGTCAAATAAGGGTTCACCGCTCAGGGCGACGCGGTCTGAGTGGAGTGGCGCTCAGTCGTCGGTGGCCGTGTCGCCCACGGTGGCTTCAGTCTCGGTGTCATTCGTTGCTTCCTCGACCGCCGCATGGCCGGAACGGACGCGGCTGGTCTCGGTCTGAGGATCCTTTTCGACGAGGATTGCGTGATCGCTGTTCTCGATGAGGGTTTCGTCGTGGCTGACGAGCAGAATTTGTGGGACATTCCACTCGCCGATGGTCTGTATCATCGTCTGTAACTCGCCGACGTGCCCCGAGTCAAGGAATGTCGTCGGCTCGTCGAGGATGAATGGCGGGAGCGCCGCACCGGCGACGCCGTCGCGTTCGGTGATAATTTTGTAGACGCCCGCCCGAAGTGCGAGGTTCAGTATGCCGGACTCTCCACCACTAGACAGTTGCGGCTTAAGTTTCTCACCGTCCTGTGCGATGAGGTAGATGTTGTACTTTTTGTCGATGTGGACGCCGCGATAGGACTGATCCCTGTAGAGGTCCGAAAACACCTCGTTAGTGTACTCGTTCAGCTTGTAGATATTCTGCTGTCGGAGCTTGCCACGAACCTCCTTATACTTCTTGATGACCTCTGTCGCCTCGTCAATGCGTTCATTAGCCCACTCGCGCTGACTGGCGAGCATTTTCTTGCGCTTGGTCTCTTCCTGTATCTGCTCCTTCTTCGAGTTAAGAGAAGCGAGTTTATTGACAAGCTCCTCCTCTTCGGACTCTTTTCCATCCAAGGTCTCGCGGAATTCGTCAAGGTAATCGTCAATCTCGTTGATATCGTCTCTGATGGACTCGGCGTCAAGATCACCAAGTTCCGCCTCAAGCTCCTCCACGTCTTCTTTCAGGTCGGACATTCGGTCGTACGCCGTCCGTCGAAGCTCGCCGATGCGCTCGCGGTTCTCCTTATGGCGGTCGATATCGGATTCCAGTTCGGAGATACGTCCGTGTAGTTCGACTGCTTCTGAGAGCAGTTCTTCGACGGTCTCCACTCTGTTGACTCGGACTTCAGCGTCTTCGAGATCCTCGTTCGCGTCGTCGATTTCGTCGTTGAGTCGCTCCTTCTTTGAACGGTACTCTTCGAGTTCACCACGGAGTCCCTCCAGCGTCGACTCCACCTCATCAACGCGCGCTTCAGCATCTTCAATATCGGAGTCGGCCTGTTCAACCTCTCCGCGGGCATCTTCGAGGTCGTTCCGGGTAGATTTCGCGTCGCGGACTGCTTCACGAAGATCATCAAGCGTCTCTTGTGCTTCGTCGAGTTCCGCGAGACGCTCCTCTGCAGCTTCGAGGTTGGCCTTGTGCTCTGCAGCAACCGCCTCCGAGTCGATGTCATGAGCGTCGTCTGTCGCACCACAAACCGGGCATTCACCCTCGGATTCGAGATTGTCGACCTGCTCTTGTAGAGTTCCGAGGTGGCTCTTTTTTTCGACGATTTGCTCTCGTTCGGACGAAATAGTTTGCCTTGTCTCGGGGATGTGTGACTCATCAATGTCGTCTACCGACGCATCTTGGGGGATATCGAGTTCCACCGCAAGATCAGCGACCGTCGTTCGGTCATTTTCGAGGGCATTTTCGAATCTCTCGACACGCTTCTCGGCATCGGACTTGCGCGACTCAGCGGACTCAACCTCAGCACGGACGTCGTCGAGTTCACTCTCTTTTGACTCGATTTCGTCTACTGTTTCTTCGATGTCGGATTCGACTCGGTCAAGGTCCGACTGAAGGGAGTTGAGTCGCCCTTCCTCGATTGATTGACGTTCTGAGCGAGCCATTTCGGCTTCTTTTTGCGCCGTTAGGTGCGCCTGCTCGGCGGTGTCAGCATCCAGTACGTCGTAGTCAGCGAGTTCATCCCGCTCGGCTAAGGCTTCAAGATCCTCCTGTGCCTCGTCACGCGCATCTTCAGCTTTGCGCTGTGCTTCCTTTTCCTCTTGGAGTTCTTCCTTGTACGTCTCGTGGTCGCTTTCGGCGTCCTCGTACTTGTCACGGGTCTCATCGAGTTCCACTTGGAGGTCGTCGATGCGGTCAAGGGTCTCCGTCTTCGTCTCACGCTCGTCCTCAAGACCATCAATTTTCGATTCGAGATCGTCGATGTCGCCTTTGATGTCCGAGATCTTCTTGTCAGTCTTGTTTATTTGGGATTGGATCTCATCCTCCGCAGGCAGATCTTGAAGTCGCTTCTTGGTTTCGTCAAGGCGACTGTTCGAATCACGCTTTGCCTTCTTGTACTCACGGCGAGCGTCTTCCATGCGGTCGACGTACTCATCGAGACGGTTCAGACCAAGGAGGCCGTCAAGAATCTTCCGACGGTCTTCAGTGCTGGCATGGATGAGGCGCGTGATGTCGCCTTGCTGGACGTAGACGCTGTTGACGAACGACTCTGCGTCCATCCCGACAACGCGCTGAATTTCGGTCTGCACGTCGCCAAGGCTGGACACGTCTTCGGAGAGGGCGTCCGAGGAGAGTTTCGGGTAGCCTTGCTTGGTCTTGGCCCCGTTAACCTCGTCGTCGTCGTCGTAGCTTTTCTGGATGACCCACTCAACGGTGTACTCGGCTCCGCCTGCCTCGAAGACAAGTTCGATACGCCCTTCGTCAGCCTGCGTGCGAACAAGGTCTGGTAAATCAAAGTCATTGCCGACCTGGTACTTCATTTTCGTCTGGAACAGCCCACCGAACACCCCTTGCAGGATGGTGGACTTCCCCGCGCCGTTCAGCCCGAAGAGGAGATTTTCGCCGTCCTCGAAGTCGATATGACCGTTCTCGTAGCTGCGGATATTCTCTAAAATGAGGGTCTTGAATTTCATTGTCGTGTCTGTGATATCTACTATCGATTATCGTTCTTCGAGGGTCGCCTCACCGAACTGTTCTTTCTGCTCAGTGCGGATGTGTGTGTTCATCTCTGGACGGATGTCATCGTCATCAACGGTGTCGTCTCGTACGAGGTCATCTGCTTCGGTCGTGATGGTGGATATCTCAAGCCCTCCGACCGCATCATCTAACATCTTGTCGGGGTTCTGAGACTCCGTCTGCTCATCGTCAAAATCGAAGTCAAAGTCCACATCGGGTTGGCGTTTGTCATCAACATAGGGAACCGCCACTTCGCGTTCAGCCATCAAATCGTACACGTCCTTCGCAGTAACGCCCACGTTCGCGCCTGTCAGGCGGGCGACGACGACCATGTCTGAAATGTCGTCGTTCATTCCGCCGGCATCCTCGTCAATGCGGGTCGCTGCGTGGTCAAGGCTGTGCGTCTCATCGAAATCGATGTTTACTGTGAGGAACGGACGGGGCACGTTCTCGCGCCCGGCTGTGGAGATAGCTCGTGTTTTACGGCTGAGTTCCCCATCCTGGATATTCAACAGGTAGACGCTGGGTGTGCCTCGCTCAGACACCTTGCATCGTTCGGTCGCCCCAGGGTAGAACACTTTGACACCGTCGACAGTGTCATTACACGTCGAGTGGTAGTCGCCAAGGGCAAGAGCGGTCGGCAGGAAGTTCAGTCGATCAAGGATATCCTCGGAAAGGTCGTACGGGTCGCCGCGGTGTTCGGGGACAAGCGGCTGAACCAACTCGTGCATACAGAGAATAGTGACATGGTCGTTGGACTCAGATTCGCCGAGCGTGAAGTCGTATCCGTCCCACTCAGGTGAGCGTATAGCATCAATTCCGTACACTGATACAGGATCGTCCCCGTTGGCGTCTGTCACTACAGTCGGCGATTTCGAGAGCCGTTTCGCATTACCGAACCGCTTGATGATATCCATCCACTGTTCCTCTCGCTTCCGCTCATGATTTCCCACGATAGCGAGGAAAGGAATACCAGCGTCTTCCAGCCGACCGATGGTATCGAGGCAACGATTGACTGCGGGAACGCTCGGCGTTGGATCGTCAAACAGGTCGCCAGTATGAATGACTGCATCCACGCCCTCGTCAATAGCGATGTCGACCGAGGCGTCGAAAGCGTCTGCGAAGTCGGCACGGCGGAGGTCCTGTCCGTACTGACGCTTGTCGAGATGAGTATCACTTACGTGGAGTATTTGTGTCACAAGTATAACTACCTATTAGGAAATTCACTATAGGTTAGCGTATAAAACCACGGAAAATATGACAAACAGGAGTAAGTCTGCTATCCCTATGGTTTGGAAGGCAAGCCCCGACTAAGACAGTTCATACCAAGGCAGACGGTGCATATAGACTATCCGAATATTACAAGATGTTATCAACGACTTCGCGTAGGTCATCTGGGCTGGATCAAGCGAAGCATCAGTCGTGGATCTTGAACAGACGGTATTCGTTTATTTTCCGCGGCAACACGTACGATTTAACGAAATTGTCCGACTAGCGTATCGCTACCAATTGACCGAGCAACCGCTGGGTCTCGTGTAATACTCTGCAAAAGTTGGACGGGGAATCGAGGAGATTAGTCCCCGAACAGTCGAGAAAAGAATCCGCCGGAGTTGTCCGTATCCGATACGTTTTCTGTGCTTGCTGACTGCACGGTATCCGTGCCGGTTTCGGCCGCTCCGTTCAGGAGCTCGTTGACGGAGTATCCGATCCACTCGGCGAATTCCTCGGGTGCACCGATGTAGACGCTTGTGGATGATTTTTCGGACATGAATCGTTTGGGGAGGCGCTTCTCGTAGTCGTAGACCTCGTACTCGTCGCGGTCGAAGTCGGCGGTGATTGCATTCGGCTCAGATTCGAACGTGACACGGCCGCCTTGGATATCCCGCTGCCACTTCAACCGTCCTGTGTCGTACGTCTTCTCGGCTGGTTCGTCAGCGGGGAAGTACTCGGGTTGCTTTCGATCGGCTTCGTCGTAGAACTCGCGGACAATACGGCGGACGTCTTCGATAGTCCCGTTCCCGTCGGTCCATGGTTGTTCGGTGAGCATTCGGCGGGCTACGTAACTGAAGATCGGGTTTTGTCGTTCCAGAACCTCTGAGAGGTCTTTTTGTGCTTCGCGGAAGCCCGGGTCTTCCGGGTTGGAGGGGAAGGAGACGTCCATGCTCAGGATTTTCATTCGGTTCCGGAACTCGGATTTCGGGAGCGCGTCGTTGGTCGTGAAGATGAGGCACGGCTGATCGACGCTGGTGGGTGTCCAGTCGCCCCAGTAGTTTCGGATCGGGCTCCACCGCTGGATCTTCTCTTTTTCGGCGTCGATGATGGCGTACGGGAAGCACGTGTCCCATTCGCGGACGCCGCGGACCTCTTTGACGCCGACGTCGTCTGCGTCCACACCGGAGATGACCGTGTTGTCGGAGACGAGTCGCAGGATGTACTCGGTGAGCTTGTCTTTCCCCGCGTCGCTCTTCCCTTCGATGTAGAGGTGCTGCAGGACGTTGTCTAGCGTCCGTGACGGTGATGATAATGCCTCGGCGTACTGGTTGGCGAACGGTGCCCAGAACCCGTAGAGGAATGCCTCGTACATCTGCGCCATCACTGCGATCTCGGATTGCGTGTGGCCGTGGTTCTGGACGGTCTCGATGTAGTCTTCGATAGTTTCGAGGCAGTGATCCAGAACTTCAGGGGTCGGCTCGTTGGTGGCGACGAGAATCATCTCGTCGTCCTCACCGATCACGACCTGCTCGGCTTCCGGAAGGACGGACATCGTTGGGATGGCTGTTGATTCCTTGACCTGGTTGTTGTACGCGCTCAGCGGCGCGGTGATGCTGTGATCCTCGACGGTCGCGCCGCGGTCACGGAGCCCGGCCCCAAACTCGTCGGCGGTGTCTTTGTCCACCTTGCTGGTTCCCATCCGTATCTTCTCGTCGGGTGCACGGACCCGCGGACGATCTAGCCCGTCCGTCAGCCCCGTTTCGTGATCCGACTCGACGAGCCCGACGTCCGGTGACTCGTCGTCGTTCGCAGCGTCGGTGGAGTTTTCCTCGTCCGCGGGCTCATCCGGCTCAATGACGTTGCGATCGGCGTTCTCAGGTTCTTCGACGAACGCAACCGTCTCGTCGGCCCCCTCCGGGTCGTCGACAACGGCAGTGACCTGATCGGCGACGTCTTTCAGGTCCTCAACGGCGTCCTGATTCAGAGCAGCAGTATCGCTCACGTCGAGATCGCCGGCACCAACCCAGTACTCGATGCGGTTCTCCCGTTCTTCCGGTGAATCGGCATCCTCCAGTGCCTCGACAAGCCCTTCGAGGAGCGTCTGGTCGCTGTACCCGTCGCGGTACTCGTCGATGAACCGCTCGAACTCCTCGTCCAGTTCGGTCCCGACATCGGTCGTAATGACGGAGATCTGGTTCGTGTGGTACTCCCAAGAGTTCCGTGAGAGGTTCGCTGACCCTTGGACGAGCTTCACCGTGTCGTCCGGCATCACGATCCGGTAAATCTTCGAGTGGACGGTCTTCCGGTTCTTCAATCGAATCGTGAGTCGATCGTCTTGTCGCAGTCGGACGAGCGACCTCGCCGTCGAGACTTCGTTCACCTGGTCGGCGTAGTCTTCGGCGTTCCCGATGAGCACGTCGAGTGAGCCAATGTCGTACTCGGTCAGCATCTTCACCATCAGGTCGGGCGTCTCCGCGTACGTCACGGCATCCACGTGACGAGCGCCTGCGAACAGATCAAGAAAGTCACTCCGCTCTTTCACCATCGCCAGGCGGTATTCCGCCGCACCGGATCCGTAGAATTCCGGCATATCCGCAAACCTGTCAAACGAGATATTCGCCGTCAGTTCGTCCATACACACGGCAGCAGTCTGAAACGAATAAAACCGTGCCGTGGAGTGATAGTGGAGCATTCGTCATCGTAACTTCGACGCCGACGCACGCCTCATCGGGCTGGAAGCCGGCCAGTGATTGAGGAATGGCGCGAAGCTTCCGATGGACGGCAGCGTAAGCCGACGCGATCTGAAGGGGCTGATTTCGGTGAGGGTGATTCGACAGGGGTGCAGGACCTGAACTGATCGTGTTGTATGTGATCAATTATCTTTACCCTCAAAATATGCTGGTAGTGGGGGCTAATACATCTGATAATTGCGGACACCCCCCGTGTCTCAGTACAAGTCGATACGGAATCGTCGGACTGCGAAAGCACCCAGGCGAAAACTCGCTGCGGATCCATCGACTAGGAGACAGAGTATCGAGTGAAGTCGTTGGCCACGGCACTGTACTATCTTAGCTACCGGTGGGGAGAGGCTGTGGTAGTTACTCGACGGTGTGCATGTCGACACGGTCCTGTGCACTTTCCCGGGCAGCGTCTGCTTCAGTTTGGGAGATGGGGCGACCAAGCAGGCTTTCGGCGGAGGGGGTGAAGTCAGCACCCGGGTCAATGCCAGCTTTTCCGAGCAACTCCCACCGCAGATAGTATTCGTCGATTGATTCTACGTCGCTGTAGATGTGACCGCGCAATGCATTCGCATCATGAGCACTCCGATGTTCCGTGGTCTTGGTAGCATGGTCAGCGGTGTCCGCGATTTCTCGTTCGACGAGGAGATACATATCGCTCATTGGGAATGACTTACCGTAGTACAGTTCAAGTTCGATTTGAGTGCGTTCCTCGTCGGAATAGTTCATTACAGCTGATGACAGCAGGTTCCAGGGTGTATCGTCGACATCCTCGCTCTGACGTGTCTCGCCATCGCCCCAGGGATGCGGGCCCATGATTGTACAGAGTTCTTGGGCTTGGTTCCACTGTTCAAGTACGTCGTCCCAGTGGTCCTCGATAGTCTCCGGGTAGAGAGTGAGGATCTCCGTGATTTCCTCTGTCGTGTGACCGGTTTTCTTGAGGGCGAGTATTTCTGCTTGCCGTTCAGAGAGCGGGGTGTGATTAGTCAGGTAGGTAGCGTGGTGTCGCCACCCGGTTTGGCGTCGAGTCATGTTCAACTTCTATGATATAATGTGCTCCACTCCGGGTTAAATGGTTGGGCGAGAGAGTTTCTTATCTGCCTATTTCTTATAATTTGGGCCTTCTATCCGGACTTTGCTGATTTTGAATCGTCCGCTATTTCCGAATTCCGTAGATATCATTGTGAATATACAATACGCGTTTTTCGCGCTACTTCACCTTGTTTTGGGAGGGGCTGTTGGGCGGGGCGCGGAGCCTGTCAGTGACTCGGATATTGTGGTTGAACTGTCGCTGCGAGCATGCCGTGCGGGTCTTCTGTGAAACTGGATGGCTCTGCTCACAGAGGGTGTGTGAATGATTAGCTTCACCCTCCTGAAATTCTGGTGTTAGCGTCTGAAAAGCCAGATAATTCCGGACACCCCCCGTCACCTTCCCGGGTTAGCAACAAGCAGCGACTCACTCTTCTGTACACGGAGCCGATTCACTCGGCCTGTGGAACTAGGTTCTTGACACAGTCTAGAACCGATCACATCCTTTCGTCGATATCCGTCGTTGCCAGTGCTTGCGCGAGGAGTTCGAGATCCTCCCGATAGTCAATGGTGGTGAGCCACCGTTCTGGAAGCGAGTCGCTCCCGAAGCGTGCGCTGGCGAGCGCGCCCGTGACGGCTCCGATAGTGTCTGTGTCGCCGCCGCGGTTGACTGCGGTCACGATGGCATCCTCCGCACTGTCGGCTGTCAGCGCGTCGTACAACGCCGTCTGTAGCGTGTGGACGACGTAGCCGCTGTTCGGTAACTGGCTCTCATCGACGTGGTCCGGCACGAGTCGGAGCGTCTCGACGAGTTCGTCCGGTGCGTCACGTTCGAGGCGGTCGAGTGCGCCTGTAAGCGGGTCGTCGTCGCCCTGGAGGTACCCGGCGATTGTGCAATTCAGCACGGCGCACCCGTAGGTGCATCGCGGATCGTGGTGCGTGATCGCCGAGGACTGTCGGCTTACCTGCGCGAGCGTGTCGGGGTCGTCGGCGAAGGCAATCGCGTGCGGGGCACACCGCATCACGCTGCCGTTGCCGGCGTTCGATCCTTCGGCGCGGTGTTGCCAGACCTCGCGCCCGGCGTCCCGCCAGGACGTTCCATTCGCGTACTCGCGGATGGCATCGGCGGTCATCAGCCCGATGTCGAACGGATCGCTCTCGTACCATTCGTGGAATCGGTCGGCGATATCAGTCCCGTTGAAGCCTCCTTGCTCGACGAGGCTCCGTGCGATACACAGCGCGAGGTCAGTGTCGTCAGTTACCGTTCCCGCGGGTTGGCCGTGCGTGCCATGGCCGAGCATCTCCGTCACGGTTCCATGCTGGTCAGCAATCGACTCGCCAGAGCGAAACTCCACGGGGCGACCCAAGGCATCGCCGCAAGCGAGCCCCAAGACAACGCCTGTGGCAGCGTCCGGTGTAACCATAGTGTTTCAACGACTACGAGTGACGGACTCTTGTAACCGTATGAGCCTGGACTACCAGATGAATCCTTTTTTAGCCGAGTATACTCCTGTCACCGCGACGCTCTCGGCATGGATCGATAATTCCTGCCTTCCGGGTGTCACGGATCACTGGGGACTGTGTAGGACGAGGGTTTATACCAGCGAGATTCATTCTCACAGTCAAGCGACGCCCGAGAACCCCCTCGCATCTGCAAGCTGACGATGCATAGACCCCTCTGGCAAAACAACCCGATACCACAATCCCCGGTATCATAGCCCCTTTCCGACGCGGAGCCAGCGCGTCATCGGACGTCGCGTGTCAGCAGCACCACCAGTCCACGACACGTGACAACGATGACCCGCGAACACTCCCCACAACACGACGACAGTACAGTTCGACATTACCGCGCCGACGGAACGCTCACCGTCACGCGAGACGACGAAACAAACGAGCACGTCATCGAATCTCGCAGCCGCGACCCGGGCGATAAGTGGACGCGTCGCGTCCCCGCAACGCGAACCACAGTTGAGCCCGGTAAGCATCTCTGGAGTATCCCGGACAACTGGACGCTACGCTACAAGCTGAAAGACGAGCACGGATCCGACAAAGGCATCTACGAGATTCCTGAGACCGGCGATTCCGTTCTCGTGGCACTCTCCCATCAGAACGATCGCATCACCGATGCGTTCCATCTCGTGGAAAAAGTTGGGTGTACAACGTGGACTGCTCGCGCGGAGGTTGACCAAGACGCCCTCAGCGACGCGCTCACCCACGTCAACAAGTACTCCGATGAGTTTCCCGACGGAGTCTGTCACGCCCTCGAATACCTCCGCGAGCATCCGCGCGAAGCAGTCGCGGACGCTGAGGAAGTCGCTGAGATGTCTGCACCCGAGTGTGTGGAGGATTTGAATGGAATCCCGGCATCAGAGTTCGATCCGTTCTATCTGGCGCTCCGCTCCAAAGAGGGAGTCGTGAGTCACCCGGAGTTCGAACACGAGAGTGAGGTCATGGCCGCTGTCCGCGACCTTCTCAGTAAATATAGTGTCGTTCCACCGTCTCCCCTCGTATCTGTGACCGTCCGATAAGGTGCGACCGCGCTTCCGCTCGACAGGCGCTCCCCGGCGCAGGGGCTCGGGTTCGACTCCCGGGCGAGCCATCAGGTCGGCGGAGATCCCGGCTCTAAGACAAACAATGACACGAGCAGACAGCAGCGAACCAAGCACAGGCACAGACACAGACGACGTTGACACGGTACTCACCGAGACAGAGTTCGAGACCATGGGATGGCCGGCTGACATCGATGGCGTAGATTCTGGAGTGGATCGTGTCTACGTGATCTCAAGCTCACTCAGTAACACGGGGATGCTTGATTCCAAAGAGGCTCAGGCGCTCGCATTCCGTGCGATCGCGGATGTTGGGCGACAGCGAACCGCTGATGAGACCGGTATGTCTACATCAGAGGTGGATCGTGAGCTCCGTTCTGCGCGGCGAAAAGTGACCGGCGCTCGGGAAGTAGTCGAAATTCTCGACGACTGCGGGTACTGAGATCGGGCATCACCGTCCTTCCCTGAGATTCCCACTGACATACCGATACACTCCTGAGTACACGTTTGCCCTGAACGGCCAACCCACTCAAATACGACTGACACGAAGCTCAAGGCATGACTGACGACGAACCCATCGACCCCTCGGAACTCGACGCTCAGACACTCAAGCAAATCAAACGCGTTGTGGAATCGTACCCGGTAGTATCGGAAAATCCATCGCAGATCGATGAGTTCAGAGCAGGGAAACACGCTGCATACACTACCGTCGCTGCGACGCTCTCAGAGTGGATCGATAAATCCTGACTTCCGGGTCTAAGTGGTTACCGAGATTTGTCGGCGAGAGTCTCGACACAACGATACACACGAATCAGTGACCCGAGCGAACACAGATGAGACGGGCGCAAATATAGTCAAATCAACGCGACTTGCACCTGTTCGATGTACTCGGCCGCGCCATCCGCTGTAGCGAATACGTCCGAACCCATCTGATCTATCTATCAGGGCTCTCTCGAACGAGTTTGTAGCGTCGAGATCAGGGCATCTTTTCTGCATCTAACCGCCGTATTCTTCCTTCTTCGACTCGGGGTGTCATAGAACAGTTGACACACCCATCTTCTGACCTCACGAATCGCCCAATGCTGTTGAAGTATTGAATAGAACCCTGACAGCAAACTCTTATTCGATTCGCGTGGCCTTCACAGGGCGGATTCACTCCGATGAGACTCCCACTGCCCGGTAGGGAGTTATTCCTGGTTGCGCTCGGCTTCTAACGCTGTGATCTCAGCATCAAGCTCGTCTTCGTCGATGTCTTCCAGTTGGGGGCCGTCTATGTTGGTGTGTTCGTCGTAGTTCTTGACGGCGAACATTCTTTCTAGCTGGTTGAGGCTCCCGACGTACCGGCGAAGGTCGTCGCGGTGGCCAAGCGCATGGTAAGCGCCGTCCTCGGTTTTCCTAATTAGCCCGTCGTTGTTGAGGCGAGTAAGAGACGTTTTGACCGTTCCAGAAGCGATGTCGAGCCGATCGTGAATATCGCCGGCGCTGAACCCACTGCCCGGGTTGTTGTAGAGGAACACAACGATATCGGATTTCGCAGTCCCCGGGGTGAGGTCGATATCAGTGGCTTTTGTGTCCGAGGGCATGGGATATCATCAATTATACGTCGTGTAGTAACGGGGTTTCGGTATCCTCCCCGGGATCCCTCACGGACGGTATTCCCGGCATGGCATGCGCAGTCTTACAGCCCGCAATGACGAAGACAGAGCAACTCCAATAGCCTGAGAAAATCTTGGAGATCAGAATCTGTCCCGCGCACAGGTTGCTAGAGCCGGTCAGGTAGTGACCCTGTTGCGCGGAGCTAAGGGCTCGCAGGCATTTGAACTGTGAGTATAATGCCGCCTCCCCGATTTGAACGGGGGACAGCTCGATCTTCAGTCGAGTGCTCTCCCAGTCTGAGCTAAGGCGGCTCGCAGTCGATGGGACGGCAGTCGGGGGAAAAAGGGTTTCGAATCCCCCGCAGCAGGACGCCGCCCTCGCGGAACTCGTCCCCGAAGGTCCATCGACGCCCCGGTCCGAGGGCGTCTCGACCCCTCTAACATGCGGACTTCGATGAAAACGCCCATAGCGCGGAAAAATCCTGTAGTGCGGGCTTAATGGCGGCTTAATTCTCGCGTCAGGCTCCAAGCATCCCGGCGCAGTATGACGGTTGGCTGACGCCGAACTTGTTAGTTTGACACTACTTGGCAGGGAAGTTTAAGTATAAGCGGGTGTAAGCACGCCGTGGGATGGTTCCCGGAGGGGGTGGCTCCGTGACGAGCCGAGGGGGGCACACCGACCGTTCCGCACCAGTGCACGACCAAAACCATGAAGAAAATCAGCTTGTTCGACATGCCGGACGACGACGAACGTGGAGTTTCGCCGGTCATCGGGGTCATCCTGATGGTCGCTATCACAGTCATCCTGGCCGCCGTCATCGCGACGTTCGTGCTCGGATTCCCGGACCAGGTGAGCCAGAACGTGAACGCCGGTGCGGACATCAGTGAGAACAGTCAGGGGAACGCTACCGTGACCTGGATCAGCGAAGGGAACGCGGTCAATCTGAGCGTCTCAGCAAAGGGAGCTGAACTAGAACCCACTGCGGGGAATATCAGTTCAGTTGGCGGGACGGTCAACGTCTACCAAACAAGTAACCCCACCAAGACAGTGAACGTCGTCGTTACAGCGTACGGTGAGAGCGGAACTCAGACTGTAGTGGCTCAAAAGGAAGTCACCCTCGAGAACGCTTCGGCGTAGAAATCCCGCACGTTCTCCCGATTTCTGTCGTACCAGGGAACTCTTCTAGAAACCCCAACGCCCAACCTATCGGACGAACCACCCGATGGAGAGCAGAGGCCCACTGTGAAGATTCGGAGGCTCTAACCCCCGCCCATGGCGACGGGCCTATACTGATAGCCTCATTGTCTGACGCTGTCCTATCTAGGTAGCCACCGAAGAGATGGCGGAAGGGCCTGTACGAACTGGTGATGCAAACCGCAACGAGTGAAGTCGGAATTATCGACGACGAAGTTACGAGCCAGGCAGTCGTCACTGCAGTCGCCGACGAGACTGGTGTCGACCCGATGGAGCTAGACCCCCTGTACAACGTCGTCGACTCTGACGCCCTGAACACGCTGCTCCGCTCGCACGAACCAGGCGCCGACGGTGCGCTCCTCGAAGTTGAGTTCGTCTTCGCGGGGTGTGAGGTTCGCGTGGCGAGCGACGGAACAGTGCAGGCCACGGCCCTCCCCGAGTGACTCTCGTTCCAGCGAGCCCTCACGGAATGAACAACACCCAGGACACCGAAGACGCATCGAACGCCACCGGGAGAACCTACGAACTCGACTGCACGGCCTGCTCGTTCGAGACGGTCGTCGACGGCGATCTGGACGACGCGTACGACCTCATCGAGGACCACGAGAGCGAGTACGAGGACGCCATGCAGGACCACTTCGTGGACCTGGTGACGCGAGGATACGAGGCGTAACGCCGGACGAGTTCTGTTCGACGAGTCGCCGTTAATGCGGCCTAGTTAGGTCACTCAGTAGACGAATCGAGTCTCGCGTCTCGCGGTTCTACGCGGTTGACGCGGAGCCGTAGGTGAGGATGTCGACGCCGGAACGCCGTCACTCGTCGGCGAGCGGCTGACATCGTTCGTGTGCTTCACGAATCCGATCAGGGCCGTTGTCGTCGGTCCTCCCGAAACGCTACTCTGGTCTCCGCAGACAGAACCGAACTGCTCGTCCCGCTTCTCAGGAACTCGGACAGACCTCGACCGTGCGGTCCTCGCGCACCACGACGGTCTGCCCGGCGTACTCGAACTGGACGTTCGCCTTACCCCGCTTGCCCCGACAGAGGGCGTTCAGGCCGTCCGGGTCGACGGCCTCCGAGAGGGGCGGGAGCTCCAGCACTGGCACCCCGGAGTTGAGACTGACCGCCTCCAGCACGGCAGTGGTCGCGGCCTCGTCGTCCGCGGGCGTGTACGACCGAACTATCGTATCGCGGGGTAATTCGCTACGGGACATCGTATACACAACACACGGGGTGAAGGATGATAAAGGGGTGTCAGACGGCGGTAAGACGGGGTTTCGGGGCAATCGCGACACGGGGTGTCGGTGAGCGTCTGACGCGAGTATGACGGACCGGTCGGGGACGCTATCGCTACCCGAATCCCGCTCGTCCCCTGTGTCGGCGCCCATCGCGGCCGTCACTTGCCGCTGCAAGCAGTCAGCGTTAGGGGTCGGAGTCCGACAACACAGTTGATGCAGTCAGTCATCCACCTCGTCTCCGGCGACGAAACCGAGCATCGAACCGCACTCAACATCGCCCGCAACCTCCTGGAGGACGAGAGCGACCGAATCGACGACGTCGCCGTGGTCGCGCAGGCTGGCGGCATCCACGCCGTGACGTCCGACGGGGAGCACGGAGAGACCGTCCGCTCGCTGATGGACGACGGCGTACCGTTCATGGGGTGTAGTAACACGCTCGAGGCGTTCGACCTGGCGGAGTCGGACCTCATCGATGGCGTCGAGATGGTCCCGGAGGGCGCCGTCGAAGTGACCCGACTGCAAGACGAGGGGTGGGCCTACCTGCGGCCGTAGCGCCGCAGTCACCGGCCAGGCGCTCGAACCCCGTTCGACCAACTTCTCGCGGACTCGTTAGCCCGGCAAGCGGGTCCGAACCACGCAAGAAGTGATGACAAAGCGACACCAAACCCGCCCCAGTTCTCAACACTCGGAATCGGACCCAAACGCCTTTGAGAGCGCCCCGGAAACCCGCTGTGAACCGGATTCCCGTATCAATTCTGATAACTGGGGGCCGGACGCAACGCATGACACGGACTCACCGGGAAAAAGCTCAGTCAGTCGCGCTCGCTATCTTGGTACTGTGCGTGTTCCTCAGTGCCGGGGCAGTTGGGATCAGTGGTGCAGACGTCACGTATTTCGACGTGACGACTAGTTCCACTATCGCCGGTGGCAGTTCGTTCGAGTACTACGTCAATTCTCCTAACGCGACCTACGTAGTTCTCGACGAGAACGGAAACGGCGATTTCGACAGTGGAGAACCATACATCACTGAAACTGCTACGGGTGGAACCAGTGGCGAATTCCCGGGTAGCCAAACGGAGAACTTGGAAGATCGACCAGACGATACCTACGAAGTTTACGCACTCGACAAGCAGAACGTCGGATCTTTAGACGATGGAACTGATCTCTCGATTGGCGCCTCTGACACTATCTCCGTCGACGGCAGCGCACCCTACGTCTCCGAGGTCAACGTCACGAACCCTTCCGGACAGGACGTGACGGTCTCGTTCACGACGAACGAACAGCTGAACGAGACGACCGTCGACCTCTCGGTCGATGGCTCGGGGTCCGCGACGTTCGGGCTCGGCGACTTCACCGAGACGAACGACAGCGGAACGTACACCTACGAACTGACGCACGCCGGGA
Source organism: Halobacterium sp. DL1 (assembly GCA_000230955.3). Lineage (NCBI taxonomy): Archaea > Methanobacteriati > Methanobacteriota > Halobacteria > Halobacteriales > Halobacteriaceae > Halobacterium > Halobacterium sp. DL1. The sequence continues at coordinate 462,725 of CP007060.1, forward strand.
GCTCCGACGGCGACTACACCGCGGAGGTCACGCGAGCGACCGACATCGTCGGCAACGACGCGGCGGTCAACCAGTCGGCCGGCGAGCTGACCGACTCGGTCACGGTCGACACCGTCCCGCCAGGAATCGACAGTGTCGAGGCGGAAGTCGGGAGCGACACCGTGACCGTGACGTTCAACCAGACGGTGGAAGCCGCGGACGGTAGTGCGCTCTCGGCGGCGAACTTCACGTACGGGAACGCAGAGTCGGGCGGCGCGACGGCGGTGTCCTCGGTCAGTCATACGGCCGGTTCGACCACTGCGACGCTGACGCTGGACGCATCCATCTCCCGGACTGACCTCGGGAACGACACTGTCGCCGCGGCGTCCGGCGATATCACCGACGGGTTCGGGAACACGGCGCCGACGACCGCCGTTCCGTTCACGGACACGAACACACCGATCGCGCCGGTGGACGCGTCCGGCCACCCCATCAACGCGAGCAACGACGAGAACTACGACCTGACGGTGACGCTGCCCGACGACCACGAGGCCGGGACACTTGCGGTGGACCTCTCGAACGGCGACACCGTCACCGCGAGCCAGTACGTCACTAGCGAGGACGACGGCGACGGCGACCCCCACGAGGTCTCCTTCACGGGACTGGACGTGAGTTCGCTGGACAACGGCACGGTCACCGTGGACGCGACGCTGACCGACGACGGCGGCAACGATGCGGCTGGCACGGGCCTGGCGTCGATAACGAAGGACGCCGACCGGCCGAGAATCACGGATGCGACGATCACGAACTCGCCCATCGGCACCTACGACGCGGGCTCCCAGCAAACAGTCACGGTCGACTTCGACGAACCGGTGGACGACAGCGTCGCACCGACGGTGACCATCACGGGCTTGAACCGGACGTACACCGTTTCCGGCGGTGGATTCGCCGACGACAACCAGACCTGGACGGGCACCGTCACCATCCTCGACGACAACGAGGACGCGACCGCCCGCATCGAGGTCTCTGGCGTCGAGGACACGGTGGGGAACCGCCAGACACCGGACCCGGACGACTCCAGTACGTTCCAGGTGGACACGACCGGCCCGGCGAAACCCGAGGACACGCTCGCGGGTGCGGTCACCGCGAGCAACGGCACGAACTACAACGTCACCGTCGACCTCGTCGCCGACTCGCAGGCCGACGAAGTCGAGGTGCGTGTCTCCGACGGCACCGACACCGTCACGGCGAGCACGTCGACGGGCGGCAGCGACCTCGTCACCGTTACGGGAATCGACGTATCCACGCTCGGCGAGGGGACGGTCACCGTGTCCGCTCGTGCGCTCGATGGCGGGTACGCGAACACCGAGGGGTTCGTCGAACCGGTGGACGTGATCAAGGACACCAATCGCCCGGGCGTCGCGTCGGTGAGTGTCGGCGACGGCACGGTGAACGACTCTGACGCCGGGTCCACGCAGGCGGTGACGGTGACCTTCGACGAGGACGTCGACCAGACCGTCGCCCCGACCGTCGAACTCACGGGACTGGCCCAGTCGTACGACGCCACCGGGAGTTTCACCGACGCCCGGACCTGGACGGGGACGGTCACCATCGCGGACGACGAGGAGGAAGATACCGCGACAGTAGCGGTGAGTGGCGTTCGCGACCTCGTGGGGAACCTTCAGACGCCCGACCCCGACAACTCCGGGTCGGTTCAGGTGGACACCATCACGCCGACGATTTCGAACGTTGCGGCGACCCACACTGGTGACGGGACGGTCGAACTCTCCTTCGACAGCGACGAGACGCTGACGGACGTCGCCGTCGACGTCACGGGTCCCGAACCGAAGACGCTCACCGATGCGGACTTCACCGAGTCGAGCGGCACCTACACCGCGACGTTCAACGCCGCGGACGGCGACTACACGGCCACGCTGACCACTGCCGAGGACGCCGCGGGCAACGACGGCGCGACAGACCAGACTGACACCGCGACCGTCGACACGACCGCACCCGTGTTCTCCGCGCTCTCGCCTGCCGGGACGACGGAGACGACGGACCAGCCGACACTCTCGGTCGACGTCTCCGACGCCACCGAGGGCGTGAACGTGTCGTCGATCCGCGTCACGGTCGCCGACAGCGACACGGGTGACGCCCTCGAACTGAACGCCGCGACGACCGACACCACGGGAATCTCCTACTCCGACGGGACGCTCACCGTGGACACGAGCACCGCGGGCGTCTCGCTGGCCGAGGGCGGCGTGGACGTCACCGTCGAGGCGAACGACACCGTGGACAACGCGAACGCGACGACGTTCTCGTTCACCGTGGACACCGTGGCGCCGCAGTTCTCGAACGCTTCGCCCGCGGGCGAGACGGTGACCGACAACCAGTCCGTAATCACGGTCGACGTGAGCGACGCGACGGCGGGCGTCGACGCGTCGAGCATCGCGGTGACCCTGGAGGACGACACCGGGAGCGCGTTCCTCTCGAACGCCGGGACGGGCACGGACGGCGTCTCCTTCGACGGGACGACACTGACCGTGGACCCGACCGGAGCGGACATCTCGCTCCCGAACGGCACCGTGACGGTGAACGTCTTGGCCGCGGACGCCGTGGCGAACACCGACAGCACCGAGTTCGCCTTCGAGGTCGACGTGCCGCCGACCATCTCGGGCTTCTCGGCGGCGGACACCGAGGGCCGGAACGCCACCGTCTCTTTCGAGTCGACGGACGAACTCGACGCGGTCCAGGTGGCGGTCTCCGGGGCCGAGACGGCGACGCTCGATGCCGCCGACTTCTCGGCGACGGCGGACGGCGACGGCTTCGTCTACGAAGCGGTGTACGAGGGGAGTACGGACGGCACGTACGACTTCGAGCTACAGACCGCCAGCGACGGCCGGACGGACAGCGCGGCGTTCGAGACGGCGTCCGCGCTGGTCGACGAGGCCGCGCCCGACGTGACCCTCGACGCGCCGAACGGCGGCGAACTGTTCCGCGGCAGCGAGACGGTCACCGTCGCCTGGACGGCGACCGACAACGTCTCCGTCGCGACTGACAGCGTCGTCATCGACTACTCGACGGACGGCGGGAGCACGTGGACCGAGGTGGCCGCGGGACTGACCGACGACGGGAGCTACGACTGGACGGTGCCGACAGTGGACTCCAGCGACGTCCTCGTGCGCGTGTCCGCGGACGACACCAGCTCGAACACCGGGACCGACGCCAGCGACGCGGCGTTCACGGTCGACTCGACGGCGCCCGGAATCTCGAACTACGCGGTGACGAACCCGGACGGCCAGAACGTCACGGTCTCCTTCGACTCGGCGGAGGAACTCGACGCCCTCTCGGTCGCCGTCTCGAACGCGACGACGCGCACGCTCGACCTGAGCGACTTCGCGGTGTCCGGGTCGGGGCCCTACACCTACACGGCGACGTTCGACGGCGGCGCGGAGGGAACCTACGACACGACCCTCGACGCCGCTGTCGACGCCGCGGGGAACGACGGGGCGACCACCGAGTCCGGCAGCGTCGCGGTGGACACGGTGACGCCGACGGTGTCTGCGTTCACGGCGACCAACCCCTCGGGGCAGACGGTGAACGTGAGCTTCGAGAGCGACGAGCGCCTCGCGACGGCCGAGGTGTCCCTGGTCACGCCCTCCGGGACGACGACGTTCTCGTCGTTCACCGAGACTGGTTCCGGGCCGTACACGTACTACGCGACGGCGGGCGGCGAGGACGGCGACTACACCGCGACGCTCGTCGCCGCGGCCGACGACCACGGCAACGACGCCGCCGACAGCCAGGAAGACAGCGTTACCGTCGACACGACGCCGCCTACGGTGTCGAACTACACGGTGACGAATCCGACCGGCCAGCAGGTACGCGTGCACTTCGACGCCGACGAGCCCATCGACACCGTCTCCGTCGCCATCACTGGCGCCGAGTCCGCCACCATCACCACGGACAACCCGACCGTTGTCGACGGGTCGTACGTCGTGACGTACGCCGGGAACGCCGACGGCACGTACACGGCGACGCTCGATGGGGCCGTCGACGCGTTCGGCAACGACGGCGGCGGCGCGTCCGCGTCCACGACCATCCAGACGGCTGCCCCCATCATCTCCGGGTTCACCGCGTCGAACCCCGAGGCCCAGAACGTCACCGTCTCGTTCGGCAGCGACGAGCCGCTGGCGAACGTCACGGTCGACATCTCCGGGGCGGAGACGGCGACGCTGACGGAGGCGAACTTCACCGAGAACGGCGACACGTACACCGCGACGTACGTCGGCGCCTCGAACGGCACGTACACGGCGGTGCTGCAGACCGCCGCGGACGCGGACGGCGACGACGGCGCGAGCGGGCAGACGAACAGCGCCACCGTCGGCACGACGGCGGAACCGGTCACCGGGCCGACGGTCACGAACTTCTCGCTCGCGAACCCGACCGGGCGGGAACTCCGCGTCTCCTTCGACAGCTCCGCGGTCCTGGCTGACGTCGGCGTCGCGGTCACCGGGCCGGACACGGCGACGCTCACGACGGGCGCGTTCAACGAGTCCGACGGGACGTACACGGCGACGGTGGCCGTGGACCCCGACGGCGACTACACCGCGACCCTGTTCGAGGCGACGGACGGGTCGGGGGAGAACGGCGCGAACAGTGAGTCGGACGCGGTGACCGTCGACACGTCGACCGGGGACGCGGGCGGTGGGTCCGGCGGTCCGGTTGGCGGTCAGACCGCGGGCGGCTCGTCGAACACGGGCGGCCCGCCGACGCCGACCGGGCCGTCGGTTTCGGTGACGGCGACGGGAACCAGCGAGGCCGCCATCGCCGTCGAGGACGCCGACGCCGGGGAGTCGCTGTCGGTCGCCCTCGACAACGCCACCAGTGGGCCGGTGGGCGTCACCGGGCTGAACGTCACGACCAGCGAGTCGATGGACTACTCGATGGCGGTGTCGACGTCGACGGACGCGGCGTCCGGGTCGCCCTCGTTCGATGGCCGTGCGGTCGGCTTTCTCGACGTCGCCCACTCCTTCGCGGACGCCGACGTCGAGCGGGCGACGGTGACCGTACAGGTCGCCGCGGAGCGCTTCGAAGACACCGACCTATACCCGAGTGACACCACGGTCTACCGCTACCACGACGGCGCGTGGCAAGCACTCGACACGCGGGTCGTCGGCCAGGACGACGACGCCTACACCCTCGAGGCCGAGACGCCCGGATTCTCCGTCTTCGCGGTGGGCGTCAGGGACGCCGACGTGGTGCGCGTCTCCGGGGCGAGCGTCACCGCGTCGGCGAGCGAGGTCGGGGAGCCGGTCGCGGTGTCGGCGACCGTGGAGAACACCGCCGCCTACCGGGCGAACGTGACGCTCACCGTCGTCGCGAACGGGTCGACCGTGGCGTCGAAACTCGTTTCGGTGGCCGCCGCCGACACTGCGACCACGACCCTCGACGTGGTCTTCGACGCGCCCGGCGACTACCGCCTCGCGGTCGGGAACACCGCCGCCGGCACCCTCGCTGTCTCCGAACGAGCGTCGTCGGGAACCACGACGCCAGGGGACGGAACGCCCGGGGGGACGAACACCACCAGTTCGCCGACGCCGACGGCCGTGTCTCCGACAGGGGACGCGACGACCGCGACCGGCGAGTCCTCCGACGGCGACGTGCCCGGACCGGGAGTCCTCGGGGGGCTCCTGGCGGCCGTCCTCGCCGCGCTGGTCGCGACCCGGTGGACGTGACGTCCCGGTAGCGCGGTCGGGGCCCGTCACTACTGGGCGCGGTGACGGTCCGCAAGCGCACTCTCCTCTCGCTGACGGGGGCGACTACTATCCGTCTGGCCGGCGTCGTGTCCACCTATGACGTTCGACGCCGACCGCGTGACGACCGTCACGTTCGACTCCTACAGCACGCTCGTCGACGTGGACGCCGCCGAGGCCGCCCTCGCCGACCGGGTGTCCGACCCGGAACCGGTCTCCAAACTCTGGCGCGCGCGGTCGCTGGAGTACACGTTCGTCGCGAACCAGATCGACGCCTACCAGCCGTTCTACGAGATGAACCGGGACGCGCTCCAGTACGCCCTCGACGCCTTCGGCGTGGACCTCCCGGATGACGAACGCGACGAGATACTCGCCGTCTACCACGAACTCGACGTCTTCGACGACGTCCGCGACGCCATCGAACGGCTCCGGGACGGCGGCTACGACTGCTACGTCGTCTCCAACGGCAACCCCGAGATGCTCTCCTCGATGGTCGAACACGCCGACATCGCGGATCTCGTCGAGGACACCGTCAGCGCCGACGAGGTGCGGACGTTCAAGCCCGCTCCCGAGATATACCGCCACGCCGCCGCCCGGACGGGCACGCCTATCGACCGGATAGCCCACGCGACCGCCGGCTGGTTCGACGTCCAGGGCGCCGCCCACGCCGGAATGCAGGGCGTCTGGGTCGACCGGAGCGGCGCACCCTGGGAGCCGTTCGACGGCGAACCGGACCTGGTCGTCGAGGACCTCCGCGAACTGGCCGACGCGATGGGCGTCTGACCGGGCGTGAACCACCACACAAAACAGAACTCACGCTCGCGAGCGCTACATCATTTCGTGTCGCTGTGTCATGATGACGCCGCTGGCGAGCATCAGCACCGCGATGGCAACCATCCCGGCGTCGGCGCCCATCGCGGCGTCCATCCCGCTCTGCATGCCGTCGCTCATCGAGCCGTCGTTCATCGTGCTGCCGTTCATCATTCCGCCGCGCCCGGTGGTCGCCAGCCACGCCTGGTTCACTAGCATCAGTACCGAGTAGACGACCATCAGCGGGCCGCTCGCCCGGCCGAGAGCGGTGGCGGCCGGAGTGAGGAGCACGGCGCCGTGAACGAGCACCACCACGCCGAGGGCGGCCATGAACCACGCGCTCCCCGTCATCCCCGTGCCCATCATACCCGTGGCCGACGTCGCCATCCCCGTCGTCGCCTGGTAGAGCGAGTAGCCGCCCGAGACGAGGGCGACGCTCGCGCCGTACAGTCGCATCGTCGAGACGCCCGTCGCGTCACCCGTCTGGCCGTTCATCGGCGCTACGTACGCGGCGTCCCGACTTGAAACCGGGTCCTGCCTTCGCTCGCAGCGCTACCACGGCAGTATTCAGGAATCACCGACGGTCTGCCTCCACACCGACTGTCGGTCAATCTCGGCGAGGTGTGGCACAGCCTCGCCCGCGAGTAGTTATTTCGGGAGGCAAAATCGAGGACAGGAGGCAATTCGGGAGCCACGTGTGACGATTCGACCGATAACTACACTTCCCCGGGGAGCGAACTCGTTGGCATATGGCTCCCCGGGCGACGGTCAGCGACGAGTGGGTCGACAACGAGAAGGTCAAGCGGATTCTCAAAGAGCACCTCGACGAGACCGACTACCGTATCTACAAGGCGCTCAACGAGGACGGCCGGATGTCCGACACGGAGATCGGTGAGCGCGTCGGCCTGTCGCGGACGGCTGCGCGGCGGCGCCGGAAGAAACTGCAGGACGAGGGGCTCGTCGACATCATCGGCGTCCTCGTCATGCAGGAGGCCGAACTCGCGTACGCCGACGTCTTCGTCACCCTCGACTCCAGCGTCGGCGTGGGAGAACTGGACGCGTTCGTCGAGGAGGTCAAAGACGAGGAGCTCATCTACGAGATAGAGGAGTACATGGGGAAGTACGACCTGCTCCTGCGGGTGTGGCACGCGTCGCTCTCGGACGTGAAGACGTACCTCCGGTCGATGCTCCAGGACCACGAGGCCGTCGAAAGCTACGAGACGATTCCGGTGACGAAGACCCACAAAGCCTGGCACAAGACGTTCTCGAACGGCACCGACTGACCGGTCCGAGACCGGTCGCGACCCCGCGTCGGCCTACTTCCCTCGACGTACAGTCCCGCCGATCTACAGCTCCGAAGCTGGTAGCTCCGCCGGTCTACAGCCCGCCCACGGCCGTGTAGACGAGTTTCGTGGGCGTCTCCGTCTCGTTGACGCTGTAATGCTCGACGCCCGCCGGGATGACGGAGAGCGTGCCGGCAGAGACCGTGTACTTCGCGTCCGGCGTGACGAGCGTGACCTCCCCCTCGAGGATGACCGACAGTTCGTCGCCCTCGTGGCTCGTCCACCCCTCTTCGGGGACGCGTTCGCCCGGCTGGATGACGTACGAGCCGGCTTCGGCCTCGGGGTCGTCGGACTCGAACAGCGTGAGTGGACTCCCGCTACTCTCCGCCCAGACGTCGTCGAGGACGGTGAGTTCGACGGCGTCGTCGCTCACTGTTCGCCACCTCCGCTATCGTTCTCGCCGTTCCCTGGAGCGGCGCCGTCGCCGTCGGCCGCCCGGAGGGCCGCGGTCGCGGCGTCGTCGACGTCGCCGTCCTCGGTGAGTTCGACGCCGTAGACGTCGCGGGCGGTCTCACGCGTGAAGTAGTCGTCGCAGTAGTCCTCGCGGACGCGTTCGGGGTCGCGGTCCCGCGGGTCCCCCCAGCCACCGCCCGCGCTGGTCACGAGGCGGGCCACGTCCCCGGGCGACAGTCCGTAGTTCGTGAGGTTGCTGTGGCGTTCGACGCTGCCGTCGCCGTCCCGGAGTATCTCGATGTGGTTTCCGTCGCCGTCCTGGCCGCCTTCGACGCCCCACGGCGGGAACGTCGACCGGCCGAACCCGGCGGTGATGAAGCCGCCAGAGTCGTTGTACATCCGGTAGTCCTGGACGAGGCCGGTGCCGCCGCGGAACTCGCCGTGGCCCGCCTCCTGGGGCGTGTCGAGTTCGAAGGCGTCGAACAGCAGCGGGAACCGCGTCTCCATCACCTCGACGGGCATCTCGAGGGTGTCCCCGTCGCCCGAACAGACGAGCACGTCGGCGCCGTCCTTCCCGGGGCTCGCACCCCACCCGCCGGGCTGGGGTTCGACCACGAGGAAGTCCTCGTCGTGGCGGTCGTCGTGCCCGCCGACGATGGTCGCGCAGACGCTGAGGAAGTGGCCAGCCGACAGGCGGTCGGGGAGGTGTGGCGCCAGCGCCTTCCACGGGAGGTCTGCGGCCATCGCCGACCCCTCCCAGTCGGTGCCGATTGGCGCCGGTTTCGTCGCGTTCAGCACCGTCCCCTCCGGGATGGTGACCTCGAGCGGGCGGAAGAACCCCTCGTTGGTGTCCGCGTGGGGGAGCGTGATGGCCTGGAAGAACGCCCGGATGTCGGAGACGGAGGCGGCGTACGGCGCGTTGATCGGCCCCTCGGTCTCCGGGTCCGTGCCCGTGTAGTCGAGTTCGATCGACTCGTCGCGGATGGTGACCTCTACCTCGACGTGGACCGGGTCGTCCGTGACGCCGTCGTCGTCGAGGTGGTCCTCGGCGGTGTACGTGCCGTTCGGGAGGCCTCGAATCTCCTCGCGGACGAGTCGTTCGCCGGCGTCGAAGTCGTCGGCGACGGCCTGCTCGACGGTGTCGAGGCCGTAGCGCTCGAACACCTCGACGACGCGCTCGGCGCCGACCTCCATGGAGGACTTCTGGGCCTGCATGTCGCCCCGGGTGACCTCCGGCATCCGCGTGTTCGCGATGATGACGTCGAAGACGCCGTCGTTGCGGTCGCCGCCCTCGTACAGTTTCACCATCGGGTACTGGACGCCCTCCTGGAACACGCTCGTCGCGTCGGTGGTCCACGACCCGGGGTCCTTCCCGCCGACGTCGGTCCAGTGGGCCTTCGACGCGGTGAAGCCGACGAGTTCGTCGTCGACGAAGATGGGCGCGACCATCGCGACGTCGTTGAGGTGCGTGCCGCCGTGGTAGTCGTTCAGCAGGACGACGTCGCCCGGCGCGAAGTTGTCGGCCCCGAACTTCTCGAGGACGTCGGCGACGCAGAACTTCAGCGTGCCGAGGAAGCCGGGAACGCCGTTGGCCTGCGCGAGGACGTTGGCGTCCGCGTCGGTGACCCCGCAGGCGTAGTCGAGCGTCTCGTAGATGACGCTGGACTTGGCGGTGCGACCGAGGTTGAGGAACATCTCCTCGGCGGCGCTCTGTAGTGCGTTCGTGACGACTTCCCGCGTGAACGGGTCGACGCCGTCGGTCTCGTCGTCGGTGTGTGCGTTCGCTCTCATTGGTCAGGAGATGTGGAGGTTGCCGAGCACGTCGACGTCCACCGTCTGGCCGGGGTGGACGAGCGTCGTGCACGCCGGTTCCTCGACGACCGCGGGCCCCTCGATGGGTTCGCTCGTCGGGAGTGCGCCGCGTTCGTAGACGCGGGTGTCGTGGACGCCCTCGGCGCCGAAGTCGACCTCGCGGGTCTCCTTCACGGCGCCCGCGACGTCGCCGCCGCGTTCGACCACGTCCACGTCGGGTTTCGGCATCGGCGCGGACGCCGTCAGGCGGAGGTTCACGACCTCCACGGGGTCGTCCATGCGGAAGTTGTACGTCCGTTCGTGGCGCTCGTGGAACCGCTCGATTGTCGCCGCGATGGCGTCGCGGTCGACGTCGCCGTGCGGCCCGGGCGTGTTCACGGTGTGTTCCTGGCCCGCGTACCGGAGGTCGACGCTGCGCTCGAGGACGATGTCCTCGTCGGTGACCTCCTCGCCGGCGTAGGCGTCGTACGCCTCGCGCTCCATCTCCGCGAAGATGCCCACGACGTCGCGGGCGGCGTTCCCGTCGAAGTCGGTGACGTGGGTCCGCGCGAAGTCCTTCCGGAGGTCAGTAAGTAACATCCCCCACGCGGAGAACTGGCCCGGCGCCCGCGGCACGACCGTCTCCTTCACGCCGAGTTCCTGCCCGAGCGTCGCCGCGTGCAGCGGCCCCGCACCGCCGCTGGCCACCATCACGAAGTCACGCGGGTCGTGCCCGCGCCGGATGCTCACCTGCTTGAGGGCGTTGGCCATGTTCGAGTTCACGACCTGGAGGACGCCGTGGGCAGCCTCGCGGACGCTCGTGCCGAACTCGTCGGCCAGCGGTTCGAGCGCGCTGCGGGCCGCCTCGGTGTCGAGGGTCATCTCGCCGCCGAGGAAGTAGTCGGGGTTGAGGCGGCCCGTGAGTAGGTCGGCGTCCGTGACCGTGGGTTCGGTCCCTCCGCGCCCGTAGCACGCCGGGCCGGGGGCGGCGCCGGCGCTCTTCGGGCCGACGTTGATGGAGCCGCCCTTGTCCACCCACGCGATCGAGCCGCCGCCGGCGCCGATCTCGACGATGTCGACGACGGGGATCATCAGGGGGTAGCCCTCCTCGTTGGACGAGGATTCGAGCCAGTAGTCCGTGTCGATGGTCACCTCGCCGTCCTGGACGAGCGACGTCTTCGCGGTGGTGCCGCCCATGTCGAAGCTGACGACGTCGGGTTCGTCGATCTGTTCGCCGACGCGTGCCGCGCCGTAGACGCCGCCGACGGGGCCGCTCTCGACCATCTCGACCGGTCTGCGGCGTGCCTGCCCGAAGCTCGCCGTCCCGGCGTTGGACTTCATCGCGTAGGTGTTGCCCGCGAACGACTGGTCGGCGAGTCGCTGTTCGAGCGTGCTCAGGTAGTCGTCGGCGATGGGGCGGACGTAGGAGTTCAGCACCGCGGTGTTGGTGCGCTCGTACTCGCGGTACTCCTTGGTGAGTTCGTGGGAGAGCGTGACGTAGGCGTCCGGGTGGACCTCGGCGATGAGCTCCCGGGTTCGGCGCTCGTGGTCGGGGTGCTGGTAGCTGTGGAGGTAGCTCACCGCGATGGTGTCGAAGCCCTCCTCGCGCAGGCCGCGGGCGGCCTCGCGGACCGCGTCCTCGTCGAGCGGGGTGAGGACGTCGCCGGTCTGGTCGACCCGCTCGGGTATCTCCCGACGGTGGCGACGGGGGACGAACGGCTCGGGCTTCTGGTACTGGTAGTTGAACATGTCCGGGCGGTTCGCCCGGGTGATGTCGAGGACGTCTCGGAACCCCTCGGTGGTGAGCAGCGCGGTGTCCTCGCCGTCCCGCTCCGTGATGGCGTTGATGACGACGGTGGTGCCGTGGACGAACTGGTCGAGCGCACCGGGGTCGAGGTCGCTCTTCGCGAGGCTGTCGACGACGCCGTCCGCGAAGTTCGCGGGCGTCGTGGACGCCTTCTCGAGGGTGAGCGCCCCGTCCTCGACGGCGACGAGGTCGGTGAACGTCCCCCCGATGTCGACGGCGACCCGGGTGGTATTCTCTGCCATGATAGATACCAAAACGCCACTCCTAATAAACTTATTGTGCATTAAAGGCCCTGACACCGAACGAAAAGCAAAGATAGTGGAACGTTTCGTCAAATAATCTGCGGGTCGCGGAGGAGGTCGGCGGGGCGGGGACGGGGGTGGCCGGCGTGGCAGCGGGGATGACAGATACTGGGTGCTGCCACGCCATCCGGGTCGGTGCTCAGTCCCTGCGGCCGCGCCGCTCGGCGAAGGAGACGCCGTCGGGCAGCGCTGCGGTCACCTCCTCGCGCTTCTCGCCCGGGTCGTGGAGACACCGCGTCAGGTGGCCGGGTTCCACTTCGACCAGTTCGGGCTCCACGGCGTCACAGGCCTCGAACCGCCGGTGACAGCGCGGGTTGAACGGACAGCCGCTCGGGGGGTTCTGCGGGTCCGGCGTCTCTCCCTGGACCTCCACGGCCGTCGGCTTCAGATCCTGCTCGTGGCTCTCGACGACCGGAATCGCGGAGAGCAACTGCTCCGTGTACGGGTTCAGGGGGTTCTCGAACAGCACCTCGCTGTCGGCGACCTCCATGAAGTTGCCGAGGTACATCACGCCGATGCGGTCGGCGACGTTCTTCACGAGGCTGAGGTCGTGGCTGATGAGCAGGTAGGTCAGCCCGAGTTCGTCCTGGAGGTCGTCGAGCAGCGAGATGACCTTCGCCTGCACGCTCACGTCGAGGGCGCTCGTCGGTTCGTCGAGCACGACGAACTTCGGTTCGACGGCGAGCGCCCGCGCGATGGCGACCCGCTGCTTCTGTCCCCCGGAGAGCGCGCTCGGGTAGCGGTGCCGGAACTCCACGGGGAGGTCGACCTTCCGGAGCAGTTCGGCGACCCGGTCGCGGCGCTCGGCCTTCGTGCCGACCCCGTGGACGTCCAGGGGCTCCTTCACGATGTTCCCGATGCGCCGCCGGGGGTTCAGCGACGACGATGGGTCCTGGTAGACGACCTGGACGTCGCGGCGGAGTCGCCGCAGCTCCTTCCCCTGCAGGTCGGTCACGTCCCGCCCGTCGAACGCTATCGTCCCGCTCGTCGCGCCGTACAGCCGCGCGACGGTCTTCCCGAGAGTGGTCTTTCCGCAGCCGGACTCGCCGACCACCGCGAACGTCTCGCCCGGGAAGACGTCGAAGCTGACGCCGTCGACGGCCTTCACGTGGGACTTCGAGCGCCTGATGACACCCTCGCTGACCGGGTAGTACTTCCGCAGGTCGCGGACCGAGACGAGCGGCTCCGCGGCCGGTTCGTCGGCGCGGTGGACGGCCCCGTCGGCCGTCGCGTTCGCTGCGTCGCTGTCCAACTCGGTCCCGTCGGGCGTGTCGGCGCTCATTGGTTCCCTCCTGTCCCGGCTTCCGCCGGCACCGTGTCCTCCTCGTCGTCGCTGTACGTCGCCTCGTCGGCGGCGATGGCCGCGGCGTCCTCGAACTCCATGCCGTCCTCGTAGAGGTGGCACGCGACCGTCCGGTCGTCGCCGATCTGGTAGTCCTCGACCGGTTCGACGTCGCAGGTTCCCTCCATCGCCGCGGGGCACCGCGGGTGGAACCGGCAGCCCGAGGGCGGGTCTGTGTAGTCCGGAATCTGGCCGTCGATGCCGGTGCCGTCGAAGCCCGTGAGCTTCGGGATGCTGTCGAGCAGGCCGCGCGTGTACGGGTGGAGCGGCGCGTCGAATATCTCCTCCGTGCGCCCAACCTCCACGATTTCGCCGGCGTACATGATGCAGATGCGGTCCGCTATCTCCCGGGCGACCCCGAGGTTGTGCGTGATGTACAGCATCGAGAGGTTCCGCTCCTCGACGCGCTCTCTGAGCAGGTCTAGGATCTGGTTCTGGACGGTGACGTCGAGGGCCGTCGTCGGCTCGTCCGCGATGAGGAACTCGGGGTCGTTGATGAGCGCCATCGCGACGATGACGCGCTGGCGCATCCCGCCCGAGAGTTCGACGGGGTAGCGGTCGAGGGTCCCCTCGGGGTCCGGAATCCGCATCCGTTCGAGCAGTTCGGCGCTGCGCTCCCGGATCTCCTCGCGGTTGTCGCGGCGACCGAGCAGGTTCTTCAGGACCTCCCACCAGGACGCGCTCTTCCCGCCGCTGTACGTGGCCACGTCGGCCATCATCGACCCGACGGGGTAGACCGGGGAGAGGTAGGTCATCGGGTCCTGGAATATCATGCTCATCTCATCGCCTTTCACGCGTTCGTGCGCGTCGGCGTCGGTGAGCAGGTCGGTGCCCCTGTAGCGTATCTGGCCGGCCGTGATGTCGCCGGGCGGCCGCGGGAGCGTCCCCATGATGGAGCGCGCGGTCACCGACTTCCCGCAGCCGGTCTCGCCGACGAGCGCGACCGTCTCGCCCTCGCCGACGGTGAGGTCGACGCCGTCCAGGACGTGGTGGCGACCCTCGTACGTGTCGAAGGACACCGTGAGGTCGTCGACCTCGAGGATGTTCCCCGACATCACTGTACCTCCACGTCGAAAATGTCACGCAGCCCGTCGCCGAGGAAGTTGAACCCGAGCACGATGAGGAAGATGGCGAGCCCCGGGAACGTGGAGTACCACCACTGGCCGGGCATGTAGTCCCGCCCCTGGCTGACCATCGTCCCCCACTCTGGCGTCGGCGGCTGTGCCCCCAGTCCGAGGAACCCGAGCGCGGACGCCACGAGGATGGCGTACCCCATGTCGAGGCTCATCTTCACCGTGATGGGTGCGAGCACGTTCGGGAGGATGTCCCGGAAGATGGTGCGCGTCGACGTCGCGCCGACGCCGCGGCTGGCCTCGACGTACGTCTCCTTCTTCACCGAGAGCACCTCGCCGTACGTGAGGCGGGCGTACCACGGCCACCAGACGGCGGCGATGGCGAGCATCGAGTTCGTCAGGCTGGCCTCCAGTGCGACGCTCACCGAGAGCGCGAGCACCAGCGGCGGGACGGAGAGGAACACGTCGGTGACGCGCATCAGCGTCATGCCGACCCCGCCGCCGAGGTAGCCGGCGACCAGCCCCACCGGGACGCCGATTGAGACGGCGGCCGCGAGCACGACCACCCCGATCTTCAGCGACAGGCGCGTGCCGAACAGGACCCGGCTGAAGATGTCGCGTCCGGCCTGGTCGGTGCCGAAGAGGTGTTCAGTGCTCGGCGGCTCGAACTTCTGGTCGAAGTGGACCGCCGGCTCGCCCCCGTAGCCGGCGTCGTGGGGGAACGGCGCGATCCACGGCGCGAACACGGCGATGAAGACGAAACTCAGGATGAGCCCGAGTCCGAGGACGGACATCGGGTTCTGGCGGAAGCGGTACACGATCCGGTCGAGGTCGCCCAGGCGGCGCGCGAGCGTGCTCTCGGCAGCGTCGCCGGCCGTCGATTCGGTGTCACTCATTCGGAATCACCTTCGTGCCACACGCGCGGGTCGAAGAAGCCGTAGAGGACGTCCACGGCGAAGTTCACGATCAGGAACGCCGCCCCGACGACGAGCGTCACGCCGACCATCGCGTTGATGTCCTTCTGGAGGATGGCCTCGACGCCGTAGGACGCCATCCCGGGCCAGGAGAACACGATCTCGACGACGAACGCCGAGCCCAGCAGGAAGCCGTAGTCCAGCCCGATGATGGTGAGCGTCGACGCGAAGGACTTCCGGAGCACGTACTTGTAGGCGATGAGCCGGTTCGGGATGCCGTGGGTGCGCAACCCCTCGACGTAGTCCTTCTCGTACTCCTCGATGAAACTCGACCGCGTCATCCGCGCGATGTCCGCTATCGGCGCGAGCGAGAGCGTGATTGCAGGCAAGATCAGGTGCTGGCCGGCGCTCACGAACGCGGGGAGGTTGGCTGCGAGCAGGCTGTCCACGAGCAGCAGCCCCGTCGTCTCGACGGGCATCGGACTGACGTCGCCGATGCGGCCCGTGGCCGGCAGCAGCCCGAGCTGGAACGCGATGAGCAGCTGCAGCAGGATGCCTGCCCAGAACGGCGGCAGCGAGACGTTGAAGAAGGAGAACAGCCGGCTCCCGTTGTCCGGCCACTTGTCCTTGTGCTGGCCCGCGACGACGCCCAGCGGCACGCCGACGAAGATGGCGATGAGCATGGCGAGCGTCGTCAGCTCGAACGTCGCGGGGAAGTACTCCAGGAGGTCCGTCGCGACGTTCCGCTCGGAGATGAGCGACTGCCCGAGGTCGCCCTGGACGAGCCCCGCCATGTAGTCGATGTACTGGACCCAGATCGGGTCGTTCAGCCCCATCTGCTCGCGGAGCCGCTGGACGGCCTCGTCGGTCGCGCGGGGACCCAGGGCGAGCCTGGCGGGCCGCCCTGGAATCACGCGAGCGAGGGTGAAGATGAGCACCGAGAGCCCGACGAACATCGGAATCGTCGAGAGCCCGCGTTTGATCAGGTAGTCTCTGTAGCCCATACGGCGGTTTAGCCCTGGTAGTAGCGGTGGAAGGTCTGACGGTAGCCCGTGATGCCGTTGTCCTTGAACCCCTTCACGCTGGTCGCGAGCGCGTTGCGGGTGGCCTGGTTCATCACGAACAGCGCGGGGGCGTCCTCGGCGATGAGCCGCTGGGCCTCCTCGTAGATGGGGATGCGGTCCTCCTGGCTGACCGTGCGGCGGCCCTCCGTGAGGAGCTGGTCGACCTCGTCGTTCTGGTACCACGCGGCGCTCGTCCACGACCCGTGGGAGTCACTGTGCCACGCGGGGTAGAGGAACGTATCCGGGTCCGCGTAGCTGAACGAGAGGTAGATGGCGAGCATGTCCGGCGTGGACTCCTTGCTCGAGGCCATCTCGGTGATCTTCGACCACGGCGCCTTGTTGACGGAGACCGACGCGCCGAGCTCCTGGAGGTTCGACTGGAGCAACAGCCCCATGTTCTGCTCGACGGTGAGCCCGGAGACGTACGTGTAGTTGAGGTCCAGGTCGCTCGCCGAGTAGTCGGACTGGTCGAGTTCCGCCTGCGCCGCTTCGAGGTCCTTCCCGTACGTCGGCAGGTCCTCGGTGTGGCTCCACATCGCCGACGGGAGCGGGCCCTGGAGGTGGTCGGAGTCGCCCGACATCACGTCGTTGAGCGCGGCCTCGTAGTCGAAGGCGTAGGAGATGGCGCGCCGGACGTGGACGTCGTTCAGCGGCTCCCGCTGGGTGTGCATGTAGACGTAGAACGGGTTGAACGTCGCCTTCGCGTGCACCCTGACCCCGTCGGAATCCGCGAGGTCGTTGTACGTCTGGAGTGGGAGCCACTGGTCGGACATCTGGGCGCCCTCCCGCATGCGGCCGGCCGCGGTCGCCGCCTCCTGGACCATCTCCGTCGTGACGACCTCGTAGCCGTTCTGGTCGTGGGGGAACGTCCCCCACCAGTCGTCGTGGCTCTCGATGACGATCTCGCGCTTGCGGTCGCGGTTCGTGAGTTCGTAGGGGCCGCTGCCGGCGTCGTTCTCTTCGAGCCACGCGGTGCCGTAGTCGCCGTTGTCGCCGTACTGCCCGTCGCTCTTCGCGTGTTCCTCGATCTGTTTCTGGTTGACGATGTAGAGGAACGGCAGCGTGTAGAGGAACGGCGCGAACACGTCGTCCGTGGTCATCCTCACGGTGGTCTCGTCGACGGCCTCGACGTTCTCCGGGGAGAGGACGCCCGACCACATCCACGAGAAGCCGTTGCCCATGTCCATCATGCGCTGGACAGAGTACTTCACGTCCGACGCGGTGACCTGGTCGCCGTTGTGGAACGTCGCGTCGCCGTTGAGGTTGAACGTGTACGTCCGACCGTCCTCGGAGACGGAGTAGCTCTCGGCGAGCCAGCTCTGGAGCTCCGGCGGCGTCGTGTCCGAGTAGTACAGCAGCGGGTCGTAGACGTTGTGGAGCAGGATGGTCTCCAGGTTGTCCGACCCCTTCATCGGGTCGAGCGAGCTCGGGGTGACCGTGGTGACGTAGTTGAACTCCGTCCCGTCCTGGTTGCCCGAGGTGGTCCCGTCGCCACCGGCTGTCGTTTCGGTCGTATTGTTACCTGATTCGTTCGTCGTCGCGTCTGTTTCCTGATTGCCGGTACAACCCGCGAATATCGCGCCGACGCTGGCTGCACTCCCGTATTTCAGGAACGACCGGCGGCTGAATCCGTCATTGTTACTGCGACCCATGATACCCACCTCCAACCCCGTCAGACTTAGTTCTACTGCATAGATGTACCTATTCGAACTCTAAAATTTACTTTACGTTCTACCAGCTTTCGTTTTGGACACGATTCGGGTGGACAGACACACGAATTAGAGCTTCTCGGGGAAAGCAATTTATACAATTGAACGAAACGAGTAGTCGTGACACGAGATACCAACACACAGCGCGTCGCGGTCGACATCGGTGGCACGTTCGTCGACGCCATCACGTTCGACCGCGAGACCGGCGCTGTCGAACTCGAGAAAGCCGCAACGACACCGGACCAACCGTCGAACGGCGTTCTCGACTCCGTCGACAAGGTCGGCGCCGACCTCCCGACCACGGAGGCGTTCGTCCACGGCACCACGCTCGGCCTCAACGCTGTCCTCGAACGCGACGGCGCGCGCACGGGAATCATCACCAACGAGGGGTTCACCGACGTCCACGAGATCGGGCGCACGAACCTCGAACGCGACTCGATGTACGACATCAACTACCAGAAGCCCGAGTCGATGGTGCCCCGACGGCGACGCCTCGGCGTCCCCGGCCGCCTCGACGCGGACGGGGCGGTTGTCGAGGAACTCGACGAGGACGCGGTACGGGACGCCGCCGCGGAACTCGTTGAGGAACGCGACGTCGACGCCATCGCCATCTGTTTCCTCCACTCTTACCAGAACGGCCAGCACGAACGGGCGGCCGCCGACGTCGTTCGTGAAGCCCACCCGGACGTCAGCGTCTCCGTCTCCAGCGACATCACTGGCGAGTACCGCGAGTACGAGCGCACGAGCACCGCCGTCCTCGACAGCTACATCAAACCCATCTTCGAGAACTACGTCGACACGCTCGACGGCGCGCTCGCCGACGCCGGCTTCGAGGAATCCTTCTTCATCACGCGCTCGGGCGGGGGAACGCTCACGGCGGAGAGCGCGAAGACCGCGCCCGTCCACACCATCCTCTCGGGGCCCGCGGGCGGACTCATCGGCGCCTCTCAGGTCGGCTCCATCACCGGCCGCGACAACCTCATCACGGTCGACATGGGCGGCACGAGCCTCGACGCGGCGGTCGTCGAGGACGGATCGCCGGTCGTGAAGTACGACTCCACGCTCGAACACCAGCCGATGCTCATCCCGGTCTACGACATCCGCACCATCGGCGCGGGCGGTGGGTCTATCGCGTGGCTGGACGGCGACCTGCTGAAGGTCGGCCCGGAGAGCGCGGGTGCCGACCCCGGCCCCATCTGTTACGACAACGGGGGCACCGACCCGACGGTCACCGACGCGGCGCTCGCGCTCGGCTTCCTCGACCCCGGCGACTTCCTCGGCGGCGAGATGGACACCGCGGCCGAGGACGCCATCGACGGCGTCCGGGAGACGCTCGCGGACCCCCTCGACACGACCGTCGAGGACGCCAGTCGCGGCGTCTTCGACGTCGCGCTGGCTACCACCGTCGGCGCAATCCGGGAGATAACTGTCGAGAAGGGCCTCGACCCCCGGGACTTCTCCATGCTGGCCTACGGCGGCGCCGGCCCGATGTTCGTCCCGCTCGTCGCGCGGGAACTCGGCGTGAAGGAGGTCGTCGTGCCGCAGGCGCCCTCGGTGTTCTCCGCGTGGGGGATGCTGATGGCGGACGTCGTCTACGACTTCTCCCAGACGATGATCGCCGTCCTCGACGACGTCGACGTGGAGACGCTCGAGGCGGCGTTCGAGGACCTGGAGGCCGAGGGCGGCGAGACGCTCGCCGACGAGGGCATCGGCGAGGACCGCCGGCGCCTCGAGCGCACCATCGAGATGCGCTACCTCGGGCAGGAACACACCGTCGAGGTGGACGCCGACGGCGTCGCCGACCTCGACGAACTCGCGGACCGGTTCGAGGCCCAGCACGAGACGCGCTACGGCCACACGATGAACGACCCGGTCCAGGTCGTCCACCTGCGGGTGCGCGCCATCGGCGAGAACGACAAACCGACGCTCGACCCGCAGCAGCCCCGGGACGGCCCGCTCGAGGCGGCCGGAAGCCGGGAAGCGTACTGTTTCGCCGCGGGCGAGTTCCGCGAGTTCGACGTCTACGAGCGCGGGGACCTCGCGCCCGGTGACGAACTCGACGGCCCCGCGGTCGTCACCGAACCAACGACGTCGCTGGTCTTCCACTCCGACCAGTCGGCGACCGTTGACGACTACGGACACATCGTCGTCACCAGGGAGGACGAACAATGAGCACCCAGGACATCGACGCGGCCACCGTCGAGGTCGTCCGGAACTACCTCACGTCGGCCGCCACCGAGATGCAGCGCACGCTGATCAGGACAGCCTACAACACCATCATCTACGAGATCCTCGACTTCGGCATCTCCGTCTTCGACCGGGACCTCAACCTCATCGCCGACTCCCCCGGTCTCGCGCTGTTCCTCGGCGCGAACGACTACGGCATCGAGAAGGCCGTCGAACACGTCGGCGAGGAGAACATGGACCCCGGGGACGTGTTCATCATGAACTACCCCTACTGGAGCGGCACGCACACCCTCGACGTGCTCCTGTTCGCGCCGGTGTTCCACGACGAGGAACTCATCGGTTACACGACCTGTCGCGCCCACTGGCTCGACCTCGGCGCGAAGGACTCCGGCTACGTCCTCGACTCGACGGACGTCCACCAGGAGGGCGTGCTCTTCCCCGGCACGAAGGTGTACAAGGGTGGCGAACCGGACCCAGAGATCATGGACATCATCCGGTTCAACTCCCGGATGCCCGAGAAGGTCGTCGGCGACCTGAACGCGCAGGTCGCGGCGGTCCGCACGGGCGAACAGCGCCTCCAGGAACTGTACGAGAAGTACGGCGCGGACACCGTCGAGACCGCCGTCGACAAGATCCTCGACCACGGCGAGCAGACCGCCCGCGAGGCTGTCGAGGAACTGCCGGACGGCACGTGGTCCGCCACCGGCTACGCCGACGGCATCCACCGCGACGACGACGACCTCATCAAACTCCACGCCGAGGTCACCATCGACGGCGACGAGTTCGCTGTCGACTTCTCGGGTTCTTCCCCCGAGGTGGACGAACCCCTGAACATCCCGCCGGGGATGAGCGAGACCATCTGCAAGCTCACGTTCAAGACGCTCACGACGCCCGACGAGGACTCCAACGGCGGCCAGTACGAGCCGCTGACGATGCACGTCCCCGAGGACAACATTTTCAACGCGAGCTACCCCGCGCCGACGTTCACCGTTTGGACGGGCATCGTCGGCATCGACGTCGTCTACAAGGCGCTCGCGAAGGGGATGCCCGACCGGGTGCCCGCGAGTTCGGGGGGCGACCTCGCGGACATCATGCTGTACGGCGAGAACCCCGAGACCGGTCGCCCGTTCGTAGAGGCGAACAACGAGGGCGTCGGCTGGGGCGCGGGCGTGGGCCACGACGGCGCGAACGCGCTCATGCACATCAGCGAGACGATGGTCCGGAACATCCCCGTGGAGGTGTTCGAGAACAAGGCGCCCATCCGGTTCGACCAGCTGTCGCTGCGAGAGGACTCGGCCGGTCCCGGTAAGCACCGGGGCGGCCTCGGCATTCGCCGGGACTTCCGCGTGCTCGAACCCGTCGGCGCGCTCTCCATCATCCAGAAGACCCGCACCGACAACTGGGGGATGGACGGCGGTGAGCCCGGGAAGAAGAACGTCGTCGTCCTCGACTCCGACGAGCCGGACTTCGACGAGCGCGTCGAGGTGCTCGTGGACAACGACCACCTCCACGAGGGTGAGGGGAGACACGTCGGGATGTTCCGCGGGAACTTCGCGCCCGGCGAGGTCATCTCCAACCGCACCGCCGGCGGCGGCGGCTACGGCGAGCCGTTCGAACGCGACCCCGAGAACGTGCTCGAGGACTACCGCGACGGCTACGTCTCCCAGGACGCCGCCCGCGAGCAGTACGGCGTCGCCATCACGGACGACGGCGAGATCGACGACGAGACGACGGCCGACCTGCGGGGACGTCAATGACCGACCTCCTCTGGATCGACCCGGTCGGCCACGACGACTTCTCGGGCGACATCGGGGCGATTCTCGATTCGGCCGGCCGCTCGGACACCAACGTCGACGTGACGTCGCTCGACCGCGGCCCCCACCACGTCGAGTACCACTACTACGAGGCGCTCGTAACGCCGGACGTCCTCCACACGGTGAAGCGCGCTGAGAACGATGGCTACGACGCCGTCGTCATCGGCTGCTTCTACGACCTCGCGCTGGAGGAGGCCCGCGAGGTGAGCGACGCGATGCCGGTCGCCGCGCCGGCGGAAGCGACGACGCACCTCGCGACGACGCTGGGGGATTCGTTCTCCGTCGTCGTGGGCCGCCAGAAGTGGGTGCCCCAGATGCGCGACCGCGTCCGCAAGTACGGCTTCGGCGACCACCTCGCGTCGTTCCAGACCGCCGACCTGGGCGTCCTCGACTTCCAGGCCGACCCGGAGACAACCCAGCGCCGCCTCCGGGAGGCCGCGACGGCGGCCGTCGAGGAGGACGACGCTGAGGTCGTCATCCTCGGCTGCACCGCGGAGTACGGCTTCTTCGAGGACCTCCAGGACGACCTCGGCGTCCCGGTCCTCGACGCGGTGACGGCGCCGTTCAAGTACGCCGAACTGCTCGCCGAACTCGCCGACTTCGGGTGGACCCACAGCAAGGCCGGCGGCTACGAGTCGCCGCCCGTCTCGGAGATCGCCGAGTGGGGCATCGAGGACGACTACGAGAACGCCGACGTGTGGACGAGAGGTGAGGAGGAGTGAGCGACCGGGAGCGCGTGGCGGCCTGCCAGGACCGCCTCGACAGCGCCGACGCCGACGCAGTCGTGCTGTTCCCGAGCACCGACATGGACTACCTCTCGGGGTTCACGGACGAACCGATGGAGCGCCACCTGTTCCTCTTCGTTGGGCGGACCGGCGACCCGCTGTTCGTCGCCCCCGAGATGTACGACGCGCATATCCGCCACGATTCGTGGGTCGACGACGTTCGGACGTACGCCGACGGCGAGGACCCGCTCCTGCTGCTCGAACACGTCGCCGACGAACTCGGGTTCAGGGGCGGCCGCGTCCTCCTCGACGACCGCATGTGGGCGCGGTTCAGCCAGGACTTCCGCGAACTGTTCCCGACCACCGAGTTCGGCCTCGCTAGCGAGGTGCTCGAACCGCTCCGTCTGCGCAAGGACGCCGCGGAACTCGACGCGCTCCGGCGCGCCGGCGAGGTGGCCGACGCCGCGATGCGCGACGTCCGGGAACTCGGGGCGGACGCAGTGGGGATGACCGAAGCGGACCTCGCGAACTACGTCGAGGAGCGCCTCGCCGCCCACGGCGGCACGGGGACGTCCTTCGAACCAATCGTCGGCAGCGGCCCGAACGGCGCCAAGCCCCACCACCGGCAGTCCGACCGCGAAATCGAGTCGGGGGACCCCGTGGTGTTCGACTTCGGAACGCGCGTCGACGGCTACCCCAGCGACCAGACCCGAACGGTCGTCTTCGACGGTGAACCCCCCGACGAGTTCGAGGCGGTCCACGACGTCGTCCGCGAGGCACAGCAGGCCGCCGTCGAGGCTGTCGAACCCGGGGTTCCAGCGGAAGCGGTCGATGCTGCCGCCCGCGAGGTCATCGAGGCCGCGGGCTACGGCGAGGCGTTCGTCCACCGCACCGGCCACGGCGTCGGCCTCGACGTCCACGAGGAACCCTACATCGTGGACGGCAACGACCAGTCGCTGGAGGCGGGGATGGTGTTCTCCGTCGAACCCGGCGTCTACCTCGAGGGCGAGTTCGGGGTGCGCATCGAGGACCTCGTGGCGGTCACGGAGAACGGCTGTGACCGGCTGAATCACACGGAGCGCGGTTGGCGGGCGTAGGAACGGGCCGTCCGTCTGGCTCTCGCCCGCCCGACTCGTCCGGCCCCGGGCCAGTTCTGTTCCCCAAGTTTCGACCTGGAAACAGCACGGGCTCCTCCACGTACATACCCTTTCTCGGAGCTCCACGGCCAGGAGTCAGATTGGACGGTGTCCGTGAGGCGTTCGCAAGTTCCTGTCCCCGTGGAGTCCAGTCGCTCACCGCCACTTCTGGATCTTCCCCCAGCGGAGGCTCGTCCAGCATGATCTACGGGCTTTCGCTGCTACACCGCCTGACTGGCGGCTACTTCTCGGAGGACGGACGGAGGTCCTCGACGGAACGCTCGTGTTTCTCCTTCTGGAGGTATCTCTCGATTCGCACCCTGTCTTCGTCCGTGATGCCGTACCCATCGTCCTGGCCGTCCGTTTTTTCGCCCATCGCTCATCCCGGTTGGCCTACAGGTCACGCATGAATAGTTACTTTCCCTAATCGATTAACCGGGGGAAAGGGGGAGAGATGGTGTTCGAGCGCCTTCCCGACCGTTCTTCGACTTCGTTGGCTCCTCACGTTCGTTCGTCGCGTGTGTGAGTGGGTTCGGGCGGATTTGAACCACCGACCTCGGCCTTGTAAAGGCCGCGTCATAACCAACTAGACCACGAACCCGCACCCGAAAGGAACTGTCGCGCGGCAAAAACGGTTTCCCTTCGTCGGAACGACCAAACCGTCGGAAACCGTACGTCTGGACATGGCCCGGCGCTTGTTCGCAGTGCTCGTCCTCGCGCTGCTCGCGGCGGTCGCCCTCGTCTACGTCGGGTTCTCCCCGGACACGGGCGCGGAGGTGACCGTGCGGGACGGCGGCGCTCAGACGACCGTCGACGGGACCGCAACGGGGAACGACAGCGGTGCAGGGAACGCCTCGGTACGGGTCGCCGACGACGGCGGACAGATTCTCGGGAACGTCTCCGTCAGAATCGCGGACGACCCACAGGAGCGCTACACGGGACTGAGCGAGACGAAGTCCCTCGGGCCGAACGAGGGGATGCTGTTCGTCTACCCCCAGGAGGGGAGCCACACCTACGTGATGCGGTCGATGGACTTCCCCATCGACATCGTGTTCGTGGGCGCGAACGGCACCATCACCGAAATCCACCACGCGCCGGTCGAGGAGGACAACGAGAACCTGACGGGGTACACGGGCCGCGGGAAGTGGGTGCTGGAGGTGCCGTACAACTGGACCGTCGAGCACAACGTGACAGTCGGCGACGAAATCGACGTCGAGCGCTGACCGTGTTTCGGTTCGTAGGAAAGTCTTTTTGCGAACGATTCCTACTGCTGAGAGGATGAGTACCGCCACAGAAGACGACGACCCCTTCGAAGACCAGCGGGAGAAGGTCGACAACGCGATGTACCGCCTGTTCGACGAGTACGGGCGGGACAACTGGTTCGCGGCGCTCGTCGGCGTCCTGGCCAGCGTCTTCGCCCGCGTGCTCGACCTCATTCCCGCCATCATGCTGGGGTACGCCGTCGACGCCCTGACAGGGGGCCAGACGTTCCTCCCGTTCCTTCCCGACTCTCTCCGTCCGCCGACCCGCGAGATGGAGCTCTACTGGACTGTCGCCATCATCTCCGGTGCGTTCCTCGTCGGTGCCGGCTTCCACTGGCTGCGCAACTGGGGCTGGAACTCCTTCTCCCAGCACATCCAGCACGCGGTGCGGACGGACACGTACAACAAGATGCAGCGCCTGAACATGGACTTCTTCGCCACGAAGCAGACCGGCGAGATGATGTCCATCCTCTCGAACGACGTCAACCGCCTCGAGCGATTCCTCAACGACGGGATGAACTCCGTCTTCCGGCTCTCCGTGATGGTGCTGGCCATCGGCGTCGTGCTGTTCTACTACAACTGGCAGCTCGCGCTCATCACGATGCTGCCGGTGCCGGTCATCGCGTGGTTCACCTACAAGTTCGTGAAGGCCATCCAGCCGCAGTACGCCGACGTCCGCTCCTCGGTCGGCCGCCTGAACTCCCGCCTCGAGAACAACCTCGGCGGCATCCAGGTCATCAAGACCTCGAACACGGAGTCCTACGAGTCCGACCGCGTCGGCGACGTCTCCGAGGGCTACTTCGACGCGAACTGGGGCGCCATCACCATTCGCATCAAGTTCTTCCCGGCGCTGCGCATCATCTCCGGCGTCGGCTTCGTGCTGACGTTCCTCGCCGGCGGCTACTGGGTGCTCGTCGGCCCGCCGCCGCTGATGTCCGGGTCGCTGACGGCGGGCGAGTTCGTCGTGTTCATCCAGCTCAGCCAGCAGTTCGTCTGGCCGATGGCGCAGTTCGGCCAGATCATCAACATGTACCAGCGTGCCCGCGCCTCCAGCGAGCGCATCTTCGGGCTGATGAACGAGCCCTCCCGCATCGAGGAGAACCCGGACGCCGACGAACTCCACGTCTCCGACGGCGAAGTCGTCTACGACGACGTCACCTTCGGCTACGACGACGAGCCAATCGTCGAGGAGATCGACTTCGAAGTCGCGGGCGGCGAGACCTTCGCGCTCGTCGGGCCGACGGGTGCCGGGAAGTCCACGGTGCTCAAACTCCTGTTGCGGATGTACGACGTCGACGACGGCGAGGTCCGCATCGACGGCCAGGACATCTCCGGGGTGACGCTGCCGAGTCTCCGCCAGCACATCGGCTACGTCAGCCAGGACACGTTCCTCTTCTACGGCACTGTCGACGAGAACATCAAGTACGGCACGTTCGACGCCGACCACGAGGACGTCGTCGCGGCCGCGAAGGCCGCCGAGGCCCACGAGTTCATCCAGAACCTCCCGGAGGGCTACGACACGAAGGTCGGCGAGCGCGGCGTGAAACTCTCGGGCGGCCAGCGCCAGCGTATCGACATCGCGCGGGCCATCCTCAAGGACCCCGAAATCCTCATCCTCGACGAGGCCACGAGCGACGTGGACACCGAGACGGAGATGCTCATCCAGCGCTCGCTCGACCGCCTAACCGAGGACCGCACGACGTTCGCCATCGCCCACCGCCTCTCGACCATCAAGGACGCCGACCAGATCGTCGTCCTCGAGGACGGCCGGGTCGTCGAGCGCGGCAGCCACGACGAACTGCTCGCCGAGCAGGGCCTCTACGCGAACCTCTGGGGCGTGCAGGCCGGCGAGATCGACGAACTCCCCGACGAGTTCATCGAGCGCGCCGCCGAACGCCAGGCCCACGTCGAGGAAGAAGTCGACGACTGACGCCGCCACTCACTCTCTCTTCGCCCAGTTCCGCGCCGCGCGCCGCGCATGACAGCCTACTTGCCGAGGGCCTGCGTACGCCGACGCATGCGACTCGCGGACGCGACGTGGACGGACGCCGACGGCGCGGCGACGGACCTCGCGGTCCTCCCGGTCGGCAGCACCGAACAGCACGGCCCACACGCCCCGCTCGGTACCGACACTATCACCGCGGAGAGAGTAGCCGCGGCCGCCGAAGACGCCTACGACGACGAGGTGGTCGTCGCCCCCGCGCTTCCGGTGGGAATCTCCGAGGAGCACCGCCAGTTCACCGGGACGCTGTGGCTCGACCCCGACACCTTCAGGGCGAACGTCCGGGAGGTCGTCGCTAGCCTCGCGAGCCACGGCTGGGACCGCGTCGTCGTCGTCAACGGGCACGGCGGCAACGTCCCCGCGCTCGGCGAGGTCTGTTCGACAATCACGCGCCACGACGACGCGTACGCGGTGCCGTTCACGTGGTTCGACGCCGTCGGCGACCACGCCGCCGACATGGGTCACGCCGGCCCCCTCGAGACGGCGTTCCTCCGGCACACCGACCCCGGCCTCGTGTGCGAGGACCGCGTCGAGGCGGCCCGCGAGGGCGCCAGCGACGGCTGGGGGGAGTGGACCTCGCACGCGAACCTCGCCCACGACGTGGCGGAGTTCACGGAGAACGGTGTGGTCGGCGACCCCACAGAGGGCGATGCTGCCCGCGGCGAAGAACTGCTCTCGCTCGCGACGGACGCGCTCTGCGACTTGCTCGACGCCGTCGCGGACCGGGACGTCACGCGGCCACCGCACCGGTAGCGGTCAGTTGGGTTCGACGACCGCGTCCTCGCGCACCGCCTCGTCGAGGTTCGCCAGTCCCTCCCCGGCGAACCAGTTCAGCAGGTCGACGACCTCCCGCGGCCCGCTCACGACGTACGGCGCGGCCGTCGCGTCCGTGTCGGACCCCACAGCGACCGCGACGCCATCGCTGCCGAGCACCTCGAATGCCGCCTCGTCTGTCGTGTCGTCGCCCAGGTAGACCGTCAGCCACTGCTCGTCGTCGGGGGTGAACCGCTCCCTGAGTAGTTCGACGGTAGACCCCTTCCCCCAGTCGACGTCCGGGCGGAGCTCGACGATCTGCTTGCCTTCGGTGATCCGCAGGGCGTCGTAGCCGTCGTGGTCGTCCAGCGCGGCCTCGACGGCCTCCTGGACCGCCTCGCGGTCGACGTCGGCCTGGCGGTAGTGCACCGTCGCGGTCACGCCCTTGTCCTCGACGATGACGCCGTCGTCGCCCGCGAAGACTCGTTCGACGGCGTCGCAGACCCGCGGAAGCACCTCCTGGACCTGGTGGGCCGCGGAGTGGACGGACCGCTCGTTGCCGTCGTGGAGTTCGAGACCGTGGTTGCCCGCGCAGTAGGCGTCCTCGACGCCAGCGCGCTCGCGAACGTCCTCGACGGCGCGTCCACTGACCACCGCCACGGCCGCCCGGGGGTGGTCCGCCAGCGTCTCCAGGGCTTCCTTCGCCCGGTCGCGTATCTCGGCCGCGTCCGGGTCGTCGACGATGTCGGCGACCGTCCCGTCGAAGTCCGTCATCACGAACAGGCCGTCGGCCAGCCGGAGGTTGTCCGCCAGCCACTGCTTGCGGCCCCAGACCGAGACCGGAGCTGACTGCCAACTCGGCGACTCCGACCCGCCCTCGCCGTCGCGGTCGACGGGGATGCCCGTGAACTGGTTGGTCACCCACGCGTCCGTATCCTCGCCGTGCACGCGCCGGCGGAGCGCCCGCATCCGCCGCTTCCGCGTCCGCTCGGGCATCGAGAGCGCGGCTTCGATGGTCGTCGCGAACTCCTCGATGTCGTTCGGGTTGACGACCAGCGCGGCGTCGCCCAGGGACTCCACGGCGCCCGCGAACTCCGAGAGCACGAGCACGCCGTCGTCGTCGAGCTGGGAGGCCACGTACTCCTTGGCGACGAGGTTCATCCCGTCGCGCAGCGGACTCACGAGCGCGACGTCCGCGTGGCGGTACAGCGCCGTCAGCCCTGCCCGGGAGTAGTGGTCCTTGGTGTACACCACGGGCGTCCACTCCGCGGTGGCGAAGCGGTCGTTGATCTCGCGGACGCGGCGCTCGACCTCGTCCTGGAGCTCCTGGTACTCGTCTATCTGGGTCCGGGACTCGCTGCCCTTCTGGACGTACGTGAGTTCGCCCCGCCGGTCGGGGCGGTGCTCCCAGAGCCACTCCAGGGCGTCGAGGCGCTGGAGGATGCCCTTCGTGTAGTCGAGACGGTCGACGCCGACCGCGACCTTCTCGCCGAGGGCGTGCCGCGAGGAGAACGTCTCCCAGAGCTCCTCGGTCTCCTCGGCGCCCGCGCGCTCGGCGTGAACGTCGGCGTCGACGCCCAGCGGCTGGCTCTGCACCCGCGTCGTGTGCCCCTCGTAGGTTATCAGGCCGGCGTCTGCGTCGACAGTGGCGTCCTCGAACACCGCCGCGACGCACTCGCAGAAGTGCTCGCAGTACGTCTCGCTGTGGAAGCCCAGCAGGTCGTTGGCGAGCAGTCCCTCGAGCAGTTCGTGGTGCTCCGGGCACGAGCGGAAGGTGTCCCACGCGGGCCACGGGATGTGCCAGAAGTGGGTGAGGAAGGCGTTCGGGAGCTGTTCGCGGACCAGCCGGGGCGCCAGCGCCAGGTGGTAGTCCTGGAACCAGACGACGGGGTCGTCGTCCTCGGCGCACGTGACGATGGCGTCCGCAAACGTCTCGTTGACCTGGGTGTAGTACTGCCAGAACTCGGCGTCGAAGCTCGCCCGCGTCGGCATCCCGTGACAGAGCGGCCACAGCACCTGGTTGCTGTAGCCGTAGTAGTAGCCGGAGAGCTCGCGGTCGCTGAGGTGGAGGCGCTGGATGGTGTACGACGGGTCCTCGGGCGGCACCTCGACGCGACCGCGGTCGTCGGCCACATCGAAGTCGGCGTCCCCACTCCCCCACGCGACCCACGTACCGGAGAGCTCCTGCATGATGGGGTCGAGCGCGGCGGTGAGGCCGCCCGCGGGCTGGGACACCGACACCTCGCCCCCGTCGTAGCTGTGGGTGTACGGCTCACGATTCGACGCGACGAGCAGTTCCCGGCCCTCGAGTGCGTCCACGACGGGGGGACCGTCGTCACCCTCATCGCGGTCGGTCACGATGCATCGCCCCCGTCCGGAGTCCAGGCCGGTACGGTTCGACTGCGCTCGGTTCGTTGCCGGTCGACGGGGCTCCACGCCCGTATGTTGCCTGCCATGGGCTACGGGGGTGTAGACGGCCGTGAGCCGGATAAGATGGAGAGTCTGTTTCCCCGAATTCACGGGCCTAGGGCCGTGATACCAGAGTATAAGCGCAGATTACGGACGCCGTTCACCCGTTCGTTACCGTGTCGCGGCGTCTCTCGGGGCGTTTCGCTCGCGCAGTTCACCGTCGTACTCGCTGTCTCCCACCTACGCCCCTACTCGCAGGAGAGCGGGGTGAAGTGGGCCAGAGTGTCAGTCGTCGTCTTCGTCGGCACCACCCGCCGCGTGCGCGTCCTCCAGCGCGGAGCGGAGTTCGGGAATCGTGGAGGCGAGTTCGCCCACCTGGTCGCGGGCCGTCTCCAGGTCGGCGAGCACGTCCTCGACGGCCGTCAGTTCGGCCTCCAGGTCGTCGGCGTCCTCGAAGGCGTCGGCGCGCTCCCCGACGACGAAGGCCTTCTTCGCGTCCCGCAGGTGGGTCTCGACGTCCTCGACGGCCAGCGCGGAGCGGAGCGCGTTCAGCACGCCGAGCGTGTTGTCCGCCTCCACGTCCCAGATGTCGTCCCCGGTCGGCAGTTCCGCGCGGGCGGCGGCGAGGTGTTCCTCCACGTCGGCCCGCATCTCCTCGGCCGCTTCCCCGAACAGTTCGTCGTCGTCGAGCGATGACTGGCTCATAGCTCCGAGTTCGCCGGCACGGAATTTAAAGACCCGCCTCGTACTGAAGGTGAAATCCGGCTACGAGACGCTCGCGAGTTCCATCAGCGGGTAGCCGTCGTCCATCGCCATCTCCGCGACCACCTCGTGACCCTCGTAGGCGACGACGACCTCAAC
This sequence comes from Halobacterium sp. DL1, assembly GCA_000230955.3. NCBI lineage: Archaea > Methanobacteriati > Methanobacteriota > Halobacteria > Halobacteriales > Halobacteriaceae > Halobacterium > Halobacterium sp. DL1. The sequence goes on from CP007060.1 coordinate 494,157, forward strand.
CTCCATGTACTCGCCCGTCAGTTCCGTGTAGCCGTGGTCCGTGGGGAGTTCCCCGACGAGGATGTCGACGCTCACCGACTCGCAGAAGGGCTGGTTCTCGATGGACTCCTCGATGGCCGTCTCCATGCTCCCCGCGCTCGCGGGGCTGACCGGCGTCCCCGCGAACTGGTGGTAGAGCGCGCCGAACTTGATGCCTGCCTCGAAACACGCCTGCTCCACGTCGGTTGCCATACGAGTCCTGCGTGTGGCCGCGGCTAAGAACTGTCGCCTGCCGCGCCTACGGCCAGTCCTCGACGGCCGTGTAAGTGACGGCCAGGAAACCGGCGAGCCCACAGGCGAGTCCAGCGAGCGCCGCGACGCGCAGCCACGTCGAGACGTCCTGCACCGAGAGCACGACGGCGGCGCCCGCGAACGGGAAGGGGACCCCGGCGACCTCCGAGACCACCGGGACGCCGACGAGCGCGTAGCCCGCCGCCACGGCGACGAGCGCGCCACAGAAGCTGATTGCCCAGGCGAGGCGCGAACTCCGTGCTCGGGTCCGGTCCCGCTGGTGGGTGGCCTCGCGCTGGGATGCCAACACGTGTCGGCCTTCGACCCATTAGACAGTGCGAACCGCACGATTCATTGCCCGGTGGCCGCGACTCTCACACGAATGGACGACCCGGTCCTCCTCACTGGCGCCACGGGCCGCGTCGGGCAGGCCATCCTCGGCGGCATCGGCGACGACTACGACTGGCGGCTGCTCGACCGGGATCCGCCGACAGGTGACCCCGACCACGACTACGTGGTCGCCGACGTCACCGACGAGGACGCCGTCCGCGACGCCGTCGAAGGCGTCGGCGCGGTGGTCCACCTCGCGGGCGACCCCCGACCCGAGGCACCCTGGGAGAGCGTGCTCCGCAACAACATCGACGGCACGAAGACCGTCCTCGATGCGGCCGTCGACGCCGACGTCGAGAAGTTCGTCTTCGCTTCCTCGAACCACGCCGTCGGGCACTACGAGACGGCCCGGAAGCCAGACCTCTACCGCCGCGACGACGACTTCCGCCTCGACGGCACCGAACTCCCGCGTCCGAGCAACCTCTACGGCGTCTCGAAGGCGACCGGCGAGACGCTGGGTCGCTACTACTTCGACGAGTGCGACCTCTCCTTCGTCGCGGTCCGCATCGGCAACCTCACCGAGGGCCACCCGCCCATCAACTACGAGCGGGGACAGGCGATGTGGCTCTCCTACCGCGACTGTGCGCACCTTTTCGACTGCTGTCTCGAGGCAGAGTACGGCTACGAGGTGGTCTACGGCATCTCGGACAACGACCGGAAGTACTACAGCCTGGAGCGTGCTCGCGAGGTGCTGGGCTACGACCCGCGGGATAACTCCGCGGAGTGGAACGACGACGAGCGGGCCGCCGAAGACGACTGAGGCCGGTTTCGACACGCTGCGTCCACCAGCTCGAATAGGCCACGACCTGTCTGTGGAGCGGACTATTTTTGCCTCTGCCAACGATGTCGGCCCTGTATGGACGACCCCGCCCTCCAGAACCGACTCGCCGGCATCGAGCGACGCCAGCAGTTGATTATTGCGCTACTCGTCGGTCCGTATCTCGCCGGCTCCGCCTACCTCGTCGGCGTCTGGGTCGATGCGGCGTTCTACACGGTCGTGGCCGTCGTCCTGTTCGTCGCCCTCGCAATCGGACGCCGCCGCGACCGGGACGCGACTGGACAGTAGCCAGCGGTTCGACGGGACGAGGAACCAACTGCTCGCTCGCTTTCACTCCCGCGGGACGCTGATGTTGCGGAGTTTTCCCCCGCACTCCGGGCAGACCCACTTCGCCTCCGCTGTGGTGACCCTGTGCAGGCAGTCCCGGCACTCGTACTGCGTCTCTCCCGACTCGATGCTGTACGGGTCGTGTTGACTCATGCCACTCCCGATTCACTGGGTGGCATTAAACGGAATCCTATTATTCGTAGATGGAATTCGAGGACGAGAGTGGGAAGAGATGCGTTCGTATGATTCTACGCTTTATTATCTCAGATGTTCCAGAAGGAGCGGTGGGTGGGTTCGGTGTGCAACTCGACAGCCGTCCCTCGCTGTCGCCGACGCCGACTGACCGGCGAGAATCCGGGACGGGAGCGCGGATACGTTGCACGCCCGTGCAAGCCCACGGAGATGGATTTATAAGACCGAGCCCGTAACCCCCACCCATGAAACATCCCGGACTGAAGCTTCGGATGGTGCTCGTCGGCTCCATCCTGTTCGCGTTATACTCGGTGGCGATCGCGGTGGCGTGGGCCATGTTCGGCCAGAACAACACCATCCTCGCCATCGCCCTCCTCGGCAGCGTCGTCCTCGTCGGCTTCCAGTACAAGGTCGGCAAGTGGGCGGCGTTACGGAGCGTTGGGGCCGAGGACATGGACGAACAGCAGTACGCCCAGATCCACCAGTTCGTCGAGGGCGTCTCCCGTGACATGGGCATGGAGAAGCCGCGGCTGATGGTCGCCAACATGGGCGTGCCAAACGCGTTCGCGGTCGGCCGCCGCGGTGACGGCACTGTGGTCGTCTCCCGCGAACTCATCCAGCTGCTCGACCGCGAGGAACTCGAAGGCGTCCTCGCCCACGAACTCGCGCACATCGACAACCGCGACGTCGTGATGATGGTGCTCGGCCAGGGCATCGCGTCCGTCGTCGGCATCATCGCGCAGTACGTCGTGCTGTTCACGGGCGACAACAACCTGGCGGACTTCTTCCTCGCCATCGTCGTCGGCAACCTCGTCCAGTTCTTCGTGATGCTGTTCGTGCTCGCCATCTCGCGCTACCGCGAGTACGTCGCCGACTCCGACGCGAAGGGCGTCATCGGCCGCGGCGACCCGCTCGCCCGCGCCCTCGAGAAGATTCAGCAGGGCAACGAGCGCTCCCAGGACGACCGCCTCGACGAGAACGTGAGCGCGCTCTGCATCTTCGGCGGCTCGAAGAGCACGCTCGCGAAACTCGTCTCCACGCACCCGCCCGTCGAGGAGCGCATCCGCCGCCTCCGCTCGTAGATGGCGGGCGTCCGCGAACTCCTCGCGGTCGCGCTGGGGGTGCTCCTCGGGGTCGGCCTCGTCGCCGCACCCAGGACAGCAATCCGACTCTCCGTGTTCATGGGTCCGCACCGACGGCGCCGCCACGGCGAGTACGGTGGCGAAGACAACATCCCCACGGCGTGGGTGTACGTCGCCCGCGCGCTCGGCGTCGCCTGCATCGCCGTCGCTGGTGTCATCGCCTACCAGACGTACGCGTAGTCAGGAACAGAACTCAGTCGAACAGTCCCGAGACATCCGCTTCTCGTCGCCGCCGCCGCTGGACGTGCTGGCCGAGTCGCGTCGCGACCAGCGCGCGCTGTGGGCCTTCGGTGAGGAAGTCACAGAGCAACACGCCGAACTCGTTCAGCTCGCCGTCGGCCAGTCCGCGCTCGGCGTACCTCGCAGCGTCCTCGAGCATCTCTTCGTCGTAGCCCAGTTCCTCGCCGAGCACGACTGCCGCGGCTATCGCGGCCGGCGCGTCGAGGTCACTGGGCTCGAGCGCGGCGCCGTCGAGTTCGAGGCGCTGGGGGGCCGCCCGCTCGACGTACTCGGGGTCACGGCCGAGCGCGTCCACGTACGCTCGCACGGCGCCGACGTTCACGCTGCGGTAGTCCGCCGGCAGGTCAGCGAGGTAGCCGGCGCTGCTCTCGCAGAGGCCCACGGCGCCCGCCCAGTTCCGGTTCCGGGCGTGGTGGATGGCCGCCGTGAACTGGATGAGACCGTGGAGCAGTCGCTCGTCGGAGCCGTCGTCAAGTTCCAGCCACTCGTCCTCCCAGGCGTCGTGGGCGGCGTGGTAGTGGCCGGCGTTGTGAATCGCGATTCCCGCGCGGAGCGCCGCGTCCATGGGGTGGGTTGCGCGCCGACCCGCAAAAACGTCTCGTCCGGCGGCGCCCTCGGACACTCGTCAGGCGCGGACGCTCGGGAGGAAACTCCCGGTCTCCCGGCGGACGCCCGCGACGAGAATCAGCGCGGCGACCACGGGGAGCGCCGCACACGCGAAGTAGACGGGCGAGAAGCCGACGGCGTCGACCAGCGGGAGCGCGACCACCGGACCGAACCCGCCGCCGATGTCGCCGAACGCGTTGTTCGTGCCGACGGCGCGCCCCATCTGTTCGTCGGAGACGAGGTCGGCAAGCAGGGCCATCAGCGGGCCGCTCGTCCCGCCCTGTCCGGTGCCGACGAGCGCGCAGGCGACGGCCAGACTCGCCACGGAGTCCGCCAGCGCCAGCAGGACGAACCCGAGAGAGGTGGCGCCGAGGAAGAACAGCAGGGTCGGGACGCGGGACTGCAGGCGGTCGCTCGCGTAGCCGCCGAGGAACATGAACGTCCCCGCGGCGACGACCGTGATGGCCATGAAGATGCCCGAGGAGCCCTGCGGGCCGAGGCCGAAGACGCCGAGGTCCTTCTGGTTCAGGAACAGCACGAGCGTGGCGAACAGCGCGCCGATGTAGACGAAGAGGACGGCGAAGTTCACCAGCCCCACCGTCACCGCCGGGAGGCCGGTGTTGACGTCCCACGGCTTCACCGACTTGCTCGACGTCCCCTCGACGTGGGTTTCGGGGACCGTGAAGTACGCCACGCCGCTCGCGAAGAACGCGAAGACGGTGGCGACGACGAACGCGGTGATGGTCCCCGAGACTTCGCTGACGACGCCGCCGACGACGACGCCCGTCGGGAACCCGAACAGGACGCCGCCGCGGATGAGGCCCATGTTCGCGCCGCGGGACCCGCCGTCGCTGACGTCCGCGGCGATGGTGTACGCCGTCGCGAAGACGAGCGCGCTCCCGACGCCCCAGAGGATGCGGGCGCCCATGAACCAGCCCTCGGGGAACGGGGCGACCATCGCGACCACGTAGCCGAACGTCGCGAACCCCTGGACGAACATCCCGACGACGAACGGCGTCCGCGTCCCGACGCGGTCGACGAGCACGCCCGCCGGCGCGTTCGCGAACAGCCGCGAGAACCGGTTCGCGCTCAGGATGACGCCGACGAGGAACGGCGAGATGCCCAGGACGGCGCCGAGGTTCGGGAGGATCGGGAAGATGACGCCGCCGCCGAAGCCGATGAAGAACGTCGAGACGATGACCGCGCCGATGACTAGGTAGTCGTCTGTGAGGTTGCGGACGCGTTCGGCGAGTCGACTGACGGCGCTCACGACTCTCTAGCCTCGCTCGCTCTCCGCCGAACCGGGCGGCCCGCCGCGCCGTCGTTCACGTCCATCTACGCCCTGCTAGGCGAAAATTTCCCAAAAGGGTTGGGAAACCCTCCGGGCTTGCAGCGTTTCTTGGTGCCAGCCACACGGAGGGCACCCGTAGCCATAGCGGCGTAGAAATAATGTCCGGACGGAGTCTGCGCGAGCGAAGCGAGCGCAGGCACGTCCGGTCGTTTCGGAGCGAACGCTAGTGAGCGAAGAAACGTCCGGACGGAGATTTGAACTCGGAGAGACGGTCGCCTCACTGTGTTCGGCGCTGCGACTCTCCTGCTCAAATCTCCTCGACGTTTCGCAGCTTGCTCGCCGCGAGCGACACAAGCGTCGCTCACGGACTCAGTACGGCGATGAAAACGTCCGGACGGAGATTTGAACTCCGGTCCCTGGCTCCGCAAGCCAAGAGGATAGTCCACTACCCTACCCGGACTCGTTCAACAGTACCCCGGGATTACGTAAAGCGGTTACGATTGGGGGCCGCGGTGGTGGCTCTTTGCACGACCTGTCGGCGAGCAGGACACCCCGCTGGGCGGACACGAAACAAATCGGTTATATCCCGTGCTACCGTCGGTCGGTCGCACATGAGGGCAGGCGTACTCGCCGTCGTCGATGGAACGTTCAAGATGGTGGACTCGTTCACGGAGACCGTCACCGAGGACGACCAGGAGCTGGCGCGCCGCCTCGAGATCGACCGCGTGTTCTCCCTGCCGGACGGGAGCATGGCGTTCGCGGGTCGCGCGGCCGCCGAGCGGCTGGCGAACCAGCGGGACGCGGCCATCGAGGACGACGAGATTCGCGTCACGGAGGGGACCGAGGTCGTCACGGACTACACGGAGTTCGTCGGGGTCACCGGCGAGTTCGTCGTGGTCAGTAGCGGGGACGGGGAGTTCGCGTTCGACCTCATCGGCGCGGAGACGAACACGAACCTCGAGCGGGCGACCCTCGACCTCGACGGCTTCTTCGCGAGCCACGGGTCGGCGACACCGTGGCGCGCGGGATTCTCGGGGAACGGCGACGCGGGGATGAACGGCGTCTTCCACGGCGCCGACCTGCGGGCGAGCCACGACCTCGACAGCCTGCTCGCGGACTCCAGGCTGAACCAGCTCGGGCTCTCCTACGGCCACGACGGCGACGAGGTGAAGATGACCGCGTCCCGGAGCGGCTACGTCGAGGTGTACCAGCCGTCGTCGTACGACGCCGCGGCGTTCCTGACGTACCTGCGCGAGGAGATGCTCGACCACGTCGTCTGAGGACTCCGAGGGTTCATATCGGAGGGCGACACACCCCCTCCCGTGCGACGGAAAATCGCGGGACGGAATCGACGTTATCCCCCAAGGACAACGCTTATGCGCGGCGTCTCCTTGTGGTGAACTACGATTATGGGCGACACTGAGGACATCTACGAGGACCTCGACACCGACGTCAGCCTGGAGGAGTTCCGGGAGGCCGTCGAGTCGAAGGTCGAGCAGATGGGCGGGCTGGCCGACGAGGAGACGGCCGCCATGCTCATCGCCCACGAACTCGACGACGGCGAGGTCAACGGCATCGCCGACATCGAGGTGGAGATGGACGAGGTGAAGTTCCTCGCGAAGGTGACGAGCGTCGGCGACGTGCGGACCTTCGAGCGCGACGACGAGGAGAACCCGGAGGGCCGCGTGGTGAACGTCGAGGTCGCGGACGAGACGGGCAGCGTCCGCATCTCGCTGTGGGACGAGCAGGCCGCGGCCGCCACCGACGAACTCGACGTCGGGCAGGTGCTCCGCATCAAGGGCCGGCCGAAGGACGGCTACAACGGCGTCGAGGTGAGCGTCGACCAGATGGAGGTCGACGACGACGAGGAGATCGACGTCCAGGTCCAGGACGAGTACGCCGTCGGCGACCTCTCGCTGGGCATCTCTGACGTGAACCTCACCGGCGAGATTCTCGCCACCGAGAGCGTGCGGACGTTCGACCGCGACGACGGCAGCGAGGGGAGTGTGTCGAACCTCGTGGTCGGCGACGAGACCGGCCGCGTCCGCGTGACGCTGTGGGACGACCAGGCCGACCGCGCGACCGAACTTGACGCGGGCGAGGTCGTGGAAGTCGTCGACGGCTACGTGCGGGAGCGTGACGGCAGCCTCGAACTCCACGTCGGCGACCGCGGCGCCGTCGAGGTCGTCGACGAGGACGTCGCCTACGAACCGGACTCGACACCCATCGACGCGCTGGAACTCGACGACTCCGCGGACATCGCGGGCGTGATCCGCTCGGCGGACCCCAAGCGCACGTTCGACCGCGACGACGGCAGCGAGGGCCAGGTCCGGAACGTCCGCCTGCAGGACGACTCGGGAGACATCCGGGTCGCGCTCTGGGGGGAGAAGGCCGACCTCGACATCGGCCCCGGCGACGAGGTGGCGTTCGTCGACGTGGACGTCCAGGACGGCTGGCAGGACGACATCGAGGCGTCGGCCGGCTGGGGGTCGACGGTCATCCCGCTCGCGGACGGCGCCGCCACGGACACCGACGACGGTGGCGACGGGGCCACCGGACTGTCGGCGTTCGGCAGTGGTGGCTCGGACGGCGGTAGCGACGACGAAGATGCGAGTTCGACAGCGAGCGCCGCGAGTGACGGCGGCGCGGTCGCCGAGGGCGAGGACGTGGAGTTCACGGGCGTCGTCGTGCAGGCCCAGGACCCGGTGATTCTGGACGACGGCGAGGAGACGATGAGCGTGGAGACGGACGCCGACGTGACCCTCGGCCAGGAACTGACAGTCCGCGGGTCGCTTCGGGACGGCCGCCTCCGCGCCGAAGAACTGCGGTAGGAGTCTGTTTTCCGTCGCGGAACCAAGTTGGGATTCGCTGTCAGAGGTGGCCGTGTCGGCAGCCTCGCTGGTGTCCGTCTGTGGTCGCCGGACGTGGCGTCTCGCTGTCCAGTCCCGACGTCGAAATGCGTGTTGGCACCCCTACACCCGTTTGGCCTAACGGAAACAGTTAAGCGTGCGACAGCCACGCATTGACGCATGAGCGTCGAACTCCCGTTCGCGCCCGTGGACACCCTCATCCGGGAGCACGCTGGCGACCTACGCGTGAGCGCGGACGCGGCCGAGGAACTCGCGCGCCGCATCCAGCGGCGGGGGGCGACACTGGCAGCGGACGCCGCCGAACGCGCGGCCGCGGACGGCCGAAAGACACTGATGGCGGCCGACTTCGGCACCGAGACGGCGCCCGAGGGCGACGACCTGACGCTCCCCGTGGCGCCGGTCGACCGCATCGCGCGCCTCGACATCGACGACCGGTTCCGGGTCGCGAAGGACGCGCGCGTCGCGCTCGCCGACCTCCTCGAGGTGTACGCGACGGACGCCGCGCGCGGCGCCGTGGTCCTCGCCGAACACGCCGGCCGGCGCACCGTACAGGCCGAGGACGTGGAGACATACTTCGAGCTCGTGGAATGAGATTCGGGTTCGACGAGACGTGTCTCGACCACGACCCCGGGGCGCGCCACCCCGAGAGCCCGGACCGCCTGGTCGCGATCAAGCGCGGTCTCGCGAAGTGCCACGGCGTCACCTACGAGGGCGCGGCGCCCGCGACCGAGGCCGACGCGACGGCCGTCCACGACGCCGGCTACGTCGAGGAGATCCAGTCGTTCTGCGCGTCCGGCGGTGGCAACTGGGACCCCGACACCATCGCGTGCCCGGAGACGTGGCCCGCCGCGCTCGCGAGCGCCGGCCTCTCGATGGACGCCGTGCGCGCCGCGCTGAACGGTGCGGACGGCCGGAACACGCCGTTCGCGCTCGGTCGGCCGCCGGGCCACCACGCCGTCGAGGGCGACGCGATGGGGTTCTGTTTCCTGAACAACGCCGCCATCGCCGCCCAGTACGCCCTCGACGACCTCGGCGCGGAGCGGGTCGCCATCTTCGACTGGGACGTCCACCACGGTAACGGAACGCAGGACATCTTCTACGACAGCGGCGACGTCTTCTACGCGTCCATTCACGAGGAGGGCCTCTACCCGGGGACGGGCGACGCCGACGAGAGGGGCGAGGGCGAGGGCGCTGGTACGACGCTGAACGTGCCGTTCCCTCGTGGGTTCGGTGACGCGGAGTACTGCGCGGCCGTCGAGGAACTGCTCGCGCCCGCACTCGCCGAGTTCGACCCCGACCTGTTCGTCGTGAGCGCGGGCTTCGACGCCCACCGCCACGACCCCATCTCCCGGATGCACGTCTCCGACGAGGGGTACGCGCTGCTCACTGACCGCGTACGCGACATCGCGGCAGAGACGGACGCGGCGCTCGCGTTCGTGCTCGAGGGCGGTTACAGCCTGGACGCGCTCGCCGACGGCATCGGCATGGTCCACGAGACGTTCGACGGCCGCGACCCCATCGAGCCGGACGCGGACGTGACCGACGACGCCCGCGCGCTACTCGAGGACATCCACGCGGACCATCAGGCGCTCGGGTCGAAGTAGCCAGCCAGTTCCTCGCCGAACTCGTCCGCGAGCGAGGCCACGCGCTCGCCGACGAGCACCTCGTAGTCGCCCCGTTCTACGATTGATTCGACGTGCGCGCCGAGCGCGACGTCCGGCAGGTGGTCCTCGGCGAACTCGCGGGCAGTCCGCACGTCCCGTTCGCGCTCGACGACGTAGCGCTCCCCGTCCACGAACGGTCCGTAGGCGTCCGTGTCGGCGTACTTCTCGTAGAACCCCGTCGCGTGGCCGGAGACGTAGACGGGCGGTCCCTCGTGGCGCTCGACCGCCGACAGCTCTGCGACTTCGAGTTCCGCGAACAGCACCGCGCGCTCATCGGCCCACGTCGCCGCGCGCAGCACCCAGAACCCGCGCTTCTCGAGGCCTCGCACGAGGCCGTCCCGGGAGCGGTAGAGCTGCGGATAGAGCTGGTCGTCGACCAGGTCCGGCGCGTCGAAGACCACCGCGAGCGGGGTCGTCCCGCGCCGCTCGACGTGCTCGCGGACGCCCGCCGCGTCGAGGGGTTCCGGGGAGTCCGGCTCGAACACTGCCTCGTCGGGGTCGGCGAGGAACGCCCGGGCGTGGTGGATGACCCGGGCGACGTTCGTATCGGAGACGACGGCCGCGACGTTCCGCTCGGGGTCCGTCGGGTCGACGACCACCAGCGCGTCGTCGAACGTCGCCGCGGCGTGGTCCTCGGGGTCCAGACGGACCTGTGGTTCCCACTCGCTGATAGCCTCCAGGGTCTCCCGGAACTCGCCGTACTCCACGACGAGCAACTCCGTGAGATAGCCCGAAAACCCACGCGTGCGGAGGTCGCTGCCGTACGCGCCGACGCCCTTCAGGAACTGCTTGAACAGCCGCACGTCGCCAGCCAGATTGTCGTCCAGGCGCTCCACGAGGTAGGCGTTGTGGAACGGCGTCCGGTCGACCGCCGACTGGATGTCCGTCGCCGAATCCAGGCGGTAGCACGGCACGAGGTCGACGTCGTACCCCTCGAAGACGCCCTTCACGTAGGGGTGTTCGGCGTACTCCTCGCGGCCCTCCGGCAGCACCGCGTTGCCCACCTGGAGGCCGTACGCCTCGAGGTCCTCCCGGGAGATGTCCGGCGGGAACCGCACGAAGAGGTCGATGTCGCGGTCGCCCGCGACCCACGTCCCGCGCGCCGTGCTCCCGACCTGCAGCACGTCCGCGTCCACGTCCAGTTCGGTGACGGCCTCACGCGCCCGGTCCGTGAGCCGCTCCACGGTCTCTGCGAGCGCGGCCCGCTCGTCGGGCGTCGGGTCCACGCGCTCGCGGACGCGCTCGACGACCGCCTCGAACTCGCTCATACCGCGGCTTCACGCGGCTCCGCCTAAGCCGTGTCGATGGCTCGTCTGCTGGCGAAACGAAAGCCATATCAAATCCCGCCGGATAGCAACGGGTGCAAGCCGCCGTAGCTCAGTTGGTAGAGCACCTGGTTGTTACCCAGGTTGTCCCAGGTTCGAGCCCTGGCGGCGGCGTCACTTCTCTGCGTCCACTCGCGGAGCGTCGGCTCCGCGATGGACCGTGACGGGCCGACCAGGCTCGAGCACGTGAGTCGCAGCGGCGAGCGTGGCGAGCCGACCGTCTCACACCTGTTCGAGCCCTGGCGGCGGCGTGGTTCTTTCCGCGACAACGTGCGAAGCGACGGCTGAGGGTCGCCGCGATGTCCTCTCACGTCAGTACGTCCAGTGTTTCACGGTGTCCACGTCGATGCGGACGGGCGTGTTCTCCGACCACGCGTCCTCGTCGACACCGTACTTCCGGTTGATGCGGTGCAGCACCTCTCGCCCCTCCTCGTCGTCCTCGATGACCTCCGCCTTCCCCTGGAGGGTCACGCCCCACTGCGGTCGGCCGTCCTCGTCCTTCTGCACCGACAGGGCGACCCGGGGATTCCGCTGGATGTTCTCGAGTTTGCGTCCAGTCGTCACGATTTCGACGGTGTCGTCGCGGTAGTTGTACCAGAGCGGCGCGACGTGCGGCCGATTCTCCTGGCTCGTTCCCAGGTGCGCGACCAGCGGCTCACTGGTGAGCAGTGCTTCGGCCTCCTCGGGGACGGTCTGGGACATACCGGGGATTCGAGTGCCAGCCCCCTCAATCTGGTCCGGATACCCAAGCGAATCAGGGGTGTCACTGTTCGCAGAGTTGAGTGAACTCCGTACTATTTCGTCCTCTCCGGGCAAGTAACGAGACACAAAATAACTTATCAAGAACAAACCCGCTCAATCAAGCGAAAGACACTCTCGTAACTTCTAGGGCGCTCTTCCCGGACTCATACTCCTCCATTTCTTCCGCAAGAGTACGCGTAGGCTGTTGTTTGGTGGGGTGTATGGGGTTGGTTCTGTGTTTATTGGTGGGTGAGTTTGTGCTGTGATCTAAGTTTGAGTGTGGATTGTGTTTTGTATGGAACCTGGGGGTTGGGGTTTTCTTGTGGGGTGGTTGTATGGGGAGTTCGTCTTTTGGGTGTTCTCGGGGGTTTCCTCGGTGGTTGTGTGTTTGGCTCTTTGCGGCTTGGCCATTCAAGGAGTGGGCGTGAGGGTATTCCTCGCTGAGTCTATTGGGTTCATAATGGGCTGCAGTGTGGTGGTTTCGACTCCTCACCGGGTGGTTTCTGCACTCTGTTTCCTTGGTTCTCTGAGTGAGATTGTGGTTCTTGGGGCACCCATCGGGAGTGTCTGGCGGGCTATCTGACACGCGCGGGTGTGTTTGGGGTGTGATTCTCTGTATTGTACTGTGTTTGCGGGGGTTTAGAGCGATTATGAGGCGGGTGTGAGTGTTGGTGGTTCCTAGAGGGGTGCTCTACTGGCAGCTCAAGGGATTTCAGTGAGTATGTTCCACTCGTTCAGCTTCTTCATTCCCTCACTGTCTTTGCTGACTACTTGGAGGGGGGCATGTTACTTCCAGGGGTGGTCTTCTTCCCCGGTTACGGACTATGACTGGTCGAGGGATTCCCGGTTGACTTTCGCCTTGGTTTGCTTGTGTAGCCATTCAGCGGGGTAGACTGCAGTGAGGCCTGGCTCTTGGATGCGGAATTGGTGGGGTGGCGTTGTCGGGGCATACGTCTTCTCGACCCGGGGTTCGCCTTCGAGTGGGTCGTTGAGTGCTTGGAGGACGTCGTGGCCTGCGGATTGACTCATGACCACCCAGATTGCTTCTTCGGGATTGCAGGCGGCCATCTTATCGTAATCTCGAGGAACCGCGCGCGCTACGTCATGATTGATGCGCTCGGCCTCACCCGCAACCACCACACTTCCCTTGGTGTCTAGGCCGACGACGTCGAGGCGGCGCTGGTCGTATTCCTCACTCGCCTCCCGAGGGGTGTCCTCACTAGTTGCCATGAATGCGTCCGCGGGGAATGCAGGCTCATCCTGTTCGTCGAGCTCGTAGTACGGAACAACCTCAGTGACTCTGGAGTCAGGGTCCTTCTGGTATTCCTCGATTATGTGCTGGCGGAGGATTTCAACCGCGAGCACGTGCTCACTGGACTCATCGAGATCACCCTTCCCATGCCCATAATCGATGCCCTGGCGGTACTGCTCACCGATAGCGTGGCGACCACTCGCAGGCACAGAATACAACCGGTGGGGGTGGTCCGTATCATGACGCACCACGTCCGCCTTGAGGAGTTCCTGGATCTCCTCGTTGGTGATGCCCGTGTACTCCTGGAGGCGTAACATCGAATCCTCCATCAAATCATACTCAGGAGGGTCATACCGGAGTTGCTGAGCATTATACACCGCTTGAACGAACCCGAGTTGACGCGCACTCCACCCACTCGCCTCGAATTCTTTGGGTGTGAGCTTCAGGTGCAGACTCGTAATCGGGATATCGTCCTCGTCGACGTCACTCAGACTAGAGCAGCACTCAATCGCGCGCTCCATTCCGTCTCGAGTAGGATTATACCGCGAATCACACTCTCGGCACACAAGGGCATGCGTCTCCCCCTGGTACTCAACAGTAGCAGGGAGGCGTTTTGTGAGCGCGAGCGGACTCAATACACCACCCACACCCAATCCTAATTCATCCTCATCCTCGCTGTCTTCGGTGGCGTCCGTATGGGCGTTCTCTGGGATAGTACTGGGCTCGCGAACAACCACGCCCGATTCTTCCTCCGTCCGTTCCTGAGCCACTCTGAGCGCGCTCACAAAGCCCTCATCCTCTTCATCAGTGAGTGGCTCGGGGCCATCCGGGATTCCCGGGGGTTGGGGGAGTGATTGGAGGAGGAATGGCCGAGGCTCAACCGAATTAAACTCCGAGGGCAACCTGACCATCCACTGTCCACGCCTAAGCGCACGCAACCGATTCCCAACCTCTACTCTTGAGGTATCCTCAGTCGTGAGACGCTCAGCCAAACGGCGATCCAAGGCTACGTTCCCCGTCACAATCGTCGAGACATTATTCAAGACCTCACTGTACGCCCGCGGACTCGCATCCTCGAGTTGCTGGGGGAACTGCATCGCCAACGTCACCGAACACCCAAACCCCCGAGACTGCGCAAGAAACTCCGAAAGCAACCCAGAAACAGCCACACTCGCAGCCTCCTCCACATACACATTCACCAATCCCGTAGTACTCCCGCTCTCACTCCCACTATTCCCACCATTCCCTCCAGAAGCAGAGTTAGCTCTCCTAGAATCAGAAGAATCCTCAGCTTCTATGCGTGGTGCACTCCCATCTTCGCAACTCCCCTCACGAGGACTCTCCCCCTCGTGTTCCTGAGTAGGCTCTATACCGGAGTCGAGTCCTGATTTGGTTGTTTGGTCTTCTTGGCTGCGGCGTTTGAGTGCACTCCAGAGATTCGAGAGCACAACCAGCGTAAGCACGCGCTGGAACTCCGAACGCAATCCACCCGTGTCGAAGATGATGACCTCGTCCTCACTGATGTGCTCGAACAAATCAAAATACGCATCCAGCCCCTCAGAACCCGCTCTACCACTCTCACTCCCTCTGACCGGAGTCGAATCTTCCCCACCCACACCCTCCCCACCATCCACACCTAAATTCTCACTACCCGCGTCCTCCTGCAGGGGTTCCCCACCACCAGTACCGGACTCAACACCTACGCCATGGGAATCTGACTCTGAATCCTCTATCCTCGTCTCGCTTTCTGGAGTAGTGTTCTCAAGGGCGTTCTCGATGGTTCTCGAATCTGGTGTGTGATTGAAGATGCGAGCGAGACGTCGATCAACGGGAATCTTCTCGACGCGCGTTGCTACCCCACCCATGAGCTCGTTAAACGAACGCGCTTGATTCGCTGTCACACCAGCCAGCATTCCTTCAAGGTCTGGGTCTGAGACTGCGGGCGGGGTCTGGTCTTCATGCATCTTCTGAACAGTCTCATGGAACTCGCGGTGCGTGAATGCGTCCTGGCCATGCACAGGGTCGAACATCGCCTTCAGGACGTACCGAATAATATCCGGAGAGCGTACGGCGCGCTCGAAGCGCTCCGGGCCCATAATTTGAGTTAGGATCTCGATGTAGTGCTCGACTTTGTCTTCGACCGCGCTTGTGCGCGCAATCCCCATCGCGAGTTCTGGGCGGATATCGAAGAATGAGAACGCGGGAAGCACGCGAGCACAATCGAAGTACGTCACGCCATCGAGGTTCCCGTGTTTCGCGTAATGCGCCTGGAGGTACTCGATGGCCATCCCATCACCCTTCGGGTCAATCAGAATATCCGCGCCACCCGTCGCCTCTTGGTTCTCGAGTATCCCATTGATCAGACTCGTAGACTTCCCCGAGCCAGTCCGCCCAAACCACGCCACATGTAATGACTGGAGGCTCGGAGGAAGCGTAATGGACTCTTCTTCGGTGCTCCCGTCCTCGGTGAGCGCACGCCCCAAGGGAAGCCCACGACCACGGTAGGTTTCGAGTTCACTCGGTGGTGGCCGATTTAGCTGGGTTCGCTCGCCTGGTGTTGGGGCGACACCACGTACGCCCTGGTTCGTGAGCGCACTCCCATCCAGAACGAAGAAACTCGGAGCTTCACTCGCATCCACCACGATTCCCGGACTCCCTCTTCGGGTGAAACGCGAACGAAGCCCCCCGAAGGACGCCTCCTCGAAATCTCTACTACAAATTGCCCTCCCTAGTTTTCTCGCGCTCTTCCCTCGCTGTAGGCGACCCTGAACCCCGTACTTCGAACTCCCGAGCTCCCCAAACAACCCCTCCAAACCACCCATACTACTCTCGGACTTCTCGTCCGTCTCGAGCTCGTCTCCCTCAATCCTCTCTGGGTCTATACTCTCGCTTTCGCCCCCATCGATTCCGCCATAGGATTCGTTTTGAGAGCCGGTGGTGAGGAGGCGGGCGTTCACCACAAACGACCGATGCGACTCTCTCGACCGGATGTCCTCAATACGCTCACTATCACTCTGAGATAATGGTGTATCCTCGGGGGCACTACCAAAGACCGTGCTCGTCAGTTGCGCACCCAATCCATCCTGATGAGATTCTAAATCCCTGATTCGAGCGTCAGCCTCACTCGACCAATCCGGCTTCGGACGCAGAAGCATCTGGTATACTCCCGGGCGGTCGTGACTCGTGAGGAACTCAAGCACTCCAGAAAGCGGAATACGAGCATGTTCACTGGCTTGGAATGACCCGAAATTCTGAAGACTAGTCTGCCAATCCCGTGAGCGTCCAACCATGCCCTCAAAGACCACTCCAACCAAACCCTGGGTACTCAGGCTTCCCTCAGTAGCCCTCTTCTCAGGATTCGCCTCGGTATTTTCGAGTGGTGTTTCGTGGGTGGTTCCAGGCCCGAGGGCCTCCCGGGGGTAGGTTTGTGGTTTCGTGATTCGCTCGAGTTCGTAGGAATCCGGGAACAACCCCTGGAGAACACGCTCAAACCCACCAAGGAGCCCCGGGGAATTCACACCAAAGAGATACTCAATGGATCCGTCCCCCGGTGAGACAAGCAAGCACTCGAACACCGGCCGCTCTCTAGAACTTGAAGTTCGTGTTCGGAGCAGGCCCCCGAGGGGATGGCGACCAAGAGTCGATTTCTTCTCGCTAGTGAGTTGGTGGAGGCGACGAACATGCGAGAGCACTGTCTCCGTCTCCACGTCATCACGAGATGGACGCACTCGCAGAAACACTCGCCCACACTTACCCTCTGATGATTCTTTCCTCTGTGTCTCAGAGTCCTCCTGACTTACACCCGGAACACCCCTCTGGGGAGTGTCCTCATCGTTCTGTGTTTCCTGCGCTGGCTCTGAGTCACTACCTGTATTCTTCTTAGAGGGATTACTCGGATTCGACATAGACGGACCCCACCCCACTCACCCAATTAGGAATGAGCTGAGGAAGAGTTTGATTAGGTGATTCCACCGGTTTAGGACGCTTAAACTAGTGCTCTCTGTGCCTGATACCTCCTGGCCGCTGACTACACCGATTCTTGATCACTTCGCAGACTCCCCGGTGTACGTGGGCCAGGGGGCTACGCGAAATTTTGGTGTATCATCATTTTCCAGAGCGCACGAAGAGGTCATTCGAGTCACTGAACCTCGCCCATACTCAGTACCTCACAAAGCATCCTCGGCTAGCTGTTTCTGCGGCCTGAGTTCTGTGTCGAAGCGGTTGTACTGACGGTCTCGACGAGAGAATTACGGACGGATCGACGGAGAGCTGTCGCTGTCGGCGGCGGTCAGCCGCCGACGCGACAGCGTCGCCACTCACTCCGCTGGCTTGCTCGGTCGGTGGTTAGCGGTGGAATCGGTCGTCAGGTGGCCGATTCGCGGGGACGGCCCGACGCACCGCGAGGGCCGTCCACGCAGCTCGTCGAATCATATTGACGAACTCCTTGTACGGCCACCACCAGAGGCGACGCCCGCCTCGGCGGGGCGTCGCCACATACTCGTAGTGAAGGTACCGCCAGACGTTCTGTAAGAGGAGACTCACCACCACGTACAGCAGCCGTACCGTTGGATCTCGTGTTGTCGTTGTCGCTATCGCTTGCTCAAACAAGCGATAGCTTGACTCGATACCGAAGCGTTTCGAGTAGTGGTATCGAGCGTCCCGTGGTGAGTCGATGAACGGCGCGTCAGCGGCGTAGCCGTGACGCGCCACACCGTTCTCGTCATACTTCCCATTTAGGTACGTACAGTCGATGTAGACGGGAAAATCGACGGTCCAGCTGTGACCGTCGAGTTTCCCCGTCAGATCATGCTGAATGACGCGACTCCATCCTTCCGAGAGCTCTTGCTGAATCGCCTCACCCCACCGGATGATCGGGATCACGTACGCGTAATTGTGCGCCTGAAGCAGCGTGAGACACTTACTGTCGTAGAATCCGCGATCAAGGTAGACGGCCTTGACCCCGGCGTCAAGGCCGTCGAGGACACCGAAGAACTCAGCGAGGACACTACTTGCGGTATCGCCGTCTTTGAGACGGCGTACCGCCAGCGTGTAGCGTTTGTTCTTCACACGCGCGTAGAGTGTGGCATAGGCGTGGAACGCAGTGGTTCCACGCTTCGCTACCGAGTGATAGAGGCCGTCTGTGTCGTCTTCGTCACCGTAGTAGGGCCGCAGGTGGAGGTCTGCGCAGACCTCCACCTGTTCGGGGAGCAATTCATCGAGATCCTTTCGCAGGAGCGTGTTAGCGACTCGTTCGAGCCGTTCCGGCTCGAACTTCGTCCGAAGATGGTAGAGGACCGTGTTCCCAGCGGGTGAGTTCTGGCTCGACGCACAGAGCGTAGAGACAGAGGTCCCGTCGGCGCAAGCGCCGACGAGGACCTCATAGATGTCTTCAGCAGTGATTTCAGCGTTATTGGCTAACGAGAGCGAAACTTCCTCGTCAAGGCGGTTGACGAGAAAGTTAAGAAGCTGGTCCTCGTGGATCTCACCGTCTGCTTGTTTGGTTTTAGACACACCTTCAGCAAGCAGACGTTCTAACTAAGCGGCTTTGTGAAGTACTGAACCTCTGGGCACTAGCAACCGAACTCCGACGATTCCGCTACGTTGCAGAATCCGGCCGCGATATTGAGGAATACCTCGATCTACGCTTCCAAGGGAACGACGTTACACAGCGTGCGTATGAGACCGCGAAACAGCAAGTCCGGAGGCTTACGTGAGCGACGAACGAGCGACTGTCCGACCCGTCACCCTTAGTCGGCTTGTCGAACTCACGCACGCCTGTAAGGATGAATCGATGACGACAGAGAGCCTGGAAGACACCCTTGACGTTAGCCATCGCCGCGCACGCGAAACGATCCTTGAGGCAGTCCGAATCAACCTCCTCTCAGAAGAGGAAACCGGGGACGAACCAGTCTATGCAACAACCGACATCGGCGTCTCCTTCCTCAACGAAATTCGAGCAGAGAACTGGCGGAAGGCTAGTCAGATACTCGGTACCCGAAGCCCTCACTACAGGGCGTTCATCGACGCCGTAGACAATCTCGAGCACGCTGACCTTGACACACTTCTCGAGAAATTAGAGACCGAACAGGAGTTCACTCCTTATTCGTTCAACCAAACCGGCGTTGAGGTCGTTGGCGACTGGGCTGAGCGCCTCGGTCGCGTCCAGCGTAACGCCTTTACGGGAAGCTACTACCCAGCCTCGAAAACACCGATTCCGAGCAACTTCCACTTCGTCCTGCTAAACGTCTATGACGGCCTTGAGGAGACCGCTGGCGTCGACCTCCGTCAGCGCTACCTCTCTATCCCGCGACTCCGAGAGACGACGTGCGAGAGGCTCGGCTGTACTCGCGAGTCGTTCAACGAAGCGCTGCTCACGCTCTGCCAGCAAAACGTCGGGAAACTCGAACTCTCGGGTG
Source organism: Halobacterium sp. DL1 (assembly GCA_000230955.3). Classification (NCBI taxonomy): domain Archaea; kingdom Methanobacteriati; phylum Methanobacteriota; class Halobacteria; order Halobacteriales; family Halobacteriaceae; genus Halobacterium; species Halobacterium sp. DL1. The sequence continues at coordinate 513,661 of CP007060.1, forward strand.
CACCGATGGATACAGGAGCGAAGGACGCCGCGCTTGGCATCAAGCAAATTGCGCTCGCAGACGACGATGGTCTCGTCTCCACATCACAGTCCAGTCAACAAGTTATGGCGGGTGTCGAACAGTTCGGCAAACAGTACTACTACCTCGCAGTTCACGACCGCGAAATTACCTTCACGATCGAGGATTCCTCATGAGCGATGCATTCACCATTACTGACGAACAGCAGAATTACTCCCAATACGGCCTTGAGGCGAACCCCTTCCCGTACAGTCCCGTTCCTGCCGAAGACCCCGGGATATACTGCGGGCAACCTCACGTTACGAAGAAAATTAGTTCAACCGTCTCTTCGATGCTCTCGACAGGGAAGTCGAAGCATCTCGTAGTCACGGGGAAATATGGGAACGGGAAGTCGCATACCCTCAAGTATACGCGATCGTTGCTTCGCGACCGCGACGACGTCATCGTCGGTTACGTTGCCCAACCTGGCGAGGGATTCCTTGATATTTACCATGAGTTCATCTACGATCTCGGATTTAACCGTCTCCAAGCGCTCGCCTACGAGTATCTTGCCGCAGTCTCACGCGACATTACAGACACGAACCCGATCAGCGCGAGGACGATGGAGTCGCTCATTGATGAGGGCGAGGTTCTTCTCTCAGAGATTGTGCCTGAGGCAATTCGGCGGCTGAGTGACGTGACTAAGTTCGCGGATTTCGCTCGGGCAATCGTCCATATGGTCTATGAGGACACGAACCTCTACGCTTGGCAGTGGCTCACTGCTGAGGGAATTCGCTATGAGCAACGCAAGGAGATGGAGATCCACAGCGCTCTCGACGATGATACGATGGGCGTCCGCGCGTTCACTGCCCTAAAGAACCTTCTTCTCGACCTCGGGTACACAGGCGTATTCGTCTTCGTCGACGAATTCGAGAGTATTGCCCGCCTCTCCCCGAAGAATGAGCAAGCCACGTTGAACAGTATTCGCCATCTCATGGATCAGAACAGCTCTGGACTCTGTATGCTGTTCGGGTGTGCACCTGAAGTCTGGCAAGAGGTCATGAGCGAGTACCACGCGTTCAGTGAACGCATTGGGCAGGAGGTCGCCCTCCGTCCACTAACCGCCGAGAATCTCTACGAACTCGTTGGAGACTATTTAGACAGAGAACGGACAAAGACAGAACCTAGCAATCCTGTTCACCCATTTACCGAGGACAGCTTAGAGCTAATCCTCCAACGTTCCCAAGGGAACGTTCGGCAAGTCCTTTCGGTCTGTAGTCGTATGCTCGACGAAGCCGCGATTGAGGGGAGGTCGGACATCACCATGGAGTTCGCCCAAGACGTCCTCTAATAGACCAGATCCATCCATACCACTATTCGTTTTCCTGATACTGGAATTCATCGTGGGTCCGGCAATAGATCCTTGTTGGTTTGCCTGGGCTGAAACTGGCGTAGTTCTTTATGGGTGTCTCCTTAGGTTGGGGTATGCAGTTTGAGGAGTTGAATGTGGAGGTGCGGGATTTCTGTGAGCGACGAGACTGGAGGCAGTACCATACGCCGAAAGACCTCGCGATAGGATTAGTAACGGAGTCCAGTGAACTCTTGGAGTTATTCCGATTCAAGAACCGTAGTGAACAGACGGAACTCCTCGAGGAGCCTGGGAAGCGCGAGGACGTTGAGGAAGAGTTAGCGGATATCTTGTTCTTCTTGCTTCGATACGCCGATCTCTACGATATAGACTTAGAAGCAGCTCTGGAGCAGAAACTCGAGACGAACCGAGAGCGCTACCCTGAGAACGAATATAAGGGCAGCAACAAGAAGTACGACGAATAGCCAGAATGCTGGTCTACGAGAATACCAAGTCGGGATTCCTAGACGACGTCCTAGACGATCGGTTGGTCCCGGAGATCAAGGCAGGATATGAATCGAAGGGCCTGGGAATCGGGAGCGAGAGTGAGGTTCGGTCCTGGGAGAACTCCTTCCAGTACATGTACAAAGTCCTCCAAGGCAGCGACGTACCCGATGGTGCGGGCGTCGCGATTGAATTCAAAATTCCACTTACCTCTCGCCGCATCGACTTCCTGATCTCAGGGTACGACACTCAGGGGAATTCGAACGTTGCTATTGTTGGCTCTGTAGTTTCGCTAGACAGCAGTCGATTTGGGCTATTTTGGCCAGTATATTCCCTATTTTACCACGTGATTTTTAGCATTGTCCGGCGGTTCTTCCAATCGGATTTCGAGAAAATCAAGAGACTGCGGTCTATTCGGAGCATAAGTCCATCTACCGACAGTTCAGGAGCAATTTCTCACCAATTGTAGCGCCGCCTAGCGAAACTACAGAGCCCTATTGTTGAGTTGAAACAATGGAGCGGGACCAACACTGAGCCGGTTGAGTCTAAGGATGGGATTGTCGAAACCGTTCTCGGAGGCGGCATTCGCGAAACGACGCATCCGAGTTATCAGGCGAACTCGTACGCCGAACTATTACGGGATTTCAACACCCGCATTCAGGAGAAACCCATTCACCTCGCGCCTGCTGCGTATCTCCACAACTTCGAGCAGGAACACCGCGGGAAACTCGAACGCGAGCACTACAAGCCCTACACTGACCGCGCTCCAGTCTATGTTCGAGGTGACGCGAAGAAAATCCGGTCGTTCCTGGAAACCCAGATAGATTCAGGCGACGACCGTGAGACCCTCTATGAGTTAGATGAGGGGGAGCTGCGGCCGGCGAAATCCCTCCAGGATTCGCTTCTCTCGATGCTCGAAGACCAGGACGAGTTCACGCTGATTGACTCCCAGAAGGTCATCTTCGAGAAAGCTGTCGAACTCGCTATGCGCTCGCATCGTGATGGCCAAAAGCGCGTGCTAATCGTCGATGGCGGGCCGGGGACCGGGAAGACGGTGGTGGCAATCAATATTCTATCTGAGTTGATTCAGAACGACCTCGTGGCTCAATACGTCTCGAAGAATCGGGCGCCCCGCGAGGTCTATAAAGAAAAACTGCGCGGGGATAAGCTCGTCAAGGAGATCGATCACCTGTTCACGGGCGCTGGGAGTTACGTCGAGACGGACTCGAACACGTTGCCTGCGTTGATTGCTGATGAGGCCCATCGGTTGAACGAGGAGTCGACGTTCTTCGGTCGTGGTGAAAACCAGATCATGGAAATCATCAACGCCGCCAAATTCAGCGTATTCTTCATCGATGAAAGCCAGCGCGTCCACATCGATGATATCGGATCGAAAGAAGAGATCCGGCGTCACGCCCGCAACATGGGCGCGGATATCGAGGAACTCACTCTCGAGTCCCAGTTCCGGTGTAATGGCTCACAGGGGTATATCGCGTGGCTCGATGACGTCCTCGAGATTAGGGAGACGGCGAACGCCAGCGGATTCGACCTCGACTATGACTTGCGGGTCTATGATGACCCTCAGGCCCTCCATGAGGCAATCGTCCGGAAGAACGAGGAGACGCGATTGTCGCGGGTGGTCGCGGGGTATTGCTGGGAGTGGGACAAAGAAGGCCGCTCTGACCCGGATGCGCTTGATATCGAGATTGGGGAGTATGAGCGAAGCTGGAATCTCGATTCCAGTGATCCCTGGGCGATTGGCGAGGGTTCAATCGATGAAGTCGGGTGCATTCACACCTGCCAAGGCCTCGAATTCGATTACGTTGGCGTCATCATCGGCGAGGACCTGAAATACCGGGATGGCGAGATCGTCGTTGACCACGAGGAACGAGCGAGTACGGACCGCTCGCTGTTCGGTATCAAGAAAATGTTCGACGAACAGCCCGAGAAAGCCGCCCAGAAAGCAGACGAGCTCATCAAGAACACGTATCGGACCCTGATGAGCAGGGGAATGAAAGGCTGCTACATCTACTGCTGTGACGACCAACTCCAAGACTACCTCAACAACCGCATCAAAAACCTCACAACCGACACTCAATGACGGATCGCGTGATGTTCAGCCGGAACCACAGATCACTGTTCAACACATAACCCCATAGGGCTCAACGCTACCTAGACGGATTGTGGGGGGACTATTGAGGGTTCACTCATATACTTCTTCGTCCCCAGATAGTGGTTTCCGGGGTCATCGTCAGTGCCCTTGCTGAATTGGTGTTTCTACCTGGGTTTTTCGCCCCCCTTCTGGGGTGCGGGGGCATCCAAGAGGGGTGTTCCCGTACTCTAGTATGGGACATCGAGCACTCATCGCCTACGAGCGACCAGACGAGTTGTACAACCTCCACTACACGCACTGGGGTGGGTTGAATCTCCGCCTCAAAACCACACTCTCCCCCGGAACACCCTACGGGGAGACTGAACCAATCACAGGAAACCGACGAGCCTTCGGACGATTCCTCGAGGAATCAACCTCGGAGTCAGTCTCCCTCGTGGAGACGGACTCTCAGTACGCGGACGTGGATATCACGCCCCTCGAAACCCGAGTAACCCTAGAGGGGATTCTCAGTGAGCATCTTGACTACGAGGTGCATGAAGCCCTCTACGTAGTCAACCTCGACTTCGATATCGAAGCCTATCGGACGTTCGCGCTGGGCTTCGGGGATTTCGCGAGGAGCGTAGACAGTAGTCCCCGGCGGGGACATGGGGTTGTGAGTACGATACGGTGGTATGATGGTGAGCCAGTCGGGGACGCGTATATCCGGGGGTGGTTCGCTGGCGCCCGCGAACTCACTGGCGTCATGATTGACCAAGACGTCTTCACTGAGCGGCAAGCAACAACATTCCTGGTCCAGCGCTTCCTCTCGAAACTCCGGAATCAGACCTCGCACGTGCGCCGGGCCGACCAACCCACACGCGCCTAACGCAGTACTCACTGTGACTTCGCCATCCCGTTCTCGATGTATCCGAGTAGCCGAAACGGAGTGATCGTAGGGGTTCATAGTATTCTGGTAGTTCCCACTGTGCGTCCGCCTTGTTTTTTCTCGCCCCTACGGGGTGCGGGGCGCACTGTTGTGTGTCGCGTTGAATAAAATGACATTAGGAGATGAACTCCATGGGCTTGGAATCACTGCATCGAAACGCGTGCTAAAGCGCGCTCAATACGAGGCCTTCGAACTCTCCCTCTTCGAGGGCGATATCATCGTTCGGAATGCGAGCCACGCGAACCCGAGTGAGCACGAGTACCGCATCACCATCCAAGATGGGCGACCAACCAAGTGTTCGTGTCCCGCTGATGCGAACTACAAGGGCGCATGCAAGCACCGAGTTGGCGTAGCAATCCGACGCCCCGTCCTCGAGGCCGCGAGCGAAATGCAGGTGCTCACGGATGGCGGGAGACCCCCAGTCCCTCAATTCGACGCACTCGAAACCGATGGTGAGGAGTGTGCGTGCGCTGACCTCCACGAGGACTTCCCGTGCTGGGAGTGCGTCCGCACTGGCAAACGTAGCCTCCCTAAGTGACCGGCTGAATTCCCTGGCCACTTGGGTTCTGAGAGCGCGTCTTGTCATCCCCTTTCTTCCGATTCGCCACTGGTGCTCAGCGATAGCTGCTAGCGTGATTGAGGGTTCTGCATACGGAGGAGGCTGCTTCGCGTCGTGTTCGCTGTATGGGGGTTGGAGCAGTGTTTGAGGCGCTATTCGCCGTAGGCTCATGGGGTGCAGTCTTTCGATGGCTGAGATGCTTCTCCCTGTTATCGATTTTGCGGCGATGTGCAAGTTGTGTGCAATAGCCGAAACCATTATCGACCTGTGTGCAGAATATGCACATAGAATGAGCGCGAGTGACGACCCACGACGAGTGCACTTCCAATCCCCAGAGTACCTCGTCGACCGACTCGATGCGATTGCCGACCTCTTCGACAAAGACCGGACGGACCTACTTGTCGAGGCTATCCGGGAATACATCGAAGACACCGCCGACAGCGAGACCTTCCAAGAGTTGGTCGCAACGAAGTACTACGAGGACCAACTCGGGTTTGAGACCGTCAAGCAACTGGTCGGCGCCGAAACCGCCCAGCGACTCCGCCTCCTCAAAGCAGACCTAGAGGACGAACCACTCGACCTCGATGCACCCGACGATATCGACATCTACGGTGATGACGCCCGAACGGTCAACACCAGCGACAATGATCAATGAGCGGCCGGCTGCAACTACGAACCGTCGTTGCTGACACCAGCGCACTGGTCAGTCTCGCTGTACCCCGTACTGACGCTGCGTACGACACCGACGTCAACCCGGACCCACTCCAGTACCTCCTCACCTCCTGTACAGTGTTCGTGCCGCCAGAAGTCATCACGGAACTCCGGGATCTCACGCAGTATCAGGACATCCACGGCGCCGCGGCGAACAACGTCCTCGCAGCTCGCAACCATTACACCGTCGAGGATCCCTATGAGCGAAGTGACACACCGGACTCGCGGCCGACGTTCGGTCTCGACGACGGCGAAACCGACGGAATTGTTCTTGCAAACACGCTTGACGCCGACGGCTTTCTGACCGACGAGTTCGGCGGGACGAACTTCCCACTAATCCACGCAGTGCTTCAGGGGCCACGGATCGTCCCGACGCCACGGCTCATCTGCGACTACGCCCGAAACGACCACATGACCAACAAGGAAGCGAAGACACTCCTCACTGCGATCAGCCCTCATCGAAGCTGGGACAACAGTCCGTACGTCACTCAGCTAGTGAGACACCTAGAAGAGTGAGGAGGGCCGTCATCGCCGTGGCCAGTAACACCGAAACTGGGTAGGATCGTCCTACTCCGTGTGATTCACCGTCGTGACTTAGAATAGCAAGTGGTCTGCAGGTGGTTCGTATCGCCTCGTATCTGGTAGCTACGCTTAATCTGGACTGCCAGAAGGGAGGAGGTGATACTCTGGCCGGTCTCACCCCCAGTGCCCTATCTGGCAGGGGCCGAGAACCAGCAGCCAGCAAGCACTACCGATCACATGGACTCCGCCAACAACACACCAACCCCACAGGACGACTCATATCCAGTACTGAATTCGAATCAACTCACGCGCTCACTCGTCGTCACCCTCCTCGGAATCATCGTATTCTCTCAGCCGGTGCTCGCCCAGGAGGTTGGGGCGGCGTTCTGTGAGACGAGTCTCGCGCAAACCATCAAGAACGTCTTCACGCTCATCCAGTTCGGCGGCCCACTCGTCGGTGGCGTCGTCGCCCTCGGCGCGGCCGTCCTGACACCAGTCGTGAGTCGCGTCGACCTGAAGAAGGAACTCAAGGAAACACGTAATCAAGCCCTCGTCTGGGGTGTTCTGGTTGCACCACTGGGCACGGCACTCCTGCAATTCCTCCTGAATAACGTCGTCGCCGGTGGCGCAAGTTGCACCTTCTAAGCCATCCCTCACTCCTACTCCTCGTCCTCGCACTCACCGTCACTGCGACTCCAGCCAACGCCACAACCAGCCAAGTAGACACCCACAGTCCGAGTGCGACCAACACGGACACCCCTGGGTTGGATACGATCAATCAATCCCCCACCACGGGAGAACTGAACTTCGCACCAGCTCCAGTCCCGGACCCTGGGTACGGGATTGAGAATGAGACGTTCTACGCGCTCTGGTCAGGTGACACCGACAACACTGGGAATGAGGATGTGAGTGGGCTGGGCGTTGATTTCGAGGAGAACATGCGGGAGCTCGCGTCGCGGACGGACATTCCATTCGATGCGCCACCCCCTGCCGTTGAGGTCTGGAATACTGGTGAACACCAAGTCTTCACTGGCCGAAACCCCGAGCAATCATTGTACCCCCGGGGCGTCGAACGCGAGCACGGCCAGTACGTTCGTGATGCGTACGTCGAACTCTTCGCAATCACGCCATCAACGCGTGTAATCGAAGCCAGCGACCAAACCCTACTCATCCCTCCCTCAGGGCGTATCCAGGCAATCATCGACTACCGAGTTCGCCTCCCTCCACGAATTGCGACGAACACGACTCGACGCAGCGCACGCCTACTCAACCACGAAATTAATTCGACACAACTCCTCGTCAACGGCGTCCCAGTCGAGAATACAACGAGAACGCATCGACCCGGCTTCTCCTATACTGGTCTCGACGACTTAACCAGACAATCAACTCAACACGTCATCGGGCTGAGCACGCGGATCTCCGCGCTCGTTGAAGTCCGTGAGTCGACATGCATCGCGTCGAATTCGACTGGGGCCTGTATTCGCTGGGAGACGAATACGAGCACGCAACGCGAATCCATCGTCGTCAGCACCAGCGAGGAGGTCGAAGTGTCCTCGCCCATCGTAGTCGGTGAGCGGGCACGCTTCCCTGACGACACGCAGGGTTTCAGTCTCGAAATCAGTGAGCCGTGGGCGGCGATTGAAACACCAAGTGGTGTGATTCGGAGTCGCTGGAAATTCTTCACCATGCGCCCACCCAACTGGACGTCGTTCACGCGAGCAACCACGAGAGGAAGCGAGCACATTCACCCACCCGTCCAGCCACTCAACACGTACGCCTACCCAAGCACACGACCCGCACGCTCAACGGAGGAATGGGGTGGGCTCACTCTCGAAGCGATTAGTGGCCCAGAAGTCCAGTCCCCGAGTCTACCCGCGAATACCGCGTTTGGAGTGCCAACAGAGGCCTATACGCGAGCCGACCACATCGTACTCCACTCGGAATCACCCACAGAACTCGAGGGCAGAATCCGGACGCTCACCGCGAACGAATCCCTCCCAATTCACACTGCAGGCCTCCCAGTACGCGAGATTCGGGAGACAAGTCTCGAAGTCAACGTGGTAGAGCACACGGCCACCGAGACACTCATCGACGTCACGCTCACAGAGACACGTACTGGGAACCCACTCCCCCGTAGTGCGGGTACGCTCACCGTCGAGGGTGCTCCCGTAGGGATTCCACGAACGGGAGACGCCCGAGTACGGATTCCCCGTGAGGACGGCGTGATAACCGCGCGCTTCGAACCCAAGGCCTGGTGGGACACCACAGACACCACAGACGGCAAAGAGACCACAGGCCGCGAGGAAAGTCCGGGCTTTGGGGCGAGTCGGGACCGCGTCTACGCTGAGGCAACCAGCCTCGATATCCTCGGGGTTAGTTCTGGCCTGGTACTCCCCGTGAGTCTGTTCCTCCTGGGGGTATTCCTCATTGATAGAATCACGGGATGGCGCATCTGGCCGCCCTGGAGAGGCCTCTAATGCACGCCCAACCCCGTACAGTGAATGAGAACGACGTTCGCGCTCTATACCTGCCAACCCTGGTTTTCGAGCCTTGGAGTCCCCGATGTCGATTCGGTCTGGGGGTGCTCTAGATGCCCTCAATTCGTGACGCGATTGTCGGCGCGCTCACGGAGCTACTGCGCGTGCTCTTCGAGCCTATCACGGGCATCATCGAGGAATACGCCGATGACCTCCTGGACGTCGTCGTATCGACGCCACGACCGGACACCGTTCTTGGCGCACCGACGAACGAGCCCTGGCCTGACCTCCACACATACTACTGGGATGCAATCATTCCGATTTCCCTGCTGGTATGGGCGCTCTCCGTTGGACTCGTGATCATGTTGGAAGCGACGGGCCACCTGTTCAGTGGGTACCATCAGACTCGATTGAAGAAACGTGTCTTCGCCGGCCTTTTGGGGATTCTATCGTGGTGGTGGCTCGCCGCGTTCTCCCTCCGATTCATCAGCGCACTCACTGGGATTCTTCTCCCGGACCTTTCGTCGGTCTCACTCTTCGAGACGCTCTCGTTCTCGGGGATGGGCGTGCTCGGACTCGCCATCTCCCTTACTGTGGATTTCGTGTTGTTCGCGCTGATCGCGGTGATCTACTTCGTGCGCCGAGTCACCCTCTACCTCTTCGTGTTGATGATGCCACTCCTCATCGCCCTCTGGGTACCAGGCGTCGGCCCCTTCGCACTCGTCTCCAGATTCATGACCCGGCTCGCAGGATTCTACATCCCGTTCTTATTCATGACACTCCCAATCGCCCTCCTGTTCCGACTCGGCGGTATCCTCGGAGGAAGTTTCTCACTCACGATGGGCGGCATCGGAGCATGGCTCACCGCACTCGTCATCCCACTCGTCGCGGTGCTCTCACCATTCGTGTTGTTTTGGCAGGCGAGCGCACTCTTCTTCATTGGTGGCCGCATGGCCCAGAACACTTCACGACAGACCGCCGGCCGACGCATCGATAGTGCGCGAAGCCTCGGCGCAACCACTAGCCGGGGCGTACGGAATGCTCGAGCGGGCGCTCGAGGTGAGCCCGCAGTCAGTGGGAGTGGACAGTACGTACTGGACTCGAGTCAGTCACGCGCACACTCACTCGGCTCCACGATTAGCACATCCAGTTCTAGCTTCCAAGACCGGCTTCGAGGCAGTGCTTCGGAATCTCGTAGTGGAAAATCCAGTAATTCGAGTGGGGAGGATCAGGCTGAGATTTCGTTTACAGCGATGGACGCGCGCCGAGACCAAACTCAAACCAAGGGGAGTGGAGGACGAAGTGAATCGGATTCCGGGCACGATGCGGGCGGGCGGAACACCTAGGGGAATGAGATTATGACACCAACCACTGACCCAGGCAAGCGCATCCCGAAGTCACTGAACACCGAAGCGAACCTCATTGGGTCCTACACGCTGACGGACGCCGCGGTCGCACTCACACCCGGCGTTATCGTCGTGCTCGGCTTCCAATGGCTAATTCCACCCGGCCTCGGATTCTCGCTAGGTGGGTATTCGTTCACACTGAGTATGCTGGTACTCCCACTCGCAGGCGTCGGAGTCCTCCTAGGGAGCACGTTCGTGTTACTTACTCCCCCCTATACGTCAAGTCTCGGATGGCTACAGGCCGCACTCGGATTCCATCGCAGTGAACGCGACCTGGATTTCGAGCTGGCGTGCACGGAGACGCGCTTCGAACGCGCCCACCTCAGCCGGAACGCCCTAGAGCGCCAGGACGGCACCCTCGTTGGGCTCGTCGAGGTGAGTGCGCCATTGCTCGCGCTGGCAACACCAAGCGAGTGGGCGGCCCACACGAGCGCGTTCGCGGACTTCTGCAACACCACCCTCGAATACCCCATCCAGATCTACTCCACAACGCGCGCCTTCGACGTAGATTCGTATCTCTCGACGTACGAGGATAGGCTCAGTGACCCGGACGTGCTCGCGAACCCACGCCTTGGCGCGCTCATCGAGGGGTATATCGAGTGGTATGAGACCGAGCTCGCCTCCCGTGAGATGACGATACGCGAACACTACGTCATCGTATCCGTCCACCCGGACTCACTCACGTTCGAATCGAACTCCATCCTCCAGAAAGCGAGTGCACTCCCCCTCATTGGAGTGTTCGCCCGCGTACTCAACGGAGCACACCATAGAGACCGGAGTACGGAGATCGCATTCGACGTACTCGACGAGCGCTGCCGGAGCATTGCATCCGGACTACGAGGCATCGAGGGCACGCACACCAAGCGAGTCGACGCCGAAACCGCAGTCACCCTCCTCAGCGACTTCTGGGGAACCCACAACCACCCACGTACGGAGGATGGTGTCCTCCGAGAGAACCCACTCATTACTCCACGAGGACGCCAATGAGCCTCCGAGACAAGCTCTCAAACTGGCGTGCCATCACTGCGAGCACAACCACTCCCGAAGCAACCGACACCGAGACAGACGACGACCAGGAAGCCTCCACACCAAGACACTACCCCCGTGAGGAAGACGCGACACGAATCCCGGAACGCGAAGAGGACAGTTCGAGTGCAGAATCGGACGTCGACGGCCCCGAGTATACTGTTGAACCACGATTCTCTGAGACTCCTCTGGATTTCAGTGGTCGTCGCCACCAACGAACGATTGCCCCCGGTGGCATCAAGGTCAATCCAACAAGCGTCCAAGTGGGGGAGTCCTGGGCGCGAACACTCTGGGTAGGAGAATTCCCCGATGAACCCCAGGACGGCCTCTTCGAGGCCTTGTACGCGAGCCCGGAGTCACGCACAACAGACATCTCACTACACATCCAACCGCGTGAAACCGAGGCCACACTGAGCGCGCTCGAAAACCAACTCGAGGACCTCGAAGCCGACCTCGAATATCTCGATGAGAAACGCCGCGCAAGCGCCAGGGGCGTCCAAGCTGACTTCGAGGACTACCGCGAACTCTACGACGTCCTTCGAAACACGCCAACCCGCGCCTTCGACGTCTCAATGTACCTGGGCGTCCGCGAAGCCGACCCCGAACACCTCCGTGGTGTGACGGACGCTGTCTCGAGTACAGCGCGGCGTGCACCAACGAACCTCCTACCAATCATGCCGCGCTGGCAGCAACTCCCAGCACTCCAATCAGTCAGCCCACTCGGAGTCGATGCACTCAGCGAGTCCATGGATACGACGACACCGATGCTCGGTGGCGCCCTCGGCGCGATGTACCCCTTCGTTTCTGGTGCGTTCTCCGAGCCCGGAATCGAATACGGAACCTACGCACTCAATGAGAGTCCCCTGGTTGTGGATCGTTTCGAGCGCGAAACTGGGTACTGCATGCTCGTCATCGGCCAACTCGGCGCGGGGAAATCCTTCTCGACGAAACTCCAACTCGTACGCCGAGCCATGTACGACCCCGATACGATACTCGTGATGCTCGACCCACTCGAAGGATTCGCGAGCGTCAACGACGCACTGGGTGGTGAACGCATCACCGTCGGGGGCACCCGTGGATTCAACCCACTCGAAACCAAGGCTACACCCCCGGACATCATCGAGGAAGTCCCAGACCTCGACCCCTGGGCCGAACAGGTCGCATGGGTCCTCGGATTCTTCGAGACATTCTTCCAAGAAGTCGCAATGAACCCCCTGGGGAGTCGAACCCAAACCCTGCGACGAGCCATTCAGGAAACCTACGAGGCTGCTGGCATCACCCGGGACCCCAGTACCCACGACCAAGCATCACCGACAATCCACGACCTCATCACCGTCCTCGAAGCCCTCCTCGAGAACCCACGCCGATTCGGGTACGTAACCGAAGGCGAACAAGAAAACGTCCTCGATGACGCCCAATCACTACTAACTGACCTACGACCGTCCTTCCGCGAGGGCGGCGACCTCAGCCATCTCGCACAACCCACGGAATTCGACCTCAATGCGCCCGTGCTATACTTGGATTTGCATCAAGAAGAAGGCGCGCGCAGTCGAGGTGAGACGAGCCTCCTGATGCAAGTATTATTCAACGCGGTCTATGAGCGCGCGAAACAATCGAGCAAACGCGTATTGTTCGTCATCGACGAAGCCCATTACCTCCTCAGCGAAGACGGCGCACGCTCATTCCTCGAAACAGCCGTCAGACACAGTCGCCACTACGACCTCTCCCTACAATTCCTCACACAAACCGGCGGAGAATTCGCACTCACACCCGAAGCGAAGACGATCGGACGACTCTGTTCGATGACGCTCATTCACCGCGTCAACGAGGAAGCCAGCGAACTCGCAGAATGGTTTGATTTGAATGACCGCGAAATCGAGTGGGTCCGCTCAGCGAAAGCCGGGAACGACGAAGACGGCTACTCCGAAGCTCTACTTGGTATTGACGGGGAAGGCTGGTTCCCACTTCGAGTACGTGCAAGCGACTACGAAACGGCCGTTATCTCAAACCCAGACTCAGTACTTCACAAAGCCGCTTAGTTAGAACGTCTGCTTGCTGAAGGTGTGTCTAAAACCAAACAAGCAGACGGTGAGATCCACGAGGACCAGCTTCTTAACTTTCTCGTCAACCGCCTTGACGAGGAAGTTTCGCTCTCGTTAGCCAATAACGCTGAAATCACTGCTGAAGACATCTATGAGGTCCTCGTCGGCGCTTGCGCCGACGGGACCTCTGTCTCTACGCTCTGTGCGTCGAGCCAGAACTCACCCGCTGGGAACACGGTCCTCTACCATCTTCGGACGAAGTTCGAGCCGGAACGGCTCGAACGAGTCGCTAACACGCTCCTGCGAAAGGATCTCGATGAATTGCTCCCCGAACAGGTGGAGGTCTGCGCAGACCTCCACCTGCGGCCCTACTACGGTGACGAAGACGACACAGACGGCCTCTATCACTCGGTAGCGAAGCGTGGAACCACTGCGTTCCACGCCTATGCCACACTCTACGCGCGTGTGAAGAACAAACGCTACACGCTGGCGGTACGCCGTCTCAAAGACGGCGATACCGCAAGTAGTGTCCTCGCTGAGTTCTTCGGTGTCCTCGACGGCCTTGACGCCGGGGTCAAGGCCGTCTACCTTGATCGCGGATTCTACGACAGTAAGTGTCTCACGCTGCTTCAGGCGCACAATTACGCGTACGTGATCCCGATCATCCGGTGGGGTGAGGCGATTCAGCAAGAGCTCTCGGAAGGATGGAGTCGCGTCATTCAGCATGATCTGACGGGGAAACTCGACGGTCACAGCTGGACCGTCGATTTTCCCGTCTACATCGACTGTACGTACCTAAATGGGAAGTATGACGAGAACGGTGTGGCGCGTCACGGCTACGCCGCTGACGCGCCGTTCATCGACTCACCACGGGACGCTCGATACCACTACTCGAAACGCTTCGGTATCGAGTCAAGCTATCGCTTGTTTGAGCAAGCGATAGCGACAACGACAACACGAGATCCAACGGTACGGCTGCTGTACGTGGTGGTGAGTCTCCTCTTACAGAACGTCTGGCGGTACCTTCACTACGAGTATGTGGCGACGCCCCGCCGAGGCGGGCGTCGCCTCTGGTGGTGGCCGTACAAGGAGTTCGTCAATATGATTCGACGAGCTGCGTGGACGGCCCTCGCGGTGCGTCGGGCCGTCCCCGCGAATCGGCCACCTGACGACCGATTCCACCGCTAACCACCGACCGAGCAAGCCAGCGGAGTGAGTGGCGACGCTGTCGCGTCGGCGGCTGACCGCCGCCGACAGCGACAGCTCTCCGTCGATCCGTCCGTAATTCTCTCGTCGAGACCGTCAGTACAACCGCTTCGACACAGAACTCAGGCCGCAGAAACAGCTAGCCGAGGATGCTTTGTGAGGTACTGATTCTAGCTATATTCCCTACGGAGCTACGAGTGCCCAGGCGGTATCGTAATTGTCCCTCAACGTCAGAGAGGATGTCCTGAGTAGCGCTCGTCGGCGGGTCTTTGATGGTGACCTCCTTCTGCTCCGAGACTCGGATTTCACCGATACCCTGTAACTGTGTTTGTTCATCTATCTTGCTCAGGGTGTTCGATTCAGCAGCAATGTACGTCCTATGAGCACCTTGCTGGTAGACGAGTGCTTGCCCGAGCGCCTTCAGTATCCCACTGTCTCCTTTAACTTCTACGGCGATCACCTTCCCCGTGGGGGTCCGACAGATTATGTCGGGACGTCGGTTTTGGATGGTGATATTATGGGTCGTGAATCTCTCTAGAATCGACTCATACCCTGCGCCTTCTTCGTGGCTCCCTGGGACATGGACTAGTATCTCGTATCCCCGAGCGGAGAGGTAGTCCAAGGTTGTCTCGAATACGTCCGGTTCGTCGAGCGACACATTCGACTCGTTAAATCGCCCTCGGTTTAAATCGACTGAAGATAGGGGCTACCACAATTCCTCTGTCTCCGCGTCTAACTGCGTCCCTGCGTAACGCAGGTCGTCGTTCGCGCTCGAGGGACTGGCGTACCCTCATCGTCTGTCTACTGTACTGTGACGTCGTACCGCGAGCGACAATTAACGAGCGTCACGCGACCGGGTCCCCAGTCTACCCTTCGAGGGCCTCGGAATCGACCGACTCCCGAAACTCCTTCAAGATGTTCCGGATGGCCACCATGCTCACGTCTGCCCCCTGAGCCACGGTCGACTGCGTGAGCGATTCAGAGGCGAGATAGAGCGCCGTGCCAGCGACCCCATCATCCCCACGGGAACTCCCGAGGATTGCAGCGTCGTACATGTCGACGAGCTCGTGGGCTTCCGTGACGACCTCAGGGTCGACCTTGAGTGCGTTGGCGATATCATCGAGGCGGTCATGGACAGCGTCGTTTGGCTGCCGGAGTTCCTCGGCATCGAACTCATCCAGTGTCTCGTTCAGCGTTTCGAAGGCCGATTTAGCCTTCTCGACCGAGTCCGCACCGGTGATAGTCGTATTTCCGGTGCGACGACGATAGCGGCGGACGCTCGAGAAGAGATTCTCAGTGCTGAGAGAGCCGAGAAGGACTGGACATGTGGTCCCTACCAAGTGCAACCCAGGTACTTTTATCATTGACAACCATTGGCCGCAGCGTGCCATTTCAGCGCGCGAAGCCAATCGACCAACTCTACGCAGATGTCGCCGACTACGAGCTGGTCGTCGTCCCTGACGCGCCGCTCGCTAGCGCCCTGAACCGCCGCCTCGAACGCCCCCACCTCGGAACGTTCGCCACCACACCGCGACGGCTGGCTGCCGGTCGTCGCGAGGAAGCCGAGGATCGCCTCGCGTTCCTCGAGCTCGTCCAACAGACGTCCCTCAACTGGAAGCGCGCCGCCTACGCTATCGGGAACATCCTCCAGTGCTGGGAACACCAGGGTCACCTCGACGCCGTTCTCGAGTACGAAACCTACGCCGACGATGCCACGAGACAGGCTCTAGAGCACATCAGGAGTCTCGTTACAACGTCGTCGCGTCTCGCAAAGTACCAGATTTCCGGCGACCGTGACGTGGCTGTGGTCGGGGAGTCCCAGCTCACTACTCTCGAGCAGTCTATCCTCCCGGACGAATACGACGCCTACGACGCTTTCAGCGGCCAATCGTTCGACTATCCGTCGTTCCACATCTTCAACTCCGCGACGGAGATCGCAGACACCGCCATTGACGCGGTCACCCAAGAGAACGCTGGAGATGTGGCGATAGTTCTGGACAGCGCCAGCGAGTACTCCTCCCTCATCGAATCTGGCCTCGAAGCCGCCGACCTCCCCTTCTACGGTGGCCCTGGGTTCGCCGACCATCCGGACCATCGAGCCTTCCTCCGTTTGCTTCGCATCGCACACGCGGGAACCGATACCTGCATCGAAGAAGTTCGGTCCGTCCTCACTAGCCTCGATTGTGCACCCGGTATCGAACACGATGAGAAACGCCTCCACGAACTCGACCACGATGCAGTGTCGTGGGTGGTCGATTTCTGTACTGGAATTACCGACTACACGTTCGAAGAGGCGCTGAGTGCCTTTGAGACACGAGCGAACTGCGAGCTACCGGAATTTGGAGATGAACTGGACGGGCTTGGCATCGCTGACCAGCCGGTCACCGAGGCTGCCGTCAACCAGTTAGAATTCTATCTGCAGACCTACGAAGTGCCAGTTGAGCGCGAGAACGAGGGCGTGCTCCTGGCGGACGCGAAATCCGCCGCGTACGTAGACCGGCCACTCGTCTTCCACCTGGGTCTCGACGAGGACTGGACGCACAGCGCGCCACAGCGCCCTTGGGTGGACGAAGACGCCCAGTACACGCGGAATATCCAGCAGTTCCAACTCCTCCTGCAGAGCGGCGCCACCCAGTACTACCTCGTCCAAGACGCCGAAGGCGGGTCTCCGATCACGCCGTGTCTGTACTTCGAAGAACTCCTTGAGGAGGAGTTCGACCAATTCAGCGACCTCGACGCCATCCACCACACGACGCGACGGAGCACGGGCGAAAAGGAGTTCAACAGAGAACCTCGGGGTGTCGAGTCCTCGTCCGTTCAGACGGTCAGTCAGTCCACGCTGAGCACGTACGTCAACAGCCCGCGCGACCACTTCTTCTCCCGGCTCGTAGATTCGCCCGACAAGGAGTACTTCCGGCAGGGGAATCTCTTCCACGACTTCGCCGAATACTACGTTAACCATCCCGACGCCGTCGACGACAACACAATCGAATCAGCGATCGACCTCATAGTCGAGAAGACGCGAGCGTTCACGCGGTCCGTCGACGAGCCAACACGCCGTACGAGGTACCGCTTCGGCCTCGAGATGATTACCGACTATCTCGATGAGACGCTCCCGGAGAATGATTCGTTCCTGACCGCGACCAGCGGCTGGGGCACAAATACGTTCGCGGAGCACTTCGACCGGCCGGTGGACTCCCCACTCACCGAGCGCTGGTTCGAGAACCACGACCTCGGCTTGAAGGGCAAAATCGACCTCGTGAGTGGCCCCACCTCACTCGTTGACCACAAGAGCGGGGGCCGCAAGCGTGCTTCCCAGGTGGTCAATGGTTCGGCCATCGACCCGCCGAGTGACCGTCCGAACTTCCAGGCGCTGGCGTACCTCGCACACTGGCGCTCGGTCAATCCCGGCGAGGAACTGGATTTCACCTTCTTCCACTTCCTCGACCCCCTAGACAACGCTATCACCAGCGAAGCCGCCATCGATGACGCTCTGACGACGGTCACCTACTATCCGACGTCGTTCGCGGCGTTCGCGAAGTCCCGGGATACGTACGACCGGCTGGTCGAGGATGGCGCGAACAACTGCCAGAAGACCTTCTCGAAGGCCACCTACGACGACTACCGCAGGGTCTTCGAATTAGTCTCATTCCCGGAGAAGACAGACAAAAGCGCGCTGTTGGAATCCGAGTTCGCTGACCATCTGATCGAGGAGATGCAGTCGGTGGTTGGCGAGTACAAGTACGTCAGGTCGGGGTGTGAGCAGGCGCTCCGGCAACTCGCACGCGTTGGGGGCCAGAACTTCTTCGAGGACGATGTCGACGCCTTTGAAGAATTCGTTGAGGAGCGTATCTCGGAGTTGAATCGGCGCCGTGCTGGCGAGGAGCGATTCCCTGTCGACGGCCTTGGTGGCGAGCCGAACTACCGGTATGTGGACAACCGCGACCTCCTCTTGGAGGGCCGCCATGACTGACCTCGAACCGAATCCGCGACAGCAGGAACTCATCGATAGCACGGACGGCATCTACCGCGTTGATGCAGGGGCTGGCACAGGGAAGACGTTCACTGTTACCCGGCGGTACGCGAACATCGTCCAGCAGGACGACGTCAGGCCCAAGGACGTACTATTGGTGACGTTCACGAACAATGCGGCCGCGGAGATGCGCGAGCGCATCGTCGAGCACTGCCACTACGGGATGCGCGAACTCGGGGATGCCCCCATTCAGACGTTCCACTCGCTGTGCCATGACCTCCTCCAAGAGCATGGGCACGCTGCGCCAACCCATCTCGGTATCGACGACCGCATCACGGGGTCGACTCGACTGGTCGAGGATGAGCTCGTCGAGGAGGCGTTGTTCCAGCAGTTCATTAACCGGTTCAGCGACGACCACCGTGAGTACGATGATGTCTTCCGGGCCGTCTCTGATCCCGTCGAGCTACTGAGCCTTGTGAAACAGTTGGCCGCCAAGGGTGTGTTCCCCGATTCTGAGGGGTGGTATCGGGACGGCGAGCGCCACCTCGACGGTGACTTCGACGCGTTCCAGACGCTGTTCGAGGAGGTGAACGAGCCACGGAATGGTGGGAGCAAGCAGTCCAAACTCCGCTCGAAGCTCGGGCAGTATGGCCGAAATGCGTGCTATCTCCCAGAGGCGCCCGACAAACACGAGGTGCGTGGCAGCGGTAAACAGGTCCCCGAGGACCTCGCTGGAGAGGTGTTCCACGCCGACCGCGAGCACCTGAAAGCGTTCGTCCACGACGTCTACCACGAATACCTCGAGTTCGCCCTACAGCGGAACTATCTGAACTTCGGGTTCCTCCAATTGTTCGCGTACGTCCTGCTCTGCGAGAATCACCAACTCAGGGACGAGGTCGCCTTCGAGTACGTGATGATCGATGAGTTCCAGGACTCCAGTGAGATCCAGTTCAAGCTCGCGCTCCTGCTCGCCGACACCGACAACATCTGTGTAGTCGGTGACTGGAAGCAAAGCATCTACAGCTTCCAGTACGCCGATGTCGACAACATCGTCCACTTCGAGGACCGCCTCGAACGATTCGTCGAGGAACTCAACAGCGACCACGAGCGAGTCGGCTTCCCGACCGACTCGGTCACGCCCATCGAGTTGACCGAGAACTACCGGTCCACCCAAGAGATCCTCGACTTCTCCGAGCACGCACTCCTCACGCCTGCCGCGAGCAGCGATAGCCTCAACGAGGAAGAAGTCCGGGACCGCATCGTCTCCCTGGATTCGAACGCAGCCCACGAGAACACGACTATCGAAGCGCTGCAGAGCGAAGACGAGCACGAGGCAGTCCTCGCAAGAATCGAGGACATCGTCGGCAACGACAACTACCAGATTGACGGCGCCGAGGACGACGACGAGGAAGGTGAGCTCCGGACGCCCCGGTACGAGGATATCGCGGTCGTCACAAGGACGCGTGATTTCGGCCGTGACCTCCTCCAGACCGCCGAGGAGTACGGCCTCCCGATGGCGTACGAGGGCGGTATCGAGTTGTTCCGCACCGACCAGGCGAAACTCCTCATGGCGTGGCTCCGTATCCTCGAGGACGACGCCGACCGCGGTTGGGCAGTCGTCCTCGAAGATGCCGGCTACACGTTCGACGAGGTCGGCAACATCCTCGAGACTGGGGACTACCCCGAGAGTATGCGTTCGTTCCGTGAGAGCCTTCGAGAGATGGAGACGCTCGGCGCCGTTGCTCGGCGCGTCTTCCAGCGGTACGGCTACGACGGCGCGACCGCTGACGTCGTCCTCCACACTATCCAGTCCATCCACGACACGACCACGCTGACGCGGGGCGACCTCATCCGCTTCATCGAACGCAGCATTGAGGCTGGCAGCACCCACGAAGTCCACACTGGGACAGGGACGAACTCGGTGACCGTCCAGACCATCCACGCCACAAAGGGCCTGGAGTATCCCATCGTCATTCTCGCGAACATGAACAGTGGGCGCTTCCCGCCCTCCAGCGGTGGCGCGAACACAATCACCTACGACGACCCAATCGGGCTACGCCAACACGAGATGTATTCAGCGGACGCCCACGGCCACCCCCACATCTATGATAACTGGCGCACCGACGTCCTCCAGGCGTGTCTCCCCCGGAACTACGACGAGGAACGCCGACTGCTGTACGTCGCCATCACGCGCGCCGAGAGCCACGTCATCTTCACCGCCGGCGACGACCCGAATACATTCCTCGAGGAACTTCCCGTGGAGATCAAGTCGGTTACGCCCGACCCCGGTGCGATTACGGCGAGTGAGACTGAGCAGACGACTCTCGATGTTAGTGTCCCGACGCCTGATGGCCCGGTAGGGCACACGCCGCATACGCTGATGCGTGACGACGTCTTCGAGGACGTCGACGATGGTCGCGGAACCGAGTTTGGCAATCAGGTCCACGACTTCGCTGAAGCATATGCCCTTGGCGAAGAGGTGACACCCTCGAACAAGGACGAACGCCACGTCGCAGCGTTCTTAGATGGTCTGGAGGGGGAGTTACTGGTAGAGGAGGACGCTTCGCTTCCCCTGACTGTTGAAGGGGAGCAGGTAACGGTCTCAGGCATCGTGGACCTCATTCACGTCACACCGGATTCCGTGGAGATTGTCGACTACAAGACCGACCGCGGCCGTCATGGCGAACCTGAGTACCGAAAGCAGCTGAGCGTCTACTATCACGTTGCGAAGTCCGTGTATCCCGACCGCGAGATTTCGGCGAGTATCTTCTACACGGATCAAGACGAGCGACAATCGATTGAGCCCTTGACGATGGCAGTTCTCGAAGACATAGTAGGGAGAATCGAACGTCCTGGCTAAGTCCGGGACTCTGGCCGAGGATATATTCCGAGCGGCCGTAAGCTGAAGATAGTGTATCTTTACTCCCCCGGCGAAATCGACCGCGAACGCGCCTACCACCAAGCCGTCATCCAGTGCGCCGACGACGTCGTCCTCTCGACCGAGGTAAATAATGACTGAGAAAGATGATTCCGTGGAGCAATCCACTGACGAGGCCGGAATCACCGATGAGGACATGGCGCGAATCGGGGTGTATCTCCGGAAACCCAGGCACACTCGGAGTGTTGACGACCTCCGTCCCTCCTCGGAGAAATAACTCACGCGAAGACAGCGAGGCGTCAATTGGGTCTCCTAATCTATCAGTGAGGGAGTCCCAACGAGACCTGAAGTCAATCAGGTCTTACTCCCTCTGCTCAATGTCGGCCCTATTCACACAAAACCCTGGGGCAAAGAATCAGTAGTTCGAAATCCTGTCGTCCAGCGCATGACTTCCACGTTCCCCCTATCCTCTGTACTTACCGACAGCGAGTGTCGGAGAAGAGGGGGTTGTACGACAGGACGGTTCCTCGAACTAGCCGGTAAGTAGAGGTGCATTGACCGTAGAGATTCGTACCAGTTTCAGGTAATGTTCTGAGCGCCGTGCAAGACACAGAGGCTAGATTCAGCACGAGAGCTGCGGTCTGTTTACAAAAAGGGGTGAATTCTGTTCTGGTGCCGGGGAGAGGCGCTACTCGCACTCGACGATGAAGCCGCCAGCGGCGTCGAGAACTTCGTCCGGAGCCAACGGCTCGTCGAAGGCACTGGGGAACGGGGAGTCACCGTTGAGCAGGTTGAGATACGACGCGTGGCGTGCCTCGACCGTGGCAATAGTCGCACCGGCCGTTAGTAGTTCCTCGGTTTCGATCAGACTGATAGCGCCGTCGTAGGCTGAGACACCGGTGTTTTCGAGGACGGCGGCGACACCGAGGAACTCGCTGACGTTGTCGTATCCGAATTCGTAGCACGCTTCTTCGACGGGGTCCCCGCCGAGATCCTCGATAACGGACGTCAACGTGTCGACGTGGGTCTCCTCGTGGTCGCGAACGTCTTCGAGGTTCGATTGGACATTCCCCTTAACGCGGTTGGAGAATCCTCTGAGAACGTCGGCTTTCCTGAAGTCCTTCGCGTCGAAGCATTCGAGGGCGTCACGGTAGAAGGCGTATTCGAGGTGTTCGAGAGTCAGTGCGAAGTTCAGCACTTCCACGTCGTCGAAATCGTCGTCGGTCCCATCGTGAGCGAGTGCTGTGTTCGAGCTGCCGATAGCCAGCGCGAGCGCTCCTGCTCCTGCCGCTGCCGACCGACGGAGGAACGATCGCCGCGATGAAAGATCGGCGTTGCGAATCTTCGATACAAGGGCCTCATCTACCATGGAATCTTCATCCATGGCCCCTAGTAGACAGGCCACGAGGATAGTAAGAAACGGCGTAGTTGCTGGTAGTACGGGCTTATTTGCCCTTTGTCTGCGCGACTCGCGCCCGATATCTTGCACGGGTGTCTTACCAGGTAGTCGATAGTTCGTAGTTTCCCGCGTTACATCGCTCACCTGTACTTAGCGATTCAGAGCTAGATTTGTTGGTTGTTGAGTGCCCAGAAAGTCGTCCCTATCGGGACCCCTTGTACAAATATATGGGCTCGGTTGGGGGTGTGTGGCGGTGGCAACAACCGCACCGGCCCCCCTCTGCCAGATTTGCTCGCGAGCGTCGCCACGCGGCGAATCGCGCGTGTTTTATATATACTCCATGGCCGGCCGGGTCGCGCGCGGCCCACGGTGCTCAGCGACCTTCGGGAGCACGACGGCCGCCGTGGGCTTACAGTAAAGGGGGGGGCAGGTTTCGCTTGACACCTTTACACCGTTACGCGGTCTGCCAATTCCAAGAAGGTTCTATGCAACCTGCTTCGTGGCGATTCGTAGGATTTCGTCTCCTTTGCTCGTAGTTCGCACTGCTACTAGTCTCTCCCCAATGTAGAGCGGGTTTCAGGGACAGTAGTGTCCTCATATGGTACGCAGAATACGTGGCAGCGGTGACTCGGTCTCAACGATTTTCGTCCCACCAACGGGCCGTAGCTTCGCTTGCGCTCCGCACGGTCGGTGCGGTGTAGTTTGTGCTTGTGGCCTTAACCACACCTCTAAGGGGGAATGCGACCGCTCCGGTCGCATTCCCCTTGGGTGCGGTTGGGGGCGCAACGACCGAAGGGAGGCCGCGCCCCCAACCGCCAGCGCACTAACCCCCCTCTGAGCCGGGAGAATCCGCCGGAAAACAGGGTTCCGAACAGTGTTGCCACTACGCCGGAGGGCGCGTCAGCCGGGGTTTACGTAGTAGTGAACGCGGCTGTACCGCCCATCACCGAGCAGAATCTGCGCGGAGAGGAACCGGCTAGCGTCGTGCCGGGTCGCTTTCCAGAGACGGTAGCCGGTCTTGACTGCACGATTCACGTTGTCGCTGTAGTCGCTGAAATCGAGCGTCAGATTGTCGTTTCTCCGGGATACGTCCACGCGGTGCCGTTCAGCCCAGGCGTAGAACTCGGCGGCGGCCGAGTCTCGGCCACGCTCCGCCGCGTCGATGGCCTTCGCGCTCGCCTCGACGGCCCGGCGGGTCGCGTCGCGTGCCTCCTGGACAGCTTCGTGAACAAGCTCTGCAACTCGGGTCGAGCGGAGGCCCACCTCGGCGTACTTCTGCTCAACGAGGTCGTCTAATCGACGTAGCGCCCGACGCACAGAATCAACGTGACGGTCTGTAGCGTCCGCGATATCGCGTGGTGATACCTTGCCGCCGTCAGTCACCAGCATCTCAAGACTCTCCCACTCGACGGGGCTCAGGCCGTCTGTGAGGTGGCGCACAACCACGCTTTCGTGCGTGGTTTCTAGTTGGTCGAGATCGATAACGGTCGGTTCCGGTTGGCCGTCGAGCACGTCGGCCGCGAAGTAGGCGTCCGGCACGAAGTCACCCACGTCCCGTTGGGGAGCGAGGTCGAGCCCTGCCTCCAGGAGGACGGCCCGAACCGTCGCGTCCAACTCGTCGCGCAGATTCTCGAGGTCGCCCCACCGAAGCGTCTCGTCATGAAGAGAGACCTGATAAGATGCGCCGAGTTTCGGGTGGCTGAGCGCGTTCGACTCGTCGAGCGAGACCGCTTCCCGCGAGTAGTAGTGCTTGACCTCCTTCGGCAGTTCGTGGGCGGGGAACGCCTCACGGATTCGCTCCGGGCCAAGCGTGACCGTCGAGTAGTAGCCGGGGCGGTTCCGCCCATCTTCGTCCGTGTCGTTCTCTACGAGCTTTCGGTAGCCGCTCCGGTCGCTAGTGAGCAGGTGGTACATTTGTGCGAGTGGACCGTCTCTCGCGTGAATCGGACCGCTGGCGTCCTTGTGGACGCGCACGTACCGCTCGGCGTCTTGGATATTGCTGTACTCGTGGAGGCGGTCGAAGTTCCAACCCGGCACGCCCACGGCGTTGACGCCGAGGCGTAGCAACTCAGGGTAGCGAGTGGCTTCGATGTTCGACCCGATGATAGCCGCATTGATGGCCTCCTCGATGCCGTCCGGGACGTTGTACTCAGAAACGGTGCCGCTGCTCGACCGGACGTGCATCCCGGCCCATCGCGGCGCGAAGTGAACGTTGAACCGTTGGAGACCGCCCCGATCGTCGGGGTCGTACTCGGAGGGGTCGCCAAGCGGGTCTTCCTTCGGGTGGCGTCGGACGTCAAGACGGAACTCCCGCATCTCGCCGGCTAACTCCCACCGCGTGCCGGTGGGAGTCACGTCCTCCGGGGGAACGATATTTGACGGCTGGTAGGTGAGTCGGGCCTGCCAACGTTCGCCATCGGCCTGGAACTCACACCACGCGCTCTTTCCGTCGAGCTCGTTCACGCGAGCGTGCAGGGCGAAGTGGGGAGAGAGGCCGCGCTTCGCGTAGATGAGGTTGGCCTTGAACTCGTGCCACGCGGGTTCAACGGCCTTCATCTGCGGGCCTCCTGGGCCTCCTGGGCGTCGACGCGGTTGTACTCCGGCCCCTTGTCGGGAGTTAGATCGCTAAGGTCGTCTACATCTTCGAAGAGGGGCCTTTGGTGGTCGGAGGTCTCACCGAGCGGGGTCAGTCCAAAGTCCTCCGGGTCGTGGTCGGCAATGTGGAGGTCTCGGCTCTCGTTCGGGCTGAAGTCGTATCCGCAGGCCGGACACTCGGTGAGAATCAGCACTTCGCGGCTTCTGGAGAACTGAAGGGTCCGGAGAGTCACGCGGACCACCCCCAGATTTCGAGTATGGGATTCGCATGATTGCGCCGACCCCCGACCAGGGAGTGGTTGAAGTACCGCTCAACGGCCCTGTTCCCGAATACCCGGAAACGGCGTTTTCGTGGGGTAGAGTTGCCTCTATCCGTATCTTGGGTTGAAGTAAGAACCGCCGAGTGGGTGTATGGGCCCTGGCGGATTTGAACCACCGCTCACCCGGTGTCTCACAGTCCCGCCACACAAAGTGACAGACAACTGATATGAGCCGGGGGCTTTAAACCAGACTAAGCTAAGGGCCCTGTGCGTGGAGGTTTCCGTTGGTTGGCCTTAGGGGTGTCGGGTTACTACAGGTGGATTGAGGACTAAGTTATCTCAATCCAGGATTCCATGTTTTTCGAGGGCGACTCGAAGCTCGTCTGCGTTTTTGACTACGAGCACTGTGTGAGTGTGGCGTTCTAAGTGCTTGATTTTCTCCGTGAATCCGGCTTTGTTCGGTCGTGAGTTACGCTCGTATCCATCGACTTCGATCCAGACATCAGATTCGGGGAGATGGAAGTCTGCAATCCAGGGGGTATTCTCGATTTCGGGGTGTGCCTGGTACTCAAGTCCGACGTTAGTTAGGAGGGTTGCAACGTCGAATTCGGGCTTGCTTTCGAGGATTGCGCCATTAGGGCCTTCACAGCGGGTGCCGTGTTTTTCGCCGGGGGTGATGCCGGCTTCGTTGCAGGCGTTTCGCCAGGAGCCGAAGTATTCTTTGACGACGCTTGTGGGGTATGTTCCGTGGTCGTCGTATTGGCGGTGCGTGAGATATGGTGTTTCGACGCATTCGAGAACCTGGTTGAGGTCAGCACGAATCTTTGGGGCTTCTTCATCGTCGTATTCTCGTACTTGGGTTGGTTTGAGACCAGCATCCTCGAGAAGGCCCAGCCAGCCGTTATCCGCAATCCGATAGATTGTCGCGATACCAGGGAACCGGTCATCAGCAATAGCTTCTCGTGTGGTTGGTGAGCGGCCGAGTTCGTCTCCGAGTTCTCGTGCTGCTTCGACTAGTCCTTGGTAGGTGTATTTCGAGTGCGAGATTCGGTTGTTGGTCATTATTCTAGTTCTGGCGTGGCTCACTCGTGGTGTGGTGAGCGCGCCGCCAGGCCATCCTGGGCGCGATAAAACTCGGGCGGAATCAATTAGGGAAACAAGCAGGAGTCTGGAGAGGTTACTCGGAGTTCTCAGAGATGGAAAGTATCTAGAAAGGTCGCTGGTAGAAGGGAGAGGGTGGCCGTGCTCGTGGGTGTGGTTTGGGTTGGTTAGAGGTGTTGGAGACGAATACGAGTGCGTTTAGTCCGGAGGATGGAATCGCATTGAGAATGGTTTTCGGAGGTTACTCCTCGGCGTATGTTTCGAGTGGATGTCGGTCTAGACCAACGATGTCGTAGTCTTTCTCGCTCGATAGTACGGTTCCATCTCCGGTTGCGGCCATGCCGGCGTGGAGTGCGTCGAACGGTGTCATCTGGTACTCCTCAAGGAAGGTTGCCGCGGCGAGCACTGCCTCCTCGTGTTCAGCTGGCTGGATTGGGACTACTTCGAGAAGGTTGGCGATCGCTCGTGGAGCATCGATCTCGTACTCGGATTGCTCTCGGTCATAGAATAGTACCAGTACCTCTGCGTATGCCAGGATGGAGGTATAAATATCGTCTCGGTCCTCAAGTGCGCGGATTGCAGACTCACGTAGCCAGTCCTCGTCTTTGAGGAGTGCGGTGAGAAAATCCGTCTCTACGTACACGGGTTAGTCCTCGCGCTCTTCTGCCCGTTCGCTAGTTTCTTCGCGTACCTCCTGGTCGATTTGCTTGCGGGCATCAGTTTTCAGTTGCTCAGCGTCCTGTCCTTCGAAGGCGTCGCCAACGGCTGCACGGATTCCATCGAGGGGGTGATCGTCGACGGGGAATAATGCGACGTGACTAGGGAGTTCGACAATTCTGTATTTGTCCCCGAAGCGTTCGCGGACATCCTTGGGGAGGTAAATCCGGCCGCGTTCGTCAGTGGATTTCGACATTCTACCCCCAGATTAGTACGGGAAGAATATAAAGAATTCCCGTAGAGCACCGAATATTCCCACACCGGCGTATTCTGGCCGTTCGAAGGGAGATACAGGACCTCACGGAGGATTTCACTATCACTAGGCGCTCCAGATTTCTCGATAGTCTGCCACACCCAGAACAGTCAAGAATCCCCCGTTGGGCTAGTCAGGGGATCACTCTAAGTACTCCCCAAGGGAGTCTCAGTACCTCACAAAGCATCCTCGGCTAGCTGTTTCTGCGGCCTGAGTTCTGTGTCGAAGCGGTTGTACTGACGGTCTCGACGAGAGAATTACGGACGGATCGACGGAGAGCTGTCGCTGTCGGCGGCGGTCAGCCGCCGACGCGACAGCGTCGCCACTCACTCCGCTGGCTTGCTCGGTCGGTGGTTAGCGGTGGAATCGGTCGTCAGGTGGCCGATTCGCGGGGACGGCCCGACGCACCGCGAGGGCCGTCCACGCAGCTCGTCGAATCATATTGACGAACTCCTTGTACGGCCACCACCAGAGGCGACGCCCGCCTCGGCGGGGCGTCGCCACATACTCGTAGTGAAGGTACCGCCAGACGTTCTGTAAGAGGAGACTCACCACCACGTACAGCAGCCGTACCGTTGGATCTCGTGTTGTCGTTGTCGCTATCGCTTGCTCAAACAAGCGATAGCTTGACTCGATACCGAAGCGTTTCGAGTAGTGGTATCGAGCGTCCCGTGGTGAGTCGATGAACGGCGCGTCAGCGGCGTAGCCGTGACGCGCCACACCGTTCTCGTCATACTTCCCATTTAGGTACGTACAGTCGATGTAGACGGGAAAATCGACGGTCCAGCTGTGACCGTCGAGTTTCCCCGTCAGATCATGCTGAATGACGCGACTCCATCCTTCCGAGAGCTCTTGCTGAATCGCCTCACCCCACCGGATGATCGGGATCACGTACGCGTAATTGTGCGCCTGAAGCAGCGTGAGACACTTACTGTCGTAGAATCCGCGATCAAGGTAGACGGCCTTGACCCCGGCGTCAAGGCCGTCGAGGACACCGAAGAACTCAGCGAGGACACTACTTGCGGTATCGCCGTCTTTGAGACGGCGTACCGCCAGCGTGTAGCGTTTGTTCTTCACACGCGCGTAGAGTGTGGCATAGGCGTGGAACGCAGTGGTTCCACGCTTCGCTACCGAGTGATAGAGGCCGTCTGTGTCGTCTTCGTCACCGTAGTAGGGCCGCAGGTGGAGGTCTGCGCAGACCTCCACCTGTTCGGGGAGCAATTCATCGAGATCCTTTCGCAGGAGCGTGTTAGCGACTCGTTCGAGCCGTTCCGGCTCGAACTTCGTCCGAAGATGGTAGAGGACCGTGTTCCCAGCGGGTGAGTTCTGGCTCGACGCACAGAGCGTAGAGACAGAGGTCCCGTCGGCGCAAGCGCCGACGAGGACCTCATAGATGTCTTCAGCAGTGATTTCAGCGTTATTGGCTAACGAGAGCGAAACTTCCTCGTCAAGGCGGTTGACGAGAAAGTTAAGAAGCTGGTCCTCGTGGATCTCACCGTCTGCTTGTTTGGTTTTAGACACACCTTCAGCAAGCAGACGTTCTAACTAAGCGGCTTTGTGAAGTACTGAGTCTCACCATCATCGAGAGAGACCTCACCGTCCGACATTTCACTGCTCTGGACGTTCTCCAGTAACTCATCTTGGGTGACGTCGACCGCGCTCTCGGCTGTCTGAACGGCACTACCAAGCATCGTCGGTACCGACCCATCGAACGCCTGCTCGAGAACCGTCTTGTAGTACTGCAGGTCTCGAAGCGCTTCTTTGAGGTTGTCGAGTTCGCTGTTGACCTCGCTGATATTGTGCTGCGCAACCGACACGTGGTACTGGGTGTTCTGTGCCTGTTTGTGCTCTCTGGCCTTGTCTTCGAGCGCGTCGACGGCCGTGGGTAGTGATTGGGTTTCGGTCATTACAGGTCCTCCGTCACGGAGAGAATCTTCTGGCGCTTCTGCTCGTAGTCGCTGTATTCACCGAGCTGTTTAATCCGGTGTTCGAGATCCGCACCGGTCGCGTGGTCTTGCTCCTGAAGATCGTCAATCAGCGAGTCGAACGCCTCGTAAATCTCCCAGGCACCCTGCTCGTGCTGGCTTCGTGCAAAGTCATGGAGTCGAGCAACGAGCGTCATACCCGTCGTGTCCTCCATGTTCTGGAACTGCTCGACGTCGTCGCTGAACGCCGATAGCTTCACGTCCTCAGGCGATTCGGTGAGCGTCTCGTAGGCATTCTCGTAACTCGGCTTAATCGGTACGTCCATCGCGCCGGCACATTCGTACAGGGTCTCGAACCACTCGGCCAGGCCGTCGACAGTATGGCTGCTGTCGTACCAGCGCTCCACGGGTTCGAGCGCTTCTTGAATGTGGGATGCGTCTTCCTCGACGGTGAGGCGGTCGAGTTCGGCAGCGTAGTCGGAAATCCGGTCGAGCAGGCTCGACAGCTTCGTGCTCGCCTTGTTGCGTGTCGTGCCGACCTTATATGCGTCCGCGAGGTCGGCGATGTCGATCATCAGCGCTGCGTCGACATGCGCTTGCGGTTCGTCCGCAATATCGCGCCGTGCTTCCGAAAGGCGCTCGTAGTCCACGACGTTCGACTTGAGGAGGAAGAGCCCCTCGATCAGGTCGTCAATGTCGCTGGACGACATCGTCAGGTCGCTGAACGCCTGCCCGAACGCACTATCTCTATCGAAGTGCTCGGATAACGGCTTGCCGTAGGGCTGATTACTGTTGTAATCCTCAAAAATGAGCCCAGGCGGGATTCCGCCATCGTCAATCTCGACGCCACGAGCCGCGTTGATCAGGAAGCATTGGGCCAGTACCAGCGTCTTCTCGATGTTGAGCTCCGACGGGAGACAGTTCTCAATCTCCTCGCGCATCTCATGTTTGAACTGAGCGACGTTCGTGTCAGCCCACGCGCGAAGCTGGTCGAAATCCGTCGTCTGAGGGTCGAACACGTTGAAGAGCCCGTACTCGAGCATGCTGGTGTAGAGATCGGCATGCTTTGATCCCCACTCAAGTTCGATGTCGATACTTGCTTGGCGCTGTTGGTCGCCCTGAATCGAGACGGGGATGCTGTCGCCGCGAGCGTAGTAGATACCTCCCGCAGAACGCGTTGACGCATTGGGATTACTGAGGCGGGTTGGTTCGTGCCAGCGTTCTAGTGTCGCGACCGCACCGTCGTGGAGCGTGTCTGAACTCGGGTATTCTTCTCCGTTCGTCACCCAGTCCTGGAACTCTTGGAACTTTTGTTGGCGCTCCCGCTCTTCCTCCGTGAGTTCCGGTTCGTCAATGACTACGACTTCGTCCTCCTCGTCATCCTCAGTTTCGTCCGCATCAGGCTCCTCTGACTCGCTCTCATCTTCTTCGGTACCCTCGTCGGTTTCCTCTTGTTCGTCGACTCCGTGGTCCGGCGTCGGCGGGTTCTTGATCTTCTCGATTACGGCACTGCCCCTTCCGCGCTCGAAGACCACGTAGTCACCCTTGACCGGTGCGTTGTCGCTATCAGGGAGGTCGATGCCGAAGGTTTCGAGAATACCGGCCTTTACGCCGATTCCGTCGTCGACTGGGACGCCGTACCACCGGCTGACGTCCTGGTAAATCTGATCGTACTCCATGCCAATCTCGAACGTCGGAGTGTCGACGAACGAGTTCGACTTCATCGCCTCGTAGGGCGGCCAGCTCGACTTTAAACAGTGTTTGACAACCCGCAGGAGTAACAACCGCGGCGTCTTCCGGTTACTCCCCTCGTCGTTCAGTTGCCTGTATGCGACGTGAATGAAGCGCTCGTTGAACGGGTAGAGTTCGTCGAACGCTCCCTCGACTTCCTCGGGGGCACCTTCAGCGTCAGTGTTCCGCTTGATCGCGCCAAGATACGACCGGGCGAGAGCGACGGACGCGTCGTCGTCGAGGAAGTACGCCTCCCCGTTCTCATCGGTCATTGTGAGATACCCCTCCGAGCGCCCCTTCATGTACGTCGCAGCGTCCTCACGAGCGAGCGCGTCGTTGATGTTGTCCTGTTCCCATCCGATAGTCCACCCGAGAACGATGTCGAAGCTGCTACTTCCGAGCTCGAAGATGAGGTCTAGGAGTTGCTCCTTCAGGACGCTGAAGGTCGTGAGGTCCTCGCAGATGAGCGTTGGTCGAACGCCTTTCTCCTGATATCGCTGCGAATAGTCTTGGAGCAGTTCTTTGAAGTCGCCGACGAGGTTTCGAGAGAGATACTCGTGAGCTTCGTTCTTGAGGACCGAGTAGAACACGTCCTTGTTCTCGGTGAGCTTATTCCCGAAGCTCAACTGTAACCGAAGGTCCCGGTAGTCCGTCCGGGTCAAGAGGTTGAAATCCGGGTTTTCGTCGCGAGATTCCAGAGCCTCCTGGTACTCCCGGATGTTCTTCGCGAAGATTTCGCGAAGGTCACTCTTGTCTCCTCGGGCCTTCGTCAATTCCCGAATTTCTTCGTCCCTGAGGTGTTCAGTTGACCAGATGCCGCGAAGGTATTCAACAATGGCAGCCGCTGCGTCGTCGGGGTTGAGGTCGTCGATGTTGCGGACGTCGGTGTCAACATCCAGGGGCTCATTCAGGATGTCGAGGATCTGGTCCATGCGGGTCTGGCTGCGTGACACGTGGAGTGCCACGCGGTTCTCAATTCCCCCGTCGTCGTCTCCGTAGCCGTTAATCTGGTACTTGGTCCACTCACAGAGTTGCGACTTGCCAGATCCCGGTTCGCCACGCAGGATAAAGATGCGATTCGGGTCGTCGAGGCTTGACGCCGTAATGGCATTGAGTACGTCTTCTTGGGTAACGAACTCACCAGATACGCCGAGCGGCGTCAGGTTGTCCGCGTAAATCCGGTCGATATCGACGTGTGTCTCCCTGAACTGTTCTGGCGTCTTCTTCTTCGTGTGCGCCTCTGACGTGATGAAGTGGTCGACTTGTTGGTCGTCCCAGTAACTGGGCATCTCGTTGCCTGCCGTGGATTTCGGAGTCTGTTGGCTCATTAGTGGGCTAGGAACTGGTCCAGGGGGTACTGGTAAGCTGTCTCGCTCGGTTTGGAGTGAACTGACACGTACGTCACGTCCTGGCGATTGCCGCGGCTGTCGTCATTGAGGTTTTCGGGTGGAAGCTTCACTTCGTTTTGTGAATCCCCCGGTGCTGAGAGGTCGACGATGCCATCTTCGGCCAGGTTCCGAAGCACGTCGGCGATAGCGGGATGGATCTTAGGGGTTCCCGTTCTGGCCTCGAACACCGTGAACAGGTTGTCGTTAATCCAGTTGAGCATCTGCTGAGCCTCACCGTCGTCTACGGTGAGGTCGTCGTAGTCGGGATCATCACTCGAACTGGTTGGCGCGAGCGCAAGCGCATCGTACATTAATGCGCGACAGGGGCTCAAGACAAGGCCGTCCCCGGTTTCGGTGACGAGACCCAACTGCTCGGTCAACGTCACCCACATATCGATTTTCTCGTCGGTCCAGGAGAAGTCGTAGTCAGTCTCCCGCTTCAGAATCGTCCGAAGGTTGTCTCGGTCAGCATCTACTGTCCTACTGCCCTCGCTCAAGAGTGCCCGGTGGATGTCCGCGAAATGACTTTGACGACCCTCTTGTTGGTTGCAGTGATACAGTAAGCGCGCCTCGAAGGGTAATCCCTCGAAGTGACGTTCGTTGATTCGATCAACCGTGTCCAGGACATCTCCCGTTGGACTCTCCACGAAATCGACTGCATTCAGGAAGCGCAGCGAGTCCTCGACGTGGTTAGTTTTTAGACCGCTGCCGGACGGACGACCGAACTTACTTGTGACCTCTGACGCGCTCGTTGTCCCCTGAAGCGAAGCGTAGATGTGTTTGAGTTCCGGTGCTCGAACCGAGATGAACCCGGTAAGTAGCTTGTCCGGCTTGTGAGTTGCCGGTGTGTATGTTGTGCTCATGCGTCCTTTTGGTGGCGGTAGCGGTAGTTGTCGAGCCGGTCCTCTTCGAAATCCACTAGCTCGAGCATGTCGAGCATGCTGTTGGCGACCTTCTGAGTCGGCCCGTGCTCGGTCCAAGACCGAAGTGCTTCGCGGATGCGTTCAGAGTAATCCTCGAGAACTTGATCGACGTCCTCGCGGATGAGATAGTAGAGGGGGTCCCATGCGGGACTGTCCGCGGGGATGCGGGTGTAATCGAATAGGTCTGGGATGGAACCAGCCTCTATATCGGCGCGCTTGTGATGCGCTGAGACCTGATGGAAGTACAGGTTCTGTGTCGTCGACAGGGGGAGTGCGGAGTCGAGGTTGTATTGGAGATGCCGTTTCAGTAACCCCTTGTAATCCGCGACCGAGCATTCGAACTCGTCGATGAACGACTTACCGGGCTTTTTGGTGAGGCGCGGCATCTTTGGGGTACTCGTATCGGTAACAAGTACGTACGTCGCGTTGGTCGGCCGCGCTCGCAGTAGCCGCCGAACGACATCTTGCTCATCGTAGGTGCTGTCCTCGTCCTGTAGTTCACCAGTCAGCATTTCTTGGCTGACGTAGTGAACCAGTGGGAATTCGACATTCTCGATACCGTTCTCTCGTAGCGTTTCGTTTGCCACAAGGTCGTATTCGACTAGCCGCAGCCCGTTATCGTAGATGCCAGGGTGGGCCACGTGCCGGAGTTCGAACTGCGCGAGGAATGGCAGTGATCTAAGTTGTGCGCGGGCCTGCGAACCGGTCTTCGCTAGTTGCGGGTCTCGGATGACGAGAAACGAGTCCCGTGTTCCCATGAAATTCGTGAGTGCCCGCGTCTTCGAGTCGGGTGAGTCTGTCATTCTACTGGGGTGCTTAGGTTGTTCATAGCGTTCATATCGGATGGTTGACTCCGATCTTCCGTGTCCGTTTCTCACCGCCATAGATGCGGGATAACGGTCTACTATGGCCTGTTCACGTGGTTTGATTCTATGAGTATATCACACCCCGACAACATAAAAGTGTTGGATAGATTATGATTCTGGAGGTGTCGCTCTTCGTGCCGGTTAGTGGCCACCACCGGCGCGAAGTGTGCGAACGGCCACAAGTCTCTAGCCAGACATCATATAATTATCGCCGATGCAACAGTTCACCGTCGTTTGCATTAATCTGGGACGTTCGGAGGGTCTATCCGGGAAGTGCTGAGTCAGACGCCTCTGAACAGCGGTTTCCATCCCAATACCGCGACGACTGTTGCACTATCCCGGAACAGTGACGGGGCTTTGGGTTGATATCAGTTGCATGAGGACGTACCTCGCACCACTAGGGTTCGACAGTCGGCGTGTTGTTCGACCAGTATTGAGTGAAGGATTAGATGAATCGGATTGCGTTGTCCTCCTCCAACCCGCGAATAGTTCTGACCAGAGCGAGGACGCGTTCGAGGAAGTGGAAGAAGTTCTGACGCAGGTTGTCCCGGACCTCAAGTTGAAGTCAGAGCATCTCCCGTATACCGATTTTGTCGAAACAACACTTCTCTGCGCAGACCTCATGCAAGCAGCGGAAGGTGAAACCATAGTCGTCCTCGGTGGTGGTGCGCGCGAGATCCTTCTTCCGTTGACGGTTGCTACGTTCTCGAACGAGAGCTACATTAATACCGTTCTTCAAGTCGGTGATATTGACAGTAGCGTGCGCCGGATTCCACGTTTGAACCTTCGAGGGAATGTCTCCGATGCCGAAGCAGCGTTACTTACTGATCTAAGTGACCTAGACACTCCGTTGTCTATCAGCGACATTGCTACCGCCCTCGAGAAATCGAAAAGCACCATTGCTCGCCACGTCGATAGCCTAGAATCAGAGGGGCTTATCAAGACCGCTAAACAGGGCCGAACGAAGACCGTAAAACCGACCGACAGCGGGCGAATTTTCCTAAGTAGTATCGAATCAGAGCATCGGCTACATCAGGAGTGACTACACATCCTCGAGACTGTGTTAGATGCTATTGTTATCCCCGTCTGCTCTACTGAATCCGGAAGATCTGGGAGGATAGCGTCGCTCTGAAGTTGAGAGCGAAGCGGAGAGGGGAGATGTGCGAAAACTCCTCTCCAGTTTCGTTAAGCAAGCGGCGTCATTTGCTCAAAGAGCTGTGCTGTCCGCTCCACGGCGGTAGTGGGCGAGAGTGTCCCCCATTATTCTCACTATTGCTTGCTAAGCCCCACGGTGCTTGCCGCCGTACTATGGGAATTCGGGCAGCAGAGGCGCATTGTGGCGGTTGTGCGCTAGCCACTCCCAGCTTATTGGCCTGTTCGAATCGTTACAAACACGTAGTATGCATCTGGTAATTGCAGCGTTTCGTGGTGCACTCGTAGAGTTTGAACGTTCCCGGTTGGTCTCGGCATACTCGTGAATCCTAGCCTTGGCCTCGAAATAGTACTGTCTGGGGCGTCGACGTCTTATCAAGAGACGTGGGGGGTTCGTGGCAGCTCTCAGCAGCAAAAGACGGTGGGGATGGATACTGGTTGATGGTTAAGAAAACCAAGGACCTGACTAGCGTTCCTTCAGAAAACGAGGAAGACAGACACCGACGATGGGAGAAACACTGCAATAGCGTATTTCGTGAGTGAAGCGAGTGAGTAGCAACTAGACGGCATTTGGGTTCAACAACTCTCAGGGTCACTTCCGAGGTCAGTCGAGTAGACAGATTTGCGTGGTTGGATTGACCTCGGTGCTGGCTTCTTGCAGGGCCGAAGTAGACATGGATATTAGCTAGTGGGGCTTTCGGCGAACAGCGGGTGGAACGTCTCTGCGAGGGTGAGCAGTTCCTCGGCGATAGCTACGGGGTACGATTCATGTGTCGAATTCTGTTCGGCTTCATCGTGCAAGATATCCGTGACTGCGATACTTTTCGTCCGATGGAGTTTCGCATCGTACCTCGAGAGCGAACCCAGGTTCTGAGAAACGACGGATTTGATTCGCTCCCGTTCTTCCTTGCTCAACTCTTCTGTGTCCGCAATTTGCAGTCTAATTTCGGTTCGGCCGTCTTCGCCTGCGTCTGCGATATACACGTCGTATTGAACAGCATCCGGGTGCTGCGGGTGGTCTGAGCGAAAGCCCACTCGCTTTTTGTAACTCACTGACTGGTAGAATTCGGGGATCTCAGTCTCGCTTCGGAAGTGGTCTGCGACAGTCCGTAACACGTTGGACGCATCAGTCGTGACCGATTTCTCCTCTGTCGACTCGATCACTGCTTGGAAGAACTCTGCACTGTCGTGCGTGAGGTCGTCGAGGATTTCGAGGACTGCCTCGTAGCGGATGACCGAATCGAAGTCGGCTCGATTGTCTGGCGAGATGTAGCGCTCTGGCGCCAGCAGGCAGACGGTAAACGAATCCCAGTCACCTCCATCGACGCGGAACTGACCGCGGTTGAAGTAGCGCTCGACCTGGTTGGGTTGGAGTGAGGCGTCGATTTTGTTCTCTATCAGCACTAAGTGGCGCTCGCCTGTTGCCGTTCGAAACCCGAATTCGATGTCGGACTCACCTTCTCCAGCGTAGTTCGAGTGAATGATTCCTCCAATGTAATCGTCAATCTCGAGATGGGGGGCTGCCTGTGTAACGAACCATTGTCTGAACTCTTCAGAGGTCTCTACCAACTGGACAATTGAGAAGTCTACCTCGGCCTCTCCGGCCTGGGTTGGACTATCCGCTTCAATTTCCATATAGCTGAGTGAATACTCGAATTTCAAACCTTTTCGGGTGAACCTTTGCAAGGGGACATTTGACTTCTCCACACCTCTTGAGCCGGATAACGCGCTTGATTCAACAGGTTGTGATTCCCTGTCTGGATTCATGCGGTGTCGTACTCATCCCGATTGCCCGACACACCGGGGCATGGCTAGTACCTCTATCATATTCGCCATACTAGTTGGCCCACCGTCACGTTATAAGTCGGTTGAGGATTCACTCCTCTGCTATGGGAAGTGACGCAGAAGAGTTCACGGAGAACCTAAAGTCGTTCAAAGAAATCAGTGGCGGTCACGGTGGCCACTACCTGATAATGCAGTTTGAGGACGACAGTGGCCTCGTATTTGAGAAACAATCAAGCGACGGCGACCTCGCAATAGCAGAACTTTCACCGGTATATCGGGGGTTGATGCACTCAATGAGAAGTATCGCAGAAGGCACCGACTTCGAGGTCAATGAGAACAGAAATACTCAGCAAAACCTGCGGAGGTTGATGCAGGAATAGCAACCGTTTTTCTTTTTCTCGGTCCGGTCAGTACGTCTGTGGCGGCTGTTCGAGAATCTCGAAGATCTCGCGGGCACGATATTCCTTGTTTCGGCCGTGTCGGGGGACTTCCTCGAGGATACCTTCGTCGACGAGCTGGTTGATTGCCCGCGATGCAGTCGGTTGCTCGACACCGAATAGCCGTTGGACGGTCTTGCTCGTGACGTAGGGCTGCTCGAAGAGGTTCACTGCGAGCTTGTTCTTGGTGTACGATTTCCCGCCGTACTCCTCCTCGTATTCACGGCGAAGGTCGGCGAGCGCGAGCGTTCTCTCCACGGATTCACGGGCTTGGCGTGCGATTCCCTCGATGAAAAAGGAGAGCCAGGCTTCCCACTCACCGTGGAACCGGATGCCCTCCATCCGCTCGACGTACGTGTTCTTATTGCGGTTGAAGTACTCACTGAGGTAGAGGTTAGGACGTTCGAGGAGGTCGGCATCGTACAACTGGAGTGTGATGAGGAGGCGTCCGAGGCGACCGTTTCCGTCACCATACGGGTGGATGGTTTCGAACTGGTAGTGGAAGAGCGCGATGTCCACGAGAGGGTGGTAGCTGCCGCCAGTCCGATAGTAGGTGAACAGGCCATCCATTAGGTCCTCAACGGCGCCTGGCGCCGGCGGGAGGAAGTCACCCAGGTAGTTCGGTTTCGTCTTGTACGCACCGATTGTGCCTGTGTCGACGCGGTCGTCTGGAACACCAGTGAGCAGGGTTTCGTGGAGGTCGTGGAGTAACTCGACGTTCAACTCCCTGTCGTGGTCGAGAGCGTCGATACCGTCTTTGACTGCAGTTTCGTAGTTGAGGACCTCACGGGTGTCTTTGGTGTCGTCCGTTACAGTGGTCTCGCTCGGTTCGTCCCGGCCTGCGTCGAACGTGCGTGTTTCGAGACTGTACAGCGCATCGTAGTTGACGTCGGCACCCTCAATCTCCGCGGATTCCATGGCTTCCTTGCGGAGTAGCGAGGTGTAGAGGACTGGCGGGAAGTCGAGTTCGAGGCTGACGCCGCTGAGCTTACCGAGCCAGAACGTCGCGTCGGCGAGCGTCTCGTAGAAGTCGTCGTCGAGCGCAAGGGCTTGGGATGGAGGGAGTGGCTCTGGCTTGTAGTATGACTCCCGGCCGTATGAGACGAGGTCGCCGGGAGACTCAGCATCCAACTCGGCTTGCTGCATCTATACGTGACCGATAGAACCCGGGAACCATGAATCTATGGTTGATGAATGCATGGGAATGCCCCTAAATCTGGCTTCGGATGCATAGAGAACTACAGAATGTATACTCTGTGGTTGTATTGGCTGGTGAAATAGAATCGCTGCGTCCTGTTGTATGGCTGCCCGAATCCATCGGCAGCATCTTCACCATGCATCAAGGAGGTGATTGCATCAATTGGGGGAGGATCGTACTAACGAGGGTCGCCGCCATCTCTCGAATACTCAATCGAAACCACGAAGAGGGAATCAAATTTCGACCCCTCGACTCGGGCCGCTCAGACGTATTATCGAAGCTTCCACGTCTCAGCTTCCCTTGAACAAATAATCTGTGAGGAGTGTTCGCTCGTGAACTCGCTCACAGAGGCGGCGTTGTTTCGGGAGATTGACGACGGTCTCCGGTCTGCTCGAAGGAGTATCCCAGCTCGACGAGCGTCGTCTCGTCGAAGGGCTTACCCAGAATCTCCATCCCGACCGGGAGCCCATCGTCGGTGAATCCCGCCGGGACCGACATGGCGCAGCACAGCGACTGTGATCCGATAATCGTGTTCGTCGGGAACGTCATCGTCGCGTACTTCTCCTCTCTAATCTCGCTTTCGAGGGGTGGAATGACCTGAACGTCGGGATACACGATCGCGTCGAGGTCGTGGCTAGCGTAGACGTTCAGGATCTCCTGTTGGAACGCCTGCTGGGCGTTGAGGGCCTGGTAGTACCCCAGGTGGTCGGAGAGGTCATCTGGGCCGTCCTCGGCGAACGCGATGAAGAGGTCGAGCAACTCGTGGTACTCGCCGTTCTCGTAGAGCTCGTCGACCGAACCGACGGGCCCGTCGATCTCCTGGAGGAACTCGTTGATATCATGCTTCGACTGGAGAACGTACAGCATCGTCTCCCCGAGGTAGTCGTTCAAGCGGGGAATCTCGACGGGGTCGACGATCTCTGCACCGGAGTTGCGCATCGTCACGATCGCGTCGTCGACAACCTCGGTGACCGGTGCTGCGTCGGGATTGTCGTCGTCCCCGAACCCATCTCGGAGCACTCCGATTCGCGCCCCGTCCAGGGCGTCCGCTTTGAGGTGGTCGACGTAGGACTCTTCGAGGTCTGCGAGCTCGGTTTTGGCGGTGAGTTCGTCTTCGGAATCGTAGCCGACGAGCACGTCCAGTAGTTTCGCAGTCTCTCGAACGGTCCGGGTCATCGGTCCCGCGGTATCCTGATGCGAGACGAGGGGGTTCACTCCAGACCGACTGATCAACCCGGGTGTCACCCGGAAGCCGACGAGGTTGTCGAAGGAGGCCGGAACGCGAATCGACCCACCGCAGTCCGTTCCGATTCCTACTGCTCCGAGGTTGGCTGCGACAGCCGCTC
Organism: Halobacterium sp. DL1; assembly: GCA_000230955.3. Classification (NCBI taxonomy): domain Archaea; kingdom Methanobacteriati; phylum Methanobacteriota; class Halobacteria; order Halobacteriales; family Halobacteriaceae; genus Halobacterium; species Halobacterium sp. DL1. The sequence continues at coordinate 554,424 of CP007060.1, forward strand.
CCGTCCCGCTACTCGATCCGCCGGGGTCGCGGTCGAGCGCGTACGGGTTCTTCGTCCGGCCAAGCGCCGAGGAGAAGCCGAACCAGGAGGTGGCCCAGTCGGGCAGGTTCGTCTTCGCGAGGACAATCGCACCAGCGTCTCGAAGCCGTCGGACGACATCTGCGTCTTTCTCGGGAACGTACTCTGAGAACGCCGCCGAGCCGAACGTTGTCGGCATGTCAGCCGTTTCGACTGCGTCTTTCACGAGAACCGGGATTCCGTGGAGTGGCCCGACGAACTTACCGTCCTCCGCGAACTTCGCGTCGAGTTCGTCTGCGCGGTCGACTGCAGCGTCGTTGACTTCGATGATGGAATTAAGCTCGGGGCCCGCCTGATCGTAGGCATCGATTCGCTCGAGGTACTGTTCAACAAGCTCTCTACTCGTGAGGTCGCCAGATTCGAATGCGCGGTGAAGCTGGTCGACCGTCGCCTCCTCTATTTCGACCATAGCACCACACAAAAACAGGCCCTGTAGCATAGTTATAGAATGGTTACTGCTCTCCCTCGACACGGTAGTTCAGCATTGATGCGGCCGAAACGTCCGGATTACGACCAGTGGGTCGTTCTCTGAGAGGAGCGGTATCTACGACTCATTTTCGTGGCCTGGTGGGTATCGGCGGTGTTGCTCGAGCTTCTCTCGCTTGTCGTACTGCCGATCGAGGACGGTCTGTCCGACGTCCAGCCGGTCACTCGCCACCTGGACAGGGGAGTTCTCTTGGACACGTACCGTTGCCGGAATCCGACTTTCACTGCTTACTGACGGCGCAGGGGTTTCTGGGGACGCCTCACCAGGCCCCATCCACTCACTCTGCAGGCCTTACTTCAACATAGATTCCGGATAGAGACGACTCTACCTCTCGAATACTAGCTTTCGAGACTAGCTTCGACGGCGCTGAGTCACCCGGATAGCCAATCGCCTGAAATGGAGCGCCAACTCGTTCTTTATGCTGGTGGCTGCTCAAGAACTGACAGCACCAGTCGCAAATATGCGAGGCGAGATCAGCGTCTTCCGACCGGTCGAAGCGTACGCGGAGGCCGCCTCTTCGAGAACTCACGGTGTCGTTGCAATCATCTCGTTCTTTGTGTTCGTCGGAACCATCGTCTTCGGCTTCGTCCCGGTCACGAGGGATATCGAGGCGACCGGGTATTCGACCGCAGAGCTACAGGAGGAAACGACTCGGAGTGAAGTGGACACCATCCTCCAGGCCTTCGAGCCGGTCATGGATTCGGTGGTACTTCTCTCTGTCCTGGATTACGTCTTCATCGTCGCTGGGTTCCTCCTCTTTTTCTCGCTTCATTCCCTGGCGATGAAGCGATTGACGTTCGATGACCGCCTGGTAGTGGTTCCGAAGCTCGGGATGCTGCTGACCGTCTGTTCACGGCTTCTCGATGCACTGGAAAACCTCTGGGTCATCCTGATTTACTCAAACCCAGATAGCTATCCCACTGCACTCATCAGCTTGATGAACACCACTCAATCAGCGAAGTGGCTGGTGGTCACGGTCGAATATCCCACTCTCGGACTGGCGATCGTCCTGGTCCTTCTGGCCCGATTTACATCTCTTTTCGATGGGGAGACGCCCCGGATGTGATCTACTGTCCCGTAGTCTCCGCTGAATGCCTGTGAACCGTCGAACCTGATGAGTGTGCCGTGGGGCCTCCAGTCGACCCGGAGTTTCAGCGACGCCGTGAGCAGTTGGAGACGATTGGCGAGAACGAGTCTCAGTACGGTGCAGTGTCGCCGGCCATCGCTACACGTGTGACGTCATTGTCATGGATGACGACGAGCTCCAGGAATCGTCACGGATCGCGATATTACGATTCACCTCCTGACGGACGAACACAGGACGAACGTTCTCGGTAAGGGGTCAGGGCCAGACCTCACTGTTAGTGACGTGATGACCGAGGTCCCCCTGACTATCGAATCGCAGGCATGCGTCCCGCGGTTACTCCACCACATAGACCAGGCGAACGTTCGCCGAGTGCCGGTCGTGGACGACGGGAACGTTGCCGGGATTGTCACGTTTGACGATATTGTCGTTCACTTGGCGGGTGAGAGTGCACACGTGGCCGCACAACTCGAAAGCCTCGCCGACGTCGTCCACGCTGGGTCACCACGGAGGAGCTAGACAAGACTGTATACTCGTTACAGGGGCGTTTGCAGTCGGGAATGGGCCATCCCGCTATTATTTCTGCAAGCTCGGAGCAAATGAGAGGGGGGTACTCACAGTAGATTCGGAAGACGAACTGGTAGCCCTGGCAACGATCCGAACCGAAGACGGTCTGGTTCGCAGCATCCTAGATGATGCTCGTTTGACTCGTCGTCTTCGTCTCGATGACGCAACGCTTAGAGAACGGTCGGAGTGGGTTTCGTAAACCCCCGGGGTCTCCCTTCGAACGCCTGGCTAAAGAGCCACCGAAACGTTCGAATCAAAAGCAGTATCGGCGTAGTGCTTTAGTAATTCGGCACCATTGGTCTACCATGCGCGACCTCGACGAAACTGACCTCGAAATCCTCCAGCTACTGGTCTCAGACGCTCGTCGGCCGTACAGTGACATCGCGGACGCCGTTAATCTCTCGGCACCGGCCGTGTCGGATCGAGTAGCGAGATTACAGGAGATGGGAGTCATCAACCGGTTCACGCTCGATGTCGATCGCTCACAACTCTGGGGCGGAATTCCGGTGTTGATTACACTCGATGTCTCCTTGACGGGTTCCTCTGCTGGGTCGATCAAGGAGCAACTCTTGGACGACGGCGCAGTCGAGCACGTGTTCACGACGGCCGAAGCCGACCTCGTCATCTACGCCAGAGTCCAGGATAACGACATCGCTGGCTGGCTTACAGATAGCCTCGACGAAGGAGCGTTCGACGACTTCGAGGTGAAGCTCCTGGCAGGGGTGGACTGGTCGCCTAACTTGGGTGGAACGGAGTTTGCCCTCACCTGTGCCCAGTGCGGGAATACGGTCGACAGTGAGGGAACATCGACCCGTATCGACGGAGAGTTGTACCAGTTCTGTTGTCCGTCGTGCGAGACTCGATTCACAGAGAAGTACAATCGACTTCAGCAGGACGCTGAGTGAGTGGAGTCCGGCACACCACACTTTGTATTCGAAACTCTGGCATCACGACAGCTGAATGTCTGAAAGGGAAACTACCCTGAATAAGGAGTCCGTATGTATAGATAATGAGTCAGCGAAAAAGCCACATCAATATTCAGGGGATGAGTTGTGCGAACTGTTCGCAAGCCATCTCTGAGGCCGTCACCTCACTTGACGGCGTCTCGGAGGCGAACATCAACTTCGCCACTGACGAGGGGTCGGTCGCGTACGACCCCGGGGAGGTCTCACTTGGGGAGATATTTGATGCGATAGAAGACGCCGGGTATTCACCAGTGACCGACTCGGTCACGATCGCGGTCACCGACATGTCGTGTGCGAACTGCTCGGAGACGATAGAGGACGCACTCGAACGGACGCCGGGCGTCGTCGCCGCTGACGCCAACTTCGCGACCGACGAGGCACAGGTCACGTACAATCCGGCCGAGGCAGACCGGGGGGACTTCTACGAAGCCATCGAAAACGCTGGCTACTCGCCCGTTAGAGAGGACGCCGAAGCCGACGATGGCTCGGGAGGCGATGCCCGAGAGGCCGCCCGGCAAGAAGAAATCCGTCGGCAACTCCAGCTGACGCTGTTCGGCGCAGCACTGTCCCTCCCCCTGCTGGTGTTCATGGCCGACCACCTGCTGGGACTCGGACTCGTAGGAGACGAGCTCTTCGGTGTTCCGTCCGGATGGGTCGCGTTCGCGCTGGCGACGCCTGTCCAGGTGGTGCTCGGTAAGCCGTTCTACAAGAACTCCTACAAGGCACTCGTCACGAACGGCCGCGCCAACATGGACGTGCTGATCGCGCTGGGCTCGACGACCGCCTACGTCTACTCCGTGGCAGTCTTGTTCGGGGTGATCTCTGGCGGACTGTACTTCGACACGGCAGCGTTCATCCTCGTGTTCATCACGCTCGGCAACTACCTCGAGGCCCGCTCGAAGGGCCAGGCCGGCGAAGCGCTCCGGAAACTCCTCGAGATGGAGGCCGACACCGCCACCGTCATCGACGAGGATGGAACCGAGGCGGAGATACCCCTCGACGAGGTCGACGTCGGCGACCGGATGAAGGTCAAGCCCGGCGAGCAAATCCCCACGGACGGCGTCGTCGTCGACGGCCAGTCCGCGGTCGACGAGTCGATGGTGACCGGCGAGTCCGTCCCCGTCGAGAAATCCGAGGGCGACGAAGTGGTCGGCTCCACCATCAACGAGAACGGCGTCCTCGTCGTCGAGGCGACGAAGGTTGGCGAAGACACGGCGCTCCAGCAGATCGTGCAAACGGTGAAGGAAGCGCAGTCCCGCCAGCCCGACATCCAGAACCTCGCGGACCGCATCTCCGCGTACTTCGTCCCCGCAGTCATCGCGAACGCCGTCCTCTGGGGCGTCATCTGGTCCCTGTTCCCCGAGGCCCTCGCAGGCTTCGTCGCCGCGCTCCCGCTGTGGGGCCTCGTTGCGGGTGGTCCCGTCGCCGTTGGAGGCGTCTCGGTATTCGAGTTCGCAACAATCGTCTTTGCATCGTCGGTGCTCATCGCCTGTCCCTGTGCGCTGGGCCTGGCAACGCCCGCCGCCACGATGGTCGGGACAACCCTCGGTGCACAGAACGGCGTCCTGTTCAAAGGCGGCGATGTCCTCGAACGGGCGAAGGACGTCGATACGGTTGTCTTTGACAAGACCGGGACGCTCACGAAAGGCGAGATGGAACTGACCGACATCGTCGTCTTCGACGGCGACGGCCAGCCTGTCGCAGACGGTGGGAACCCCGCTACTGATGGCGGACAGTTCGCTGCTGCTGAGCAGCTTAGCGAGGACGACGTGCTTCGGTTCGCGGCAATCGCCGAGAGTGCGAGCGAACACCCGCTCGCCCGGGCAATCGTCGATGGAGCCAGAGACCGCGGCATCGATGTGGCCGACCCCGATGACTTCGAGAACGTCCCCGGCCACGGCATCAAAGCGACCGTGAGCAACAGCGAGGTCCTGGTCGGCAATCGGAAGCTCCTCCGGGACCACGGTATCGACCCCGCGCCCGCTCAGGAGACGATGGAGCGCCTCGAGAACGAGGGCAAGACGGCGATGTTGGTCGCCTACGAGGGTGAACTCGTGGGCGTCGTCGCGGACGCCGACACAGTCAAGGAGAGTGCGAAAGACGCCGTGAGCCAGCTCAAAGAGCGCGGCGTCGACGTGATGATGATCACCGGCGACAACGAGCGCACCGCTCGCGCTGTCGCCGAGCAGGTCGGCATCGACCCCGAGAACGTCCGCGCGGAGGTCCTCCCCGAGGACAAGTCGGACGCCGTGGAATCCATCCAGGACGGCGGTCGAAAAGCGATGATGGTCGGCGACGGCGTCAACGACGCGCCCGCGCTCGCGGTCGCGTACGTCGGCACGGCCATCGGGTCGGGCACGGACGTCGCCATCGAGGCCGCGGACGTGACGCTGATGCGCGACGACCCGGTTGACGTCGTGAAGGCGATCCGCATTTCGGACGCGACGCTGGCGAAGATCAAGCAGAACCTCGTGTGGGCACTGGGCTACAACACGGCGATGATCCCGCTGGCCTCGCTCGGCCTGCTCCAGCCCGTGCTTGCCGCTGTCGCGATGGCGTTCTCAAGCGTATCCGTACTGTCGAATAGCCTGCTGTTCCGCCGGTACACCCCCGATCACGACTACAAGCTGCTCGGCCGTTTCCGCTGAACGTCTGGCCGTTCGAGGGGGTCAATTCTTTCCGTTGAACGGTACATACGTATCTCGTTGAGACGGTGAGTGCTGAGGACGGCGGTTCACGCGACCGGCGAGTTTGTGGAGGACCAGGAGGGGGAAATTCCCGCGCTACAGAAGTACTGTCTACACCGTCTAACTACCCGTTATTGCCTATCCATCTGCAAATGAGGGGGGCGAATCGATTGACGCCCACGGATTCTACGTCTCCCCAGTTTGGTGTCGAGGACGGTCGGATTCTTCGCTAATGCTTGGAGTACACTGAACGGGGAGTAATGGGTCGCCGCGAAGGAAGATACTGACATAGTGGTCCCCTCCGTCAGGCGGTAGTGGACCACACACCTGGCTGCCTGCGCTGGATGAGGGCGCGTTACTTCGACGCGTCGTAGCCCGCGTCGTCGACAGCAGCGACGAGGGTGTCGGTGTCCGACGTACCCTCTACGGTCGCGGAGTCGGATTCGCGGTCTGCGTCCGCGCTCGTCACGCCATCCACGTCGCTGAGCGCCTCTTCGACGGTCTGTTCACAGTGTCCACACGTCATTCCCTCGACAGTGATTGTTTCCGACATACAGTCTACGTGTAGGACACGACGGTCTTTATCAGTTGCTGCTTCGAATCCATTGTAACTTGCGTCACTGGGGTTAGATTCTTAGGCTCTGTAGTTTCGCTAGACGGAGACGCCGCGACTGCGTTATTGCTGTAGAAAGCGAAGAGACAGAACGTTTTGGTATCGGAATTCCGCCTCCTCACGCGTGTTACGGTCGCTAAGGCTAAATCTGTTGTCGCTACCCCGGACGAACCCGCCGACCCCGAAGGGGGTCGCGGGTTCGCCGAGTGGGCGATGCTCACGCTGCATGCACTCCGCATCGAGCTGGGAAAATCCTACCGCGTCGCGGTGGATTTGCTCAGCGAAATGCCTGGCGTCCTCGAAGAGATTGGCCTCACGCGTCTCCCGCACTATACCGTTCTCCGCACGTGGTTCGCACGGATTCCGACCAAGACGTGGCGTGCGTTCCTCGACGCGTCGGTCGAGGAACGCACTGGCCACGCGGCTATCGATTCGACAGGCTTCGACCGCGACCAGCCCAGCCGCCACTACGCTAACCGCACTAACTACCGCGTCCGAGCGCTCAAAGTCACTGCACTCGTGGATGTCGAAACGCTGTACATCACCGACATCCACTCGACCACTTCGAAGAAACACGATGCGAAGATCGGCCCGCAGGTCGCCCGGCGGAACGCCGGCGACCTGCGAAGCCTCGCCGCCGACCGAGGCTATGACGCGAAAGCCTTCCGCGACGAACTCCGCGAAAACGGCATCAGACCGCTGATCAAGCACAGGATCATGAATCCACTCGATCACGCTCACAACGCCCGCATGGACGGTGATCGGTACCACCAGCGCTCCATGTCAGAAACCGTCTTCTCGTCAATCAAGCGCACGCTCGGCGCCGCCGTGCGTGCGCGTAGCTGGTGGCTGGAGTTCCGTGAAATGCTGCTGAAAGCGACCGTCTACAACCTCCGGCGGAGCGTGAGATATCCGTGAAATCAACCGCAGTATACCGAAACTACAGAGCCGATTCTTAGAACTATCCGGGGTTCGTGGTGGGTTCGAAAACCGTTGCGCTGTCTTCGAGCCAGTTCGCCGTCTTCGGAGTTGGCAACGACCTCACTGAAAGGACAGTCCGCAACCACACTGCTGGTCGGCGTTTGGGTTGTCGATACTGAGTCCGGTCCCGTGGGCTGTATCCTCGATGGCGACCTTAGACCCGTTGAGGTACTGCTGGCTCGGACGGTCGACGAACACGGTGATGTGATTTGTCTCGCAGATGACGTCGTCCACTGCCGGGTCGTCTGTGAGATCGAACTGGTAGGAGAGTCCCGCACAGCCGCCTCGTTCGACGGACACGCGAAGCCCGGCGGTTTCGGAGTCGAACCCCTGGGAGTGGAGCATGGACTCGATCTGCTCCGCAGCGTCGCTGGTAAGCGTGATTTCCCCGCGGGGGTTGTCGTCCTTAGTCATGCCTATCACGGGGGTTATTCTCCCTTGGTAGTAAGGGTGACGCTGTCAAGGGAGGTGACCTTGCTGTCGAAAGAGCGAGACGCAGGTGGGCCGGTCTTCTTGGGAGTCCACCCGCCTGCGTCCACGGCTCGGCCCGGCCCCGACTGACAGGAGCGCGCATCAGGGATTTATTCTCTGATGAAATGCCGTACATAAGTCTGTCGGCACGCCACTTATAAGTAGGGCTCCATATGGCGTCGTAACATTGTTCTATGTGAGCTACTTGCACAGAAGTGGAATGAAAGAAAAACTGTCGCGGAGGCAACTACTATCCGGCGTTGCTGCCGGTACCACCGTCACTCTCGCAGGGTGTACGGGGGGCGATTCCGGCGACGACACCACGTCAACGGACGGTACCTCGTCGGACGGAGAGACGACGACGAAGACGTACGACGAGAACCAGCTCGAGGACCAATTGACGGTCGCGCTGCCGACCGACCCCACGGCCGGCGTGTGGTCCGTGTACGGTGGCGTCATGCCGTACTACACGAACACACTCGAGCCCCTTATCTGGGTCACCGACGACATGGAACTACAACCGTGGCTGGCGAGCAACTGGGAATCCACGGGCGAGAAGTCCTGGGAGTTCACCATCCGCGACGGCGTCAAGTTCCACAACGGCGAGACACTGACCGCCGAACACGTCGTCTGGTCGTTCGAAACCGTCCTCAACGAGTGGTCGTACGCGCCAGGCTGGCTCCACGTCAAACCGGAGAACGTCACCGCACTCGACGACCGGACCGTCGAGTTCGTGACGACGGACGTCTTCCCGACGTTCCCGGGCACCATCGCGCACAACATGGTGGCCATCCAGCACCCCGACCGGAGCCGCGAGAACAAAGATGTCATCGGGACGGGACCGTACCAGGTGACCAACCGCAAGAAGGGCCAGCGCGTGGAGACAGAGGCATTCAACGACTACTGGAACGGTGATGTCCAGATGCAGAACCTCGACTTCCGCGTCATCACCGACCCGACCACCCGTTCGCTCGCACTCGAGAACAACGAGGTGGACGTCGCCTACTCGCCGCCCAGTTCGAAGATCGATTCGCTGTCGGAGAACAGTAACACGCAGGTCACCAAGCAGACCTCGCCGGGGGCGATGTACGTGGGCCTCCACAACTACAAGGAGCCGACGAACGACGTCAAACTCCGCAAGGCGCTCAACTGGGCGACGTCCCAGAAGACCCTCGTGGATACCATCCTCAACAACGTCGGCCTGCCCGCCCGCGGACCGGTCGCCAAGTCCATCTACTGGTCTGGCCACGAGAAGCTGCCGGAGTACAAGCGGGACGTCGAGAAGGCGACGTCGCTGGTCGAGGAGTCCGCCTACGACGGACAGACGCTGCAGTTCCTCGTCGGCAGCCAGACGCCCAGCGGCAGGACCATTGCGTCCGCGCTCCAGGAGTGGTACAGCGAGATCGGCGTGGACGTCGCAATTAAGCAGGTCGAGGAATCGGCATTCGAGGACGCCGTCAGGAGCGGCGGTGGCCACCTAGTGCTCGAGAGCTCCGGTTCCAACAGCGGCGCCGCAGACTACCTCATTTACGAAACGTTCCACTCCGAAGGGGACGTCAACGAGCGATTGTACCAGGAGAACGGAACTGGCGTGTACAACCCCGGTGAGGAGGTCGACACACTCATCGAGGAGGGGTTCCAGACCGGGGACAAGGAGCTCAAAGAAGAGAAATACGAAGAGGCGCTCCGGATCATCATGGAGGATGAAGCCAGTGTCGTGCCGCTGACGTACCAGCAGTACGTCGTCGGGTCGTACAAGGACGTCGAGAACCTCGACCTCCGTCCGATCAACGAGATGGTCCGCTGGCCCGGCACCAAGCACCTTAAATAACAAAGCATCCAGCGTCCCTCTAAATGTTACAGTTCCTCATCCGTCGCTCTGCAACGGTGTTACTGGTCCTGTTCGGCGTCTCCGTCATCACGTTCGGTCTGATGTTCGTGACGCCGGGTGACCCCGCGGAGACGATCATGCGCCAACAGATGGGCGGTCGTGCACCCTCAGAGGAGGCCATCGACCAGTTCCGAGAAGAGCACGGCCTCGACAATCCGATCCCAGTGCAGTACGTCGACTGGGCGACGGACGTCGTCCAGGGCGATTTCAGACAGTCGTACTTCCAGGATACGAAGGTGAGTACGATGATACTCAACAGGGTGGTGCCGACGACGGAACTCGCGCTAGCCGCGATAGCCGTCGCGGTGGCAATCGCCATCCCTGCCGGCATCATCAGTGCCATCCACCAGGGTCAGCCACCCGACTACCTCAGTCAGTTCGGTGCGTTGCTCGGCATCTCGATGCCGAATTTCTGGCTGGGGTATCTCCTCATCATCGTGTTCTCTGTCCAACTCGACATATTCCCCGTCGCCGGCGTCGGAGGGTTGGACCACCTCGTGCTCCCCGCGATCACGCTGGGGACGGGGATGGCCGCCATCATCACGCGCCTTGTCCGCTCGTCGATGCTGGAGGTGCTCGACGAGGAGTACATTCAGACGGCCCACTCGAAGGGCCTAAAGGAGAAGATTGTCGTCTACAAGCACGCGCTACGGAACGCGCTCATCCCGGTGGTCACCATCATCGGGTTGCAGTTCGGGTACGTGCTCAACGGTGCCGTCGTCATCGAGATCGTCTTCCAGCGCCCGGGGCTCGGCAACCTGCTCATCCAGTCCATCTTCAGCCGGGACTACCCCGTCGTGCAGGGGCTGGTGCTGGTCATCGGCGCCATCTTCGTGCTGACGAACTTCGCGGTCGACATCGCGTACAGGCTCATCGACCCGCGCATCTCCTTCGAAGGTGGTAACCAATGAGCAACCGACGCGAACGACCGCGCTGGAGTCCGACCAGGTTCCGCGGGGCACTCAAGTCGTTCTGGAACTCCCGGAAGACCCAGCAGTTCATCTCGAACCGGCTGAACCTCGTCGGGTTGTTCTTCGTCTCGCTGGTGGTTTTCGCGGCCGTGTTCGCCGCGCCGATCAAGATATTCGGCGTGCCGGTCCAGCCGTTCTCGATAGCGCCGTACTCGCCGACGGAACAGAACCTGTTCAACAGGCTGGCGGCTCCCTCGCTGCAGCACCCGATGGGGACCGACCAGCTCGGCCGGGACATCTTCAGCCGGATCCTCTACGGTGCGCGAATCTCGATGCGCATCGCGGTGACCGTGGTCACCATCACGCTCGCCATCGGGACGACTGTCGGGGTCGTCGCTGGCTACGTCGGCGGCTGGGTGGACGAGGCGCTGATGCGCCTCGTCGACATCCTCCTCGCGTTCCCGGGGCTGCTGCTCGCACTCGTCGTCGCGGGCATCCTCGGACCGAGCCTGAACAACATCATGATCGCGCTCGCCGTGGTCGGCTGGACGCAGTACGCCCGCGTCATCCGCGGAGAGACGCTGTCCGTGAAGGAGACGGAGTTCATGAAGTCCGCAGAGCTAATGGGCGTCTCGACGCCACGGCTGCTGATTCGGCACGCGCTGCCGAACGTGATCACGCCGGTCATCGTGTTGGCGACGATGGACCTGGCGTACGTCATCCTCGGTACAGCCGGTCTCTCGTTCCTCGGCCTCGGTGCACAGCCACCGACGCCCGAGTGGGGAACGATGCTGGCCAGCGGCCGTGACTACGTCACGACCGCGTGGTGGATCGTCAACTTCCCCGGCCTGGCCATCATGATACTCGTGCTCGGGTTCAACCTGCTCGGTGACGGCCTTCGAGACGTCCTCGACCCGCGCGACGTAGGCAACGTGGAGGGCAAGGGCCTATGACGAGTGACGAACCCCTGCTTGAGGTTGAGAACCTCCACACGCAGTTCGAAACCCGCGAGGGGACAGTCCACGCCGTCGATGGCGTCTCCTTCACCGTTGAGGAAGGGGAAATCGTCGGCATCGTCGGCGAGAGCGGCAGCGGCAAGTCCGTCAACGCGCTCTCGCTCGTTCGCCTCGAGGACCCCGGACGCATCACGGAGGGGTCCATCCGGTTCAAGGGGACGGAGATGACGGAGGCCGACGAACGCACCATCCGGCGCATCCGTGGGGACGGGATGGCGATGGTGTTCCAGGACCCCATGGAGACGCTCAACCCGGTCTTCCCCGTGGGCGAGCAGATAGAGGAGTCCCTGAAGGTCCACGAGGAACCGGACGACCAGCGACTCCTCGACTACCTGAACGTCCCGCTGTTCAGCAACCGCTCCGAGCGCAAACAGCGCCGCGGGCGGGTCGTCGAACTGATGGAAGAGGTCGGCATCCCGCACCCCGCCGAGCGCCTCGACGACTACCCCCACGAATTCTCCGGCGGGATGCGCCAGCGGGCGATGCTCGCCATCGCGCTCGCCCGGGAGCCAGACCTCCTGATCGCGGACGAACCAACCACGGCGCTGGACGTCACCATCCAGGCCGCCATCCTCGACCGTCTCAAGGAACTCAACGAGGAGAGCGGGATGTCCATCCTCCTCATCTCCCACGACTTCGGCACCATCGCCGAAATCTGCGACAAGGTGATTGTGATGTACGGTGGCGAGGTCATGGAAGCAGGCAGCACCGAAGACGTACTGACCAACCCGCAGCACCCGTACACGCGCGCCCTGTTGGACTGCATGCCCCAGAACACACCACGGAAAGAACCGCTTCGCATCATCGACGGCCAGGTCCCGAACCTGCTCGACCCCGAACCGGGGTGCATGTTCGCGGACCGGTGCTCGCACGCGACCGACGCGTGTTACGGCCACAACATCGAGCACGTCGAGTGCGGCGACGACCACACCGCTGCCTGCTGCCACCTCGACCAGATAGAGGGCGACGCGGGTGTCGCAATGGAGACTGATACCCAATGAGTTCGGAACCGCTCGTGGAAGTCGCCGGCATCTCGAAGGAGTTCGTGACAGACGACTCCCTGCTCGCCGGCATCCTGGGCACGCGGAAGTACCTGAAGGCTGTCCGGGACGTCTCGATGTCCATCGAGAAGGGCGAGACGCTGGCGCTGGTCGGCGAGTCGGGGAGTGGGAAGTCCACGCTCGCGAACCTCGTGACGGGGCTGCACGCCCCGACGGCCGGCGAGGTCCGGTTCGAGGGCGAACCCGTGGGGACGACTACGCGCCGCGACCAGGAGACGCTCGCGGACATCGGCATGGTGTTCCAGAACCCGCGGGGGAGCCTCGACCCGCGGATGACCGTCCGGAAAGCGATCAAGGAGCCGATGCACGCGGCTGGCTGGGACAAGCAGCGCCGCGAGGAGCGCGCCGACGAACTGATGGACATCGTGGACCTGCAGCCGTCGTTCGGGAGCCGGTACCCGTACGAACTCTCCGGTGGCCAGGCCCAGCGCGTTGCGATTGCACGCGCCGTCGCACTCGACCCCAAACTGCTCGTACTCGACGAACCGGTGTCTGCCCTGGACGTGAGCGTCCAGGCGAAGATCCTGAACCTCCTGATGGACCTCCAGGAGGAACTGGATCTGACGTACCTGTTCATCGCGCACGACCTGAACGTCGTCGAGCACATCGCTGACCGGGTGGCCGTAATGTACCTCGGCGAGATCATGGAACGGGCACCGACCGACCAGCTCTTCGAGAAGCCGAGCCACCCCTACACCGAGTCGCTGCTCTCCGCGATTCCAAGCGTGGTACCGGGCGGCCACAGCGACCGCATCGTCCTCAAGGAGGACCCGCCGAGCCCAGTGAATCCGCCCTCCGGGTGCGTGTTCCACACGCGCTGTCCGGCCGCGGAGGACCGCTGCGGCGAGGAGGTCCCGGACGTACACGAGGTCGGTGAGAGCCACTCGCGATGCCACTTCGCGGAAGAGGTGTACTCGCGTGAGTGATGACGACTGCTGTGGGGGCGACGACACACCGGCCGCCGGTGACGACGACATCGCAGAAGGCGACGACCCGGGCCACGCGCTCCCCGAGGCCGACCTCAACTACCCGACGCTCTCATTCGACGAGGGCACCGTCACGGACGACGGCTCGTTCGACCTCTCCAAGGAGGTGGACTACGACGAGATGATCGCGTGGGCCGAGGACCTCGCGGGTGCACTCGCGAGCCACGACCTCGCCGTCTCTGCTCCCGAAGGCTACGTCTCGTTCGGCGTTGGACCGAAGGAGGTCGACGTTTCCTTCGACACCGACGAGAATCACCGGGGGGAACTGGAACTGACGTTCCGCCTCTCCGCGAAGGCGATGCTCGTCGCCGACGAGGACAGCGAGCCGGTCGGTTCCCGGGGTGACCGGGGTTTTGTCCCGCTCTCAATGCTGGAGGGCGACCGGGAACACTACCGGTGTTACAACTGGATCGACGACCCGGAGAACCCCGACTGACGACGGTCGCAGTTGGTCGCATCTGGCCGGACTCGTCTTCTCGCCGCGTCGGCGGTTCCAGCGACGACAGCCACCGCGCTCCTGGCTTCTGCGACGCCGGTGCAGGACCGTAGATCGGACTGGGGGACCTCCAGTACACAGACATGCAGGAACCGGACGGTCGAGTAGCGGGAGAACGAGTCGTCGTTCGAACGGGTGGAGGCGCGGGGTGGACGGAGAGTCAGAAGACGCCGAGAATGAACCCGGACCTCATCGCTGCGAGGACCACCGCGGAGGACGTTAGGAGTATGGCGTGTACTTCTCCACGCGGTCCCCGTAGTTCGTGTAGCCGGCGATGAGTAGCAGAACACCGTTCGCTTCTGGTTGATGGCGTAGCCTGCGGCGACGGGCCAGCGGTTCCCGGGTCAGAACCGTGATCTGGTTGGCTTGGATACGGCCGTCGCCTCACTCGAAGTCGTAGGGCCAGTCGCCGACGAGTTTCATCCCCTCGACGCGACCCTCCACGCGGAAGGACTCGGCGACCTCGCGTTCGGTACGGTGGGGAATCTCTGTCTCCTCGCGCGCGAGGTCAACAGCCAGTTCCGTGAGCAGGATTGCCTGCTCGTTGACGTTGCGGCGGTCTAGCTTGTCCAGGGTGTCGGCAGCCGTGTGGCCGTACCCACGGCCTTCGGCGTCACGAACGCCCGAGACGAAGTACCCTGGGACGCCCCAGCGCACGAGCGGCCACTGGTCCCCGCGGTACCCCTCCTTCGGGATGACCTTTGCGGGGTGGTTGAAGTGGCCGGTCGCACGCTCGACGGCCGCTGCGAGTTCGTCGAAGGTGTGCGTGAAGAACTGGAGCGTGCGACCCTGGACCACCCCGTCGAGGTTGACGATGGCCTGCACCGTGGACTCGTCCGTTTGGGCGGCGTGGTGGTCTGACCCGCAGAGGCCGACCTCTTCGGCGCCGTACGCCACGAACTCTACTCGCGTGTCAAGGTCGTCCGCGCGACGCGAGAGGGCTTCGGCGACGGCGACGAGCATCGCCGTGCCGCTGGCGTTGTCGGCCGCCCCCTCGCTCACGTCGTGGCCGTCGACATGACTCGTGACCAGCACGCGCTCGTCGGTGTCCGGGCCGACCGATGCGTGGACGTTCTGGCTCGTCGCCGGACGGACATCTGCCGACACGGAGATGGTCACCTGCTCGCCGCCGTGTCGCCGACCGAGACGGTGGCCGACCTCCTTCGAGACGCCGACCGCCGGAATCTCACCGATGGGTTGGTCGGTCCGACCGACGCTCCCCGTGGGCGGGAGACAGCCGTCGACGTGGTTCCGGAAGACGAACCCCGCGGCCCCACCTTCGACGGCGTGGTAGTACTTCTCTGTGCGGTGTAGCAACCGGTCGGCGTGACTGGGCATGTTCGACGCGACCTGCACCACCTTCCCGTCGACGTCGGTCGTCTCGAAGTCCTCCGGCGTCCCGTACCCGAGGTCAACGAGTTCCCCCGCGACGGTCGCCGCCGGGCTCCGAGGGAGGGCGATGCAGTCCAGGTCCTCGTCCGATGTGGTGAGCGTGCTGTCGCCACGTTCCCACCCCTGCAGGTCGAACTCGTCGAGGCGGACGTTCCGGGCGCCGACCCGTTCGAAGGCGTCACGGGTCGCCTCCGCACCCGCTCGCTCCTGCGCCGACCCGGCCATGCGACTCCCGATGTCCGTCAGCCGGACGAGGTGGTCCCACCCCGCGTCGCTCGCGAACGTCTCGCCGATCCACTGAACCATACGCCGGTGATACGCTCACCCGACAAGAATGTCGTTATTACGGCACCCCCGATTCGGTGCTAACAAGATATTTCACGGCGCTGCGGCGTCGAGTACGCATGGCAGAGAACACCGACCGACCTCTCCCGAACGTAACGAACCTGACCGACGGTGTCGACATCGTCCACAACGTCTACGACCAACCCGGCGTCGACACGGCGGAGGGGAGGGTGGGGATGTTGTTGCAGGGCGAGGACGTGCAGAGCCAGTTCATCGAGATGCCGGGCGGGCTGTACATGGACGAGCACGCCCACGAGACCGAATCGATCATCGTCACGCTGCGCGGCGAGTGGGTGCTCTGTGCGCGCGGGGAGCGCGAGCATGTGACCGCTGGCGACGTGTTCTGGTTCGGCCCCGGCGTCCCCACGGGGTACGAGGTCCCCTTCGACGACGACGCGTTCATCCTCATCTTCAAGGGGACGAAGACGGAGAACAGCCCCGAGGAGTTCGTCTCCTACCTCCAGAATGAGGTTCCAGGCCTCGTCGAGGAGGAACGGGAAGACGGTGCTGTGTTCAGCTTCGAGGAACTCGACGACGACCACGCCGCCGTCGAGTTCGCCCGGGGGTTAGACGGCGCCACGTACCCGGAATGAGCGGGCCGTTCGCCGACTTCTAGCGGCGCAGCGAGAGCACCTTCACCCGGCCTACGGCGTCGAAGTCCCGGAGCCCGTAGACCAACTGCCGCACTCGCTCCGCGTCCCCGTGGCAGAACACCATCTCGAGACACCACTCACCTTGGTGGGTGTGGCTTGTCGTCTCGACGACATCCTGGAAGTCGTGTTGGACGTCGTGGAGGTCCCGAATGACCTCGTGGTGTTCGTAGTCGAAGGCGACGATGGCGCTCACAGTCCCCTCAGTCTCTTCAAGCGTCGCGTGCGCCTCGACGTACTCGAGCATCGCCTCCCTGATTGCGCGAGACCGCGAATCGATTCCCTCCGCCTGCCATGTCTCGTCGAACGCCTCGAGGATGTCGTCCGGAACGTTAAGGCTCGTTCGCATGCGTTGTAGGTGACACAGTAGGAGTAAAAACCGCGCGGTCGGAGCCACCTAGCCGGAGTTCGGATACTAGCTGAAGACGGCAGTGCGGCCGGAACTCCGGCCCAGATTATTATGATTCGCCGAAAGCGAAATAACGGAACGCAGATAACGACCCCTCCTCGAAGCAGAGCCAATGGAGGCACGTTCCGGGACCCGTCAGGAAGATTCGGCTGACGGCCTCGTACTGAAGTACTACCTCTACAAGGCCACCAAGGCGGTCGAGTTCTACCGGCCGATCATGTACCTCTTCTTCCTCGCACAGGGACTCGACTTCACCCAGATTGCCATCCTCGAGGTGGTGTACAACCTGACCACACTGGTCGGCGAGATCCCGACGGGGTACGTCGGCGACCGCATCGGCCGCAAGAACAGCCTGCTCATCGGGACCGCCCTGATAGCCGTGTCACTGCTCGGCATCGGCCTCGCGGAGTCGTTCCCCGCGCTGGCAATCCTCTACGTCTGCTGGTCTGCGGGGTACAACTTCCGGTCGGGGAGCGAGGACGCGTGGCTCTACGACACGCTCACCGACGGCCTCTCGGAGAACGAGTTCGCCAACGTTCGCGGCCGGGGAGAGTCCGCCGCCCTCGCGGTCGGCGCCGGTGCAGCCGTCGTCGGCGGCTACCTCGGTAGCATCGACCTCTCGTACCCGTGGTTTGTGGCGTCGGCCGTCACCGGACTCGGCGTCGTGGTGTTGTTCACGTTTGACGAGCCAGAGACGTACAAGAATACGGATGCCGACGAGTTGAGCTTCCACAAGACCGTCGGAATCGTCAAAGAGGCGCTCTCGCGCCGGAACATTCGGGCTTTCATCCTCTACTACTACGTGCTGTACGCTGCCGCCACCTACCTCGTGTTCGTGTTCCTCCAGCCAATATTCCAAACCGTCGTCACCGACCTCGGCGTCGCTACGGCGCAGGTAGAGTCTCTACTCGGATGGTTCTACGCGGCTTATAGCATCGTCGGCGCCGTACTCAGCTACTACACGGGCGCCATCAAGGACCAATTCGGCATCCGGACGTGGTTCCTCGCGCTGCCGTTCATCGTCGGTGCGGCGCTTGTTGGGATGTACTTCGTTCCGATTCTCGCGCTCCCCACGTTCCTGGTTGCACGGGGGCTCTCTGACGTCACGCGGTCGTTCGCCGGTCAGTACGTCAACGACCGCATCGGCACGCTCGGCCGTGCCACCGTCCTGAGCTCGATGGCGATGGTCAGCGGTCTGGCCGTCATCCCGTTCCAGCTGGGCACCGGCATCATCTCCGACCACGTGTCACCGTTGTTCGCACTGGCGGTCGTCGGCGTCGTCCTCGTTGTCGGTTCGTACGCGATTATCTTTTGGGAAGCACCGATTGCCGAGTGACCTTGCGAACGTCCCGGAGGGCCCTCACTCCTCTCGGTCATCCGTTGAGAGAACCCGTTTCCGAGACCTGCAAACGAGACTACGAACACCGTGTACAGATTTCGCCGACCACCAGAGCCCGATGGCGGTTGCCAGCCGGGGAGCGCGGTGGTCGAGACGAACCACCCCGCCGACCGGAGTTCGTCGGTGTCCGTCCCGTCGCCGTGGTATACGGTGAACCCCTCGTTCCGCGCTCGTTCGACCATCGATACGTCCCGTTCGACGATGACGACGTTCTCACCGCGGTCTTCGAGGCGCTCAAGGGGCGTGGCGTGCGGGCGACCGTGGACGCCGAGACGGTGGACGTGGGTGGCCCGAACCTCCTCTCGCACCTCGACAGCGACCTGCCCGACGAGCTCGCTGCGTTCGCCGACCGGGCCGGTGAGAACGCCCAGACGGTCGTCTATCTCGTTCGGAACGACGAGCCGGTTGCCGCCTTCGCACTCGCGGACGTCGTCCGTGAGGAGAGCTACAGGGTCGTCGCCGCGCCCCAGGACCTGGGCATCGAAGTGGCGATGCTGACCGGCGACTCCGCAGACGTCGCACACGCGGTGGCAGACGAACTCGGCATCGACACGGTGTTCGCCGAAGTCCTCCCCGAGGACAAGGACGAGAACGTCCAGGAACTCCAGAACCAGGGGAAGCTGGTGGCGATGGTCGGCGACGGGGTGAACGACGACCCCGCGCTCACGCGGGCTGACATCGGCATCGCCATCGGCAGCGGCACGGACGTCGCCGTCCAGTCCGCGGACATCATCCTCGTCCAGAACAACCCCCTGGACGTCGTCCGCCTCGTGAAACTTAGCAGGGCGAGCTACCGGAAGATGCAGGAGAATCTCGTCTGGGCCGCCGGCTACAACGTCTTCGCCATCCCGCTCGCGGCGGGCGTGCTGGCACCGGTCGGCGTCCTCCTTTCGCCCGCCGTCGGCGCCCTCCTGATGTCGCTCAGCACCGTCATCGTCGCTATCAACGCGCAGTTCCTCCGGCGCGTCGACCTGGACCTCCCCTCGCTCCTGGGGGTTCCACAGTCGGGAAGTGCGGGACCGACCGACTGACCACGGCCCCGCATCTCGCCGACCGCTTCGCAACCCGACTCCAGGGCCAGCAGTCAGTCCCTGGTACAGGGGTCGACTTTATCGGGTGAGGCGTACAACTCTCTCCTCTAGAGGCCGTTCACTATGTCCAGCCAACATCGGGGCGACTCGCTCCTCCGGGTCGTCCTCATCGTGCTCGCCGTTATCGTGTTCGCTCCGCTCCTGATGATGTTGCTCGCGATGCCGATGATGGGGATGATGGGGTGGTGGTGGGCCGGAGGTGGACTCGGCATGGGCGCCGCACCGCTCTGGGGACTCGGGTTGATGCTACTGTTTCTCCTGGCCGTACTCGCCGTCGGATACGTCCTCTACCGCGGTCTCGTAGGCAGCCGCACTCCCGAACGCAACCGCGCTCTCGAAGAACTGCGGAGTGCGTACGCTCGCGGGGACTTCACCGACGAGGAGTTCGAACAACGGCGGCAGCGCCTCGAACGGGACCGAGAGTAGTGGACGCTGCACTCACTCGTCGGTTCGGTTGGGCCACGTCTGGCGGCGTTCCGCGGCGAGCAGTTCCACGATCGCTTTGGCTAGCCCGAGCAGTACGGGGCCGACGAAGAGGCCGATGAACCCGAACAGGGAGACGCCACCGAAGATGCCGAGGACGAGGAGCCCGGAGTTGAGTTTCGCGCCCCGCTGCATCGCGAGCGGCCGGACGAAGTTGTCCGACCCGCTGATGACGACTGAGCCGTACACGAACAGTCCCACTGCACTCGGAATGGAGCCGACGAGGACGAGATAGACGACTGCCGGAATCCAGACGATGGACGCCCCGATCAACGGCAGCAGTGAGAGGACGAACGTGGCCATGGTCCAGAAGACGAGGTCGTCGAAGCCCAAGACGGCGAAGGCGAGTACCGTCAGCACCGCCTGTATCGCGGCGACGATGACGTTCCCGATCACGGCGGCCCACAGGAGGTCGTCGGTGCGCTCGAGGAGGTCGTCCATGGTCGCCGAGTCGAGCGGGGCGACCGAGCGGAGCCAGCCGACGAGGCGGTCGCCGTCCCGGAGGAGGGCGAAGAGGGTGAACAGGAATATCACGGCGCCGATAATCAGCGCAGTGAGCCCGCCGAGGATACCGACGCTGCGTCCGAGCACACCTCGAACACCGGTCTCGATCGCCCCGGTGAGCGGCCCCGACAGCTCCGACACGTCGACATCCATCCCGATGTAGGCCTCGAGGACCGACTCGGCGGTCGCGCCCTGGGGTATCTCGATGCCGCGGACGACCGACACCGCCTGGTCCGCTGCGACGCCGACGAGTATCACGATCGGGACGAGGACGACGAGCACGGTGACGACCATCGTGGTGAGGGCGCCGAGGGTACTCCCCAGTCTCTCCGAGAGCCGGTCGCTCAGGGGGACGGCCAGGTAGGCGACCAGTCCAGCCGCGAGGATGGCCTGGAGGTACGGTAACACGAGGAGGACCGACAGCCCACCGACGAAGACCAGCAGGAGCCGGAGGAAGGTTATCGAGGACCGGTCGTCGCTACTCATCGCGAGTGGGTGCGTGCTGCCCCCGATGATTCACAGCCGGGACGTCACTGGCCCCGCTCCAGTCGAGCGCGTTCGCGCCACTCATCCCGCTCATTGTACCCGGCAGTTCGGCGGAACTGGACTTCGTTATAGACGAACCGACCGCGAGCAATCTCCGGTTACTTCAGTAAATCTCGTCCTAGTATCGACTCCACGTTCGACCAGCGTCGACACGAGCAGAGAGGAGCGACTGTCGGGGTAGCGCCGTTTTATGGTTCGACGCCTCGATGGTTGCGACATGTCGACGTTCGTCGTCGTCGGCGGCGATGCCGCCGGCATGTCCGCAGCCAGTAAAGCGAAGCGCGAGGATCCCGGCCTCGATGTCGTGGTCTTCGAGAAGGGGGAGTGGGTGTCCTACGGCGCCTGCGGGCTCCCCTACTACATCAAGGGCGAGATCCAGTCCCTCGACGACCTCGTGTCGGTTACCCCCGAGGAGTTCCGCGAGGAGCGGGACATCGACCTCCGGACCGGCCACGAGGTCGTCGACATCGACCCCGATAACCGTGTCGTCACGGCACGAAGTGCCGACGGCGAGGTGGAACAGGCTTACGACCACCTGCTCGTCGCGACTGGGTCGGAGGCGGTCATGCCCCCCATCGAGGGGCTGGACCACACGGGCGTCTTCACGCTCGGGTCGATGTCGGACGGAACCGACCTCCGGGAGTACGTCGGTCGGGCGCGCTCTGACCACGAACTCCAGCAACCGGACCGCGGGCCGGCGTGCCAGTTCCTCGAGCGGTGTAACGGACCCGTCGGCATCGTCGGCGGTGGGTACATCGGCGTCGAGATGGCGGAGGCGCTCGCGGCCAACGGCTTCGAGGTCCACCTGTTCCAGCGCGGTGACCGCATCCTGAAGGGGTTCAGCAGAGCTACGAGCGAAGCCATCCTCGACCACCTCGGTGACCAGGACGTCGCGGTCTACCTTGGAGCGGAGGTCGAGGAACTCGTTGGCGGTGACCGGGTCGAAGCCGTCGTCACCGACGACGAACGCGTCCCGGTCGACATGGTACTCGTCGGAACGGGGGTGCGTCCGCGGACGGCCCTCGCCGAGGACGCCGGTATCGAACTCGGCGAGACGGGGGCCATCGCGACCGACGCCTACCGGGAGACGAACCTCCCGGACGTGTACGCGGCGGGCGACTGTGCGGAGGCCGAGCACGTCGTTACCGGGGAACCGGCGTACGTGCCGCTGGCGTTGACCGCGAACCGCCACGGCCGAGCGATCGGACAGACGGTCGCGGGCAACCCGAACGAGGGCGGCGGAGTCGCGGGGACGGCGGCGGTCAAGGCGTTCGAGATGGAGGCTGCCCGCACCGGTATCGTCGACGACGAGGCGGCTCGGGACGCCGGCTTCGAGCCGATGACGGAGACCATCGAGGCGAAGTCCCGGGCGGGCTACTATCCGGGAGGTGGGGCTGTGCTGGTGACGCTCACCGTCGACCGGCCGTCCGGTCGAGTGCTGGGCGGCAGCCTCACGTCCGAGTACGGGGAGGGAGCGGTCCACCGGAGCCACGCGCTCGTTGGAGCCGTGACCGAGGGCATCACCGTCGACGAACTCTCGGACTACGACCTCGCGTACGCACCGCCGTTCAACACGACGTGGGACCCCGTGCTCACCGCCGCGAAAGTCCTGGAAGGAAAGCGGTGAGCAGTCCGGCGCTGCGAGTACCTCCCGAGTTCCCCTCGAATCGCTACTGGGGTCGTTCGCCGTCGTAGGCGTCCATCCACGAGCTGATGGTCTCTTTGAGCGCGCCGGTAGTGCTGCCGACGTGGAGAATCTGGTAGCCGTTCGCGGCCTTGGTGTTGACGTCGTCCATGCCGAACCCGAGGCCGCCGACGGGGACGTCTGCCTCGACGGCGGCGGAGCGGACCGTCTCGACCGCCGCCTGGACGTCCGGGTGGTCGAATTCTCCCGGGTGGCCGAGTGACACCGAGAGGTCGAGCGGGCCGACGAAGACGAAGCCGAGTTCCGGGACGTCGAGAATCTCGTCGATGTTCGCCACGGCGGCCTCGGTTTCGATAGTGACGCCGACGAGCGTCTCGCGGTCCTCGCTCGCGACGTAGTCCTCGGCGAGCCCCCAGCGGCGGGCGCGGGGCGCTGCGAGTCCGCGTTCGCCCGGTTCGCCGTCGTACTCGAAGCGGGCCGCCCGCACCGCCTCCCGGACCGTGTCGGCGGCGTCGACGCGCGGGAGGAACACGTTGCGGACGCCCGCGTCGAGGGCCTTCCGGACGGACGCTGGCTCGGTGTCGGAGAGGCGGACGAGCAGTTCGGTGTCCGTGCGTTCGGCGGCGCGGAGGAGGTGGTCGACCGCCGGCCCGTCGCCGGGCGCGGGGCCGCCGTGTTCGAGGTCAATCCAGACGAAGTCCAGCCCGAGGTCGCCGTAGAACTCTACCAGCGTCGGGCTGTACGCGTTGTCGAGGATACCAAGCGCCACGTCGTCGTTCTCGATGCGGTCCAGCAGCGCGTTCGTCCGCGTCGGCGTCGCCATGCCCCTCCTTCGAGGGCCGCGAGGATAACAGTACGTCCGGAGGCGCGCCCGCTCGGCCGACGGTAGCCGTCGCTACTGCGTCGCGGTGGCCGAGGTGACCTCGGCGATGGCGTCCGCGATGATGTCCAGGCCGGTTTCGACCTGGTCTTCGGTGACGACCAGCGGCGGGAGCAGGCGGAGCACGTTGCCGTACTGGCCGGCCTTCCAGACGAGGAGGCCGTGCTCGTAGCAGTACTGCTGGACGTCGGCGACGATGTCGCCGGCCTCGGTCACGTTGCCCTGTTCGTCGACGAACTCCGCGCCGACGAACAGCCCCTCCCCGCGGACGTCCGCGACCTGGGGGTTGTCCTCGGCGACCTCCCGGAGTCGCGAGCGGATCAGTTCGCCCATCTCGGTCGCGTGGGCGAGGAGGTCGTTGCCCTCGATGTACTCGATGGCGCGCAGGCCGGCGCGCATCGCCGGGACGTTCCCGCGGTAGGTGCCGGCGTGGTCGCCCGGGCCCCACGTGTCGAGGTCCTCGTGGTAGATGGTGCAGGACAGCGGCAGGCCGTTGCCGCCGAGAGCTTTCGCGCTCGTCACGACGTCCGGCGTCACGTCGTAGTGCTCGCTGGCCCACCACTCGCCGGTGCGGCCGAAGCCGACCTGGATCTCGTCGAAGACGAGGGGCACCTCGGCCTCGTCGGCGATGTCGCGGAGGCCTTGCAGGAACCCCTGCGGCGGGACGACGACGCCACCCTCGCCCTGGATGGGTTCTACGAAGATGCCCGCCGGGTTCGCCAGGCCGCCGTACGGTTCGAGCAGCGTCGCGCGGACCTGCTCCAGGGCGTCCTCGACGGCTTCCTCGGGGTCCTTGTTCTGCTGGAACGGGTACGGGAACGGGGCGTGGACGACGTCCGGCAGGAGCGGCGTGTAGTGCTCCTTGAACCCCTTGTTCGCGGTGAGGCTCATCGCGCCCGAGGTGGCGCCGTGGTAGGCGTTCCGGAACGCGAGCAGGCCGTTACCGCCCGTGTTGTACTTCGCGAGCTTGATGGACGCCTCGATGGCGTCGCTGCCCGTGGGGCCGCCGAAGACGACGCGGCTGTTGCCGGCGAGGTCACCGGGCGCGCGCTCCTCGAGCGCCTCGATGAGGTCGAGGCGGGCCTCCGTCGGGAAGTCGACGGTGTGGACGAACTTCTCGGCCTGCTCGTACATCCCCTCCATCACGTACGGGTTCGTGTGGCCGACGTTCAGCACGCCGATGCCGGCGAAGAAGTCGAGGAAGGTGTTGCCGTCGACGTCGCGGACGGTGGCGCCGCGCGCCTCGTCGAGCGCGATGGGGATGTTGTTGGGGTAGGCGACGGCGCTGCTGTCGACCTCGCGCTGCCGCTGGAGCAGTCGCTCGCTCTTCGGACCGGGGACCGTGTCGACGTTCGGGGCGTCGTCGAAGTGCAGTTCGTGGATTGGCGGGCCAGTCATACACGAACCTACTGGGGCCGGATTACAAATAATTTTGTGCGAAGTTTAGGGACTGGGTACGTATTCCCGGAAAAATATCGGATGCAGTCCACTACAGTACGCGTCGCTTCCGGGGGCCGCCTGCTGGGTGGAGTTGGCACTGCCGGGCGTCGGTCGAGTGGCTGGTCCAGAGACGGAGCGGTGGAAGAACAGGTCTCCGGGACGCAGCCGAAGACGGTCGTTACTCGACTTCGATGACGGCGAGCTCGTCGCCCGCGTCGACTTCCTCCTCGTTCTCCACGAAGAACTCGACGACTTCACCGTCCGCCTCGGCCGTGATGTCGTGGAAGTTCTTCATGACGCCGATGAGGCCGATTACGTCGCCGCTCTCGACGTGGTCCCCGGGCTCGGCGAAGGTGGGGTCGTCCGGGTCCGGACGCCGGTAGAACACGCCTGGCATCGGTGCTGTGACGGTGGTACGCTCGGTCATATCGTTAGCGAAAATGGAACGCCGACCCACATATAGTTTCCCCACACCGTCCGTTCAGTCGTCCGAAACGTGACTCTCTTTCCAGATTTCGAGTCGAGATAGGAGTCAATTCAACCTGGCTGCTCGGGGCCGGAACGCGGCCGGTTCCGCCGGCCGTTACCCGAGGAAGTTCGCCCGGATTGTGTCGACCTTCTCGTCGTGGGCCGACCGCGCCTCGAGTGCGTCCTCCACGTCGACGGCCTCGAACGTGATGCTGCGGTGGGTGCGCGCCTGGGCGAGCATGTTCCGGTCGATGCTGATGACTGTGCCGACCGTCGCGTAGCCGCCGCCGGTCACGGCGTCGCGCATCAGGATGATGGGCTGGCCCGCCATCTGGATGGAGCCGACCGGGTAGCCGAGGTCGACGACGTTCGTCGGGTCCGGGCCGGCGCCGAACGGCTGGTCGCGTTCCTCGAACATCCCCTCGATGTCCGGGCCGGTGAGCCGGCAGCCGACGCGGTCGGCCTCGTCGCTGATCTTCCACTCCGCGCCGAGCAGTTCGTCGCGGCCCTCGTCGGTCAGCCGGTAGTCACAGAGCCCCATCACGACGCGGATGGTGTCGTTGTTCGCGTAGTCCGGAACGTAGCTGTCGTCGACGGCCGCGCCGACGGTGGCGTTCCCGTTGGCGGACCCGACGGGGAGCGTATCGCCCTCGTCGAGGTCGCGGCCCTCGTGGCCGCCGATGCCGATGAGCGTGTACGTCGACCGGCTCTCCATCACCTTCGGCACGTCGATGCCGCCCGCGACGGCGAGGTACGAGCGGACGCCCTCGGTGGCGAACTGGAAGGAGAGGACGTCGCCGGCCTCCACCTGGACCGCGGTCCACGTGGGAATCTCCTCGTCGTTCAGCGTCGGCTGCATGTCCGCCCCGGTCGCCGCGATGACGGCGTCCTCCTCGAACTCGAGGTCCGGGCCGGCGTACGTCATCTCGAGGGTCGCGGCCTCCTCGTCGTTGCCGACGATGTAGTTCGCGACCGTGTGTGCGTACTGGTCCATCGCGCCGGACGGCGGCATCCCGATGTGGTAGTGACCGAACCGTCCCGTGTCCTGCACCGTCGTCGAGAGTCCTCCGTCGAGTACGTTGATCATCAGTCTAGCACCTCCGTGATCCGCTCGTTGTAGCCCTCTGGGTCGTCGAAGAACTCCTCGGGCCGGAAGTCGATGGTCCCGATGTTGTACTCGTAGCTGCCGTCCTCGACCTCTTCGCGGATGGCGTCGTACTCGTCGCGGTCGATGCGGCGGTAGTTGAGGATGTCACCCGGGTTCGGGAGCACCATCGAGTCCTCGAACTCCGCCAGCTCCTGGTCGACGTCGAGGACCTCGATCGGCGTCCGCCCGAACAGCTGGTAGCCGCCCGCGCCCTTCACGGGGTAGATGGCGGTGAACGCGCCGCCGTAGCCGACCGCGCGGCTCGGCGTCTCGGTGCGGGGCTGTACGTACTTCGGGACCTCGATCTGCTGGTCCCGGGGCACCATCTGGAACGTCCACGGGAGGCCGGGGACGAAGCCCACCATCGTCACCATCTGGGGGGCGCCGGCGTGGGCGTCGATGAAGTCGTCGACGTTGTCGAACCCGTTGATGCGCGCGGAGTACTCAAGGTCCGTCGAGTC
Source organism: Halobacterium sp. DL1 (assembly GCA_000230955.3). Taxonomy (NCBI): domain Archaea; kingdom Methanobacteriati; phylum Methanobacteriota; class Halobacteria; order Halobacteriales; family Halobacteriaceae; genus Halobacterium; species Halobacterium sp. DL1. The sequence goes on from CP007060.1 coordinate 581,578, forward strand.
GGGGTCTTGGTGGCGGTCCCGGAACTTCATCAGCGTCTCGTGGGTCCACGGGTCGTCGTAGAGGACGGGGACGTCGATGACGCGGGCCTCCCAGGTGTACTCGGTGAGGTCGATCTCCTCGCGCAGCGATTTGAGCTCGTCGATGAGGTCGTCGGGGTGGAGCTCCGCGGGGTCGAAGTGGAGCATGTAGGAGGCGTTCGCCGGTGCGACCTCGATGAGACCGGGGAGGTCGCGCTCGCGTATCTCCTGGGTGATCGCCTGCGCTTCGAAGTTCGCGTCGAAACTCATCTCCTCGGAGAGTTCGACGAAGACGTGGTCGTCCCCGCCGTACTCGTAGCGTGGCGAGGAAAGTTCTTGTCGCTGGATGCCGTTCGTCATCTATGGGGCATCGTTGCCCGTATAGCGAGTTATAGATACTGGTAAATTTTCGATACCCGACAGGTTGGAGAATACTGGGTGCAACTTCTCGGCCAGAAATCGGAACCGCGTCTGATACCGTGGGGTGAGACCGACACGAGGTTCCGCTCGACCCTACGCGAGGTCGCGTTCCGGGTCCGGCTGGAAGTCGTAGTCGTCGGGCTCGTCGTCGGTGTCCTCGGCCGCCCTGAGCACGTCGTCGATGCGGACGAGCTGGACCACGACGTCCGACGCCTTCGTCACGGCACCCTCCACGACCGCTGCGAGGTCGTACGGTCCCTCTTCGCCTGCCGACCGTACGGCCCTCGCGTCGGTGTCGTAGACCGCGTCCGCTCCCCCGGCGCGCAGGCTGGTGACGGCGTCGACCGCGTCCCCGCCGCTGTTGCGCGCGAGGGTACGCGGTAGGTCCTCCAGGGCGTCGGCGAACGCGTCCATCACGATGGCAGAGCGGTCCGGGACCGACCGGGCGTCCGCCCGCACCTCGGCAGCGAGCCTGGTCCACGCGCCGCCGCCGCCCGGAACGACCTGGCCGCCCTCCAGAATCGTCCGGCCGGTCACGACACCCGTCATCAGTTCGCGCTGCATCGACTCGGTGCCCGCGTGAACGGTCCCCGAGACGAGCAGCGTCCCGACCTCGCTCTCCGGACAGCGGTCGATGCGGACGTACTGGTCGTCGTCGCCCTCGACCCGCAGCCGGCCGGCGGTGCCCACGTCGGCGGCCGTGGTGTCCGCGAGGTCCATCACGAACGACGCGCCGGTCGCCCGCGCCACGCTTCGGGCCTGCGAGGCCTGGAGGCCCCTGAACGCGGTGATGCCGGCCTCGTCGAGCGCCGATATCGCGCGGTCGCTGATGCCCATCGCGGTGAACACGACGTCGACGCCCGCGTCTACGAGCACCTGTACCTGCGTCGCGACCTCCTCGACCTCCCGCTGCTGGAACGCCGTGCGGTCGTCGGGCGTCTTCGGGTTCACGGTGACCTCCGTGCGCCCCTTCCCCTCGCTGCCGCCGGCGCGTTTGAGCTCCCGCTCCTCGATGCCGCGGCCCGCGTTCTTCCCGCCGCCGACGACGGCGACGCGCGCGTCCTCGAACTCCCGGGGCGTGTTCGGCGTTACGGGCTCCCGTTCGAGGAAGAGGCCGCGGAGCAGTTCGGCACGCGGCGCGTGTGCGTCCGAGACGTGGTGGAACTCGACGTGGTCGATGCCGCGGCCCTCGCGGCCCGTCTCCCTGGCCGTCGCGACGAGGCGGGCGGCCTCGGTGACCGCGGCCACCGTCTCGTCGTCGCCGCCGTAGCTACCCAGCGCGGCACGGACCGCGGCCCGGCCGCGTGGGTCGTCGAGCCCGTCGACGGACGTCGCCATCTCCGGGATGGCTGTCACCGCCGCCGCACGCGCCCGGTCGAAGCCGTCGGTGACCGTCGCGCGTTGGAATCCCTCGGCGAGCAGGCCTTCGGCGCGTTCGGCGAGCGCTCGGGCCAGCAGGACCACCGCAGTCGACCCGTCGCCGACCCGCTCTTTCTGCTGGACCGCGCCGTTGCCCACCATCACCGCTGCCGGGTGTTCGACGTCGAGCGCGTCGAACAGCTGCTGGAGGTCGCTCGCGACGACTGGCTCGCCGGTGACGACGAGCTTGTAGCGACCCTCGGGTCCGTAGAGCGCCGCTGCGAGTTCACCGAGCTGTACTGCGCCGTCGAGGACGTCCACGTCGTCGAGTGGGTCGGTGGCGGTAATCTGGCTCGGCTCCATTCAGTCGTATAGGATACCTTCTCACATCTAAGCCTTTCTTTATACTGAGTTTAACCAGGCTCCCGCCACCGGGACTGGGTTGATGCTTCTGGATAGATTTATGTGTGCTGCGGCGAGTACCCGCTGGTAACAATGAGCACAGACGTGCGAGGAGAGGACGACCTGTCTTCCGAAGAGAAGGTCATCGAGATGCGTGACCTCCGCAAGGTCTACGACGACACCATCGTCGCTGTAGACGACGTCGACCTGGACGTTCGCGAGGGCGAGTTCTTCACCATCCTCGGCCCCTCCGGCAGTGGGAAGTCCACGCTCCTCCAGATGATCAGCGGCATCGAGACGCCGACGTCCGGCGAGATTCGGCTCGGCGGCGACGTGGTCAACGACGTCAAGCCGTACAACCGGAAGACGAGCCTCGTGTTCCAGGAGTACGCGCTGTTCCCGCACATGACCGCCCGTGAGAACGTCGAGTACGGCCTGATGCTGCGCGGCGTCCCCGAGGACGAGCGACGCCAGCGCGCCGACGAGATGTTCGAACTGATGGACCTCGGTGGGAAGGAGGGCCGGAACATTCAGGACCTCTCCGGCGGCGAACGGCAGCGCGTCGCGACGGCGCGCAGCCTCGTCATCGAACCGGACGTGCTCCTCCTCGACGAGGTGCTGGGCGCGCTCGACGAGAAACTGGCCAAGGAGATGCAGGTCGAACTGAAGCGCATCCAGGAGGAGGTCGAGAAGACGTTCGTGTTCGTCACGCACAGCCAGGAGGAGGCGTTCTCGATGAGCGACCGTATCGCCGTGATGAACCAGGGCGACGTCGAACAGGTCGGCAAGCCCCTGGACATCTACCAGGACCCGGCCACCGAGTTCGTCGCTGACTTCCTCCAGATGCCGAACCTCGTCGAGGGGACGGTGACGGCGGTCCACGACGACACGGTGACGGTCAGCAGCGACGGGACGGACTTCCGCATCGCGCGCAGCGAACTCCGGACCGCGCCGTCGGTCGACGACGAACTGGTCTTCCTGGTCCCGAACGAGCGGCTGTCGTTCGGCGACGGCCAGGAGAACTCGTTCTCGACGGTCGTCACGGACACCATCTTCAAGGGTCCGTACACGGAGTACGCGCTCGAACTCCCCTCCGGCCGCAACCTCCGCGCCCACCAGACGACCGGCGAGACGCTGTTCGAGGAGGGCGAGACGGTCCAGGTCGGGTTCGAACCAGACGCCGTCTCCGTCTTCGACTGAACGCGAGGGACAGTCGGCTGCCGCCCCTCCGATTGGGGCCAGGTGACGACCGAACGATTCTCGTTCAATTCTCTACCGCCGCTTCGAACTGGGTACGAGAAATCCGGCACCCAAAGACTAATATTGCGAATCTCCTCTATTTCATCACCGTGTTAGACCGTGTCTTGATTGCGAACCGGGGCGAGATTGCTATCCGTATCATCCAGGCCTGCCGCGAACTCGGTATCGACGCGGTTGCGGTGTACAGTGATACGGACGAAACAGCGAAACACGTGCGGCTCGCCGACGACGCCTACCACATCGGGAAGTCCGTCGCGCGGAAGAGCTACCTCGACCAGGAAGCCATCATCGAGGCCGCCCGGGAGGCCGACGCCGACGCCATCCACCCGGGGTACGGCTTCCTCGCCGAGAACACGGAGTTCGCCGCGAACGTCGAGGACAGCGACTTCGAGTGGATCGGGCCGCCCAGCGACGTGATGGCGGACTTCGGGGAGAAGACGAAGGCGCGGAAGATCATGGACCGCGCGGACGTCCCCATCGTCCCCGGCACGACCGACCCCGTCGAGAGCGCCGACGAGGTCCGCGAGTTCGGCGAGGAACACGGCTACCCCATCGCCATCAAGGCCGACGGCGGTGGCGGCGGGCGTGGCCTGAAGGTCGTCCATTCGGAGGACGAAGTCGACGACCAGCTCGAGGACGCCAAACGCGAGGGCGAGGCGTACTTCGACAACGCCAGCGTCTACGTCGAGCGCTTCCTGGAGAACCCCCGCCACATCGAGGTCCAGATTCTGGGCGACGAACACGGCAACGTCCGCCACCTCGGCGAGCGGGACTGCTCGACGCAGCGCCGCCAGCAGAAACTCATCGAGGAGACGCCGAGCCCCGTACTCGACGAGGAGACCCGGGAGGAAGTGTGGGAGGCCGCGCGCCGCGGCGCGGACGAGGCCGGCTACGTCAACGCCGGGACATTCGAGTTCCTCTACGAGGACGGCGAGTTCTTCTTCCTCGAGGTGAACGCCCGCATCCAGGTCGAGCACGCGATCACCGAGGTCGTGACGGGCATCGACATCGTGAAGTGGCAGCTCCGCATCGCGGACGGCCAAGAGCTGTCCTTCCCGCAGTCCGCGGTCGAACCGCGCGGGTCGGCCATCGAGTTCCGCATCAACGCCGAGGACCCGACCAACGACTTCTCGCCGATGCCGGGCGAGGTGACGACGTACCGGCCGCCGACCGGCATCGGGACGCGCGTCGACGACGCCATCGACCAGGGGGACCGCATCGCGCCGTTCTACGACTCGATGTTCGCGAAGTTCATCGTCTCCGGGGAGGACCGCGAGGAGGCCGTCCAGCGCGGTCTGCGCGTCCTCGAGGGGACCACCATCGAGGGCGTGCCGACGACGATTCCGTTCCACCAGCAGGTGCTCACGGACGACCGGTTCCTGAACGCAGAACACACGACGAAGTTCGTCGACGAACACCTCGACATCGCGGGCAGCGAGTAGCCGACCTGCCCCTCTCAGTTCTCAGTGACGATGTCCTTCAGGGTCTCGAGGTCGTAGTTCCGGAACGGGATGCGCTCGTTCTTGATGGTGGAGATGGCGAAGTTCGTACTGCTGCGCTGGATGGCGTCGATGCCCTCGTAGGCGACGACGAGCTCCTCGACCATCTCACGGCTGGAGAGGTGCGCGATGACGATGAAGTCGGTGTCCCCCATCGTGAAGTACACCTGGCTGACCCCCTCGATCTCGCTGAGCTGTTCGCCGACCTTCTCGTGGTACCCCTCCTCGTAGTCGGCCATCACTTCGGTGATGACGGTGAGGTTGAGGCCGACCTTCTCCAGGTCGAGGTTGAACAGTTCGTCCTCGATGACGCCAGCCTCGCGCAGTTTCTCGAGGCGATAGTGGACCGTGGACTTCGGGATGCCCGTCTCCTCCTCGACGCCCTTCGGACTAGGTTCACCAATGTCCGCCACTGCTTTAATGATCTCTGCGTCTTGCTCGTCCATAGTCGGACTGTATACAGCCGCTTGTTGTAAAACTACACGGTTTTCGCGACCATCGTTGGTCCCGGGTCGAAAGCGGTCTGACAGGGACGCAATCTCTCGCACTCCGTTTGATATTAGCGCCCTATACTCCCAAATATACTAACTGTACTTTATTTCCCGAACTCGAAAAGCGTACAAATAGGAATGTTGATATCGCGTCCAGAACAGAACCAGTGTATGGCTCCGAACAGTGATACCGAAGACCACGACGACGAATCCCGTCGTAGTTTCCTGAAGCTCGCAGGCGGCGTTGCGGGCGCATCGACCGTTGGTGGCCTCGCCGGCTGTCTCGGCGGTGGCGGCGGAGACGGTGACGGGAACAACCAGACCGACCAGACGAACACGGACAGCGACGGAGACACCCAGACCGACGACGGCGGGAGCTCCGTCAGCGAGCTCTCGTACTGGGCCGTCGGCACGACCAACCCCGAGGACTGGTCCAGCTTCAAAGATGAGAGCGGCATCAACGTCAACTACTCGGCGGCGGCGTGGAGCCCCGGCGAGACGGTGACCAAACTCGTCCAGGGTACCGCCTCCCAGGACTTCGACCTCGCCGGCAACGACACCACGCTCACGAGTGTCCTCCAGGAGCAGGGCGCCATCAAGCCCACGAACCTCCAGGAGCTCCCGAACTGGGAGCGCGTCTACGACGAGGTCAAGAACAGCGGCCCGACTGAGGTCGACGGCGAGCAACACTCGCTGTCCAGCGTCCAGAACGGCGACTCCGTCGCGTACCTCACCGACGAGGTCGGCGACCCCGGGAGCGTCAACTCCTACGGCATCCTCTTCGACGAGGAGTTCCAGGGGAAGACCTCCATGGAGGCGGGCTGGGCGACGGCCTTCCACAAGGTCGCGCTCTACCTCAAGCGCAACAACATGGCGGAGATCGAGGACCTCGAGAACCCGTCCGAGAGCGACGTCGACGCGGTCATCAGTTTCCTCCTCGAACAGAAGAACAACGGACAGTTCCGCACGTTCTGGAGCGGCTGGCAGACCGCCGTCAACCTCCTCTCGAAGAAGGAAGTCGTCGCCATGGACACGTGGGAACCGGTCGTGTTCGCGCTCCGCGACCAGGGCATGAACGCGGAGTACCTCGAACCGAAGGAGGGCTACTCGCTCTGGGCCATCGGACCGTGGATGACCAACAAGGGCGCGAAGAACCGCGACGCCGCCGAAGACCTCGTGAACTGGATGATGGGCGGCTGGTACAACGCCCAGATTACGACCATCCGCGGCTACCTCTCGTCCAGCGACCTCGGCATCGAGTACGCCGAGGACTCCGAGGACTTCGACGCGGAGTTCATCGAGCAGCGCCACGAGGAGGTCCGCAGTCGCTTCAGCGACGACATCAGCGTCTTCGGTGAGCGGTACCCCGACACGTTCAGTTACATGAACTCCCAGTGGAACCGCCTCACCTCGTAACCGGCTCACTGGTATTTAATGGCTCACGACAACTCTATATCGTCTGATAGCAGCGACCGAGGGGGTGTCGACTACTCGGCCCAGCAGCGCCTCCCGGCCGTGCTCCGGCCGCTCGTCGACAACGACCGGCTCAGGTTCGGCCTCCAGGTCCTGCCCTGGCTCTCCATCCTCGGGCTCCTGGTCTTCCTGCCGCTGGCCGCGATCTTCGTCTGGAGCGTCGCGATTCCTCAGCCGTTCGGCTTCAAACTCGGGTTCACGCTCGAGAACTACCAGGCGTTCTTCGACTCCTACCGCGTCGACACCTTCTTCACCACCATCAAGGAGGGCGTCATCCAGGTCCTGCTCGCGCTCGTGTTCGGCTTCCCCATCGCGTACTACGCGGGCGTGCTGAAGCGGGACTCGAAGTACACGTTCCCGCTCATGCTGCTGTTCGCCATCCCCTTCCTCACGAGCTACATCCTCCGGACGCTGTCGTGGATCTCCTTCCTCGGCAGCGACGGCGTGTTCAACAGCGTCCTGCTGTTCACGGGCATCATCGACCAGCCGCTGGGGTGGCTGCTCTACTCGACGTTCGCCGTCCGGCTGGGGATGCTCGCGAGCTACCTGCCGTTCATGATCTTCCCGGCGTGGCTCGCGATGAGCCGCATCGACGACGAGATACTGCACGCGAGCGCCGACCTCGGCGGGTCGCCGCTCGCGACGATTCGCCACGTCGTCATCCCGCTCTCGATTCCGGGACTACTCATCGGCGCGGTGTTCGTGTTCGTCGGCGTGCTCGGCGAGAGCGTCGTCCCTGTCATCCTGGGCGGCGGCAACATCTCGCTCATCGCGACCATCATCGACAACGCCGTCAACTCCGCGCGCCTCCCGCTGGCGAGCGCCATCAGCGCCGTCGTGTTGCTGTTCGCGGTGTTGCTGCTGCTCGCGTGGGAGTACGTCTACGGCCTCAGAACGGTGGGTGAGATCTGATGAGCACGAGTTCATCCCGCCTCTCCGACGTTCTGCGAACGGACCCGACGGTCTGGGTCTCCGACGTCTCGAAGGACTGGCTCTGGAAGGCGTTCATGGCGTTCTGGATCCTGTTCATCCTCGCGCCGCCGATCATGCTGGTGTTCATCTCGCTGGACACCGCGTCGTACGTCCGCATCCCGCAGGGGATCACGCTCGCGAAGTACGAACTGATGCTGCAGAGCGACGCGCTCATCACTGCGATGGAGCGGTCGCTGAAGCTCGCCGTCGTGACGATGTTCGTCGCGCCGGCGCTGGCGCTGCTGGCGGTGCTGTCCTACCGGAAGACCACGTACAAGGCGCTGTTCGTCGCGGCGATGATCCTGCCGCTGTTCGTTCCGGGCGTCGTGCAGGGGTTCAGCCTGCTGATGCTGTTCAAGCAGATCGGCTTCGGGCAGGCGTTCGTCGCCACCGCCATCGGGCACGTCATCTGGGCGTTCCCGTTCGCGTTCCTCGTCATCCTGACGAGCATGTCGACGGTCCGCGACGACGTCCTGCTCGCGAGCGCCGACCTCGGCGCGAACGAGTTCGAGACGTTCCGCCACGTCATCTTCCCCCAGATTCGGCCGGGCCTCATCAGCGCGGTCATCTTCAGCTTCGTGCTGTCGTTCAACGAGTTCTCGCGGACGGTCTACCTCCAGTTCGGGCAGAACACCATCCCGACGTACGTCTTCGCGAAACTGCAGGTGGAGCTGTCGCCGGAAGTGTTCGCCATCGCCGGCCTGACAGTCGTGCTGTCGTTCGTGCTGATCGGCGCCGCAATCGCGGTGCTCTACGGCTCCGGTTCGCCGGACGCCGAGGAGTGACGCCGCGGTAGCGTCACCGCTCGGGCTACTCGCACGTTCTGCTGTGGGCCGAATACCGAAGAATGGTAGCTCGAGCCGTCGCGGCGCCTCAGACGATCCGGTGCAGCGGCGTGAGTTCGATGTCGTGTTCCCCGATGCGGTCGTGGATGGCCTCGAGGATCTCGACGGCGTTCGGCGTGTCGCCGTGGATGCAGATGCTGTCCGCGGGCATGTCGAGCAGCTCGCCGTTGACTGCTTCGACCTGGCCCTCGGTCGCGATGCTGACGAACCGGTCGGCGACCTCTTCGGGGTCGCGGGTCTCCTTCTCCTGTTCGACGATGAGGCTCCGGTCTGGGTTGTAGTCGAGGTCGACGTAGCCCTCGAAGACGGCGTCGAGGTCGTCGTACTCCTGGGTGACCTCGTAGATGTTCCTGTCAGTCGCGAGGTAGATGAGATCGTCGTCGACGTCGAGGATGCCCTCCATCACGGCGCGGGCGTGCTCGGGGCTGTCCGAGAGCATCGAGTACATCGCGCCGTGGGGTTTGACGTGCTGGAACGTGACGCCGTGCTGGTCGCAGAACGCGTTGAGCGCGCCGAGCTGGTAGGTCACGTAGTCCCTGACCTCCTCTGGTGTCGCGTCCATCTTCCGTCGGCCGAACCCCATCTTGTCTGGGAGGCCCGGGTGGACGCCGACGCCGACGTCGTGGTCGGCCGCGAGCGCGACGGTCTCGCGCATGACGTGCGGGTCCCCGCCGTGGTAGCCGCCGGCGATGTTCGCCGACGAGATGTACGGCATCACTTCCTCGTCGCGCCCCATGGTCCAGTTCCCGAAGCTCTCCCCCATGTCGCAGTTGATGTCAATCTGTACCATACCACGCTGTTTCGCAGGGAGCGCTAATAGATTTTCGGACGAGTTCGAACTGCCAGCATAGAGTGGGACGTGTACTCGGTTCAGTGAGAAAGTTCGGCTCGAATCCAACCACGCCGGTCAGGCGAGCGCAGCGACCGCCAGCAGTCCGACGAACCCCGCCGAGACCAGCCAGTCCGTCCGCGAGAACGACAGCCGCGGCTGGGTCGGGTTCCAGGCGAAACACCGCGCCTTGAGCGCCAGCGAGAAGCGGTCCGCGCGCTCGAACGCCCGGTTGAGGCCGGCCAGGGCGACCGTCTGCATCCGCTCGTGGAGGCGGCGCTGGTCGCCGAGGCGCGCCTGCTGTGCCGCGCGCGCGCTCTGGAGGTCCGCGAGCAACACCGGCAGGAACCGCAGCACAAACGACGTGCCCGCCGCGAGGAACCGCCCGGGTTTGCCCGGGACCAGCCGCGAGATGGCGGCCTGTGTCTCTGAGACGGGCGTCGTCTGCACGTAGACCGCGCTCGCGAGCAGGATGGCGGCGACGCGGAGGCTGTGCAGGGTCGCCGCGAGGCCGGCGTCGACGTCCACCCAGGGCGGGCCGAGGGTGACTGTCCGCGTCAGCGTGGCGAACGCCAGGAGCACGAACGGGAGCGCGTACCCCGGGAAGACGCTGCGCAGTCGGACCCTCGCTAGCGCCATCCCGCCGACGACGAGCGCCCAGACGACCGGGAGCGCGAGCGCGTCGGTCCACGTGAACGCCAGCAGCGCGACGACGAACTGTCCCAGGAGCTTCGTGCGGGCGTCGAGGCGGTGGACGACGGTGTCCCCCGGGGCGTACGAGAGCCCGATGGCCGTCACGGCTGACGCACCCCGAGGTCCGGTAGTCGCTCGTGGACGGCGTCGTAGTCGCCATCGGCCGCGATGGTGCCGTCCCGGAGGACGACCACGCGGTCCGCAAGGTCGGCGACGTCGCGCAGGTCGTGTGTGACCACGACCACGCTGGTTCCGGCCGCTTTCAGCGCCGCGAGCCTGTCGCGGACGGCCGCCTGTGCGGGGGCGTCCAGCCCAGTAAATGGTTCGTCGAGCACGAGGTGGGCCGGCCGCATCGCGAGCGCACCGGCGATGGCGAGGCGTTCCTGTTCGCCGCCCGAGAGCGCTGCGACGCGCTCCTCGTCCCGGCCGCCGAGGCCGACGGCGTCGAGCGCGTCCGCCACGCGGTCGGTTATCTCGTGGTGTGGGAGGCCAAGGTTCCGCGGACCGAAGGCGACTTCCTCCCCGATGGTCGCGGCGACAAACTGGTCGCGGGGGTGCTGGAACACCATCCCGACGGCGACACGAGCGGCGACCAGGTCGTCCTGGACGGGCGTCCCGTCGACCAGCACCTCGCCGGCATCGGCCTCCAGCAGTCCGTTGAAGTGACGGACGAGCGTCGTCTTCCCGGAGCCGTTCGGACCGGCGAGCACGACGAACTCGCCGTCCGGGATGGTCAGCGAGAGGCCGTCGAGGGCCGGGACGCCGTCGAACGTCTTGACGAGGTCCCGGGTTTCTATCATTTCGCGGCGACGGCGTCGCTACGAACGATACCGACGGCGGCGGCTATCTTCGCGGCCTCGAACGGCACGAACGCCGCGCTCCCCGAGACGACGGCGGTGACGATGCCGGCAGGGGTCGCGAGGTAGATGCCGAGGGAGCCGAGCGCGTAGACGACGACGGTCCCGGCGACCATCGCGCCGACGAGCCGCCAGACGCCGGCGTCGTTGGGGTCTCGGAGCGTGAGTCCGGAGTGGACGACGGCGCCGATGACGAACGCGGCGATGGGGTACGACCAGAGGTAGCCCGCGGTCGGCCCGAGGAGCGCACCGACGCCCGCACTGCCTCCCGACCAGACGGGGACGCCCGCGGCGCCTGCGACGAGGTACAGCGCCATCGAGACCGCGCCCCAGACGGGGCCGAGGTAGATGCCCGCGAGGAACAGCGCCAGCACCTGCAGCGTCACCGGGACCTGTGGTGCGAGGGGGTTCGGGAACGAGACGTACGCGCAGGCGCCGATGAGCGCCGCGAACAGCGCCGCCCGAGCGATGTTCTCGACCGTGTCGTCGCCGACGACGTCGACGTCTTCCGTCGTGGTACTCATACCCACTCCTTCTCTCGTCAACCAGCATCAAAACTGTGGTTCACGCCACCGCTCGCCACCGGGGACGCTGGCCGACGTCCACGATACTGGAACAGACTGGTGCTCGTCCGGCAGAAACGGGATGGAGTTCGACGCCGGTGCCGGAGCGGCGCCGTTACCGCGCTCGCTCCACGGCGTCGGCCAGCACTTGCTCCGCGTACACCGCCAGCAGGTGCGCGCGGAACGCGCCGGACGACTGCGGGTCCGAGCGCACGTCGTCCGGGTCGACTGCCTCCTTCGCCGCGGCCCCGGCGTCCGAGAGCAGTTCGTCGTCCACGGACTCGCCCTCGAGCGTCTCTTCGACGCTCTCGAGCCTGAACGGGCGGTCGGTGACGCCCGTGGCGCCCAGGCGCGCCTCCTCGACGGTACCGTCGTCCAGTCGGACGCTCGCAGCGACGCCCACCAGCGCGTACCCCGAGAGGGGGTCCCGGCGCTTGTGGTACGCGCTCCCGGCGTCCCCGTCGACGGGAACCTCTAGCCTGGTGGCGACCTCCTGGTCGCCGACGGCCGTCTCGAAGGACCCGTCGAAGAGGTCGGTGGCGTCGATGGTGCGCTCGCCGTCCGGCCCCTGGACGACGAGGCCGGCGTCGAGCGCCAGCACCGCCGCGGGCGGGTCCGAGCGCGGGTCGCCGTGCGCGAGGTTCCCGCCGATGGTCCCGCCGTTCCGTATCTGCGGGTCGCCGACCTCGCCCGCGGCCTCCGACAGCGCCGCCGCGTGGTCCGCCACTGATTCCGACTCCGCTAGCTCCGCGTGGGTCGCCATCGCGCCCACCGACAGCGTGCCGTCGTTCGCCTCGATGGCGGACAGCCCATCTAGTTGGCCGATGTCGACGAGCGCGGGCGGCGACTCGTCGCCGGTCTTCATGCGCGTAAGGATGCCCTGTGCGCCCGCGAGCAGTTCGCTGCCGTCGTGTTCGTCCAAGAGGCTGACCGCCTCGTCGACGCTGTCTGCGCGGTAGTAGTCGAACGCGTCGGTGTACATCAGTCCTCACCCCCCGTTGCCCGCCAGACAGTCTCCGGCGTTATCGGCATGTCCAGGTGGTCGACACCGAACGGTTCCAGCGCGTCCGAGACGGCGGCGACGAGCGTCGGCGTCCCGGCGATGGTCGCCGACTCGCCGACGCCCTTCACGCCGATGGGGTTGTGCGGACTCGGCGTGACGGTGTTGTCCGTCACGAAGTCCGGCAGCTGGGTCGCCTGGGGCACCGCGTACTCGTCCATGCGGCGCGTCTCCAGGTGGCCGTCCTCGTCGTAGGACGCGCCCTCGAACAGCGCCGCGCCGATGCCCTGGGCGATGCCGCCGTGGACCTGCCCCTCGACGATGAGCGGGTTGATGATCTCCCCGCAGTCGTCGACGCCGACGTACTGCTGGATCTCTATCTCGGCGGTCTCCGGGTCGACCTCGACGACCGCGACGTGCGTCCCGAACGGGAACGTGAAGTTCTCCGGGTCGTAGAAGTTCGTCACCTCCAGGCCGGGGTCCATCTCGTCGGGCAGGTCGTGGCCGAGGTACGCCTGGTGGGCGATGCCCTGGATGTGCATCGACCGGTCGGGCGAGCCCGCGACCTGGAACTCGCCGTCCTCGAACTCGATGTCGTCGACGCTCGCCTCCAGCTGGTGGGCGGCGATGCGGCGCGCCTTCTCGCGGACCTCCCGCGCACCGCGCGCGATGGCGCCGCCGCCGACGGACGCGCTCCGGCTGCCGTACGTCCCCATCCCCTGCGGGATGCGGTCGGTGTCGCCCTCGATGACCTCCACGTCGTCGAGCGAGACGCCGAGTTCCTCGGCCGCTATCTGGGCGTACGTCGTCCGGTGGCCCTGCCCCTGGTCGGCCGTCCCGGCGAGCACGGTGACCGTGCCCGTCGAGTCGAACCGGACGATGGCGCTCTCCCAGCCACCCGCCTGCGAGCCAAGGTTGCCCGCCGCCTCCGACGGCGACAGGCCCGCGGACTCCACGAAGTTCGCCACGCCGATGCCGATGTAGCGGCCCTCCTCGCGGAGCTCCTCCTGGCGCTCCCGGAGCTCCTCGTAGTCGATGTGGTCGAGCGCGGTGTCCATGCCGCGCTCGTACTCGCCGCTGTCGTAGACGAGCGCCGCCGCCGACTCGTAGGGGAACTCCTCGGGCGGGACGAGATTCTGCCTGCGGAACTCGACTGGGTCCATGTCGAGTTCGCGCGCCGCGACGTCCATCGCCCGCTCGACAACGTAGATGCCCTCCGCGCGGCCCGCGCCGCGGTAGGCGTCGACCGGCGTCGTGTTCGTGAACGCGCCGACGACCCGCGCGTAGATGGTCGGAATCTTGTACTGCCCGGAGAGCACGGTCGTGTAGAGGTACGACGGCGTCGCGGAGCCGAACTGCGAGAGGTGTGCGCCCAGTCCCGCGTACGTCTCCGCGCGCAGCCCCCGCACGGTCCCGTCGTCGTCGACGGCGATCTCGACGGTGGTGTCGTGGTCGCGGCCGTGGCAGTCCGTCCGGTAGCTCTCCGAGCGGGTGGCCTGCCACTTCACCGGGCGCTCGACCTGCATCGACGCCCAGCCGGTCACCGCCTCGTCTGGGTAGTGGTAGATCTTGCTGCCGAACCCGCCGCCCACCTCGGGCGCGATGACCTGGAGCTTGTTCTCCGGGATGCCGAGCGTCGCCGCGGCCATCAGCATCCGGTGGAGGTGGGGGTTCTGGCTGGTCATCCAGATGCGCATCTCCTCGGTCGTCGCGTCCCAGTCGGCGACCGCGGCCCGGGGCTCCATCGCGTTCGGGATGATGCGCGGCAGGCGGAGGTCGACGCTGGCCGTGTGGTCGGCATCGGCGAACGCGTCGTCGACGGCGTCCGGGTCGCCGAGTTCGAAGTCGAAGCCGACGTTGTCCTCGGCTTCCTCGTGGACCTCTGGGACGTCGGCCTCGACGGCCTCTCGCGGGTGGGTGGCGTGGTCGAGTTCCTCGTACTCGACGTCGATGCGCTCGACGGCGTCGCGGGCGACGTGTCGGGATTCGGCGACCACCGCGGCGACGCCGTCACCCTCGTGGCGCACCTTGTCGACGGCGAGCATCCGGTACTGCGGCTGGACGAGGTTCGGGAGGTCCCACGCCGTCGGGATGGCGTTCGGGACGCCGCTGTCCTCGACGTCCTGTCCGGTGAAGACGGCGACGACGCCGTCCATCGCTTCCGCCTCGCTGGTGTCGACGTCGACGATGCGGGCGTGGGCGTGGTCCGAGCGCCGGATGGCGAGGTGGGTCATCCCCGGCAGCGAGACGTCGTCGGTGAACGTCGCTTCGCCCTTCAGCAGCGGGACGTCCTCGCGGCGCTGGACCGGCGACCCGAAGACGGCTTCGGCGGCGTCCTCGGCGTCGCTCATTCGCTCCCACCCAGCTGGTCGGCCGTCGCCTCGATGGCGTCGACGATGTTGTGGTAGCCGGTGCACCGACAGAGGTTCCCCTCGATGGCGTCCCGGATGTCGTCGCGGGACGGGTCCTCGGCGTCCTGGAGGAACGTGTCCGCGGTCATCAACATCCCCGGCGTGCAGTAGCCACACTGGAGGCCGTGGTTCTCCTGGAACTGCGCCTGGATGGGCGCGAGTTCGTCGTCCTCGGCTAGTCCCTCCACCGTGTCGATGGTCGCGCCGTCGGCCTGGACGGCGAGTCGCGTGCAGGACTTGATGGCGTCGCCGTCCTGCCGGACGGTGCAGGCGCCACACCGCCCCGTCTCGCAGCCGACGTTGGCTCCCGTGTAGTCGAGTTTCTCGCGGAGCGCCGTGACGAGTAGCGTCCGCGGCTCCACTGTCAGTTCGTGTCGCTGGTCGTTTACTGTGAGCGTGATGTCTGGCATCGGTGTGTTCCTCCCCCCTCGCCTGGTCGACGACGGGAGTTACTCCCCGTGGGGCCGGCCCACGATAACGCATACCACGGACCTGTCGAGCAAAAAGATTGGGGGCCCTGTTCGAACGAGAGGCGAGCAGCTCGGCTCAAATCCGATACACCGACAGGAACGCCGCTCCTCAGAGTGTGGCTTCCGCTCGTTCGGTGACGCGCTCGTAGACGGTGGCCAGCGAGTCGCGCACGGCAGCCATCCCCAGGCCGGCGTCGTCGGCGAGCGCGAGCGCCCCGCCCATGCCGACGCCTTCCTTCGCCTCGCCGGCGAGGTATGCCGCCATCGCCGGGTGGTCGCTGCGCTCGTCGAAGCCGGGGTCGGTGACGCGGAGGTCCAGGTCCTGGCTGGCGGCCAGTTCGCGGACGTTCGCGGATCCGTCGCCCGCGACGAACGACGTCGTGGCGAGGGTGAGTGGGTCCTCGATGTCGGCGTGGCGGACGAGCGCGCCGGCAGTCGCGAGCTGCGTCCCGCCCGCGAGCACGACGTCCGTGTCGCCCTCGAGCGCGCCGACGGCGAGGCCCGCGACGGCAGCGAGCACGGGGTCGCCCATCCGATGCACCGCCTCGGTCGGCTCGCCGGCGAGGTCGCCGCGCTCGAGGCCGCTCGCCGCCAGCCCCTCCCGGACGACATCGCGTTTCAGGTCGACCGGGTTCTCCGGGAGCGATGAGGAGACGCCGGTCTGCTCGCCGAGCGCGGCGAGGACGGCCATCGCCGTCGTCGTCCCGCCGGGAATCGTCTCCGCGAGGAACAGCCGGTCGGCGTCGAGGTCGCCGCCGAACTCCCGTGCGTCCGCGAACACGCTGTCGGCGTCCGGGACGGCAACCGGGTCGCGCACGTCCGCCCCCTGCTCGGCGCCGAGGTCGATGGTCGGCGCGCCGGTCGGTTTCGCGAGGCCCGCGTCGACGACGACGCTGTCGAAGTCGCGGCGTTCGCGGACGGCGCGGGTCACGACTGCTGGCGTCGGGCACCCCGTCGGGCTGACGGGGACCACCGGTGCGCGGGCGGCACGGCCGTACTCGAGAATCTCCGCGTCCGCGCTCGGTGTGTGCGCCATCAACGCCGGGTCGGCGCCGGCCGCGCTGATGCCCTCGATGCGCGCGGTCAGTGTGGACCCCGCGACGAGGGCGAACAGCGGCCGGGAATCGTCGGGCATGTCTCCACCGAAAGCGCGGGTGACCGTCAATTCCGCGGTCGGACGGTCGCCGGTTCGGAGCGTGCTGTCCCGCTCTCCGGCCCACGTGTTCGCGGTGTTCTGTAGCCGCGACCGCACGGGCCTCAGAGCGACTCGGCGAGTGCGGCGCTGGTCAGGCGTAAACGCGCCCCCGGACGGGGATTCATTACGCCGAGGGACCTCTGTTCGGCATGGAAGAAGTCGACCTTCTCGTCGTCGGGTCGGGGTCCGGACTCGATGTCGCGTCCGTCGCGGCGTCCCAGGGCCAGTCGGTGGCCGTCGTCGAGCGCGGCCCGCTGGGCGGCACCTGCCTGAACCGCGGCTGTATCCCGTCGAAACTCCTGCTCTACCACGCCGACGTCCTCGAGACCATTGAGCGCGCCGACGAGTTCCACATCGACGTCACCGTCGACGACGTCGACTTCGCCGGGATGGTCCGAGAGGTCAACGAGGACGTCCAGGAGAGCGCCGACTCGATCCGCCGCGGCCTGGAGTCCTCCGAGCAGCACACGCTGTACGAGGGCGAGGCTCGGTTCGTGGACGACCACGAGGTCGAGGTCGTCGGCGGCCGGGACGACGGCGCGGCGGTCCGCGCGGACACCGTCCTGATTGCCGCGGGCACGCGCCCGGCGATTCCGTCGATGGACGGCATCGACGCGGTCGACTACCTCACGAGCACGGAGGCCCTGCAACTGGAGTCGCCGCCGGACCACCTGGTCGTGGTCGGCGGGGGCTACATCGCGGCCGAGCTCGGCCACTTCTTCGGCGCGTTCGGCAGCGACGTGACGGTCATCAGTCGGCGGCCGACGCTGCTCCCGTACGCGGACCGGGAGGTCGCCGACGCGTTCACCGACCGGGTCGCCGACCGGTTCGACCTCTACACCGGGTTCGAGGCGACCGCCGTCTCCGAGTCGGGCGGAGGCGTTACCGTCGAGGCGATGGCGTACGAGTACGGCGACGGCGCGGGCCCAGTCGCGGGCGGCGAGACCATCTCCGTCACGGGCGACGAACTGCTCGTTGCGGCGGGCCGCCGCCCGAACACGGACACGCTGAACCTGGACGCGACGAGCGTCCGGACGGACGCCGAGGGGTTCGTGGAGACCGACGAGTACCTTCGGACGGAGGCGGAGGGCGTCTGGGCGCTCGGCGACATCGCCGGCGAGTTCCTCCTCAAACACGCCGCGAACTACGAGGCGGAGGTGGTGGCGCGCAACCTCTTCGGTCCCGAACTGGAACCCGCCGACTACTCGGCGATGCCGTTCGCGGTGTTCGGTTCCCCGGAGGTCGCCGGCGTCGGCGCCCGCGAGCAGGACCTCCAGGCCGCTGGCGAGGAGTATGCCACGAACACGTACCGGTACGAGGACATTGCGCGCGGCGATGCGATGCACGCAGAGGGGTTCGTGAAGGTCATCATCGACCACGACGGCGGAATCCTCGGCTGCCACATCGTGGGACCGGACGCGTCGACGCTGATCCAGGAAGTCGTCGTCGGGATGAAGGCCGGGTCCGGGTCCGTCTGGGCCATCAGGGAGTCGGTCCACGTCCACCCCGCGCTCCCCGAGGTCGTCCAGCGCGCGTTCTCCGGGCAGTTCAGCAGTCCCGGCCACGAACACCACCACCACCACCACCACGAGTGAGTGTCGTCCTCGGCCCGAGTAGTGTCCCGGACGAGGACCTGGTTCGCAGTGGAGTTACGAGGAGATTCCTCTGGGCAGGGCGGGCAGGCTGTCCGCCGGCCACCGACGCTAGCGTCCTACACCTGGTCGGGGCGCGTCGCCTGGGTGCCAACGCGACGACCCACCCACAGCAGGGTCGCGGCGAGCAACGCGACGGACAGCGGGACGAACCACTGGAAGGCGGCGACGAGGCCGGCGGTCGCCTGGATGCCGAGCACGACGAGGAAGGCCGGCCCGCAGCAGGCGATTCCCGAGAAGAGCGCGGGGAAGCCGGCGAGGACGCCCGCACCGGAGCCAAGTCCACACGACGCCGGGCTCCGGTACGCGACCCACGACACCGCGAGGTTCGCGCCGACGAGCAGTCCCAGGCCCAGCCCGAGCAGCACGTTCAGCGGCGAGACCAGCAACTCGAACGGTCCGGCGGCGACCAGCGCCACGGGTTCGTACTGGTAGGGCGCCATCCGTTCGGTCGCACGCGCCAGCGGGTCGTCGACGACGACGAACGCGGTTCCGCCGGTGTTCCAGTCGAGGTGACCGATGCCGACGAGGTACGCCGCCAGGTAGCCGACCACCGCGAGGACGAACAGCGTCCCGCCGTCCCGCCGACCGAGCGCGCCACGGATCGCTCGCCACGTGTTGCGGCCGCTGGCAACGCCACGCGTCGCGACCGTGCCGAGGGCCGACTCACTCGACATAGCTGGTCTCCGGGTAGTAGCCGGCCCAGGCGAACCACATCGAGTCGAACGCCAGCACGCGCTCGAGTGGCAGGGCGGCCGGCTCGTGTGTCTCGTCACCGACAGCGTAGCCGCCGTCCTCGGCGGTCACCTCGCGCTCGTCGGGGTTCGCGTACACGTAGCCCGTCAGCAGATCGGGGTCCGCGACGGCCACGAGCGGCGTCTCCGCGTCCTCGGTTGCCAGAACGCGGTCCTCGAGCAGCGCCTGCTTGTCGAACGCGACCGCGTGGTCCGCCAGGCGAGCGCCGAGGACGACCACCTTCGGGTCGAGCCGGTCGTCCTCCGTGAGCGGGTCGAAGAACGTGACGTCGTTGTTGTAGTACCGCCTCCGGGGGTTGTAGCTGCCGTAGGGGTCGTCGCCGTAGCTCCTGACGTACCCCGTGTCCTCTGTCAGTACTCTGGTGTCCGGGTGTTCGTCGCGCCACGCCCGCCACGTGGTCCAGACGATGCGGAACTCCTGGAGCGTCGCTCCCGCGAGCGGACCGTCGATGGCCGTCGCGAGCATCTGGGGCCACCGGCTGTCGGTCCCGCGGTCGTACATCACCAGATTTGCGTTCAGGAGGTCGCCGGAGACGCCGAACGTCGTCTCGCCACGCTCGAACCCCTGGGCGGTTCCAGTGAGCGGACAGTAGGTGACCGCGACCGGGTCCCCCGCGATGCGGTCGTTGACGATCTCGTGGTGGACGAGGATGTACTGGGGGTACGCGCGGACGTCGTCGCCGCGCTCGACGCCGAACACCGGGTCGCCGCCCGGGATGTCGACGTCGTCGGCCGACGCGAACTGTGGGTCGTCGATAGACGGGATTCCGTCCTTCGGGACGCCCCCGGAGACGACGTTCGAACGGAGGGACGCGTGGTCGTAGGCGACGTGTCGTGGCTCGTCCGCTGTCGGTGGTGCCGCCGTCTCGCCGGCGGTCGTCGAGCTCGAACGCTGCGACGGCTCCACGGCGTTCGGGTCACCGGACGCTGTGTCGCCGCCGAGGCAGCCGCCGACCGCTGCTGCACCGCCAGCGGCGAGTCCACGGAGGACGCCGCGGCGAGTGTGGTGCATGGTAACAAGTTGTTGCTCGACGCTGATTAGTGGTGTAGTGAGTTGGAGGTAACCGCCTCGGGGCCCGCCGCGATAGCGGCTACGGGCGCGTTCTCTCGTGGCCGCGCCCGACCCGGTGGACCATCGAAGCGACGCCGACGGAGTGCGCTGTTAGACAACTGGCAGTCCCTGAACCGGACGTGAACCCGTATCTCTCGCGTCCCACGTCCGTCCGGAGAGCAACTACGAGAACCGATATGACAAGACCAATTGATACCTCGAGGTCGACAGGGTGATCGTGCGTCGCGATGTAGCACTCGGGTTGCGTTCGTCTGCACCGTGCCGGATAGTGGGGGCGTTCCGCCCCGAGACTGGTCGTCGTACTGGCGTCGTCCTCTATTGTACGAATTCAGAGGGTAGTGTGAACCTGCCAGTTAAAAAACCATTAGGTCTCGTGGGTCGAACACTCTCACTACGTGGACCGACGGGACGGGAGGAGTAGAACTAACAAGTGTACACCTGTTATCGAAGCGGAGTTCGACCGGGTGGAGTCACGCGCCCTCCTGGGTCAGTAAATGGGCCGCGCCGCCGTCGTTCGACTGTCTCAGGCACGCTGGTAGTCTTTCAGGACCGCTCCGGCCGAGGGACTTATGCCTTCCACTGTTGACCACCAACCAACGACCATGTCACCGCAGACCACAGCGTCCGCTCGGCTCGACGTGGAGAACGTCGGGGGAATCACGGAGACGACGGTGAACGTACCCCCCGGCGTGACCGTCCTCGCGGGCCAGAACGCGACGAACCGGACGTCGTTTCTCCAGGCGATCATGGCGGCGATGGGCAGCGACAGGGTGACACTGAAGGGGAGCGCCGAGGAGGGGCGGGTCTCCTTCGAGTTCCGCGGGGAGACGTACGAGCGGACGCTCACTCGGGCCGACGGGAGCCTCAGGGTCACCGGTGAGGGCTACCTCGAGGACCCCGGAGTCGCCGAACTGTTCGCCTTCCTCCTGGAGACGAACGAAGCCCGGCGAGCCGTCGCCCTGGACGGCGACCTGCGCGACATCATCATGCGGCCGGTCGACGTCGACGCCATCGTCGCCGACATCGAGGAGCTCGAGGCGCGCAAGGGGGAGGTCCAGGACGAACTCGCGACCATCGAGAACCGCAAGCGCGACCTCCCGGACCTCGAACGGCGGCGGCGAGGGCTCCGGGAGCAGGTCGACGAGAAGCGCGAGCGCCTCGCGGAGGTCGAGTCGGAGATCGACGAGCAGAGCCGCGACGTCGAGGCGCGCCGGAGCGAGCGCTCGGACGTCGAGGACGCGCTCGACGAACTACAGGAGACCCGGTCGGACCTCGAGGAGGTTCGTCGGCGCGTCGAGGACGAGAACGAGAGCATCGGCTCCCTGCAGCGGGAACGCCGGGAGCTCGAGGCCGAACTCGAGGACCTGCGCGACGAACCGGTCGCGGACACGGACGAACTCGAGGACGAACTTGACCGACTGCGGCGGCGCCGCCAGACGCTCAACGGCGAAATCTCCGAGCTCCAGAGCCTGGTGGAGTACAACGAACAGCGACTCGAGGACGGCGGCGACGAACTCCTCGGCGCCGAGGAAGCGGGGGACGGTGACGTCACCGACCAGCTGGTCGGCGACGAGACGGTGGTCTGCTGGACGTGTGGCTCCTCGGTCGAGCGGTCCCAGATCGAGGCGACCGTCGAGCGACTCCGAGACCAGCAGAGCGAAACGGTGGCCGAACTCAACGACGTGGAGTCGACCCTCGGGGAGCGCAAGGAGCAAAAACGCGCGGCCGAGGAGCAGCGCGACCGCCGGTCGGAACTCGAGGCGGACGTCGAGGGACTGGAGGACGAACTCGACCGGCGCCGGGAGCGAATAGAGAGCCTGAAGGACCGCCGCGAGCGCCTGACCGCGGACGTCGAAGCACTGGAGGTGACCGTCGAGGACTCCGAGACGGGCGACTTCGACGAGGTCCTCGCGCTCCACCGGGAGGCGAACCAGCTCGAGTTCGAGATCGAGCGCCTCGAGTCCGACCTGGAGGACGTCGAGGCCGAGATAGCGTCCATCGAGTCGCAGGTCGAACGCGCCGACGCGCTCCGGGAGGAACGCGAAGAACTCCTCGCGGAGTTGACTGACCGACGGACGAAGATCGAACAGATCGAGTCGGCCGCCGTGGAGCAGTTCAACGACCACATGGACGCCATCCTCGACGTCCTCGGCTACGAGAACATCGACCGCATCTGGATCGAGCGCGTCGAGCGCACGGTCCGGGACGGTCGCGAGCAGTCCGAGCGCGTCGACTTCGACCTCCACGTCGTCCGGAGCACCGAGGGTGGCACGGCCTACGAGGACTCGGTCCGCCACCTCAGCGAGTCCGAGCGCGAGGTCACCGGGCTCATCTTCGCGCTGGCGGGCTACCTGGTCCACGACCTCCACGAGTCGGTGCCGTTCATGCTCCTGGACTCCCTGGAGGCCATCGACGCCGACCGCATCGCCGACCTCGTCGACTACTTCGCGGACTACGCGGACTACCTCGTGGTGGCACTGCTCCACGAGGACGCCGCGGCGCTCGCGGACGAACACACCCGCATCACCGACATCTGAGCCACTCCGCATGACTGACTCACGCGACGACCGGCCCTCGAGCAAGGTGGCGCGACTGATTGCGGACTACGAGCTCGACGGACTCGGCGACGACCTAGAGGCGCGGTGGACCGGCGAGGGCGCCGAACGAACGAGTCTGCGGGACCTCGCGGACCTGTTCAACCGGCGGCTGGTGGAGGCGGCGTTGCGCGACGCCGGGATGCGTGTCCTCGAACGGGACGTCGAGACGACGTACGAGGCCCTCACGGACGACGACGTCAGCCCCGGGGTCCGGACCGACACGCGGACGCGACTGCGACGGAACGGCGTCGACGTCGACGCGCTGGAGTCGGCGTTCGTCACGTACCAGGCCGTGCGGTCGTACCTGCAGTCCTGGCGGGATGCCGAGTACCGGGAGTACTCCGACTCGGAGAAGCTCCGGAAGGACCGGGAGACCATCGAGCGCCTCTCGAACCGGGCGCTCTCGGTCACCGAGGACCGGGTGGAGAAGCTCCGCGAGACGGGGCGCCTCGACCTCCCGGAGTTCTCTGTCTTCCTCGACCTCCGGGTGCTCTGCCAGCGTTGCGAGACGCAGTACGACGTCTCGGACCTCCTCGAACGGGGCGGCTGTGACTGCACGAACGTTTGAACGCTACTCGGTGCCCGAACTGCTCGACTATTTCCTCACCACGGGCGGGCGGTGTCGTGAACACGCTCGCCGCTCAGCGGTGACGTCGCGCGACTGACGCCTGTCGCGTTCGTGGAGGCTCGACCCCGCGTAAGTGGCAAATTACCTTAAACTAGTGAATTATGATGGGTAGGCAACGGAGGCTCCAATTCCGTCGAGCCGTGGTCGGTCGGCGGCGGACTATTCTGGTCGTGGTGTTCAGGTCGTGGCGAGTGTCAGGGTGAACCGGTGTCGCTCCCGAAAACCCTCGGTTGGAGTTGCCGCCCTCTACTTGCTCTCGACACCCAGGGAGCCACTCCGTCGGCGTCCCGCGGGACCCCGCAGTACGCCACCTTCAAGTCGCTACTACCTCGTAACTACGCATGGAATCGAAGCGTTTCCTCTTCGTCTCTGCGGACGCCGCCCTCGTCACGGACCTCGCCTGGCAGGTCCACCGGGAGGGCCACGACGTCAAGTACTACATCGAGGCCGAATCCGACCAGGAGATCGGGGACGGGTTCGTCCCGAAGACCGACGACTGGCGGAGTGACGTCGAGTGGGCCGATGTCGTCATCTTCGACGACATCTGGGTTGGCTCCGACATCGGGACCGGCGGGCTCGCGGAGGAGCTCCGGGCGGAGGGCAAGGCCGTCGTCGGGGGGACGCCGAACACCGACCACCTCGAGGAGGACCGCGGCTACGCGATGGAGGTCCTGGAGGACCACGGCGTCAACACCGTCGAACACCACATCTTCCACGACTTCGGCGAGGGCATCGAGTTCGTCCAGCAACACCCCGCGCCGTACGTCATCAAACCCCTGGGGGAGGTCCAGAACGTCAAGCGTCTGCTCTACGTCGGCAACGAGGACGACGGCAGCGACGTGGTGGACGTGCTGCGGGCCTACGAGAAGGCGTGGGGGCACCGGATGAAGGGGTTCCAGCTCCAGCGGAAGGTCGAGGGCGTCGAGATAGCCGTCTGCGGGTTCTTCGACGGGGACTCGTTCATCGACCAGGTGAACTTCAACTTCGAGCACAAGAAGCTGTTCCCGGGGAACGTCGGCCCGCAGACCGGAGAGATGGGGACGTCGATGTTCTGGGGTGGGCACAACGAACTGTTCACGGAGACGCTCGGCAAACTCGAGGGGTGGCTCGCCGAGGAGGGGTACGTCGGCAGTATCGACGTCAACTGCATCGTCAACGCCTCGGGCATCTACCCCCTGGAGTTCACGCCGCGATTCGGCTACCCCACCATCTCGCTCCAGGAGGAGTCCTTCGAGTCGCCCACGGGGGCGTTCTTCTACGACCTGGCCCACGGCATCGACCCCGAACTCTCCGTCCACCAGGGGTTCCAGGTCGGCGCCCGCATCGTGCTCCCGCCGTTCCCCTTCGACGACGAGCAGACGTACGACGAGAACTCCCGGAACGCCGCCATCGTCTTCGAGACGGAGCGCCGCGAGGGAATCCACATCGAGGACGCGAAGTGCGTGTCGGTACGCGACACAGGAACGGCGAGCGGGGAGCCGTGCGACCCGCGAGCCGACGAGGACTGCCAGTGGCGCGTCGCCGGCGAGAACGGGATGCCCATCGTCGTCACCGGCAAGGGGGAGACGATGCGTGAGGCCAGGGAGCAACTGTACGGCCGCATCGACGACATCGTCATCCCCAACCTCTACTACCGCGACGACATCGGCGAGCGGTGGCTGCGCGGCGAGGGCGACCGCCTGCAGGCGTGGGGCTACCTCGGACCGGGGACGTAAACACACTCGCGGGCGAGATGTCTCCGGGGAACTGGACGCGGACGGTCGTCGCTGCTGGGTTCCGTTTTCAGGTCACCTAAGGGGCCGGGGTGCTACCAGTGGGTATGCGGAGTTTCACTATCACTGAGGTCTGGGACATCCCAATCCGGATCAACACGTCGCTGTTGATCTTCCTCCCGATTCTGGCGTGGCTCATCGGGAGTGGTCAGCAGATCGAACTGTACGCCGGTCTCATCGAGGGGTTCACGGGCGCGGGCTTCGACCTGGCGCGTCTCCAGGTCGGGTCGACACCGTGGGTCATCGGCATCACGGCTGCGGTCGGGCTGTTCGTCAGCGTCACGCTCCACGAACTCGGCCACTCGTGGGTGGCGCTGCGGTACGGCATCGAGATCGAGTCGATCACCCTCTGGATTCTCGGCGGCATCGCGTCGCTGAAGGCGCTCCCGAAGGAGTGGAACCGCGAGTTCTGGATCGCCATCGCCGGCCCGGCGACGAGCGTTCTCGTCGGCGCGGTCTGTTACGTCGGCGTCCTCGCCGTCCCGGAGTCACTCCCCGTCGTGCGGTTCGTCTTCGGTTACCTCGCGCTGACGAACCTGCTGCTGGCCGGGTTCAACCTCCTCCCAGCGTTCCCGATGGACGGGGGCCGCATCTTCCGCGCCATCCTCGCGCGCAACCGGCCGTACGGGAGCGCGACCCGGATCGCGGCGCGGGTCGGCGTCGGGTTCGCGTTCCTGTTCGCCATCGTCGGCGTCCTCAATTTCAACGTCATCCTCCTCCTGCTCGCGTTCTTCATCTACGGCGCGGCGACGACGGAGTCGCGGACGGTCCTCCTCGACGAACTGCTCGAGGGCATCACCGTCGGCGACATCATGACTCGCGACCCGGCGACCGTCCAGGCCGACACGACCATCACGGAGTTCGGCGACCAGCTGCTCCGCGACCGCCAGTCCGTTCACCTCGTGGTCGACGACGCTGGGGACCCCCTCGGGCTGGTGACTCTCGACGACCTCAAAGCGGTCCGCGGTAAGGACCGCGCGACGACCCGTATCGGCGACGTCGTTCGCACCGTGACTCGTGTCGAACCGACCGACGACGCCTTCGACGTGCTGGCCCTGCTCAACCAGTCGGGCAGTTCGAATGCGCTCGTCGAGGAGAACGGGGCCCTCGTCGGCGTGCTCTCGAACTCCGACTACGCCCACGCCATGTCGGTCCGGCGTGGCTTCCAGAGCACCAGCGGCTAGCGGCGCCCAACACGTTGGGGACAGACTGACCCTCGGATTGGCCCCGCGTCCTCGAGCAGTTCCTGGTCGGCCGGGACTGACCGGCCGCGCCCGGCAGCTATTTACTCCTCCCATCGAGTCTAACTGATATTATGTCCGCAGAAGAGGTGCGACTCGACAGCACCGTTGGCGGGTTCACCGCCTCGGGGCGCCTCCACACGCTGAGCGTCTGGTTCATCCTCGCGCTGCGGCTGATGGTGGGGCTGGCGTTCTTCCAGAGCGGCGTCGACAAGGTCCTGTCCGGAAGTTTCAGCGCGGCAGGCTACCTGCAGAACGCGCCGCCAGCGAACGGCAGTCCGGTCGCGGACCTGTTCGTCCAGATGGGGAGCACGCCCTGGTTCGTCGACTTCGTCAACGTCGCGGTGCCGTGGGGCGAGGTGCTCATCGGTCTCGGCCTCCTCGTCGGCGCGTTCACGCGCCTCGCGGCGTTCTTCGGGGCGTTCATGATGCTCCTGTTCTACCTCGGCAACTGGGACATCGCCCACGGCTACATCAACGGCGACTTCGCGTACATGCTCGTCTTCCTCTCCGTCGCAGCGTTCGGCGCCGGACGCATCCTGGGCCTCGACGCAGCCATCGAGCAGTACGACGTCGGTGGCCAGGCGCTCGTTGAGCGCTACCCCTGGACGCGCTACCTCCTGGGGTAGGCGCTCGCCGCCCGCGTCCATGTTCGCGCCGGATTTTTTTCTGTGGCCGGGCCGTATGTTCGGCTATGCTGACAACCGGCGACAGCGTCCCGACGTTCTCCGCGACGGTCGGGACGAGCGACCACGAGGACTTCGACCTGGACGACCACCTCGGCGACGGCCCGGTCGTCCTCGCGTTCTTCCCGGGCGCGTTCACCCCGCCGTGCACGAACGAGATGGTCGCGCTCCAGGACCACCTCGACGAGTTCGAGGACGCGGGCGCGACCGTCCTCGGCGTGAGCGTCGACTCGCCGTTCGCTCAGGGGGCGTTCTGCGAGGAACACGGCATCGAGTTCGACCTCGTCAGCGACATGGGCGGGGCGGCCATCCGGCAGTTCGGCCTCGAGATGGACATCCCCGACCTCGGCCTCTACGGCGTCGCCAACCGCGCGACGTTCGTCGTCGACGAGAACGGGACGGTCGTCCACACCTGGGTCGCCGACGACCCGACGAACGAACCGGACTACGACGAACTGCTCGACGCCGTCCACGCCGCGTAAGCAGGCGCCGCTGGCCGACCGGGAGCGTTGTGGCGACGCCGGCGGCCGCCAGACCGCCGAGCACCGTGCGGCGTGAACCGCTCCCTCCACGGCTACCAGTCGGGGCGTCCTCGTCGGCCGACCCGCGAGTAGCGTGGTCTGAGTTCACACGGAACGTACGGCGCGTCGTCAGAAATCCGTGACGGCGGTCGGCGGAACGACGAATGTGTGACGCGGGCTATTCTTCGTCGCTAGACCACGGGGGTGCGCTCGATATCCCCTGCTCGGAGTGGTTGTGCAGGATGTTGAGCACGTCGTAGATGAAGTCGGTGAGTCCGGGAGCGGTCGCGGGGTCGAGGGAGACGAGTGTGCCGCGTGCGTCCCCCTGGATGAAGTGGAGAATGAGCGCGTCGTCGAAGGCGCGGATCGTGCAGTAGAGCGCGCCCACGCTGTAGAGGTTCTCCTGTCTCGTCCGGCCGACGTCCTGGAGGCGGAGGTCGTCGATGATCTCCTCGACGCGGGCCTCGCCGGGCTGGTCGTCGAGGTCGTCGTTCGTCTCGATGACCGCGGTGTCGCGGTCGTAGTGGGCGACGGACCGCAGGTTCGCACCAATCGAGTTATGCAAATACTCAAGGAGTTCTTTCGGAATCGGGTCAGATACGTTACCTGAATCGAATCCGCTGGAGTCGCGTGGTTCTGCCGAACAATCCTTGGTCACTGTGGATGATTCGTGGAACGAGTATAAATCGTTATTTGAAACCAGGGTGACACGGAAGCATCCCCCGAGCGCACCGCTCTCGGTACTCCCGTCACGCCTTGCCGCCGAGGCCGACGCCGAGCGCCATGAGGACGGACCCGACGACCACGATACCGCCGCCCCAGAGCACGAGCAGGCGGGTCACGTCGGGAAACTGTTCGACGAGCGGCACGAACAGCCTGAGGTCGAGGCCGACGACGAGCACCGCGCCCACGACGTCGAACAGCAGGTCGAGTGCGGTGTCGCGGCGCCCGTAGTGGACGAGCACGGGTTCGACGTCGAAGCGCTCGCCGACCTCGCGGGCGACCAGTTCGACGAGTTCCCAGAAGACGCCCATGGCGAGCGTGAACAGGATGGTCAGGCCAGCGACGGCTTCCGTGGAGAGGGCCACCTCCGGCGCGCCCGCGACACCGACGAGGAGGCCAGCGTACAGCAACGCCGCGAAGAGCGCGGCCGAGACGGTGTGGGTCAGGTGGTCCCACCACCACGTGGTGTCGCGTTCGTAGAGCCCCAGCATGCCCAGCGAGTGGAGGAACCCGGCTGCCGCGAGCCACAGCGCGACCACAGGGTCGACATCGACAGCGCCGCCCGAGGCGAGCGCGGCGATGGGCGGCAGGAAGGCGACGACGAGAACGAAGAGCGCGTTGACCGCCGCCGAGGCGTTGCGCTGGCGGAGCGCCTCGACCAGCGTGCCCACGACGGCCACTCTGAGCGCGAGCACGGCGGCGTCGAGTAGTTCGGTCATCGGACTGTGGGACCTCCGCGTTCCTCTCTGCCCACGCACCGACGCGACATGTGGATTGCGTAGAGGGGGTGGCTCGGAGAGACTGGGAAGACGGTTCGACTGCGGCTACCCATCTCCGGGGCGCCGCGACTGACCGGCCTGCGTCGCGACGTACCGGTCGGGGATGTGGGCGTGCGTCTCCACCGGGAGCACCGCGACGACGCGGACGACGAGCGAGGGGAGGACACGGCGGACTGCCGCGTAGACGCCGGCGACCGCCAGCGTGGCGACGACGACCCACCAGAGCAGCCCGGTCTGGGTCGTCAGCAGCGGGAGGGCCAGCCCGACGGAGAGCGCCAGGTCAGCGAGAGAGCCGTCGTAGCCCACCCAGCGACGCGGGGCGACCCACCGGCCCCGGAAGTGGTCGTAGACGGCCCGCTCGGAGGTCGCCTCCCAGGGACGGAGTTCCAGACCGCCCCCGAAGACGTCGCTCACGCTGTGGACCGCCGCGGCCACCAGGAAGACGGCGGCGGCGACAGTGGTCGGGGTCGGAATCAGGACAGCGGTGACGACCGCTCCAGCGCCGGCCACCGAGTAGTACACCGGGTAGTGCAGCGTCTTGCGGTGGGCGACGTAGAGGTCGAGGTCCGGGAGCACACCACCGAGGAGGCCTGCGAGGAGCACGACGCCGGCGTACTCTGGTGCGGCGAGCGCGACGGGGAGGGCCAGCACCATTCCAGCGAGCGCGTGCGTCGGCAGCATCATAGAGACGGAGAGAGGCGACGCTCCCGTTTGAACGTATCGGCGACGCAGGCTGTCGGTAACCCGGGCCTACGCGGCAGTGGTTACGCGCGACGGCTCGGCGACGCGACGGTCTCGACGCCGGGACTGTAGAAGTGGACGGGGTCGGTCTCCGGGTGGGCGAACCAGTTCGCGCGGAACAGCGTGTTCGCCTCGATCGAGACGTCGGCCTCGTAGAGCGGCCACGGCTCGTGGTCGACGGTCGCGTACTTGATTTCGCCCGCGGGGGACTCCGTGTAGTAGCGGCCCCGCTCGACGAGGAAGTGGGCCAGCGAGCCGGGTTCGACGGACACGCGGTCGCCGGTCGGCTCGTACGTCCCCCGGAAGCGGACCGGGCGAGCGCCCGGGTGGAGCCTGTCGCTCTCGAAGCGCACGCGCTCGCCGTCGGTCTGGAGGTCGATGCGGGCGTAGTAGTACGGGAGGGAGTGGAGCAGTCGCGCTCCGAGGACGCCGAACACTCCCTCGGCGTCGAGGCTGAAGAAGTAGACGCCTGGGTCGCCGTCGTGGGTGACGTACGTCCGCAGGTTGAGTTCGGGCAGGCGGAACCCGAGGTCCTTCGGCGCCCACGTCGGCCGGACGTCGACGTTCGTGAACGGGACGACGGAGAGCCACGCCCGTCCGTCGAACGTGTCGAGGTCGAGCGCCTCGGGGAGGTGCGGTCGGACCACCGACGGGTCGACCGGCCAGTTGGCGAACAGGACGTGCCGCCAGCTCATGTGCATGGAGACTACCATCAGTGGGCACCACCGCTCCGGCGGTCCATCGTCACGCCGGTGGCGACGGCGACGAACGACGCGAGGCCCTCCATCGTCGTCCAGCGGCGGTCGTGGAGGGATGCGAATCGGTCCATGACGGGGTTGCTATCGGGTACGGGGCCGGGGGTGTTAAAAGCAGACGCGTGGCTGTCGAGACGTCGCGGGCCGCATCCCGACGAGGTTGTCATTCGTTACCAATGGTTAAGTGGTGGCCACGCGAGGTAGTACGTGACGATAACATGGCGACAGAATCCACGACAGACGGCGCGCTCAATCGGTGGTACCGCAGCCGAATCGGCACGGCGACGACGGACGACGAGGTGCGGGGGTACTGGCTGTTCGCGCTCGGGGTCGTCCTCGGCGTCGCCGGCATCCTGCTGTTCGTCCCCAGCGAGTCGGCCGGCGCGCTCCGCCAGTGGGCCGTCGTGGCCGCCGCAACGGGGCTGGTCTGCGTGTTCGCGGGGCCGATAATCCGGCTCCCACTGAAACGCGGGGCGACACTGTTCGTCTACGCGGGCGCCGCCATCTGTCTGGTCGCAGTCGCCTGGTTCGTCCTGGCGTACCCCTACGACTGGAGCCCGCAGACAGGCCAGCCGACCATCGTCGTCCTCTACTCGCTGGGACTGCTGGCGATGGGGCTCGGCGGCGTGTTCGTCCCGCTGCTGACGACCGGCGTTGTGGGCGAGGACGAACACGAGGCGCTGCAGTCCGAAGCCGAGGACCTCCGGCACTCGGTCAGTGACACGGAGGCCGACGAGTCCGACCTCGCGGCCCAGCTCCGCGCGCTCCGCCAGAGCCAGGCCCGCTTCGAACTGTACGAGGACAAGGGTGGCCAGTACCGCTGGCGGCTCCGCCACCGCAACGGCAACGTCATCGCCGACGGCGGCGAGGGGTACACCCAGAAGCACAACGCCCAGAAGGGGATGCAGAGCGTGCAACGGAACGCCCTCGGCGCGACCGTGCTACACGTCGAAAGCGAGACCGACCTTCCCGAGGCCGAGGAGTCCTTCGAGCCGGTCGAGGAAACCCCCAGCCAGGCGTCGTTCGAACTGTACGAGGACAACGCGGGCGAGTTCCGGTTCCGCCTCCGCCACGACAACGGCAACGTCATCGCCGACGGCGGCGAGGGGTACACGTCCCGTAGCGGCGCCAGGACCGCCATCGAGCGCATCCAGGAGTACGTGGGGCCGGCCGACTACCTCCAGTTCGACCCGACGGGCTTCGAGATCTACCGCGACAGCGCCAGCGAGTGGCGCTGGCGGCTCGTCCACCGGAACGGCAACGTCCTCGCCGACTCGGGGGAGGGCTACTCCCGACGCCGCGACGCGCGCCGCGCGGTCAACCGCATCCGTTCGAACCTCGACGACATGACCGTCGAGGTGTACGAGGACGCCGGCGACGAGTACCGCTGGCACCTCGAGAGCGCGAACGGCCGCCTCATGGCGGACTCCGGCGAGGGGTACGCCGACCGCGGCGGCGCAGAGGACGCGGTCGAGCGCTTCGAAACGTACGCGTCCGAGGCGTCCGTGCTGGACGTGGGTCGCGCCGCCTTCGAACTGTTCGAGGACAGCGCGGGCGACGCCCGCTGGCGGCTCCGCCACCGCAACGGGAACATCCTGGCCGACGCCGGGCAGGGGTACGCCGACCGCACTCGCGCCCGCGAAGGCATCGAGAGCGTGAAGCGACACGCGCCGAACGCCGACACCGAGGAGTAGCCCGCTCCCCGCCGCCGTCCCTTTTCTGAGGACTGTTCTCCGAACGCTCTGCCCGGCGATGGGGTCGCCCCCACGCTCCGTACCGGTAGTTGTTACCCTCTCGGCTGCAGACTGCCCCCAATGACGGAGCGATGGCTCTACTCGTGGGCGCTCGGCTCGGTCGCCTTCGGCGGCGCCTCCCTGCTCGTTCCCCTCTACGTCGTCCAGCTCGGCGCGTCGCCCGTAGAACTGGGACTGCTCGCCGCGACGGCCGCGGCCATCGGCGCGCCCGGCGCCATCCTGTTCGGTCGCCTCGCCAACCGCGTCGGCCACCGCCGCCCGCTCGTGCTCGCGACGCTGGCGACGGTCGCCGCCGCGCTCGCAGTGGTGCCGCTGCTGGACAGCATCACCGCCGTCGTCGTCGCGAACGCGGCGCTCTGGCTCGTGGTGTCGTCGGTCGCGCCCGTGACGACGATGCTCGTCGTCGACGACGCCCCGGAGTCCGCCTGGGACGAATGTATCGGGCGCCTCAACACGTACCAGGGGTACGGCTGGGCCGTCGGCCTCGTCCTCGGGGCGGTCTGGCCAGTCGTCGGCAGCCGGCTCGTCGGCGGCGGGTCGGTCACCCGTGCGCTGTTCTGGCTGCTCGCCGCCTGTGCCGCGGTGAGTTCCATCGGCGCCGCACGTTCGCTCCCGCGGACCGGCGGTGAAGTCCACGTCACGAGCGAGCGGGAGGCCCGGCGCATCGCGCGCCTGCTGTCGGGGACCCGGCGCGGCATCAGGGGGGCGACGTTCGCCTTCTCCCCGAACCGGCTCTACTGGTCGACCCGCGGGCTCGACCTGCGACGCCTCCACCGCCGACTCGATGCACCCCTGACGACCTACCTGGTCGCCGCGGTCCTGTTCTTCACGGGGTTCGCCGCGTTCTGGGCGCCGCTGCCGCTGTTCCTCACGGACATCGGCTTCGACGCCGGCCGAGTGTTCGCGCTCTACCTCGCGTCCAGCGTCGCCTCGGCCGTGCTGTACGAGGGCGTCGGTCGGTTCGCCGCCCGGTACGACGTCCGCCGCCTCCAGTCGGGCGCGCTCGCGGTCCGCGGCCTGTTGTTCCCCACAGTCGCCGTCGTCGGGGGCGTCGGGACGGCGTCGCTTGGCTTCGGGGCCGCCGGCGTCGCCCTCGCCGCCATCGGGGTGACGTGGGCGGTCATCGCCGTCGTGGGGACTGCGCTCGTCACCCGCCTGGCGCCGCCCGGTCTCCGCGGAGAGACCCTCGGCGTCTACACGGCCCTCGGCGCCCTCGCGGGCGGTGCGGGTAGCCTGCTCGGCGGGTGGGTTGCGACCTTTGGCTACCTGCCCGCGTTCGGCGCCGCCGCCGCGCTCGTGCTCGCCGGCGCCGTCCTCGTCTTCTCGCTTCCAGCGCCGGACCGGCAGCCCACAGCACGGGCGCCCGACGCGACGACTGCCCAGGACGCTGGTGCGGAGACGACGCCCGGCGACCTGTCGAGGGACGCGTAGTCGCGGAGCCATCGAACGCCACGACCCTCCGGGCCGGGGTTCCCCGTCGCCGTCCTGACGACCACCAGCCACTTGGTCTCTCCGAGGACCCCATCGCCCGACCGCGGTTGGAGCAAGTATCGGGCGGACCCGAACACGGAAGTCCTCGTACCGACTGGCGGGGACATGGAGCTGGTCGGTCGACTGCTGGGGCTGCTCGTGTTGCTGCTGGCGGGGGCCGGACTCCGCTCGGTCGGCCTCCTCGACGAGTCCCGCAGCGCCCGGCTGAACGCCGTCGCCTACTACGTCGCGCTCCCGGCGCTCATCTTCGTCTCGACGTACGACCAGGCGGTCGGCCGGCTACTGACGCCGGCGCTGATCGTCGGCCACGTCGGGGTACTCCTCGCGGTGGCCGCGGTCGCCTGGGCCATCCACCGGGGGAGTGGGCAGACGCAACGCCAGAGCGTCGCCATCGTCCAGTCGTACCACTCGAACGTCGGCTACCTCGGGTTCCCGCTCGTCGCCGCGACGTTCGACGCGACGGTGACTGCCATCGCGGGCGTCGTCCTCGGTATCATATCCATCGTCCAGGTGCCGCTGACGATACTCGTCCTCGTGGGCGTCAACGACGCCGAGGTCCCCATCCACCACGAACTGAAACAGCTGTTCACGAACCCGGTGCTGGTGTCGCTGTTCGCCGGCCTCGCCGTCGGCTCCGCGGGCCTCGACGTGCCCGCGGCAGCGGCCAGCGGCCTCGACGTCGTCGGGAGCCTCGCGCTCCCGCTGGCGCTGCTCTGCGTCGGGGCGTCTCTCGACGTCGACCTGCCGGCCATCGACTACGCGGCGACGGGCTCCGTCGTCGCGATGAAGATACTGGTGATGCCAGCGCTCGCGTGGGCCGTCTTCTCGGCGCTCGCCGTCGACGCGGCGACGTTCACAGCGAGCATCGTAATGCTGGGGACGCCGACGGCCGTCTCGACGTTCGTCTTCGCGGGCGAACTCGGCGGTGACACGGAGTTCGCCTCGCTCAACGTCTTCCTCACGACGCTCGCGTCCGTCGCATCGCTGTTCCTCCTGATCGCTCTAGTGAGCTGATACGATCCGGGGTCCTCGCCGGACTCGTATCGTCGAGTGCGTTGTCGGAAATATGCAGCACTGAGAGCGGTTGTACTATCCCATTACCGGCTCTGATGCGTCAACAATACTATCTTTTCACAAGGAGAGAATCCCGCCGTTTACGGCGGGCGTGAATCCGACACTTGCTGACCAGTCCACCGATGACACTCTGGCCGGATATTCCACGGTAATCCACAACTATTAAGTAACTGGTTCTACATAGGCTATGTATGGCGATTCAGGTCACTCGCACCTATGTTGGGGATGTCCAAAACCACCAACAGGTGCAGTCTGATCTGGATTCGCTTGGGGACGCTGCCTCAAAAATCTGGAACGTCGCACGATGGACTGTTGATCGGGTATGGGAAGCAACCGGTGAAATCCCTGATGAAGGCACACTCAAAGCCTACATGAAAGCCCAACACTGCTGGAAGAACCTCAACGCCTTCTCAAGTCAGAAAGTCATCGAAGAACTTTCTGACGCCTTCCAGTCGTGGTTCGACGTTCGACACAAAGATGAGACAGCTAACCCCCCCGGCTACCGCAAAGAGTACGACACTCGACCGCGCTCAACAGTCACGTTCAAGGACAACGGCTTCAAGCACGACCCCAAACATAACCGAGTCCGGCTCAGTAAAGGTGCAAACCTAAAAGACGGATGGGGTGATTTCGTGCTGTGCGAATACGATACCCGCAACGACATTGATCTTTCTACTGTCGATACCGTTCAGAACGTTCGAGCCGTCTGGAATGGCGAACAGTGGGAAGTCCATTTCGTCGTGAGAGAAACAATTGAAACACCAGACTCACCCGGTAAGGGCGTGGCTGGTGTTGATCTCGGCGTGTCGAATATCGCAGCTGTCGCCTACCCCGATGAGTACGTGCTGTACCCCGGCAATACGATCAAGCAAGATAACCACTACTTCCAACGGAAAGAGTACAACACGGAAGGTGAAAATGGTCCATCACAGCAAGCCCAACGCCTTCGACAGAAGCGAACTCGACGTGAGACACACTTCTACCACACACTCACGAAAACGATCATTGAGGAGTGTGTAGATCGTGATGTTGGGACGCTCGTGGTCGGCTGGCCTGAAGATGTCCGGTCGGAAGACCTCGGTAAGACGGCGAACAAATGGTTACACACATGGGCGTTCGACCGGATATATCAGTATCTCGCCTACAAGGGCGAAAATCACGGTATTGAAGTACTGAAAGAAAACGAGTGGAACACCTCGAAAACCTGCTGCAAATGTGGTGATACCACCGACAGTAACCGAGTTGAGCGTGGTCTGTACGTGTGTGGCTCTTGTGAGCTGGTAGCCAACGCTGACTGCAATGGCGCAGAGAATATCAGACAAAAGATAACTCCGAATCCCTCTGTGGATAGGAGTAGCGGCTGTCTGGCACAGCCATCGACATACTTGTTCGACCGCGAGAGCGGGACGTTTCACACGAGAGAACAAGCCGTGTCGTAGACCAGCAAATATCCCACCTGCGGTACGGGAAGCCCCGGCGTTCACGCCGGGGAGGATGTCACCTCGAATACGAACCTTGATATGGATACACCTGTGGTAGAGTATCATGGTAGAAGGTGGCAGCCATGGCAGAATTTCGAGGCGTTCGTACATCAAGACCGGCGTAGCCGCCACGGGACTCGGTGTCCTGGCTGGCTGCACCGGTCTGCTCGGTGGTGGCACGACGACACTTCGCGCGAACTCGCCGGCGGCGACGGGCTCCGTTCACGGTGACGCGGCCGAGTGGCTCGGCGACTACGTCTCCGAGCAGACCGACGGCGCCGTCGAGATCGACGCCTACCGGAACAGCGAACTCGGCGGCCAGATCGAGTCCATCGAGAACGTCTCCTCGGGCTCCCTGGACATGTACGTCATCCCGTACGCGCTCACGGGGACGCAGTACCGCCCGGCGCAGGTGTTCGACGCGCCGTACATGTACGACGACGAGAACCCGTACGCGGACATCTACGAGAAGACCGACCCCCAGGAGTCCGATATCGCCAAGCAGGTCATCGACGACCTCGTCTCCGAGACCAGCATCCGCTCGCTCGGCGCAGTGGTCCAGGGGACCCGTCGCGTCACGCTCAACGTCGAGGGTGAGCCGCCGCGGAACCCCCAGCAGATGAGCAACTACAAGATGCGCGCGGTGCCCATCGCGATGTACTCCGAGGCGCTGAAGGGCCTCGGCGCGCAGACGACCAACATCGACTTCTCCGAGGTGCCCCAGGCGCTCGCGACCGGCAGCATTCAGGGCCAGGAGAACCCGTACAACATCATCCGCTCGTCGGGCATCTGGGAGCACCAGAACACGGTCCTGGAGACCGACCACATGCACGTCCCGCTCGCCATCATCATCAACGACGACGTCTTCCAGGACCTCTCCGGCGACCAGCAGCAGGTGCTGTACGACGGCGTCCGCGAGATCCAGCCGCAGGCGACGGAGACGCTCGAGGCGAACCTCGCCGACCACCGCTCGTTCATGGAGGAGAAGGGCCTCACCATCGTCCCGCCGGAGGACCTAGAGATGGACACGTTCCGCACGGCCGTCCGGTCTCGCATCCGCGAGAACTTCCCGGACCTCATCGACACCATCGAAGAGCTCCACGGAGACGGCTACCCCGCCTAACGATGCCAGAGTCCCGGCTTCCTTTTGAGACGGTCTCTAGAGCCCTCTACGCAGTGGCCGGGCTATCCCTGCTGCTCATCCTCGTACTCATGATCGGGCGCGTCGCCTCCCGGAACCTGGACCTCGGCTGGAGTGGACTCCAGATCATCGCACAGTTCTTCGAGGTGTGGCTGGCGTTCCTCGTCGTCGGCGCGCTCGCCTACGAGCGCGGCCACATCGAGATCGATTACCTCTCCCAGCGCCTCCCCGAGAGCTGGCAGCCGATCCACGACATCCTCGTCAGCGTCGTCAGCCTGGCCACCGGGCTCGTCGTCTTGCTCGGGTCGCTGCGCGCGATGACGAAGTTCGCCGACTCCACCGCGCCGGTCGTCCAGATCCCGATCCCGCTGTACTACCTCGCGCCGGTCGTCGGACTGGGCTTCCTCGTTATCGTCTACGTCCACCGCATCTACACCGACGTCAACGAGGTGCTCGCGTAGATGGGCGTCCTCGGCGTCATCGTCATCGCCCTGTTCATCCTGCTCGCGCTGCTCCGCGTCCCCGTCTGGGTCGCGCTGCTCGCGCCGGCGCTGGCGTACAGCTTCCTCACCGGACAGCCGGTCATCTTCTCGGCGACGAATATGGTTCGAGCGCTCGACTCGTTCACCTTCCTCGCCATCCCGCTGTTCATCTACGTCGGCTCGCTGATGAACCACGGCGAGATCACCGAACGCATCTTCGAGTTCGCCGACAGCCTCGTCGGCCACTACGACGGCGGCCTCGCGCAGGTCAACATCATCACGAGCCTCATCTTCGCGGGCATCTCGGGCTCCGCGCTCGCCGACATCGGCGGCGTCGGTCGCGTCCTCATCAAGTCGATGACCGACGCCGACTACGACGCCGACTTCTCCGCCGCGGTAACGAGCGCGTCGGCGACCGTCGGCCCCATCTTCCCGCCGAGCATCCCGCTCATCATCTTCGGCATCATCGCGGAGGTGTCGGTGCTGTCGCTGCTGTTGGCGGGCGCGCTGCCCGCGCTCCTGACGGTGGCCGCGCTGATGGTCGGCACCGTCTACATCGCCAAGTCACAGAACCTCCCGAGCAACGACAAGCGCGCGTCGCTGTCGGCCATCGCCCGGACGTTCGTCTACGCGTTCCCGGCGCTGTTCACGCCGGTCGTCCTCATCGCAGGGATGCTGGCCGGCGTGTTCAGCCCGACGGAGGCAGCGGGCGTGACGGTGTTCTACATCCTCGTCATCAACACCCTCGTCTACCGCATCATCGACTTCGGCTACATCTGGACGGCCGCCGTCGAGACGGCCCGGACGAGCGGCACCATCGTCATCATTCTCGCGGCGGCGAGCGTGTTCAGCTTCGTGCTCTCCGTCGAGAACATCGACACGCTGTTCGCCCAGACGCTGTTCGGCATCTCGACGAACCCGTTCGTCCTGCTGCTCATCGTCAACGTCGTGTTGCTGTTCCTGGGGCTGTTCCTCGACCCTATCGCGGCCCTCGTGATGATGACGCCCATCGTCGTGCCGACGCTCACTCAGGTCGGCGTCGACCCGGTCCACATCGGCGTCATCATGGTGTTCAACCTGATGCTGGGGCTGCTCACGCCGCCGCTGGGGCTCTCCGTCTACCTCTCTGCGGACCTCGCGGACGTCCCGGTGGCCGACGTGTTCCGGGAGACGAAGGTGTACTACGGGATCCTGGTGGTCGCGCTGCTGATCATCACCTACGTCCCGGAGATCACGCTGTTCGTCCCCCGGTCGCTCTAGAAGTTCGCCTTCCGCTCGGCCATCGTCTTCTCGTCTTCGACAATCTGCATCGGTACGAACGTGTCCGCCGGATCGAACGTCGCGACCTGCCAGTCGAACCCCTCCTGGGCCCGTTCACTCTCGAAGGAGAGCCCCTGTTCGCGGAACGCCGCCATGCTCTCCTCGATGTCCTCGACCTCGAAGGCGATGTGGAAGAAGCCGTCGCCGTTCTCGCGCCACGTCTCGTACACCCACCCGGACTCCGTCGTCGGCGTGATGAGTTCGAAGAGAACGCTGCCGATGGGGTAGAGTGCCACGTCGAGTTCGAAGTCTCCGGTCATCTCCCGCCTGGTCAGCTGTTCGGCGCCGTACTGGCGCTCGAAGCGTTCGACCGCCTGGTCGAGGTCGCCGACCAGGAACGCCACGTGGTGGACGTCTGTGAACATACGCCACGACTGTCGTGAGTCCGCTTCAACGTATCGGCTCGCCGCGGACGCACTCGGCGAACGCCTCGCAGTCCATTCCGGGTTCGACGCCCAGCGACCGCGCGGGCGCGTTCACCGCGCTCAACTCCCCGTCCCACGTCGAACGGCCGTCGCCGATGCGGGCCGTCGTCGCGTCCACCGTCGCCGCGGGCACGTCGTGGTCGGCGAGCATCGGGAGGCGGGTCGTCCCCGCGTCTTCCTTCCCGCCGCCAGCGTCGTTGAACACCGCGCCGGCGACGTCCGTCGGTACGTAGGACTCCGTCTCGCCGGCGAGGCGCGCGCCGTGGCTACCCGTGACGACGACGCAGCCGGCGTCCAACGGTTCGATGAGCGACAGCGAGTCCATCCCCCAGACGGGCACCTCGCCGTCGGCCAGCCGGTAGCGGTTGCTCCCGAGCGACGGGACGTCCGCGGGTGGGGTGCCCTCGCGCATGCGGACCACGCAGCCGAACGTGTCGCTGCCCGGCTGACAGCCGAGCGCGGCGGCCGTCTCGTTGACGTAGCTCACCCGGCCCTCGCGCAGACAGTCCACCCCGTCGCCGATGCGCGCGGTGGCGTTGCTCACCGTCGCCGCCGCGAGCCCGACGCCGTCGAGCAGACCCAGCGATCCGATGCCAGCGAGGTCCTTCCCGACCCCCGCGTCGTTGAGGACGACGCCGCGGACGCCCGCTTTCGCCGCGAGGTAGCCCGCGTACTCGCCGCCGTGGCTGCCGGCGACCACAACGCTCCTGGACTCCCCCTCCTCGAGCTGCGTGATGCTGTCGAGCGCGCGGACGTCTGTGAGGACCATACGTTCGAACTGGGGTGGTCTTCCGATATAAAATTCTGTGTGTTGGTACCAGGCTGCGCGGTATCTCCAGTGTATTTATACGCCGCTCTACCTCCTATCGCGTAATGAGCTACATCGTTCGGATGCCGAAGCTCGGCGTAGAGATGGAGGTCGGCGAGGTCGTCGAGTGGCACGTTTCGGTCGGTGACGCCGTCGAAGAGGGCGACGTCCTGGCTGAGATCGAGTCCGAGAAGTCCGTCGCGGAGGTCGCCGCACGCGAGGACGGCGTGCTCCGCACGGTCTACCTCGACGTGAACGGTGAGGCGCCGCCGGGCGGCGCGATGGGCATCGTCGCCGGGGCGGACGAGGACATCGGCGACCTCGAGGCCGAGGTCGACGTCCCGGAAGCGGACGACGGGGAATCCGGAGACGCGGGCACCGACGAGGCGAGCGCGGACGATGGGAGCGCGACGTCGACCACCGAGCCCCCGGAAAGCGCAACCACGAGCGCCACACAACCCGCGCAGTCCAGCGGCGAGGTGAAGGCGACGCCGAAGGCGAAGAAGACCGCGGAGGAACTGGGCGTGGCGCTGGCGGCCGCCAGTGGGACAGGGCCCCAGGGAGGCATTACCGCGAGCGACGTGGAGGCGGCCGCGGCGGACACCGGTACGGCCCAGCGCACGGTCCGGGAGGAGCGCGAACTCTCCCGGATGCGCTCGACCATCGCCGACCGCCTCGGCGAGAGCTACCGCGAGGCCGTCCACGTCACCGTCGACCGCGAGGTGGACGTCGAAGCCGTCTTCGAGGCGACCGACAGCTCTGCGGGCTCGCTCACCGACGTCATCCTCCGGTGTGTCTCCGAGACGCTCGCGGAGCACCCCGAGTTCAACGCGACGTACGACGCCGACGCGGAGACGCTTACGCTCTACGAGGAGCACAACGTCGGCGTCGCCATCGACATCGAGGGCGGCCTGGTCACGCCGGTCCTCCCGGACGTCGGCGGACTGTCGGTCGCGGAGATCAACGCCGCCCGCGGCCGCGTCACCGAGCGCGTCCTCGACGGCGAGTACACGAGCGACGACCTCTCCGGAGGGACCTTCACGGTGTCGAACCTCGGCGTCTTCGGCAGCGACTCGTTCACGCCCATCATCAACCCGCCGGAGGTCGCCATCCTCGGCCTCAACCGCGTCACCGAGCGCGCCGTCCAGGTCGAGAACGGCATCGCGTTCCACCGCCACATGACGTTCAGCCTCTCCTTCGACCACCGCGTCGTCGACGGCGCGGACGCCGCGAAGTTCCTGACGACCCTGGAGTCCCACCTCGAGTCCGCCCCGGAACTCGCCGGGGAGTGAGCGGGACCGCGCTCGGCGTAGACTGACGCGGACGCACGGCTTATGCGGGTGGCCGTGCGACCGTTCTCCAGGCCTATGCCAGCACTTCTCACGGACTCGGCGGCAGTCGTCACGGGCGCGTCCAGCGGCATCGGGCGGGCCATCGCACTCCGGTTCGCCGAAGAGGGCGCCGACGTCGTCGTCGCGGACGTCGACGAGACGCCCCGCGAGGCGGACACCCCGACCCACAGGCGGATCGTCGAGACAACCGACCGGGACGCGTCGTTCGTCGAGTGCGACGTCACCGTCCCCGCGGACCTCTCGGCGGCCGTCGAGGCGGCCGAGGCGTTCGGCGGCATCGACGTGATGGTGAACAACGCCGGCATCGTCAACGTCGAGGACGTCCTCGAGGTCACGGAGGCGGAGTACGACGCTGTCATGGACGTCAACGCGAAGGGCACGTTCTTCGGCGCCCAGCGCGCCGCCCGGGCGATGGACGACGGCGGCGTCATCATCAACATGTCGAGCATCGCGGGCCTGGAGGGAACCGGCGACTACGTCACCTACTCCACGTCGAAGGGCGCGGTCCGCCTGATGACGTACTCGCTGGCCGACGCACTCGGCCCGATGGGAATCCGGGTGAACGCCATCCACCCCGGGCCAGTAGACACCGGCCTGATGCGCGAGGACCTCGGCACGGACCCCGACGCGGAGAACCCGTTCGTGCAGAACGTCCCCCGGGGGCGGATGGGCACCCCGGAGGACGTCGCGGACGCCGCCGTCTACCTCGCGAGCGACCTCGCGGACTTCGTCACTGGGTCGTCGCTCGTCGTCGACGGCGGCATGTACTCCACCCGGGGGAAACTGCTCTCCGAGTGAGTGTCGATATCACCGATTCGGCAATGCTTTTACCTCGCCACTGCCACCTTTTGGTATAGTCTCTCATGGTAAAATCGCTTGATACAGCCGAGGAGCGCCTGGAAGCGCTCCGGACGATGTTGCTCGTACGCGAGTTCGAGAACCGCGTACAGGAACGCTTTGCAGACAACGAGATTCCTGGCTTCGTTCACCTCTCTCAGGGCCAGGAGGCGGTGGCGGTCGGCGCTTGCACCGCGCTCACCGACGACGACTACATCACCAGCACGCACCGCGCACACGGACACAGCCTCGCGAAGGGTCTCGAACCCGACCGACTCCTCGCCGAACTGTACGGGAAGGAACCGGGCTACTGTGGCGGCCGCGGCGGCTCGATGCACGTCGCCGACCTCGAGAAGGGGATGCTCGGCGCACAGCCCATCGTCGGCGCGAGCGTCCCGCTGGGCACCGGTGCGGCCCTCACCGCACAGCTGACCGACGCCGACTGGACGGCGACCGTGTTCACCGGCGACGGTTCGGTCGCCGAGGGCCAGGTCCACGAGGCCATCAACCTCGCCGCGACGTGGCAGCTCCCGGTCGTCTTCGTCGTCGAGAACAACCTCTACTCGGAGGGGATGGTCTTCGACGAGCAGCACAACATCGAGGACCTCGCGGAGATGGCTGCGGCCTACGGCATCCCCGGCGAGATCGTCGACGGCCAGGACGTGACCGCGGTCTACGAGACGGTCAACGAGGCCCGCGAGCGGGCGGCCGCCGGCGACGGGCCAACGCTCGTCGAGGCGAAGACGTACCGCTACCGCGGCCACTTCGAGGGCGACGAGGAGCCCTACCGGAGCCGCGAGGAGGTCGAGGAGTGGATGGAGAACCGCGACCCCATCCA
The DNA here is from genome assembly GCA_000230955.3 of Halobacterium sp. DL1. Classification (NCBI taxonomy): domain Archaea; kingdom Methanobacteriati; phylum Methanobacteriota; class Halobacteria; order Halobacteriales; family Halobacteriaceae; genus Halobacterium; species Halobacterium sp. DL1. The sequence goes on from CP007060.1 coordinate 625,260, forward strand.
GCTCTACCGCGAGGAACTCGAGGACGCGGGCGAACTCACGCCCGAGCAGTTCGCCGAACTGGAGGACGAGGTCGCCGACGTTATGGACGAGGCGGTCCAGTTCGCGCGCGATGCCGACGAACCCGACCCGGAGGCCGCCTACGACGACGTCTTCGTCGAGCAGGCGCCCGAGGTCGAGGCGTTCCGTGACCAGATGCGGACCGACGGAGGTGAGGGCGAATGAGCGCCCAGAGCGCCGCCGAGGAGACAGAGACGATGAGCCTCCGGGAGGCAATCCGCTCGGCGCTCCGCGAGGAACTGCTCGCCGACGACGACGTGTTCATCATGGGCCAGGACGAGGAGGACGGCGGCTCCTTCGAGGTCACCGCGGGCCTCCACGACGAGTTCGGCTTCGAGCGCGTGCGGAACACGCCCATCAGCGAGGCCGCGCAGGTCGGTGCGGGCGTCGGCGCGGCCGCGACGGGGATGCGGCCAGTAGTCAACCTCAGCTTCGCCGACTTCATCGGTGTCTGTTTCGACCAGATCATGAACCAGGCGGGGAAGACCCGCTACATGTTCGGCGGCGCAAGCGAGGTGCCGCTCACCCTCCGCGCCATCGAGGGCGCAGGGCTGAACGCGGCGGCCCAGCACTCCGGCACCGTCCACTCGCTTGTCGCCCACCTCCCCGGCGTGAAGGCCGTCGCACCTGGCACGCCCGCGGCCGCGAAGGGACTGATGAAGTCCGCCATCCGCTCGGACGACCCGGTCGTCTTCTTCGAGAACAAGACCATCTACGAGCGCCACGGTCCGGTCCCGACGGACGAGGAGTTCACCGTCCCGCTCGGCGAGGCGTCCGTCGAACAAGAGGGCGAGGACGTCACCGTCGTCGCCACCCAGCGCCTCCTTGGCGAGTCCATCGCGGCCGCCCGCGACGTCGACGCCGACGTCGAGGTCATCGACCCGCGCTCGCTGTACCCTCTGGACACCGACACCATCGCCGACAGCCTCCGGAAGACAGGCCGCCTCGTCGTCGCCGACGAGAGCCCGCTCTCCTACGGCCTCCACGCCGAGATCGTCACCCGTGTCATCGAGGACGCGTTCTGGAGCATCGACGCCCCAGTTCAGCGCGTCGGCGTCCCGGACACGCCGATTCCGTTCGCGCCGTCCCAGGAGGACGAGGTCGTGCCGGACGCCGACGACGTCCGCCGCGCCATCGAGCGGACGTTCTAACGGGACTCCCACTCGCGTTCTCCCCGTCTGCGTGCGGACGCGACAGCCGGTGTGGCGGGTGACTGCTCTACCGCATCCTACTCCTCGTCCTCACCGAGTGCACTCGAGAAGGCCAGACCGAGCGCGACGCCGAGACTCATCCCGAGGGGGAGCCACAGCCCGATGTTGTCCGTCGCGACGCCGACGCTGGCGCCGATGGCCATCCCGACGCCGATGCCGAGCGCGAGCCCCTGGCCGGTGAACTCGACGTCGTCACCCTCGTCTCCCGGAGATTCTGCGTCCATACGCGCTCCTGGTTAGCGTCCGGGGAAAAGTGTTGGCACCGTACGCCAGCGCAGTGATTCCTGGGCCGCCGAGCGGGGCGATTCTGGACGGGCCGGTGCCGCCAGCGAACTACCGCGGGGTCACCGGTTCGGCGCGTGGATGGCCTCGCCCTGGGTCTGGGCCGCGGCCTCCATCAGACACTCCGAGAGCGTCGGGTGCGCGTGAACGGTGTGGGCGACGGTCTCGGCGTCGAGGCCCGCGGTCACCGCGAGCGTGAGTTCGCCGACGAGCTCCGAGACGTGCGGGCCGACGAGCTGTCCGCCGAGCACGGTACCCGAGTCGGCGTCGACGACGACCCGGCAGAACCCACTCGCCTCGCCGGTTGTGAGCGCGCGTCCGTTGCTCCGGAACGGCACCTGCCCGACGGTGACGTCGTAGTCCGCCTCGACCGCCTCTTCCTCGGTCATTCCGACGGAGGCTATCTCGGGGTCGGTGAAGACGACCGCGGGAATCGGCTGGTCGGCGTCGCCACCGGGGTCGCGGCCCGCGGCGTGCTCGGCCGCGCGCATCCCCTCGTGGCTCGCGGCGTGAGCGAGCATCGGGTCGCCCGCGACGTCGCCGATGGCGTAGATGTGTTCGGCGTCCGTCCGCCCGTACTCGTCGGTCTCCACGAAGCCACGGTCGTCGGTCTCGACGCCCGCCGCGTCGAGGTCGACCGTGTCCGTGACCGGGACGCGGCCGACCGCCACGAGGACGTGCTCGCCGACGTACTCGCTGCGCTCGCCGTCTGCCTGAGGCGTCTCCGACGCCTCTCCGTCCTCGGTCTCGGTGACGACGGTGACGTCGCCGGTGATGTCCTCGTACCACTCCGCGGCGGCCTCGCCGAAGCTGAACGAGACGCCGAGTTCCTCGGTGCGCTCCCGGACGATGTCCACGGTCTCCTCGTCGTAGCCCGGGAGCGGAGCATCGAGGGCCTCGAGGACCTGCACGTCGGTGCCGAGGCGCGCGAACGCTGTCGAGAGCTCCATCCCGATGTAGCCCGCGCCGACGACGACGAGGCGGTCCGGGCGCCCCTCGAGGTCGAGGACGTCCCGCGAACTGAGCACGTGGTCCTCGGCGTAGTCGAAGCCCGGAATCTCCAGCGGTCGGCTCCCGGTCGCGACGATGGCGTGGTCGAAGGCGATGGTCTGGGCGTCGGCCGTGAGGTCGTCTGGCTGGACCTCGACCGTCTGGTCGTCGACGAACGACCCCGTCCCCTCGACGAGCGTCACGCCGTTCGACCGGCAGAGCGACTGGACGCCGCCGGTGAGCCGCGAGACGACGGAGTCCTGCCACGCAGCGAAGTCGTCGAACGCGAGTTCGCTGGTTCGCTCGACGCCCAGCTCGGCGACCTGGTCGTCGCTGCCCGCGTGGCGCGCCGCCTCGATGAGCGCCTTCGACGGGATGCAGCCGTGGTTCAGGCAGACGCCGCCCGGCTCGCCGCGCTCGACCAGCACCGTCTCGAGGCCACACTGCGCGGCCCGGATCGCCGCCACGTAGCCGCCGGGTCCCGCACCGATTACGACGAGGTCCGCCGCCGACGGAGCAGTCTCAGTACTCATTGTATGGCTCTTCGCTCACCGGCGCTTAAGTCTTGATAACGGCCCAGATATGTTCGAAAGCGGCTGATTTTGCGCTCGCGGATAGTCCGGTCGGCGCGGTGGCAGGCCCGACAAGACATTTACCGACCCAGTTCCCAGAATCCATCGCCGGGTAGGGGTACCCGAGATCTTTTCGGAGCGCGGTAGCGGGGAGTGGGGACGCTGTTGACGAAAACGCTTACCCGCGCTCGCGCCAACCACGGAGTATGTCCGGGCTGAATCTCGACCCGGTGCAACTCGACCGCTACTCGCGTCACATCATCATGGACGACGTGGGGCCGGAGGGCCAGCAGCGCCTGCTGGACGCCGACGTGCTGGTGGTCGGGGCGGGCGGCCTCGGCGCGCCAGTCGTCCAGTACCTCGCCGCGGCGGGCGTGGGAACGCTGCGCATCGTCGACGACGACGACGTCGAGCGCTCGAACCTCCAGCGCCAGATAATCCACGCGGACGCCGACGTCGGGACGCCGAAGGCCGAGAGCGCGCGAGCGTACGTCGAGCGCCTGAACCCCGACGTGGACGTCCGCGCGCACGTCGCGCACCTCGACCAGTCGAACGTCGACGCGCTGCTCGACGGCGTGGACTTCGTCGTGGACTGCTCGGACAACTTCTCGACGCGCTTCCTCGTCAACGACGCCTGCGTGCTCCGGGACATCCCGTTCAGTCACGCCGCCATCTACCGCTTCGAGGGCCAGGCCATCACGGTCACGCCCGACAGCGCCTGCTACCGCTGTCTGTTCCCGGAGGCACCCCCGGAGGGAACGATTCCGGACTGCGCGGAGGCCGGCGTGCTCGGCGTCCTCCCGGGGACGATGGGCTGCGTGCAGGCCACCGAGTGCGTGAAGGAACTCCTCGGCGTCGGCGACCTGCTCGCCGGGCGCCTGCTGTTCTACGACGCCGCGGCGATGTCCTTCGAGGAGGTGCCCGTCAGGCCGAACCCCGACTGTCCTGTCTGCGGGGACGACCCCGAAATCGACTCGGTGGCCGAGGTCAACTACGTCGAGGGCTGCGCGGTGCGGCCCTGACCGCCCCGGCGCTCGGCACTCCCCGACTCAATCGTCGGCGGCGCCCTTCTTCGCCGGTCGCTCGCCGTCGTCGGACTCCTCGGCGACGCCGGCCGCCCACCCGTAGACGTCCGCGGCGTGCTCGACGGGCGGGCGGCGGTGCCCCTCGTCCTCGTAGACGACCAGTTCGGCGTCGGTCACGTGGTGGGCGACGTGCTCGGCGGCGGCCAGCGGGACCGTCTCGTCGGTGCCGCCGTGGTAGACCCGCGTCGGGGCGCCGACGTCGAGCAGTTCGAAGTCCCACGGGCTGGCGAGGACGCCGTAGTCGGTCGCCACGTGCAGCGACCCCTGTTTCACTCCCTCCCGGAGGTCGGAGAGGAGGATGCGACCCGTCTCCCCGAACCGGGGGTCCGAGAGGTCGCCGTCCGTCGGGTCGCCGACGACGTCGGTGAACCGGTCGGCGTCGCGGATTCGCCGGCGCAGCAGCCAGGCGAGCGGCCGTCCGAGGTGGGGCGACCACCGGGCGAGCGAGAACAGCGCGCGGTCGAACCGCGTCGTCTCCTCGCGGGCGACCTTCGGTGGCGGGACGCCCGAGACGACCGCACACCGGGTGACGCGCTCGGGGGTGTGGGCGGCGCAGCCGAGCGCGTACGGGCCGCCCGCGGCGACGCCGACGACGCCGTACTCCGCGACGCCGAGCGCGTCGGTCAGCGCCGCCACGTCGTCGGCCCAGTCGGCGAACGACCAGTCGGGCGTGTACTCGGAGTGGCCGAACCCGGGGCGTTCCGGCGCTATCAGGCGGACACCCGCCCTGGTCATCGTCTCGCGGGCGACGCTGGCCGACACCCGCGACCCGGGCGTTCCGTGGAACGAGAGGACGGGCGCCCCCTCGAGGTCGCCGTACTCCGCGTACGCGAGCGTCCGGCCGTCGGGGAGGGTCACCTCGCTCGCGAAATCCCTGCGGGGCGGTCGCATGCTGTTGGTGTGATTCGTGGCCGAGGAGAAAAACGTTACTCGCGTTCTCGAGTCGGGCGGCGGCGCGCGCCCAGCGCCCTCAGCGTTCGCGTTCGAGTTGCGCGAGTTTCCCGCCCGCGAGCAGCGTCTCGCGCTCCCCGGGCGTCAGGTCCACTGCCGCCTCGAACGTCCAGTCGTCGTTCACGGAGACGGTCACGTGGTCGGCGCCGTCCCGGAGCGCGTCGGTGACGTCCTCCACGACGTCCAGGTCGTCGCCCTCCGCGAGGCGGTCGTAGGCGTCATCGGGCAGCGTCAACGGGAGCACGCCGAAGTTCACGAGGTTCGCGAAGTGGATGCGCGCGAAGCTCTTCGCCAGCACGCCGTCGACGCCGAGCACGGCGAGTTCGAGCGCGGCGTTCTCGCGGCTCGACCCCTGCCCGTAGTTCTCGCCGGCGACCACCCAGCCACCGTCGGCCGCCCGCGCTTTCTCCGGGAACGCCTCGTCGACACGGACCAGCGTGTAGTCGGCGCACGCCTGCGGGTCCGACCAGAGCGACATGACCTCCGCGTTCGCGGGCACGATGTGGTCGGTCGTGACGTTCCCGGGCGCCTTCGTGATGACCGGCCCGTCGACGTCGTCGGCGAGCGGCGGTTCCAGCGGGACGGTGCCGATGGTGTCACCCTTCACCACCTCCGTCGACGGGTCGGGGCCGAGAATCTCGGCGTCAGTCCGGGTCATGTCCGCGGGCAGCGAGACCGACGGCGGGTCGGCGTCGAGGTCACGGGGGTCGACGATCTCGCCCGCGATGGCGCTCGCCGCGACGACCTCGGGGGACGCGAGGTAGACGCTGTCGTCGGGCAGCCCCGAGCGGCCCTTGAAGTTCCGGTTGAACGCGCGGAGGCTCACGGAGTCCGACGCGGGGACGTGGCCCTGACCGATGCACGCGCCACAGGTCGCCTCCGAGAGGTTCACGCCGGCGGCGTACAGTTCCGCGGTGCCGCCCTCCCGGGCGAGCACCTCGACGGCGCGCTTGGAGGCGGGCGCGACAACGAAGTCGGTCTCCCCGGCGACGACCTCGTCCTCGACGACGGCCGCGACCGTCGCCACGTCGAAGTACGACCCGTTCGTGCAGGTGCCGACAATGCACTGGTCGACCGGGGTACCGGCGACCTCCCCGACGGGGACGACCTTGTCGGGCATCGACGGCTTCGCGACGAGCGGCTCGATTGCCGCGAGGTCGACGTCGATGCGGTCGTCGTAGTCGGCGCCGTCGTCCGGCGAGAGCGGCGTGAACGCGTCCTCGCGCCCGAGGCGGCGGAGGTGGCGGCGGGTCCGGTCGTCGCTCGGGAAGACGGCGGTCGTCGCGCCCAGCTCCGTCGTCATGTTCGCGATGGTGCAACGCTCGGGCACCGACAGCGATTCCACGCCCGGCCCGGTGAACTCGAAGACCTTCCCGACCCCGCCCTCGACGGAGAGGCGCCGCAGCAGTTCGAGGATGACGTCCTTCGCGGACGACCAGTCGGGGAGTTCGCCCTCGAGGCGGACCTCCACTATCTCCGGCATCTCGAACGTGTACGGGGCGCCGCCCATCGCGGTGGCGACGTCGAGGCCGCCGGCGCCGATGCCGATGGCGCCGAACCCGCCCATCGTCGTGGAGTGGGAGTCACAGCCGAGGAGCGTCGCGCCGGGTTCGATGAACCGCTCCCGGTGGACCTGGTGGCAGATGCCGTTGCCGGGTTTCGAGAAGTGGCCGCCGTAGCGCTGGGCGGCGGTCCGCAGGTAGCGGTGCGTGTCCGTGTCGTCGCTGTCGAACTGGTACACCTGGTGGTCGGCGTACGTCACCGCGACGTCGGTCTGCACCTCGTCGAACCCCAGCGCCTCGAACTCGATCCAGACGAGCGGGCCGAGGACGTCCTGCAGCAGCACCTGGTCGACGTCGATAGCGACGGTCTCACCCGGCGTCAACTCGCCGTCGGCGAGGTGGTCGCCGAGCAGTTGTTCGGTCAGTGTCCGCGGCGAATCCATGCCAGTCACTCGCACATACACGGAAAAGACCCTGTCGCTCTTCTCAGGGTTCGCCGTGAGTCGCGGGAGACTCCGAGCGAAGCGAGGAGTCTCCTGTTTCGCGACGGCCGAACGGAGTGAGCCGTGAGCCGTGGGAACTCCACGCTCGGCAGCCCCCGGGCCCAGGCGGCCGAACGTGCCCGAACTCGTCACACAGTATTACGTAGTTCGCAGTGCTACAATCGGGCATGGGACAGGAGACGTCGTACACGCCCGACGAACTCGCATCGGAACTCGTCTCGGCCTCCCGGACGACGGTGGGCGACAGCCTGCGCAGCATCACCTACTTCACCGAGGACCAAGAGGAACAGCTCTACCTCCGCAGCGACCTCGAACCCGACGCCGACCTCGTCGGGTTCGCGGACAACGAGCGCCTCGGCTTCCGCTCGCAGGCCGTCTACGACGACACAGAACTCGGGGCCTACCAGTTCACCATCCGCGTCTTCGAGCGCGGCTTCCTCACCCGCGTCATCGCCGGCGACCACGGCTCGTTCGTCACCACCGACGAGATGCCGACCGAGGAGTTCGAGGAGCTCGCGAGCGCGGTCCGCAGCGTCCTCGGCTCCCACGACCCGCCCTGACTACAGCGCCGCCTTCGCCTCGCGGAAGAGGCCGTCGAGGATCTCCGGCGTCGTCGGGTGGTACGCCCGGTCGGGAATCTCCCGCACGTCCATCCCGCCCCTGACAACGACTTGCATCGTCTTCGCCATCGCGTCCGCGTCGTAGTGGAGTCCGTGGTAGCCTAGCACCGTCCCGTCGTCCGCGTCGACGACCAGGCGAGCCATCCCGCGCGCCGCGTCCTTCGTCTTGAACACCCCGTCGTCACTCGCCTCGCGGTGGGCGGTCACCACTTCGTGACCCGCGTCGCGGGCCTCCTCGGCGGTCATCCCGAGCGAGGCGTAGGGGTAGACGCCGAGGCCCGAGAAGACGACCGAGTGGACGATGGGGTTGTAGCGTTCGAGTGCCTCGCCGCGCTCGGCGCGCAGGACGTTCCGGCCCGCGACGAACCCCTCCTCCTTGGCGGTGTGGAGCAGCATCCGTTCGCCGATGGCGTCCCCGACGACGAAGACACGGTCGTCGTCGTTGGACTGCATCGTGGCGTCCACCCAGCCCGGGCCGGGGAGGAGTTCGGTCTCCCCGATGCCCGCGGGGAACGACTGCCGGCGACCCGTGAACAGGAACAGCTGGTCGCCCTCGGCCGTCGTGCCGTCGTCGAGGTGGACGCGCACGCCGCCGTTCGCGGTGGGTTCGACGGACTCCTCGTACACCTCCGTGCGGATTTCGACGTCGAACTCCTCGCGGTACATAGCCAGCAACTCGTCCCCGAACGAGGGGTCGGCGTCGTGCAGGGGTCGCTCGTCGTGCTCGATGACGGTGAGGTCCATCCCCGCGGCCTCCGAGAGGTACGGCACGAGTTCGAGGCCGACGTAGCCAAAGCCCATCACGACGCCGGAGTCCGGGAACGCCGTGGCGTCGAGGACGTCCGCGCTCCCCATCCAGTCCACCTCGTCGACGCCCGGGAGGTCCGGGACGTTCAGCGTCGACCCCGTCGCGAGCACGACGTAGTCGGGTTCGAGCCGGTCGCTGCCGACGTCGAGCACGCAGTCGTCGACGAACTCCGCGGTCTCGTGGCGGAACGTGACGTTCTCGCGCTCTTCCATCTCCTCGATTCGCGCGCGGCGGTGCTCCGCGAACCCGAGCACGTGGTCGTCTTTCGTCTCCACGACCGCCTCCAGGTCGACCTCCGGAACACCCGTCAGCCGGTGGTCCGCCCGGGCCTGATAGCGGTGTGCCGCCGCCGACAGCACCTCCTTTGAGGGCATACAGCCCCGGAGGATGCAGAGCCCGCCGCCCGGTTCGCCGTCGTCGACGAGCGTGAGTTCGACGTCCGCCTTCGCGAGCACGGTGGCGGCCGCGACGCCCGCGCTCCCGTACGCCCCCACGATGACGACGTGTGGCCTGCTCATGTGTCAGTAGAGACGCGCCCGCAAGAAATGCGTTCGGCCCACTGGCGGCGCTCGCCGACTCAGTCCTCGCGCCGCCGGCCGCCGTGGCCGGGGTAGTCCCGCTCGAAGCGCGACGCGAGTTCGTCGGCGTCCACGCGGATGAGGGTCGGCCGGCCGTGTGGGCACGCGAACGGATTCTCGCAGTCGTCCAGCGCGTCCAGCAGTGCGACGACCCGTCCCTCCGCGAGCGACGTGTTCCCGGTGACTGCGGGCCGACACGCCATGTCCGCGAGCAGGTCGTCGGCCGCGTCCCCCGCGGGGTCACTGCCGGTCTCCGCGACGAACGCCGCGAGCACGTCCCGCGCCAGTTCCGGGTCCAGCGCATCCGCGAGCACCGCCGGCACCGCCTCGACGCGCGCTCGCCGCCCCTCCAGCGTCGCTTCGAAGCCGAGGTCCCGGAGGGCCGCGAGCGCCGCGTCGAACACCGCCGCCTCGCCCGCCGTGAGTTCGAGTTCCACGGGCTCTACGAGCGCCTGTGACGTGCCGTCGAGTCGCGCCCGGAGCCGCTCGTAGTGGACGCGTTCGTCCGCCGCGTGCTGGTCGACCAGCACGAGGCCGTCGTCCGTCTCAGCGACGACGTACGTCCCCGCCAGCTGCCCGAGCACGCGCATCTCCGGGAGGCTGTCGAAGCCCTCGTCGGGGTCGTCGGATTCGTCGGTCGCGAGCCGAGCGTTCTCCGTCGGCGGGTCGAACGACCGGTCGTCTGCGCCCGCCGGTGTCTCCCTGCTCGTCGGTGCCTGCCCGTCCGCCGGTGTCTGCTCGCTCGCAGGTTCCTCCCGTTCGCCGGAGTAGCCCGGCTCAGACGCCGTTCCGTCCGACGAACTGCCGAACTCGCGCTGTCGGCTCGAACCCGCTGTCGACTCCTGCCGAGCCGTCGAGTCGCCCCCGCTATTCTCTCGACTCGGTGCTCCCAGTTCGCTGGCTCCCGTCCCGGCCTCGGTTCCAGTACCCTCTTCTCGCTCGTTCGTGTCGACCGCGGACTCCGGCGCTATCTCCGTGTCGCCGGGCTTCGACCGGCCGCGGGGGGCCTGCGAGCGGACGAGGCCCGAGTCCAGAAGCGCGTCCCTGACGGCCTCGCGGACGGCGCGTTTCACGCCCTCTTCGTCCTCGAAGCGGACCTCCATCTTCCGCGGGTGGACGTTGGCGTCCACGCCGTCCACCTCGACGAACAGCACCGCGAACGGGTACCGGTCGTTCGCCAGCTGGCCGCCGTAGGCGTCGAGGACGGCCTCCCGGAGCACGGCGTCGCGCACGGAGCGCCCGTTCACGAACGTCGCGAGGTACTCCCGGGTCGCCCGTGTCACCTCCGGGTCCGAGACGTAGCCGTGCACGCGCTCGACGGGGCCTCCGGGCGCGGCGTCCACCTCGCGGAGCGACTGGGCGACCTCCCGGCCGTAGACGGCCAGGGCGGCGTCCCGCACGTCGCCGGTGCCCGTCGTGGCGAACACCTCGCGGCCGTCGTGGGTCAGCGACACCGCGACGTCCGGGTTGGCGAGCGCGTACCGGGTCACCGCGCGGTTGACGTGCGCGAACTCTGTCGCCGGGCGCTTCAGGTACTTCCGGCGCGCCGGCGTCTCGGCGAACAAGTCGGCCACGTCGACGGTGGTGCCGGCGGGCCGTCCGGCGGGACGTAGGTCGCCGACGGCGCCGTGTTCGACGACGAGTTCCGCACCCGAGTCGCCGGCGTCGCGCGGCCGCGTCGAGATGGTCATCCGGGAGACCGACCCCACCGTGTACAGCGCTTCGCCGCGGAAGCCGAGCGTCGCCACGCCGTCGAGTTCACTCGCGTCGCCGAGCTTGCTCGTGGTGTGCTGGCGTACTGCCGCCCGGAGGTCCTCGCCGGTCATTCCGCGGCCGTCGTCGGCGACCACGATTCGGTCGATGCCGCCGTTCTCGACGGTGACGTCGATGCTCGAGGCGCCCGCGTCGAGGCTGTTCTCGACGAGCTCCTTCACGACGCTCGCGGGGCGCTCGACCACCTCGCCGGCGGCTATCTGGGCGACCGTCGCGTCGTCGAGCTGCCGGATGCGCTCGCTCACTGTCGCGCCTCCACGTCGCCCTCGCTCATTGCCTGAGTCGAGACGGGGGGCGCGTATGAATCTCCCGCTACTCGGCGTCGGCGTCGAAGTTGCCCAGCGACCAGCGGCCGCTGACGGTCGCGTCGAACCCGTCGTAGAGGAGGCCGTTCGCCCACTCCCCGTCCGGGTTCCAGCCACACTCCGAGCCGCGGCTCTCGGTCACGGAGAACCGCGTGCCGACGTGCCCGCTCCCCGCCGCCAGGAGCGACACGACGCCGGAGTGGTCGAAGACGGCCACGGTGTCCTCGTGGACGTCGACTGCGCCGACTGGCGTGCCGAGGGACTCCGTCCACTGTGTCTCGCCGTCGGTCGCCCGGAGGGACCGTACGCGGCCGTTCTCGGTTCCCACGAACAGGTCCGAGCCAGCCATCGCGACGGCGCCGACGCCCGCGTCGAGCGAACGCTGCCAGCGCTGCTCTCCGCTGGCCGGGTCGAACGCTGTGACGGCTCCCGCGGTGTCCGCGACGTAGACGGAGGCGCGGTCCTCGTCGTGCACGAGCGGGGCCCACACGTCTCCCGGAGCGCTCTCGCGCCACCGCCGCTCGCCGGAGTCGAGCGCGACGCCGTGGACGCCGCCGGCTCTCGTGGCCACCACCACGGTGCTCTCGTGGACGACCGGCCCGACGAACGCCACGTCGTCGATACCGGACTCCCAGCGCACGCTCCCGTCGGCCGCCTCCAGAGCGAGCAGGCGGTGCGTGTACGCCTCGCGGTCCCCCGGGTCGGGGTCAGGCTGGTCGGAGTGGCTGACCGCGACCAGAATCGCGCCGTCCGTGCGGGCGGGCTGTCCCCACGCGCCGCCGCCGTACTCCTCGTTCCCGCCCGCGTCGTACGTCCAGCGGAGGTGGCCGCTGGGCTGGTCGAAGGCGTGGACGTGGTCGCTGCCTGTGCCGACCGCGACGAGGTCGCCGTCCGCGTACGGCACCCCGCCGCCGTCGCCGCCGATGGTGTACGCCCAGCGGATTTCGCCGTACTCGACGTTCGCCACCCGGTTCAGTTCGCTGCCGCCGGTCAGGGCGAACCCCTCGGAGACGAGGAGGCCGTTCGGGCTGGGCACCGGCCGCGACCAGCGGTCGCCGCCGACGGTCCAGTTGGGCTTGCGCATCGCCGGGCAGGAGTCGCCGTCGCGCGTCAGGAGGTAGCCGCCCGCCGCGGCGGCGCTCCCACCGAGCGCGGCGAGCAGTTGTCGGCGACTCAGCTCCATCGGTTCCTCGGCAGTCCAGGGGTATCGTGCATAGGTGCGGTGGTCTCGGTGGCTCGAAGTGGTCGTGGTCGGCCGTCCTACACGAACCCAGTGTCGTGCGTCGAGCGGGCTTCACGTTCGCTGCTATGGTGTTCTGTCGCCCTTCCGCTGTCTCCGACGACGGGGAGGGGTACGGGAGGGTGGCTGGCTGGCGGGCACCGGCTGGTGCGACCGTGCTGTCGTGGAGACAACTGCTTCTGGGCCGAGAATAAGTCTTCTGTGTGCTCAGTCCTCCAGGCGCTCCTGCCACCGCTGGACCTTCGACAGGAGTTCGACCGGCGGCGTCTCGTTCACGTCGACGTCCTGGAGGTCCGCCAGAACTGACGCTGTCTCGGGGTCCAGGCTCTCACTGTCCCCGCCGTCCAACGCCGCGAACTCCCCGGCGTCGAGGTCGAAGACGGCCTGCACGCGTTCGCTCGCGGAGCCCCGGGCCTCCACGGCCTTCTCCTCACGGAGGCGGTCGAGGACGTCCCGCGACCGCTCCACGACCGGGTCGGGGACGCCAGCCAGGTCGGCGACGTGGACGCCGTACGAGCGGTCGGTCGCGCCGTCGCGGACCGTCCGGAGGAACGTCACCTCGCCGTCGCGCTCCTCGGCAGCGACGTGGACGTTCGCCACGTCGTCGAGGTGGTCCGCGAGCGCCGTCAACTCGTGGTAGTGGGTGGCGAACAGGGTCTTCGCGCGCACCTCGTTGTGGATATACTCCGTGGCCGCCCACGCGATACTGATGCCGTCGTAGGTAGCGGTGCCGCGACCCACTTCGTCGAGGACGACGAGCGAGCGCTCGGTGGCGGCGTGGAGGATGCGACTCAACTCCTGCATCTCTACCATGAACGTCGAGCGGCCCTGCGCGAGTTCGTCCAGGGCGCCGACGCGGGTGTAGATACCGTCGACGAGACCGATTCTGGCAGAGCCCGCGGGGACGAAGCTCCCGACCTGCGCGAGCAGGACGATCAGCGCGACCTGGCGCATGTACGTCGACTTCCCGCTCATGTTCGGTCCCGTGACGACGAGGAACCGTCTGCCCGGACCGAACCCGGCGTCGTTCGGCACGAACTCCGTGGACTGCTCGACGACGGGGTGGCGGCCACTCCGTATCTCCAGGTCGTCACCCGCGACGAGTTCGGGGCGCGTCCAGCGGTTCGCGGCGGCGTGTTCGGCGAGGCTCGCGAGCGCGTCCAGTTCCGCGAGCGCCCGGCCCGCGTCCTGGAGCAGTTCGGCGTGCTCGCCGACGCGCTCCCGGAGGTCACAGAACAGGCGGTACTCGAGGTCCCCGCGCTCCTCCTCGACGCGCAAAATGTGGCGCTCCCGGGTCTCCAGTTCCTCGGTCGTGTAGCGCTTCGAGTTCTTGAGGGTCTTCACCTCGCGGTAGTCGTCGGGGACGGCGTCGGTCTCCGAGCGCCCGACCTGGAGGTAGTAGCCGTCGGTCTTGTTCCGGTCGACTTGCAGGTGGGCGACGCCGAGGCGCTCGCGCTCGCGGTCCGCGAGGCCGTCGAGCCACTGCTCGTGCTCGCGGTGCTCGGCGAGCAGTTCGTCGAGGGCGTCGTCGTAGCCCCCGCGGAGCAGGCCGCCCTGCCGGAGCGTTTTCGGCGGGTCGTCGGCGAGCGCGGCCGCCAGTTCCTCCCGCAGGCCCGCGACCGCCTCGCGGTCCACGCGCGCCAGCACGTCAGCAGCGGGCGATTCGGCGAGGTCCGGGTCGGTGGTCAGCGCGTCCGCGACCTCGGGTAGCAGCGCGAGCGTGCGCCGGATCCGCAGCAGGTCGGTGGCGTCCGCGCGGCCGCCCGCCGTCCGACTAGCGAGGCGTTCGAGGTCGTACGTCTCGCCGAGGGACTCGCGCAGGGCATCCCGCGCGAGCGGCGCGTCGGCGAGCGCGGCCACTGCGGCCTGCCGGCGGTCGAGTTCTGCGCGGTCCTGCAGGGGGCGCAGCAGCCACGACTCGAGGCGACGGCCGCCCGCCGCGGACACCGTGTGGTCGATGGTGTCGAACAGCGACCCGTCTCCCTCGCCGGCCATCGTCGCGGTCAGTTCGAGGTTACGCTGCGTTGTCGCGTCCAGTTCCACGTGGTCGTCCGCGCGGTAGGGCTGGAGGCGGGTGAGCGAGGCCAGCACGCCCGCGTCCGTGTCGGCGACGTAGCCGATGGCGGCGCCCGCCGCCCGGACCGCGGCGCTCTCGCGCTCGACGCCGAGGCTGTCGAGGGCGCCGTCGCCGAACTGCTCGCGCACCTCGTGGGTCGCCTTCCCCGGGGCGAACGCGCCCGCCTCGTGGAGCGTCAGCGTCGCGGCCGTTCGGTCCCGGAGCGCAGTGAGGAACGCGTCGTCACTACGCAAGTCCGGGCCGGTGAGCACCTCCTCGGGCGCGAACCGGTGGAGTTCGGTGAACGCGTCGGCCTCGCTGGCCGCGTCCGTGACGTGGAACTGCCCAGTAGTGACGTCGACGAACGCCAGCCCCCAGTCGTCGTCCCGCACGACGGCGGCGAGGTAGCGGGCCTCGGCGCCCGTCGATTCGAGCATCGTGCCGGGCGTGACGACCCGCGTTATCTCGCGGCTGATGTCGTCGGCGTCGTCGTCGCGCTGGTCGGCGATAGCGACCCGGTTGCCGCGCTCGACGAGCGCCGCGAGGTACGGCGTCAGGTCGTCGACGGGCACGCCCGCCATCGGGTAGGCGGAGCCGTGACTCGACTTCTCGGAGACCTTCAGGTCGAGGGCGTCGCCGACCGCTCGGGCGTCGTCGGCGAAGAACTCGTAGAAGTCCCCCACCTGCATCGCGAGCAGGTCGGCGTCCGTCTCCGCCTTCAGGTCGAGGAACTCCTCGACTACGCCCATGGGGTCCTCCGCGTACTCATCACCCCGTGGTCGTGCGGGAGCGGACAAGAAGGCTCCGGGTCGGCAGCCCAGACCACCTGCCGGGAGCGAGTCGACCGTGGGAAGGCAGGGAGACACCGGCAACGAGCTTCCATACCGAATCTAGCAAGAACTCTGAAGGAGTGCCGCCGGCTGCGAGTTTGTGGCGGGCGCGTCGTGACAGGTCAGTACCGTTGGATAACCTTCATTGGTGGCGACTGAGTGGGGACTAGTCCAACGTAGGGAACCGCACCGAGAAAGGGCAGCTGGTAGGACATCTGTCCTTCTCACTACGGCATCAAAAACGTTGCCCAGGCGTAGTGGCGACGCTGGCGCCGGCGTGACTCGGTGGGCCCACGAGGGGACACCATGGGAACGGGTACGATCGACGAGGACGAGAGCACCAGACAGGACGAGCTGCGGCGCCTCGACGGCGACCACCGCGTCGACGTGCGCTGGCCGTCGGGAGCGGCGGCAGTCGAGGCGCCGCAGCGGGTCGCGACCGACGGCGGGCGGACGACCGCCGCGCCGGAGGTCGGCCGCACCGACTCAGAGTACGAACGCGGCACCGCTGCGAACAGCGACGCGCACGAGGCGTTCGCGTGGCTGGCGATCGCCCCGCTCGCGCTCACCGTCGTCGGCCTCGCGGCTGGCCTGCTGTTCGGCTTCCAGTTGTTCGACACGGGGACCGCCGGGAGCGCGACCCTCCTCCCGTACGTCGTGCTCGTCCCGTACTTCCTCGTCGGCCTCGCGGGCACGCTCTGGCTGTTCCACGACGCCGAGCAGCGGGCAGACGCGGGCGCCGACTGGCAGCCGAACCCGTGGCTGTACGTGCTCGGTGGTGCCTGCGTTCTGGAACTCTACTACCTCGTACCGGTCCTCCGTGGCGCCGTCGACCCACCCGTCGTTCCATACCTCACCGGCGGCTTCGTTGTCGCCGTGTTCCTCTCGGCAGTCGTTTCGGGTCCGGTCTACTTGCTCGCGCGCCGCCGCGCCCTCGACTAGTTCCTCAGTCCTCAGACGACCGTGACCGCGAGGTAGGCCAGCGCAGAAACAGTGACCAGCGCCCCGAGACCGACCAGCCGGTCCGCCAGGGGGTTCCTCTGGCGGCGCGCCCACTCGCTCTCGGGGTCGACCGACTGGACCGTCGGCACCGCGGGCTGTCGGTCGCCGCCGTCGAGGGCGTCGAGCGCCCGCTCGCCCAGTTCGCGGAGCTCCCGGCCGAGCCACCGGACGCCCTGGTCAGCGGCCTTCCCCCCTTCGCGGCCGAGCAGCGACAGCCCGCTGGCCGTCCGGCGGGCGCCGACCAACGCGACGTGGGCGACCAGTTGCCCGAACTCCAGCAGGGCGCTCCGCGGGTCGTCGGCGGACACCGGCTGCGCCGGGCCGGCGGTCTGCGCCGGCCTGGCCGGCCCCGGATCTCGATTGGGGCCGCCTTCGGTGACTTCGTGCGCTTCGATGATCTCGGTCTCGTCGGTCGCCTGGGGCTCGTCGTCCTCGTCGGCCTCGGTGTTCTCGGTGGTCGTGGTGTCCACGTCGTCGGTGGACGGACTGCCGTCGACGTCGACGGTCGGCAGCGGGTCGACGTCCGCGGCGGTCGCCCCGAAGCGCTCCAGCCACGCCTCGTCGACGGGTTTCAGGTCCGGCGTGTCGGCCTCCCCGAACCCCGGCGTCGCGCCGGCGTCGAACGTGCGCTTGCGGCGGAACTGCACGCGCTTGACGCCCTCCTCCCAGTCCGCCATCAGGAACGCCTCGCCGTCGCCCAGCGTCTCGACGTCCGTCGAGTACGACCCGCCGAGAATGCGGTCGACGACCTTCGTGTCGTTCGCCCAGGTGAGGCGGTGCCAGACCAGCCAGTCGCACTGCGTGATGAAGTCCTTGTCCACGGACGCGGGGCGCTGGGAGAGCCCACAGAGTCCGAGGCCGCGTTTCCGGCCGCGCTTGGCGACCCGGACGATCATCTCGCCCACGTCGTCGAGGCCGCCCTTCTCGGGGACGAACTCGTGGACCTCCTCGACGAGCAGGAGGAACGGCTGCCTGACGTCCCGCGCCTGCGAGAACAGGTGTTTCGTCACCTCGTACACCAGCCGGTCGGCCACGTCGCCCTCCAGGAACCCCGAGACGTCGAGGACCACGGGAACGCCCTCCGACAGCGCGATGTTCGCGATTGCCTCTGCGTCGCCGGCGCCGACGACGGCGTCACAGCGGTCGCTCGCGCCCAGGTGCAGCACCTCGTACTCCTCCTTGAGGCCGTAGTACTCGCCGTCCGTGTCGATGATGAGGAGGCGCGCCTCGTGGTCGAGCAGCTCCTCGACGAGCACGCTCGCCGTGTTCGACTTCCCGGAGCCGGACTTGCCAGTGACGAACCCTCTGCCGGTGAGCACGTCTGTCGCCGGCAGCGTCACGTCGTCCTCGGTCACCTCCAGTTCGTCGCCGCGCTGGACCATGCTGAGAAGGTTGTTACACCCCCGGGGATATATGCTTCCTGTCCGTTCGAGACTGCGCCAGCCAGGGCGGCCGGCCGCAACTCCGGAGCCGCACGACGCGCGTCGTGCGGACCCCACCAGACTTAACTCGTGCGTCGGCGAGTCAGAGACGAGATGGACCGTACGTACCTGCGGCAGGCCGTCGGACTGGTCGCGCTCTCGACGGTGGTGCTGACGGCGGCGTTCGTCGGCGTGGTCGCACTCGGCCAGGGGCGGGCCGCCGGCGCGGTCAACCGCGTCCCGTTCTACGCGCTCGGGGGCGCCGTCGTCTTCGTCACGACGCTGGTCACGCTCGAGGACCCCGAGGAGGGCGGCGTCCCGATTCTCACCTCGACCGTCGCGGTGACGGTGATCGGGTTCGCACTGCTCGCGCTCGGCGGCGAGGGCGTCATCTACGGGGCGCGGGACCCGGGCCGACTCGGCACGAGTCTCGTCGCCTACTTCGTCGCGGCCGCGCTCGTCTGCACCGGCAGCGTCTACTGGGGGCTGAACCACTGGCGGGAGTTCACGGCGTAACTGTCGGCAGGCGAGTGGACCGACCACAACCAGTTAGTGGCTGCTCTCCGAATCGAAGGGTATGACAGCCGGGCGTCTCCGCGTCGTGCTCGCGTGTGCCCTCCTCCTGTTCGCGGGCTGTACGGCGCCGACGGCCGACAGCCCGGCACTCGGGGACACCGGGGAGCCGTCCGTCGACGAAACGACGACCACCGACGACGAGCCACCGCAGGGCGTCCGGGTCGTCGAGGGTGACCTCGGCTTCGACGTGAACCGGACGTTCGACCGGGTCGAGTCGCTCGTCGGCGCGGAGTACCCGGGCACCACCGTCGTCGTCCGCGACCTCACCAGCTACAAGACCGCGGACCTGGGGATGGTGCCGTTCTTCCGGGTCTTCGACGTCTCGAACCCCTCACTCGACGCCGACGACCCCGCGGGGCTGACAACCCTCGAGGCCCGGGTCTACCTCTCGCCTGCGGAGGCCGGACCCGCGCGCCTCGAACAGGTGCTCGCCCACGAGTTCGTCCACGTCGCGCAGATCCGCGAGGAGATGGTGCCGTGGTTCGGTGCCCTCTCACTGGGGCGCGTCTCCCTGGACGAGCGGTTCGCCCGCCGCGCGCTCGTCGAGGGCGGCGCCGTCTACGTCACCGACCAGTACACCCGGGAGCACCTGAACGTCACGCTGCAGTCCGAACACATCGCCGAGCGGTACGAAGCCGGCTCCTCGGGCGACCGCATCGTCTACAGCCAGTACTACTTCGGCTCCCAGTACGTGAACGCCAGCATCGACGATCCCGCGGACCTGGCCGACGTGTACGACGACGCGCCCAGGACGACCGAGAACGTCCTCCACCCCGGGGCGTCCGACGAACTCGCCCCGCTCGACGTGACCACCGACACCGGGGAGTTCGAGCTCGTGCAGTCGCCGACCGGTCGTGCGGGCGAACTCGTCACGCGCATCACGCTCCGCGACGCCACCGGGAAGCCGCAGGCCGTGAACGCCAGCGAGGGGTGGGGCAACGACCGCGTCGTCGTCTTCGAGGACGGCTGGGAGCGCTCGGTCGCGTGGGTGACCCGCTGGGACACGGCCGCCGACGCCGACGAGTTCGCCGCCGCTGCGCGCACGCTCGGCAACGAGACGGACACCAAGGCGTTCCGGACCACGCGACTCGACGAGGAGACGGTCGTCGTCTTCGCGGGCACCGAGTCGTTCGTCGAGACGGCGTCGGCGTCCGGCAACGTCACCATCTCCGCCTGACCTCGCCACTCCGCTGCTCTGTTACTCGCGGAACCGCTCGCGTGCGGCCTGGTACGCCGGCCACAGCGGGTCCGAATCGGGTTCCGCCAGCGGGTCGCCGTCCACGGTGACTCCGGCTCCTTCCTCGACGACGCCCACGTCCGCGGCGCGAATCCCCGCTGAATCGAGTGCGCCGAGCACTGCGTTCACGTCCCCCGAGTCGACCGTGAGCACGACGGTGCCCTCACTGGAGGCCGTCCACGGGTCCATCCCGAAGAGTTCACACACCTCCTGCACACCCGCGCCGACCGGCACGCGCTCGCGCTCGACCGCCAGCGAGACGCCGCTCGCCGCGGCGAGTTCATGGAGGCCGTTGGCGAGGCCGCGCTCGGTCGCGTCGTGCATCGCCGTGACGTCCCCCGCCGCGGCCGCCGTGAGCGCGTCCCGGACGGGACTCGCCTCCTCGAAGCGCTCCCTCGCTGCCGCGACGACGTCGTCGCCCAGCGGGAGGTCGTCGCCGAACAGCACGCCGAGCAGTCCGACGGACTCGATGGCCGGCCCCTTCGTGACGACGACCCGGTCGCCCGGGTGGGCGCCGGTCGGCACCACCAGGTCCGCGGGGTCACCGACCGCGAGCGCCGTCGCGCCGCCCACAGTGGGGAACGCACACCCCTCGTAGGTGCCCGTGTGCCCGGTCGTGATACTCGCGCCGAGGTCGCGGGCCTCCCGGTCGAAGACCGCCCAGATGTCGTCGAACGTCTCCGTGCTCGTCCCCGGCGGGAGGTTGAGGGTCACGGAGAGGTGCGCCGGTGGCAGCCCCGACAGCGCTACGTCGCTGACGCAGATGTGGAACGCGAACCAGGCCGCCCGCTCGACGCCGAGTTCGCGCAGCACGAACACGGGGTCCGTGGCGAGCGCGAGCACCCGGTCGCCGACGTCCACGACGCCGAAGTCGGCGCCGTAGGTCGGCCCGAGGCGCACGTCCGCGCGCTCGGCGCCGGTCCGGCCCGCGACGTGGTCCGCGAAGAACTCCCGGCTTGCTTTCCCGTCGTCCATGGCGGCGCTTCGGGCGCCCGCCTCAAGTAGCCCTGCGAATCGCGGCGGCGGTCAGTTTCCCCCGGTCGTGGACCGCCAGCAACAGTTTTCCTCGCGTCTCGCCAACCTGTCGGTATGCCCCTCGGTTCGACGCCCGCCGTCTCCGCACAGTCCATCCGTCCAGCGGTCTTCGCCGGTCCACTCGCGGTCTGGGTGGTCATGGCCGTCCTCGCAGTGGCGAACGGCGTGTTCCGGGAGACCGTGATAATCCCGCGAATCGGGGAGTATCCGGGCCACGTCGTGAGCACGCTGGTGCTGGTCACCGCCATCCTCGTCGTCGCCGCCGCGTACTTCGCGACGACGGGGACGACGTACACGGACGCCGAACTGCTGCTCGTCGGCGTCGGCTGGACGGTACTCACGGTGGGCTTCGAGTTCCTCGTCGGTGCCGCCGAGGGCACGCCGGTCTCGGTGACGCTCGGGCAGTACGACGTGTTCGCCGGGCAGGTGTGGATTCTGGTGCCGCTGACGCTGCTGGTCGCGCCGTACCTCTTCGGTACTCTGTTCGCGAAGTAGCGGTCTCGGAACCCCTGGCGGGCGCATAGAGGGAGCCAAATCCCTCTCGCTGCCGGCGCTGGTGTGGGCGCTGCGGGCCATGCCGAAAGTCAAAGCCCTTTACGTCGGGGTGACTTACGTCTGGTCAAGGAAACCATGCAGGGTCAGAACCAGCAGCAGGCCTACGACCGCGGTATCACGATCTTCTCCCCGGACGGCCGACTCTACCAGGTCGAGTACGCGCGGGAGGCAGTCAAGCGCGGCACGGCGAGTATCGGCGTCCGAACCGCCGAGGGTGTCGTCCTCCTCGTCGACAAGCGCACGCGCTCCCCGCTCCTCGAGGGGTCCAGCGTCGAGAAGCTCCACAAGGTCGACGACCACGTGGGTGCCGCGAGCGCGGGTCACGTCGCCGACGCCCGCCAGCTCATCGACTTCGCGCGCCAGCAGTCCCAGGTCGAGCGCGTCCGCTACGACGAACCCATCGGCGTCCGCACGCTGACCAAGGAGGTCACCGACCACATCCAGCAGTACACGCAGGTCGGCGGCGCGCGCCCGTTCGGCGTCGCGCTCCTCATCGCGGGCGTCTCCGACGGCGAACCCCGCCTCTTCGAGACGGACCCCTCGGGCACGTCCAACGAGTGGAAGGCAGTCGCCATCGGTTCGGACCGCTCGGCCATCCAGGAGTACCTCGAGGACGAGTACGACGCCGACCTCACCGTCGACGACGGCATCGACCTCGCGCTGCGCGCGCTCAACGAGGGCCGCGAGGGCGCACTCGAGGGCGAGGGCGTCGGCATCGCGGTCGTGGACGCCGAGACCGCGACCTACCGCGAACTCGACGCCGAGGAAGCCGAAGCCCACATCGAGGAACTCGACATCGAGTAACCCGCCGGCCAGTTCTCCGTTCGGTCGCAATTGCTTCTCCGCAGGGAGCCTGGAGTGACGACCGACGGGTTCGTCGCTGGACACCGACCACTCCGTGTGGGACACGCTGTGGGTCACGACTAGCGCAGACGAACCGACGGACGAGGACCGTCTGTGCGTCCCCGAGGGCTGCGTCCTCCCGCTCGTCGACGACGGCCGCGCGTGCGCGCGTCCGACGACCTGACACTCCGGCGTCGGGTTGACACTCCGGCGTCGGGTCCGCTGGTAGTAGTGCTTATCCGAGTGCACCACGTACAATTCTGTATGAGTTCGTCCACAGAGACGCGAACACCGATCCGCGCCGCAGACGGCGCGGAACTCCGCGCGGTACTCGAAGCCCACGACCGCGTGCTCGTCGAGTTCTACACGAAGGGCTGTGCGATGTGCCAGGCCATCGAGCCGGTGCTCGGCAACGTGGCCCGGCAGACTGGAATCACGGTCGTGATGGCCAACCCCGGCGACGACGTCGAACTCGTCGACGAGTGGTCGATCCGGAGCGCGCCGACGCTCGTCCTCGTCGAGGACGGCGAGGAGGTCGCCCGACTCGCGGAGGGGTTCCAGGGCGGTGACGACATCGAGGCGTTCCTCGACGAACACGCGAACTGACCGACCTGCTGTCTGTTCTCTTCAGCCCGCGTCGGCCTCTGCCCCGGGCACGTCGCGGTCGGTGAACGCGGGGAGGTGTGGGTCGCGCTCGGGGTTGCGGCCGAACGCCGGCAGGCCGCCCGCGAGCTGGTCGGTGAGGACGCGGCGGAGCCGGTTCAGACTCGTCTTGTCGAGGTCGTAGCGGTCGGCGAGACGCTGGAACGCCGGCTCCTCGGTCACGTCGTGGCGCTTGTACTGCTCGAAGAGGTCCTCGAGGCGCTCGGAGGAGACGCTGCCCGCGTCGAGGTCGTCGAGCCCGAAGTAGCGCCGCCGGTCGACGTCCACGACGTGGCGGATGACCACGAGCGCCACCTTCTCGATGGCGCGCTGGCTCCCGAACTCCGTGAGGTCGATCTCGCCCATGACGCCGAGGGCGACGTCGCGCTGCCACGGCGTCACGTCCACCGCGTTGCACAGCGCCTGCGTCGTCCGCAGGCGGTCGAGGTAGTGCGCCCGCCGGCTGTGGCCCTCGGTGGCCGTGTGGCGCTCGTCGTGGAGGCGACGGACGCTCTCCGAGAGGTCGGCCTCCGGTGACTCGGCGCGCCCGATGACCGTCGCGCTGGGTGAGACGACGCCCCACTTCCGGACGGTCGTGTCGCGCTGTGCCTCCGCACGGGACAGCGCACCCGCTCCGGGCCGGTGTTCGACGCGTCGGTCGCCGCCGCTGGCCGACTCCCACCGGACTGACGTCCCGGAGCCTGCTCGCATGTCGTCATCGTCCGGGCTGCCTACTGTTAAACTCTCGGTCGACGCCGTCGTTCGTCGATCAGAGCAGCCGCTCGTCGGTCGGAGCAGTGCCCGTAGAAGTCCTTCGTATCTACTCCTTGTCGCCAGAAGCACTTAAAGGAGGGTCGGGGCGGCCGACACTCCCGGCGGTAGTGGAACGGAAACTCCTCGACGACCGGCGACGGAGCAGTCGCTGGGACGTCGTGACACCCCGAGAAGCCTTCGTATCTACACCTTGTCGCCAGAGGCACTTAAAGAACGAACGGGGATGGAGTTCCCTACTCCGTGCCTTCGACCAGCCGCCGGAGCTGTGCCGGCGGGACGGCGCCGCGGGCGGCGTAGCCGTCGTAGGCGAACGTCGGCACGCCAGTGACGCCGGCCTCCCTCGCCTCGGCGAACTGCGCCTCGAGGCGCTCGCGCCACTCCTCGTCGGCGACGGCGGAACGGATCTCCTCGGGGCCGAGGCCGACGTCCGCGGCGACGTCTGCGAGCACGTCCACGTCGCCGATGTCGCGGGCGTCCTCCCAGAGCGCCTCGAGGAGCGCGACGTCGAAGTCGAGCCACTGGTCGGGGTGCTCCTCTTTCACGTAGAACGACGCCACCTGCGCGTCCAGGGAGTCGACGTCCCGCGAGAGGTCGACGCTCATCTCGTCGGCGCCGTACTGCTCTTTGAGACGCTGGACGTTCTGTCTGGCCTGCTCGAAGTACGCCTCGTCCTTCCCGTCGTCGGCGTCGTGGTCGATCTCGCCGTCCGGCCCACGCTTGCCCGCGCGCAGGTCGAAGGGACGCCAGTCGACGTCGAGGCGGTCCTCGCGGCTCTCCTGGTACTCCGCGAGGGACTGCCGCCCGAGGTAGCAGAACGGACAGACGTAGTCCGAGTAGACGGTGATCGCGTCGGTGTCGCTCATGGACGCCCGTTGTCGCTGCGACGCGAAAAGCGACAGGCTAGCGGGGAATACCTCCGACGGTAGCCGACGTCGGCGAACACGTATGCGTCGCAATGCCATCCGGCGAATACGTCGGTGGTAGCTGGAAAGGTGGCATGTTGGTGTTCGAGGGCTGGTATCGTCGCCCGTCACAAGGAGTGTCTACAAGGTCACCGTCTCGCCGAACACGATCCGGTAATACCCAAAACTTTTCTCTAATCGTATTCCTGTTCATTGCATGCGCGAACAGGACACTTTTCGGGTGAAGTCAACAGCGACGACTGTCCAAGTCATCGACGGATTGATCGCTCTAGACCACCCCGGAGTTGCCGACATCGCGGCCCACCTCGACATCCCGAAGAGTACTGCGCACGACCACCTCAGCACGCTCATCAGTTTGGGGCTTGTCGTCAAGGAGCCAGGCGGATACCGACTGGGTGCCCGCTTCCTCGAGTACGGCAGCTACGCACGCGACCAGATGGCGGTGTACCGTGCCGCCCGACCGGTGGTCGACCGACTCGCCGATGACACCGGCGAACGCGCAAACCTGCTGATCGAGGAAAATGGGCTCGGTGTCTACCTCTACAGTGCGGAGGGCGGATATCCGACTGAGATCGATACCCGCCCCGGGGAGCGAGTACCCCTCCAGACTACCGCGTCCGGAAAGGCAATCATGGCATTCCTTCCCCGGACCCATACCGCTGAGATAATCGACGAGCATGGTCTTCCGGGAGCTACTGAAAAGTCGATCACGAACCGAGATGTACTGTTTACGGAACTTGAGCAGGTCCTGAACCGAGGATTCGCCATCGACGACGAGGAACACATTGAGGGAATTCGGTGTGTCGCCGCACCGGTACTCGACTGTGACGACACGGCTGTCGGCGCTGTCAGCGTCTCTCTACCAGTCACCAGAGCGCCCGACGAGCCCGTCACGGACGAGATAGTGCGTCGCGTCCTCGGTGCCGCAGAAGGTATTGGGGAAACTATCGCGCGTTCGTAGCGTCATTGTTTCCACAGTGGTGACCCACTCTCTGGGTTCGAGATAGTTTTCCGGCTATCCCGGATACCGGCATCTCGCCTGTGGGGTTGTAGTTGTCACCCTGTCAGACCGTTGTGAGTGCGACCACCGGCTCGTGTGGCGGAAAACATATAGCTGGAAAACATATTTCGTTTTATTAGTGGCGGCCTCTGTACGATTCGGGGGCTGAAGTTACCTGCCAGTTGTGGTCGACGAAGAACCGCTCTATGTACTCCTCCTACACTTGAATCCTGGAGTACTCTCCTCATCTCATAGTCAGAACGGGGTGTTCCCGAACGCTACTCACTGATCAGACACTAGACAGCCGATAGTTGCGATCGCGCTATACTGCCGTCTCAGTTTAGTGAGGGTTCCTCATCTTTGGTTCGCCGCTCTCGTGGTTGTGGTAGTGATTGGTACTACTTCGACGACCCTGGTGTAGCACTGATTTAAATCCGGTATTAGCGGATTTCGTAGTGGGGCCTGATTGGGTGAATGCGATGGTAAAGTCCCGGCAAACACCGAGGTCGACCATCTCCCGTGAACAACGTCCTCGGCCACGACTATCGATAGTTCCTACACCACCTGTCACTGGTGTCTGAACCAGTGAACTGAGCAGTCCACGATTTCAGCGACGGTCCGTAGCTCAACTTCTGACACGTACCGTGGTCGACGAGGGAGCGAAGATATGGCCCGAAACTGATATATCGGCAGGGGGAATAACAAACGCACTTCTGTTATTTCCGGAATGTCGGTGTCGAATTCACCAGCTGAACGGTTCCACTGTTCGTTCAGCCGAGTGACCAAGAGGTGACGAGACGTTGATTCTCTGGTCATGACGCGAGGCTGCTGGGAACTGGTCCCGGACGACCTTCATCCCGGGGGTGGGCCGTTGAATTCAACAGCAACAACTTTCAACACCTTCTCCGTATGCTATACCATGCCAAACGCGGGCGAGAACAGCTCGACACGAACGGTCGACGCGGTCGGACGGACGATCGATATCTTCGAAGCCCTCCACGAACTCGAGGGGGGTACGGTGACGGAACTGGCCGACCATCTCGGCTACTCGAAGAGCTCCGTACACGCGTATCTAACCAGTCTCGAGGAGCGTGAATTCGTCACCAAAGAGGGCTACTTCTACCGGCCTAGCTACCGCTTCATCACGATAGCCGAACGCCTCCGTCGATCGCACTACGACATCTACAAATTCGGTCGGGAGGCGGCCAAGCGGCTCGCGGAGGAGACCGGCGAGTTCGTTCAGATAATGGTCGAGGAGTACGAGATGGGCATCCACATCTTCACGGCCTCGGGGAAGAAGGGCGTGTACGCAGACAAGTACCCGGTCGGACGACCGTGTCCGCTTCACTGCAACGCTGCAGGGAAGGCGATCCTCGCCACCCTCCCGGAGCGGAAACTGCAGCGCATCGTGTTCCAGAACAATCTGCCTTCGATCACCGAGAACACCATCACTGACCCCGACGAACTGCTGCGGGAACTGGAGGCGATCCAGGAGACCGACGTCGCGTTCAGCACGGAAGAAGCTGTCATCGGGATGCGTGGTATAGCGTCACCTGTCGTTGGTCCGTCGGGGGAGACTCTCGGATCGGTCAACATCTCCGGGCCGGTGAGCCAGTTCGACACGGAACGGTTCCGTGAGACCCTCCCAGAGAAGGTCGTCGAGTGCTCTAACTTCATCGAGGTTGAGATAATGAACGAACGCGGATACGATGATTAAACGGGACCGACAGCAGTCCTCTACTACCGTGTGGACGGCCCTGCTTCCATCCTCTCGCCGATAGAGTGTACTCCCGTAGAGTACCGTCTATGCTGTACTCGTTCGAGTCGTTCTGGCCCACCTCGCAGGTGGACGCTGTTCTATTGCCGTGGTGCACACGAACTCGACTATCTGTCACTCTGTGGAATCGCTGCGAACTCGCCGGACCGACTCATCACCTCGGGATTACAGCACTTTGTCTGTAAGACCCCTGGGGTGAGGTCCAGGCTCACAAGACCCACAACCCGTTCTCTTCTCACGAACAGGGCTTCCTGGGTCGAGACCCCTCTATCGACGCCTCAGAGCCGCTCGCGAGTTATACGGGGGAATAATGGAGATTCGATCATTCCTCCTGTCCCCTGATGTTCTCCCCTTGCGAACGGTAGTCACACCTGTTGGAGTCGACGAACGCCCCCGGCCTCCCCCGTTCCAGCAGCTCCTCGAACTGACGAGGGCTCGTTTTTGTACTCCCGAGCGGTGATTTTTCGGCTCTCGCGAACGCACCTTCCTTCGACAGAGTAGGTGTCTCGTCGGCGCGGAACTCAGAGTAAGTGCAGCCTTCTCGTGGCTAGATTCCGACTCCAGGTCACCCTTCTTACTACCGCTCAAAAACGGTTGGCAATATTACAAAAATAGTTAACTGTGCTTGCTACGGTTTAACGTGTGATGACTGCTCAAAACGAGGAGATCTCAGATTCTCGTAGCGGTGACGCCACGGAAGTCGAACCCTCGACCGAGGACGTCGCCGTTCGACTCCAGAACATCCGGAAGACGTTCAACGACGGTCAGATCGTCGCGTGTGAAGACTTCAACCTGGACGTCGCGGAGGACGAACTCGTCGTCTTCCTTGGCCCATCCGGCTGTGGAAAGACGACGACATTACGGATGATCTCTGGCCTCGAACAGCCCGACTCCGGGTCGATATCCATCGAGGGTCAGAACGTCATCGGGAAGGCTCCAAAGGACCGCAACCTCGCGTTCGTCTTCCAGAACATCGCGCTTTACCCCCACATGACTGTCCGAAAGAACATGCGGTTCGGGCTGGACATGAAGAGCGACCTCTCGAAGGCGGAGAAGAACAAACGTGTCGAAGAGGCTGCCGAGTTGCTCGGCCTCGAGGGTATGCTGGACCGGAAACCGTCCGAACTGTCCGGAGGGCAGCAACAGCGCGTAAGCCTCGGCCGCGCGATGGTCATCGAACCGGCCGCGTTCCTTCTCGACGAACCGTTCTCAGCGCTAGACGCGAACCTCCGAGACCAGATGCGCGTCGAGGTCAAGAAGCTTCAGCGACGCCTCAATACCGCGATGGTGTTCGTCACTCACGACCAGGAGGAGGCGATGACGCTGGGGGACAAGATCGTTATCATGAACTCGGGCCGCATCCAGCAGGTCGGCTCCGCCCACGACATCTACAACGATCCCGCCAACCAGTTCGTCGCCCAGTTCATCGGCTCTCCCTCGACGAACGTGTTCGAGGCGACAGTCGTGGCCGACGGCGACGGGTTCGCTGTGGAGACCGATTTCTTCACCATCCCACTTCCCGACGAGCGGGTGGCCGGCGCCGACCTCACCGACGGGCAGTCGGTCTCCCTCGGTGTGCGCCCGGAGTACATCGAACTCAACAGCGGCGCCTCGAAGTTCTCCGCGGAGGTCTCTGTCGTCGAACCTCGCGGAGACACCGACGCAGTCTACCTGATGGTCGACGACGAGGAGATCCGGGCAATCACGTCGCAAGGCGAGATCGACGAGGACGCTGACTCGGTCTCCGTGGACGTGCGACCCGAGAACGTCTGGGTGTTCGACTCGGTCTCCGGGGACCGCCTGTTGTAGTGACACCCGGGACAGGGTGCTGCAACGGGACTACTGACCCGCCGTTGGACTTCTCGGTCACGAAGGACCCTCCCACAGTCACCAATCTGCGCCACGCGGGCAGCCGTCTGGGCATCGGCTCCTCGAACACGGTGGCGCCGATCGAAACGAGCGGTCCCGCTGACAGGGGCCCGTCGGTCAGCCACCCTGCAAGACAACTGGAGGAGGAGTTTGATGTGTACTCCAGCCACCGAGGACGGCCGTGTCGGTTACCTCACCGGAGAATTTTTGATGGTCGATTTCGTGGGTAACGGTGATGTCAGCCAGATTTGACCGCGCCAGACAGTACACCAAGGTATCAATCTCGGTCGTCGGTTACGGATTGCTGACCCTGTTCATGCTGCTCCTCGCCTACTTGACCTACAAGTACGGTGGCGGGTTCGCGGACTGGAAGTCGGTCGTCACCATCCTGTCGCTATCGATGATCGCCTTCATCACTGGTTGGTTCGCCGTGACCAGCTGGCGCGACCGGTAGCTCCCTCTCGACAGCGAACACTGGGCGGTCAATCGCCGACCATCTTCGCCTCACTGCACTCGCCAAGGCGGTCACGAACACGGTGAACTAGGCAGCCAGTCCGGACGACTGGCGCAGTTCGTTCTGGTGCGGAGCGGTCGACGTCAGCGAACGGAGATTCCAACTCGTCGAAGGCAGGCGCGTTTCTCGGGATGCTAGCTGGACATACAGTGTGAGCCCTCCTCGTTGCTGGCGAAGCCCCTCTAGGGATCGTCGGTGCTGTCAGAGGACTCGGATCCAGAGCAGAACGGAGCGTGCCCGGCCGTTCGAGGTCTACTCGGAGACCTCGAACGACTCGGAGAGGGACTTGCGCGCCAGGAGGTACAGTACAGTCGGCGGAGTCCCGATGATGAGCGTCTCGCCCATGATCAGTCCCCACGGGACTGACGCCGAGGTTCCGTGAATCGTCAGGTAGAGGCCAACCACGGCGGGCCGCGGGCCGGTTCCGTCGGTCAGCATGCTGCCCATGAGGAAGTCGTTCCACGCAACCAGGAACGACAGGAACGCGACGGCGATGATCGCGGGCATGGCTAGCGGCAGGATGACACGACGGAACGCGCTGAACTGCGTGCAGCCGTAGATGCGCGCCGACTCCTCCAGGTTGAGGGGGAGCTTAGCGAAGTAGTCCCTGAGCACCCAGAT
The DNA here is from genome assembly GCA_000230955.3 of Halobacterium sp. DL1. Classification (NCBI taxonomy): domain Archaea; kingdom Methanobacteriati; phylum Methanobacteriota; class Halobacteria; order Halobacteriales; family Halobacteriaceae; genus Halobacterium; species Halobacterium sp. DL1. Next base: position 655,413 of record CP007060.1, read on the forward strand.
GGCGAACGGGGCGACGAAGATCTGGTACGCGATCCACATGCCGGGAACGGTGTTGTACAGCCCCAGAGTGAACCAGCTCTCCGCAATTGGGATGATAAGCAGGACGAAGGGGAACATGATGATCAGCAACACGAGGTAGAACATCGTGGACTTCCCCTTGAAGTCCAGCCGCCCGAAGACGTAGGCGCTGGGGATGACGATGATCAGGGAGACGAGCATCGTTCCCGAGGAGATTAGCACGCTGTTCCACAGGAGGTCGCCGACACGACCGAAGGACGTCTCCAGTGTCGTAAGCGTCAGCGACGACGGGATGAGCTGGACGGTCCAAAGCTGGTCCGACGGTCGGAAGACCACCGACAGCATGTAGAGGAACGGTAGCACGCACAGCACAGCGATGCCTATTCCGAGCCCGTAGGTGAGGAACGTGAGCGCCTGGTCGGTGAACGACCGCTGGGAGTTTCTGTTGCCGAAGTTCATAGCTGGTCACCCTCCGACTTCTCGAAGTACCTGATGAACAGGACGATGAACGCGAGCACCAGCAGCAGGAAGATGATACCCACGGCGAACGCCTCGCCGAGGTTACCGTCGCTGAACGCGGACCGGTAGAGGAGCAACGAGAGCGGGGAGGTCTGGTAGCCGGGCCCCCCACCAGTCATCTGCAGTGGCTGCGAGACCTTCGTCAGGTTCCAGACCAGGCGGAGCGTGACCACCACGAAGATGGACGTCTTCAACTGCGGGAGAGTCACGTACCAGAAGGTCTGCCACCTGCTCGCGCCGTAGACGCGAGCACTCTCGTAGTACTCGTCTGGGATGCTCACCAGCGTCGCGAACAGGATGAGGAACATGAACGGCCAGAACGTCCACGCGTTGACGAGCGTGACGACTAGCAGTGCCATGTCCCCCTGCGTGCTCCAGTAGATGGGGTCCTGCAGGATCCCCCAGTCGGTGAGGAGGGTGAAGATCGGGCCGAGGTTCGGCTTCAGCAGGAAAACCCACAACGTCCCCGTTGCGACCGGCGGCATCGTGTACGGGAGCAGGTACATCCCGCTGAACAGGCTCTTGAACTTGATCTTGTTGACGATCAGCGCCGCAGTCAGCGCCAGTCCCAGCTGGATGACCGTCGCGAAGCCGTAGATGACCGTCGCCTTCAGCGAAACGTAGAACCGCTCCGACGTCAACAGGTTAGAGTAGTTATCTAGCCCGACGAAGCTGGGCGCAGTGAACCCGAGCGGCCAGTTATGCAGACTCATCCAGATTCCCTGCAGGAACGGGACCCAGACGATGAAAATCAGGAACACCATCAGCGGTGCTAAGAAGATGTACGCCAGGCGGTCTTCGACCGAGTCGGGGACGAAGCCGAGATCTGGTAGTCGCTTCTTGAAGTCTATTGAGCTCATTGGGGTGGTGGGACTTTGGGAATCGATTGATTGCTGGATTACGTTCTCGCGGACCAGTAGTCGTCGAGCACGGAGTTACCGGCCTCGGCACCCCTCGTACAGACCTCTTCGGGGGTCAACTCGCCGTTGTACCCCTGCCCCATGAGCGAACCCATGTCAGAGGACGCGGAGAGGTACGTCGGGTGCGAGGTGTGGATCCCTCGGGACTCTTCGTCCACCATGGTGGTCAGCGTCTCGAACGCTCCCGACGCGTCGTTGTACGGAAGTTGCTCTGCGTTCTGGTCCCAGAGGTCGCGGCGAACTGGGACGAACCCGGTGTCCATGAACAGGGACGTCTGGACCTGCTCTTCGAACCACATCTCGGCGAGCTTGACGGCCAGTTCCTGTTTCCTCTCCCACTCGTCCTCGTCGGCTCCCTCTGGCGGGTTGGTGATTGCGAGGCCGTACGTGAGCATTGCGTTGTTCATACCCGACGGCTCGCTCCACAGCGAGCCGTACTTGATGTCGCCGGCCTCCATCAGTTCGGGCGCGGTGTCGTGGTAGGTCGGGTAGTTCATCGGCTCGATGGGGCTCATGCTCACCTGGCCCTGAGTCAGAAGTGGGACCGTGTCCTCGTCGGGAATCGACGGCGTCTGTGGCCCGGAAACCTCGTGTTCCCGGTACAGCGCGATGGTGTCGGCCACGACCTGCTTCCAGGTCTCCGTGTCGTAGTTCACCGAGCGGTAGTCCTCGGCGAAGTAGCCGGCTTCACCCTCGTGTCCGCCCAGTGCGTTGGTGTACGGCTCGATGAACGTGTACCAGTCGAACGGGTGACCGTGGAGCTGGAACCCGTAGTCGCCAGGGCCGTCCTCCGTGAGCGTCGTCGCGATCTCGACGAGGTGCTCGTAGCTCTCGGGCGGGAAGTCGGATTCGGGGTCGAGACCCGCCTCCCGCATGTGGTCGGCCCGGACCTGAACCGGGTCCTGTGGCACCAACCCGACGGGGAACGTGTACGTATTCCGTTCCATGCTGGGGTGCTCGCCCATCCAGGCAGTCGCCTCGTCGATGGGTCCGTCGAGAATCCAACTGAGCCCGTTGCGGACGTTGCTACTGAGTTGGTCGTGCCAGTCGGTGAACGGCTTGATGTATCCCCCCTCTTCGAATCGGCCGGCAACGATCTGGTCGCCGGTGAAGATGACCGGGTACTCGCCCTCCTCGAACCGTGTGATCCACTCCGAACCGGCCATCTGGCCGAACCCGGAGAGGTTCAGTTCGACGTTGACATCGTGTTCGTCCTCGAACCGCGAGACGAGGTTCTCCACCGTCTCCCTGGCGGACTGTGATTGGACGTTGAACGTGTCCCAGTACTTGATGGTGGTCTTGCCCGAGCCACCACCACCCAGACCGAAACAGCCCGCGAGTCCAGTTGCGGCGATTGTTCCACCAGCAGCTTTCAGGTAGTCCCGTCTCTTCGGGTGGCGCTTGCTGTCTTCCAGCATGGTATCCGAGAAGAAATCAGCGCGTATATAATTTTGGGTGATTCTTCACGTCCTGCCGTATTCGCGTCGTCTCGTGGGGAGACTGAAATGACCGAGAACGAGGATATCGGGTGTCCACCACTGTCCACGTACTCACTGCTGGCCACATGCCATCCTCTCGTTCGACTTGCCTCCGTCGTTGCCGAGTTCGCAGTGCGTCGCTCAGTCCAACTCGAGATCTGTCCCAGGACCGACGCGCGTTCCGCCCTCGACTGCCACTACCCTGAACGAAACCGACGTCTGGGAGCCACAGCCGTCGTTCACGAACTCCGTCCACGTGTCGCCGACGACCACCGGCCCCTCGTGGACGCGCTGGAGGTACCGGCTGAACGTGGGGTCGGTCACGGCGTCTCTGACGTGTTCGGTGTCAGGCTCGACGGCGACGCGTACGGCGTCCGCGTCGCTGCTGTCGGGGGCCCGGCTATCAGTCATCGTTGGGGTCCTCCGGGAGGGTTCCCAGGCAGTCCTCTGCTCGCGCCTGGAGTCCCGAGCGAGCCACCTTCTCCGTTCCCGTCAGCGGGTACTCCTCGACGAAGAAGACGTGCCGCGGGTGCGCCGCCGCCGGTCCGTGTTCGATGGCGAACTGCTTCAGCTCCGCCTCGGTCACCTCACCGTCGGGGACGACGAACGCCACCGGCACCTCGCCCTTCACACGGTGGGGGACCGGGACGACGACCGCCTCGGAGACCGCCTCGTGGCGCTCCAGCCGCTCCTCTACGGTCACCGGGTAGATGTTCTCGCCGCCGACGATGAGCATGTCGTCCAGGCGGCCGACGACGTAGTGGTAGTCGTCCTCGTCGCGCCACACCACGTCGCCAGTGTGGAGGAACCGCTTCCCGTCGCGCTCCTCGAAGCGTTCGGCGCTCACCTCCGGGAGGTCGTGGTATCGGGCCACCCCGGGGCTCGCGACGAGCAGCTCGCCAGACTCGCCGGGCGGCAGCTCATCGCCGGTCTCGGGGTCGACGACCCTGGCGTCGACCTCCGGGAGCGGGATGCCCGCACTCCCGTGTTTCTTCGGCCCCCACCGGGGGGTCATCGTTATCATGGGGCCGCCCTCGGTCAACCCGTACCCCTCGGTGAGGGGCGCACCGAACACCGACTCGAACTCGTCGTAGAGGCTGCCCGAAACGGTATCACTCCCTGTGCTGCCGACCTCGACGGAGGACACGTCGTGTGCCTCGAGCGCGTCCTCCGCCTCGACGAGGTAGTGGTAGATGGCGGGGACGCCCGTGAGGTACGTGACGTCGTGTGCGTCGATTGCCGCTATGGCTGCCGCGGCGTCGAACGACCGCATCACCACGACGGTGCCGCCGCCGAGCAGCGTGGTCTTCAGGTTCAGCATCGCGTTCTTGTGGTACAGCGGCGTCGCGGTGAGCGTGACGTCCTGTTCGTCCATGAGGTTCACCTGCGCGAATCGCCTGGCGTTCCAGTACGCACCGCCGTGCGAGAGCACGATCCCCTTCGGGACGCCGGTCGAACCGCTGGAGTACGGCTGGAGCGCCGGGTCGTCGAACGCTACCTCCACAGGGTCGAGCGTCGGTGACGCCTCGTCCACGTGCGCCTCGAAGTCGACGGTTCGGACGCCGTCGACGCCCTCGCTCCCGCCGTACGTTCCCAGCACCGTCGCGCTCTCACACTCGCTCGCAGCGTCGGCAGCGACCGCGCGGGCGTTGCCGTCCCTGCCCGCTACCACAACCCGTGACCCGCTGTCGGCGACGACGTGGCGGACGGTCTCTACGGACGATCGCACGTTGACGGGGACCGGCACGAATCCGGCCCGAATCGTCCCGAAGAACACCGCGACGAGTTCCGGCCCGTTCTCGAAGCAGAGCGCGACGCGGTCACCGCGCTCGACGCCGAGGTCGCGGACAGCGTTTCCCGCGCGGGCGATGGCGTCGGCGAGCTCGCCATAGGTGACTGTCTCCTCGGAATCAGGGAGGACGAGCGCCGTACTATCGGGTGCGACAGCTGCGCGGTCGTCGTGTAACGTTCCGAGGTTGCGGGCCCACGCTGACTCGTCGTGCATCTTGCCCCCAACTCCTCCTTCGAGTGGCAAAAAGTCCCCGGGTGGACCGGGATTTAGGTGGGCCGACTGCGAGGTAGTAGGCGTCATGCACGGAATCACGACCAATCGAACTGACGGCGGTGTGCGCACTATCGCGCTCGACCGGCCCGAGAAACTGAACGCGCTCGACACCGCGACGCTGCGGAACCTCGCGTCCACGGTCGCGGACGCCGACGAACAGGTGGTCGTCGTGGAGGGGAGGGGTCGTGCGTTCTGTGCGGGGGCTGACCTCGAGGAAGCAGGTGAAGACGGCGAGGACATCGACGCCTACCAGGACGTGACGCGGGTAGTGCGGCGTCACCCGGGCGTCGTCGTCGGGAAACTCCACGGCCACGTCGTCGGTGGCGGCCTGGAACTGGCGCTCGCGTTCGACCTCCGGTACGCCGCCGCGGACACGACGTTCCAGCTCCCGGAGGTCACCCTCGGCGCGGTGGTGTCGAACGGCGCGACGCGGCTCCTCCCGCTCGTCGTCGGCGACGGGTTCGCCCGCGAGATGGTGCTCACGGGCCGGCCGGTCGACGCCGAGGAGGCCCTCGACCACGGACTCGTGGCCGCAGTCCACTCTGCGGAGGAACTGGACGACGCCGTCGCGGGCGTCGCCCGGCGGATTGCCGACAACCCCGCCGTGGGCGTGGCGTTGAACAAGCGCGGCCTGAACCGGGCGTTTCCGGTCGGGGACACGCTGGCGGTAGAGCGTGACCTCCACCGCGAGCACGAGGCGCGGGGCGCCAGCGTGGACACCAGCCTCGACTGACAGGGTGGGGGATGCCAACCTATATCACGATTGCGGGCGACGAAGCAGACACGACACATGAGCACACACACCCAGCGCAGCGGCGACCGCTACTTCGAAGACGTCGAACTGGGGGAGGAGCGGACGGTTGCGGACGCGCGGACCATCACCGAGACGGACATCGTGAACTACGCCGGCGTCAGTGGGGACTTCGGCGACATCCACGTCAGCGAGGAAGCGGCGAAGGAGACGGGGTTCGGGCAGCGGATTGCCCCTGGCAACATGGTCCACGCCATTGCGGAGACCATCGGCATCGATTGGGCGGTGGAGGCGTTCAGCTACGGGCACGACAACATCCGGTTCGTGAACCCGGTGTTCATCGGCGACACCATCACCGTCCACACCGAGGTCGTGGCGGTCGAGAACTACGACGACGAGTTCGGCCGCGTCGTGAACAAGTACACAGTGACGAACCAGCGCGACGAGACCGTACTCGTCGACGAGCACATCCTGCTCGTGAAGCGACGGAACGCGGGTGAGTAGCGATGGAGTACACGACGCTGGGCGACACCGGCATGCAGGTCAGCCGTATCTGTCTCGGCTGCATGAGCTTCGGCACGGGCCGGGAGTGGACGCTGGACGAGGAGGAGTCCCGGGAGATCATCGAGCGCGCCATCGACCTCGGCGTGAACTTCTTCGACACCGCGAACGTCTACTCGAACGGGGAGTCCGAGCGCATCCTCGGGGACGTGCTCGCGGACTACGACCGCGACGAGCAGGTCGTCGCGACCAAGGTGTTCGGCGACATGAACCCCGACGACCCGAACGCGAGCGGGGTGTCCCGGAAGGCCCTCGAGCAGGAGCTCGACGCCTCCCTGGAGCGGCTGGGGATGGAGACGGTGGACCTCTACCAGACCCACCGCTGGGATTACGAGACGCCCATCGAGCAGACGCTGGCGGCGCTCGACGACGCCGTCCGCCGGGGGAAGGTGCGGTACATCGGGACGTCCTCGCAGTGGGCGCGCCAGTTCGCCGAAGCGCTGCACACCAGCGACCTGCTGGGTTACGAGCGCTTCGTCACGATGCAGAACCACTACAATCTCGTCTACCGCGAGGAAGAGCGAGAGATGCTACCGTTGTGTGAGCGCGAGGGGATCGGCGTGATGCCGTGGTCGCCGCTCGCCCGCGGCTACCTCACCCGCCCCCACGAGGACGTCGAGGCCACCAAACGCGGAGACACCGACGACTACCGCCGCGAGCAATCGTACCAGGAGGGTGGCGGTCGGGAGGTCAACGAGCGCGTCGAGGAACTCGCCGCGGAGAAGGACGTGGAGATGGCTCAGATCTCCCTGGCGTGGCTGTTCCACAAGGAGTGGGTCGACGCGCCCATCGTCGGCACAACGAGCGTCGAACACCTCGAGGACGCCGTCGAAGCGCTGGACATCGACCTCTCGGACGCCGACGTCGACTACCTCGAAGAACCGTACCAGCCAGTCCAGATCTCCGGGCACGAGTAGACCGCCGGGGTGGACTCACGCGTCCCAGCCGAGGACGCGATTCAGCGTCAACAACACGGCGAGCGCCGCGAAGATGACCGCGAGGACGCCGTAGGCCACCTGCCAGCTGAAGAAGGTCGCGAGCGCGCCCGTCACGACGCTCCCGAGCGCCGCGAGCAGCATGTACACGGTGCGGACGAGGCCGAAGCCGACGCCCTGCTCGTCGTCGCGGAGTGCGTCCATGAACCGTGCCTGGATGGCTGGCGGCCAACTGAAGCCGAGTGAGAGCAGCGGTACGGCGACGACGTGGACCACCGTGTCGCCGACCAGGAAGAGCGCCAGTCCGGCCGTCCCGAGCACGTAGCATGCCCGGATAGTGCGATCACGGCCAAAGCGGTCTGACGCACGGCCCACCAGCGGGAGAGTTATTCCCTGGAGCGCGAACAGCACCGCGAACGCGACGCTGGCGTACGTCTGCGTAGTGCCCACGTACTCCACGAGGAACGTGGGAAAGAACGACTGGATCGCCTGGATGACGAACACGCCGAGGAACGCCAGTGTGGTAGTGAACCCGATGCTCGGCCGGACGAGGAGCGCGACGTTCGACCGCACGTTGAACTGGTCGGTGATGTTCAGGTCGGGGTGTTCCGAATCAGACGACCGGATGCGGGACGCGTACAGGGCGGCAACCGGGAACGCAACGACTGCGCCGAGCGTGATGGCCACCCGCCAGTCGAACTGCGTCGCGACGAACACTGCGGCGACGGGTGTGAGGAGACCAGCGAGGGGCGCGCCCATGTTGTGGAACCCGAGCGCCTGTCCGACGTTCTCGAACCGATTGGTGAGCAGCGTGGCGGCAGCCGGGAAGTAGAGGCCCGCGCCGACGCCGAGGAAGACGCCGAACAGTGCGAACGCGGGGAACGAGGGCGCGGCCGCCAGCAGTAGGCTCCCGACACCCGTCAGCAGTAACGAGGCGACGATGATCGTGCGCTCGCCGTATTTCTCGCCGAGGATCCCGCTCGGGAACTGCATGACCGCGTACGCCGCCCACATCCCCGTGAGTACGAGGCCGACGGCGCTCTTCGAGACGTCGAAGGTGAGCATGATGTCGGGGATGAGCGGACTGACGACGAGGCGTGCGACGTACGTCCCGAAGAACGCGGTCATCGTCAGCCCGAGCAGCGTGCGCTGGTAGGACCAGGTCACGCGCACCCGAGCCACCTCCGAGCCGTCTCGGCGCCGTCACCCATTACAGGTCGAGGAACTGGTCGGCGATGGTGACCTTCTGGATCTCGTCAGTGCCGTCGTAGATGCGCGTGACCCGTGCGTTCCGGTACTCGGCCTCGAAGGGCAGCGAGCGCACGTAGCCAGCGCCGCCGTGGATCTGGACCGCCCTGTCGGCGGCGTCATTCCAGAGCTGTGCGCCACGGAGTTTCGCGGCGCTCTGCTCCCAGCGCTCGCCCTCGCCTCGGTCGTACTGCCAGGCGGCGTGGCGATAGAGCCACCGCACCTGTTCGATGTCCGCCCGCATCTCCGCGAGCATGCCCTTCACGAACTGGCGGGTGCCGATGGGTTTCCCGAACGTCTCGCGGCTCTCCGCGTAGTCGACGCACTCCTCGAACATCCACTGTGCGTGCCCGACCGCTCGCGCCGGAAGGCTCAGGCGGAAGTAGCCGACCGACCCCATCGCGACGTCGACGAGCCCGCGTCCACGCTCGCCGACCATGCGCTCCTCGGGGACCCGACACCCCTCGAAGTGGTTGAAGGCGATGCGGCCGGCGTCCTCGTCCCCCATGGGTCGCTGGGCTTTCCCCCGCTCCCAGCCGGGGTTGTCCTCGTCGACGACGAACGCGGAGATACCGTAGGCGTCGCCGTCCTCGCCGTCGGTGCGCGCGAACACGATGATCGCGTCCGCGAACGTGGAGTTCGTGATCCAGCACTTCGTACCGTCGACAACCCACTCGTCACCGTCCTTCTCGGCGGTCGTGTCGAGGTAGGTGATGTCGCTGCCGTGGTCGGGTTCGGACATCCCGATGGTGACGGTGATGTCGGCGTTCATCATCGGCTCGAAGTAGCGCTCCCGGAGGTGGTCGTCCTCGTGCATCGGAAGGAGTGCGGGTGTCAGGAGCGTCTCCAGGAGCATCTCGTGGAATCCCTCCGGGTGGTAGCTGTTGACGTGTTCGAGTACGAGCAGGTACTCGAGGAGACTCAATCCGCCACCACCTACCGACTCGGGCATGTGCATCGTGAGGAAGCCAGCCTCCGCGGAGAGCTGGCGTATCTCGTCCCGGATGTCGAGGTATTCGTCGACGAGGTAGCCGTTCTCGTCCAGTCGGTTCTCCACGCCCCGTTCGCCCAGGAACTGGTCGTGCTCGGACTCGAGCGGCCGGACTTCCCGTTCGATGAAGCGGTCGATCTGGCTCTTCACGAGGCCGAGTTCCGAGGATTCGGAGAAGTCCATGCCGCCGGGGGTCGCTGAGGATGTCGTATCGGTCATTGGCACAAGTCGTTGGTCGTGGTCGACCGCCCAGTGGCGGTCAGCGGTACTACTCTTCGCGGTCGGTCCAGTAGTCGAAGCCGCGGCCCGGCGCGAATACGTCGAGACCGACCGCGCGTTCGTCGCTCTGGTTCTCGACGCGGTGGGGTTCGTCGGACGCCAGCCAGACGGAGTCGTACTCCCCGAGGGTGACGGAGTCGTCCTCGGTGTGGACGACCATCTCGCCCTCGAGGACCACGCACACCTGTTCGTTCTCGTGGTGGTGCATCGGCGAGGAGTGTCCAGCTGGTTTCTCGAACCACTCGAAGGTGAACGCGTCGCTCCCCGCGAGCGAGACGCGTTGCCAGCCGTCTTCCGGTTCGTACGTTTCTGCGTCGGTGAAGTCTACGAATTCCATGGTTTGACTGGTCGTCCGGGATGGTCGTCGTGACGGTGTGCTCCCGGCCGTGACAATCACCGTCACGTTGCGCGTTGTGAGATTCCGAGCCGTTCTACATAAACTTTCGCCAGCTTCGTCGGGCGGTGTTCGGGCGAGTGAGTGACCCCGGCAGACGGCAGTCCAGCTAGAACGTCACAGGGGGCGTCCGGCACCCGCTGTTCGCCGACGCGCTCGTGGCAGTTCGGTTTACAGGGTGCCTGTCTGCACAACCTAAGAGAGTTGGATCTGGTGTCACGATCACCGAGCGCGTTCCCCGAACATCACCGGGGCCAGTCACTCCTCCAGCAGTTCGACGAGGTTCCCGTCGGGGTCCTCCATGAACGCGAGTTTCACGCCGTTGTCCAGTTCCTGTGGCGGACTCAAAAACTGGACGTCATCGCGCAGGCGTTCGTAGGCCTCGTCGGCGTCGGCCACGGCGAGACAGAAGTGTGCCGCGCCCACGTCGTTGTTCTCGACGTCCGCGTTCGCGTCGCCCCCTGGCGGCCGCTGGTAGTCGATGAGTTCCACCACGTAGCCGTCGGCATCGAGGAATGCGAGTTCGACGCGCGCGTTCGCTACCCCGACCGCACGGTCGAACGCCTCGCTCTCCTGTTCGAACCGGTCGACGAGTTCCATACCGAGCGTGTCGCGATAGAACGCCAGCGACGCGTCCATGTCTCCGACGACGACGCCGTAGTGGTCACCTGAACCAACCATGCGAACGGGTTCCACGGCCGCTGGCTTAAACTCTCGTCCCTCCGGTCAAACTATCCGATACGTTTATGCGGGTTTCGCCGGTCGTTCAGAGTGCGTGTGAGAATGAGTCACGAGCTACCAGAGCTCGTCGAGCGTGTCGCGGAGCACGCGCTCGACGACCAGACGTTCAACATGGAACAGCACGACTGGGAGAAGGGGTGTGCCATCAACGGCCTCCACGCGGTCGGCCTCCACGAGGAGGAGACGCGATACCTCGTCGACCGGTCCATCGAAACCCAGACGACGGAAGGCCAGCTCACGTACGGCAGTCTCGGCCTCACGCCGTACGGCTGGGAACCCGACTGGGCGGGCGACAAGAACGACTACAAGTCCTACGCCGACCCGGTCGTGCCGGGCCACGGCGTCCTCGAGCTGTACGATCGGACGGGCGACGACTACTACCTCGACGCCGCCCGGAAGCAGTACGAACAACTCCAGAGCATCGAGAAGACCGAGGGCGGCGGCATTCCCATCTCGCGCGGCGAGAAGGAACTGTTGCTCGACTCACTGTACCACATCAGCCCGTTCATGGCGCGTTATGGGGAACTCGCGGACGACCCCGAGGCCATCGACGAGGCGGTCCGCCAGATAGAGGTCCACGCCGAGCGCTGTTACGACTCCCACACGGGGCTCTATCGACAGGGCTGGCAGGAGACCCCGAACTCCTTCGCACAGGACACGTTCTGGTCTCGTGGTGTCGCCTGGCTCACCACGGCCATCGTCGCCACGTTGCCGTACGTCCCGGAGGACCACGACGGCTACGACGGCCTCGTCGAGATGCTCCAGGACGTCAGCGAGGTCGTCCTCGACTACCAGGACGACAGCGGGTTCTGGCACAACACCCTCGACGACCGGACCTCCCCACTCGAGGCATCAGGTACGCTGATGTTCGTCTACACCTTCGAGGAGGGCATGGAACAGGGCGTCCTCGACCCGTCCACGTTCGAGGAGCCGTCCCAGCGTGCGATGGACGTCTGCAAGGGACTCGTCGACAGCCAGGGCGGCGTTCGCCGCGTCGCAGTCGTCCCCGGTGGCCCCGACGCCCCGCTCGGCGTCGCGCTCCACGGCCAGGGGTTCTTCCTGCTCGCTGCGAGTTACTTCCTGTAGTCGCTCGCTCGCGTCTGTCCCAGACCGCGAGCGATTTCTTCGACGCGGTCGCCGAGTGCGGAGCGCAACGCGTCGACGTCGCTCCCGACGACGAGCAACTGGTAGCCAGCCTCGGCCTTCTCGGCGGCGTCCTCGCTGTCGCCGACGAACCCCATCACTGGCACGTCCGCGTCGGCGCAGGCGTCCTCGATGTCCGCGATGGCGGCCTGCACACTGTCGTGCTCCTCCTCTAGCGGGTGGCCGAGGGAGTGTGAGAGGTCCCACGGCCCGATGAACGCGAACCCGAGTTCGTCGACGGCGAGTATCTCCTCGACGTTCGCCACCGCGCGCTCGTTCTCTATCATCACGCCGACCTGGACGTGGCGGTCCGACCGGGACGTGTAGCTGTCCATGTCCGCTCCCCACCGGTTCGCACGGACGCCTGCGAGCCCCCGGTCGCCGACCGCGCCGTCGTAGCTGAAGTGCGCCGAAGCGACGGTCTGGCGGACCTCCGCGGCCGTCTCGACGCGCGGTATCAGTATGTTCCGGACGCCCGTGTCGAGGGTCTTCCGGACGAGCGACGGGTCCTTCGTCGGGAGCCGGAGCACGACTTCGACTCCCGCGAGATCCGCGGCGCGCGCGAGGTCCTCGAGGCGTTCGGCGTCGTAGGGTGACGGGCCGGCGTGCTCCAGGTCGATCCACACGAAGTCCAGTCCGAGGCTGCCGTACACTTCGACGAGGTTCGGGTGTACAATCGTGGAGAGCACGCCAATCGTCGCGTCCCCCTGATCGAGGCGCTCTGCGAGGGTGAGTGAGTCGTGCATCGGTTGGTTCGAGGGTCGCCGTCGCGCGGTATGAATGTTTGGGGCTCGGTGACACGGAACGAAGATTTAAGGCGCTCGTCACCCCACTTTTCGGCGTGCAACCAGAGGACTTCGAGACGATAGATTGGCGTTTCGACGAGGAAACGGGCGTCGGGCGGATCATACTCGACCGTCCAGACAAACTCAACGCACTCTCCAAGCAGTGCTGTGACGAGATAATCGAGGGGCTGGAGGCGTTCGAGGGCCTCGACCGGCAGGGTCTCTACGAGGAGGACGACGGCGTCAAGACCCGCATCGTCGTCCTCGAGGGCGCTGGCGACGACGCGTTCTGCGTGGGGTCGGACGTCGACGAGTTCCACGACGTGAAACCGGGCGTGTTCAACTTCAACCCGATGTTCACGCGCGTCGAGGAGTTCCCCGCCCCCGTCGTCGCGAAGATCGACGGCTACTGTCTCGGGGGCGGTCTCGAACTCGCGCTGACCTGTGACTTCCGCATCGCCAGCGAGGACAGCCAGTTCGGATTCCCCGAGATCCAGCTTGGCATCATGCCCGGCGACGGCGGTACCCAGCGCCTCCCGGAGATCGTCGGTCCGAGTCGTACCAAGGAACTCGCCATGACGGCCGAGCACATCGACGCGGCGGAGGCGCTGGACGACGGTATCGTGGACTACGTGCACACGTCGGCGGACCTCGAGACGGAGGTCGTCGAGTTCGCCGAGCGCATCGCCGAGCAGCCCCCGCTCGCCGTGCGAGCGATCAAGGACGCGGTGAACATCTCCCAGGAGACGAACCTCCGCACCGGGCGGTACTACGAGCGCCGCGCGGGCAACTGGCTCACGGCCACCGAGGACCACGAGGAGGGCGTCGAAGCGTTCGAGGAGAAGCGCGATCCCGAGTGGAAGGGGCAGTGAGCGTCCGCAGTCGACTCGCGTAGACGCGCCTCCGTGGTGGTCCGACGCCGAAATCTCCACCCGACTCCCAGGGCAGTTCCCCGGACGGGACGGCGACTGACCCCGGGAAACACTTATCTAATCGCCAGTGAATGACGTTAACGAACTGATGACAGCACCACTGTCAGAGCTTACTAGCCGCGTCGCAGAGCACACCGTAGACTGGGACATGGAGATGGGCATCGACTGGGAGAAGGCGTGCCTCATCGACGGCCTCCTCGCGACAGGGGAACAGCCCGAACGAACGCGGGAGATCGTCGACCGCTGTATCGAGACCCAGACCAGCGAGGGCCAGTTCTCCTACGGTTCGCTGGACCCGCTCCACCTCGACTGGGCGGCGGAGTGGACTATCGGTGAGTACCAGTCCGTCCCCGACCCGGCGGCAATCGGCCACGGCGTCCTCGAACTGTACGACCGGACGGGTGACGACTACTACCTCGACGCCGCACGGAGACAGATCGAGTACCTCCGCGACGTCGAACGCACCAGTGAGGGCGGAATCCCCCAGCAGCGCGGCGAGCTCTCACTCGCCGTCGACGGCCTGTGGATGGTCTGTCCGTTCCTCGCGCGCTACGGCGTGCTCGCGGACGACCCCGACGCCGTCGACGACGCGATCAAACAGTTCGAGGTCCAGCGCAAGCACCTGCAGGACCCCCATACGGGGCTGTTCCGGCACACGTGGATGGAGCAACCGAACTCCTACGTCCAGAGCAGCTTCTGGTCGCGCGGCATCGGGTGGGCGATCTGCGCACTGGTAGACACCATCGAGTTCGTTCCGGACGACCACGAAGGCCATGAGATCATGGCGGAGATGCTCCGAGAGGCCTGTTCGGCGATGGTCGACCTCCAGGACGACACTGGCTTCTGGCACAACATCGTCGACGACCACGAGGAGCCCCTGGAGACGTCCGGCACGCTGATGGCGGCGTACGCGTTCAAACGCGGGCTCGAACTCGGTGTGCTCGAGGGGGAGGAGTACGAGACGGCCGCCGATCGGGCCATGCAGGTCTGTAAGGGTGTCGTGGACGAAGACGGCGAGGTCCGTCGCGTCGCACTGGTTCCCGGCGGTCCCGAGGCCCCCATCGGCGTCACGCTCCACGGGCAGGGGCTGTTCCTCATGGCCGCGAGCTGCTTCGAATGAGTGTTCACACCACTGTAGCCTGATTCCGGAGTCCGCGTCCAGACAGTCCTCGAGAACGCTCCGCTCCTCCTCACGGCAACCCTCGCCCTCAGCCGAGGGCGATCAGTACGACGCCGACCACGGCAGTGCCGGCGGCCACAAGCCGCAACAGGAGGTCTTCCTCGCCAAGGATGATTCCGCCGAGGACGACGGCGACGACCGCCTGCATGCTGATGATGGGGGATGCCAGGCTCGCGGGTATCGTGGAGAACGCGAGTGCGGTCACCCACTCGCCGAGCCCGACAAACGCGCCGGCGACGGCGAACTTCCCGAGGTCGCCCCAGACGCGCGGCGTCCTGCCCCGCCACGCAACGGGGCCGAGAACGATCGGGACGCCGGCGAGCTTGATGAGCGTCCAGACGGCGGGCTGGACGCCTCCCTCCTGGAGCAGGACGCGCTGGCTCACGGCGACGACACCGAGCAACATCGCGCTCAGTAACGCGAGACGTGCGGGACGGGAGGTCACGGCAGTCTGGAACGGTGTGTGGATGCCGCCGCCCTGGTAGTTCGCGACGTAGACCGCCACCGTGGCGATGAGGACACCGGCGACCTGGACGGGTCCGAGATGCTGGTCGAGCACGACAACTTCGAGCGGAAGGACGAACGCTGGAGAGAGCTTGCTAAGCGGTGCGACGTACGAGACGTCCCCGACGGCCAGCGCGTGGTACAGCAACAGCAATCCGCTGGCGAACACGACAACAACGCCGGCGGCGGCAAGCCAGTCGTCCGCGGGCAGCGCCACCACTTCCCCGACGACAGTCCGGCCGGGGTCGAGACTCACCGCGGTTAGAAACCACCCCACTGAGAAAATGTTCGTCACGACGATGACGAGTGCGGGCGGGTAGTCACTGAAGTGCCGCTTCAGATAGAACAGGAAGACGCCCCAGAGGACCGCCACGCTGGCGGCGTAGGCGAGTCCCTGGGCGTGAGGAACGAACGTCATCAGTGACTGGATGGGGTGCGTGTCCTTACCAGTTCTGCTGGGAATGCGTCTCGGGGGTGCGAGGCAGACACGGCTTCGAGAGTAAACAATATACGAGCGCGCTCGAATTATGTTAGCGCATGTCGAGCCAGCACCGCAATTTCATCGACGGGGATTGGGTAGAATCCAACTCCGGCGAGACGTTCGAGAACAGGAACCCGGCGGACACCAAGGAAGTCATCGGCGAATACCAGCAGTCGACAGCCGAGGACGCGGAGGCGGCCATCGAAGCCGCGAACGAAGCCGCAGACGAGTGGGCGGCGATGCCCGGGCCGGAGCGCGGCCGCATCCTCCGGAAGGCGGGCGAGATCCTCGCAGACCGAAAGGAGGAACTCACGCAGACGCTCTCCCACGAGGTCGGGAAAACCACGTCGGAGGCGGGAGGTGAGGTCCAGCGCTCGATCGACATCTACGCGTACTATGCAGCCAAGGCGAGTGACTTCGGGGGGACCGTCAAGGAGTCCTCGAGCCCGACTACCCACCTCTACTCCCAGAGCGAGCCGGTGGGCGTCGCCGGCCTCATCACGCCGTGGAACTTCCCGATCGCCATCGCGTCGTGGAAGATGGCGCCGGCGCTCGCGGCGGGGAACACCGTCGTCCTCAAACCCGCGTCGCTCGCACCGGGAATCATCCGCGAGCTCGTGGAGGCACTGGAGGACGCGGGAATCCCTGACGGAGTCGTGAACTTCGTCACCGGGCCCGGGAGGAGTGTCGGGGCCACCGTCTCCTCCAGTCCGGACGTGGACGCGGTCTCGTTCACGGGTAGCCACTCGGTCGGTGAGAAGGTCCGCAAGCAGGCGGTCGACGACGGGAAGCGTGTGCAACTGGAGATGGGCGGGAAGAATCCGACCGTCGTGATGCCTAGCGCCGACGTGGACGAAGCCGTGGACATCGTCGCGGGCGGCTGCTTCGGCGTCACCGGCGAGGCGTGTACGGCGACCTCCAAGGCGATCGTCCACGAGGACGTCTACGAGGAGTTCGTCGAGAAGATGGTCGACCACGTCGAGAGCATCGAGGTCGGTCCGGGGCTCGAGGACTACGACATGGGTCCGCACATCAGCGAGTCGGAGCTCGACTCGACCCTCGACTACGTCGAGATCGGCCAACAAGAGGGCGCGACGCTCGAGACCGGCGGGAACCGCGTCACAGGCGACGGTTACGACGACGGGTACTTCGTCGAACCGGCCGTCTTCTCCGACGTCACGAACGATATGCGCATCGCGCAGGAGGAGATCTTCGGGCCGGTGCTCGCCATCATCCCGGTGTCGGGCTTCGAGGACGCGCTGAAGCAGGCCAACGACGTCCGGTACGGACTCGCGGCGGGGCTCGTCACCCAGGACCTCACGGAGGCCCACGAGTTCGCGAACCGCGCCGAAGCCGGCATCGTGAAGATCAACGAGAAGACGACCGGGCTGGAACTCCACGTCCCGTTCGGGGGGTTCAAGGACTCCTCGAGCGAGACCTACCGGGAGCAGGGCGACGCGGGCCTGGACTTCTACTCGATCAGCCGCACGGTCTACATGAACTACTGACGGACTTGCAGTCCGCGGAGCGTTGCACCCAGCCACCGTCGGTGGCCCGGTCGAGCGGCGAACGGGATGCGGTCGGCCCGACCTGACTCGACCGCTCGCCGTGGAACGCATTTTCCCGACCCTCGTCAGGCGAGCGTGACGACGACTGCCCCGAGGACCACGACGACTGCCCCGGCCACCAGGCCGAGCGTGACCCGCTCGAGCTTGTCGAGGAACGCGTAGGAGAGCGCCATCACGATCAGGGGGCTGAGCTGGAGGATGGGGACGACCAGGGAGACCGGCGCGAGCGACAGCGCGGCGTAGTACGACAGCAGGAACACGGAGTTCGAGAGGCCGGCGAGCAGGTACCACCGGCGGTTCGGGCTACGGACAAGGTCGCCGGGGGCCGGGAGCGCGTTGCGCCACCGGAGGTACGCCCACATCCCGGCCGCCGCTACCACTGTCTTCACTGCGAGTCCGGACATGACGGAAGTCCCGTCGCCGAAGCCGACCTTCACTATCACCGGTTCGAGCGCGAACACGAGCGCCGTTGCGAACGGCAGCGTGAGCGCCCGGGCCGGGGCGTCGGCGAGCGTGGCGTCGCCGTCGACGGTCTGTTTCGACAGCCACGCCACACCCGCGACGATGAGCACGACGCCTGCGAACTGGCCGTTCGTGACCGGGTCGCCGAGCAGGAGGACGGCGAGCACCACCGCGAACAGGGGGTTGGAAGCCTTGATGGGTTCCGTGATGCTCGCGCCCAGGCGGTCGATGCTCGTGTAGTAGAGCGCCCGCCCCAGCAGCGTCCCGAGCAGGCCCGCGGCGACGAAGGAGAGGAGCGCGTTCGTGGACATGCGGTACGCCGGGAACTCCAGGACGGCGGCGAGGGGAACGAAGATAGCCACGTTCACGAGCAACACGACTGTCAACGCGTCTGTCGTCGACCCCTCGTGGGTGCCGACGCGGACAGCCATCACCTGCCCCGCGATGCCGATCGCCCCGAGCACCGCGAGCGCTACCCCCACAATCTCGTTCACCGAGCGTTACCCCTCGAGGTGAACGTCCCGGTAGCTCTGGACGTACTTGCTGGGGAGTAAGTCGATAGCCGCCGACTTGGTCAACTCGCCGTCGTCGCCGGGGTAGATGACCGTCATCTGCGGGTTGACGTCCGAGATTAGCTCCCGGCAGACGCCACACGGGGAGACGACCTTGATCTCGTCCTCGTCCTCCGCCGGACCTGGGTGGCGGACCGAGACGATGGTGTCGATGTCCTCCCCCTTGACGCCGTTCGCGACGGCCGTCCCGAGGGTGACTGGCTCCGCGCAGACGGACGCGCGGCCGACGTTCGCTTCCACGTGGACGCCCGTGTGGACGTCGCCGCTTGTCGTTCGGAGTGCCGACCCGACGTAGTGGGTGCCGTGGACGAACGCGTCCCGGATCACGTCGCGGGCTGCTTCGATGAGCTGCTCGTCGTCGCTGGTGAGTGTGCCTGTCATGTTACTGGGTTCGCGTGCCGCCTTCGCTCGCGGTGACGCCGTTCTCCTCGAGGTCCGCGATCTCGTCGTCGTCGTAACCGAGTTCCGCGAGAACTTCCTCGGTCTGTTCGCCGGGCACCGGAGGGTCGCTGAACTCCACGTCTGCGTTCGACATGGAGACGGGGACGCCGGTCGTCTCGAACGTCCCGACGCCGGGGTACTCCAGTTCGATGATCATGTCGTTGTGCCGGACCTGGGGGTGGTCCGCGGCGTCCTGGTAGTCGTTGACCTCTGCTATCCACGCCCCGGCGTCGAGCAGACGGTCCATGAGTTCGTCGGTCGGCACCGACCGCGTCTCTGCTTCGAGCTGTTCTTTGACCTCGTCGCGGTGCTCGTACACCTCCCGGCCGTCGCTGTAGTCACAGAGCGGCTCGACGCCCAGTTCGTCCGCGATGCTCGGCAGGTTCGCGAACGAGAGCGCCACGTGGCCGTCCGCGGTCTCGTAGACGCCGTAGGGTGCGCCCGAGTAGACGTGGCCGATGCCCGACTCGCTGCGCTCGGCCTCGACGTCCATGTTGACGGCGCTCGTGATCTCCTGGGTCTGGAAGTCGATGCCGGCGTTGAGGAGGTTCGTCTCTATCTTCTGCCCCTGGCCGGTCATCTCTCGCTGGAACAACGCGACGACGGTGTGGAGCGCGATGGTGTTCGCGGAGTGGGCGTCGCAGATGAACGAGCCGGCGGGCGTCGGTGGGTCCTGCTTCCGGCCCGTGTTCTGGACGAGTCCGCTCATCGCTTGCGCGAGGATGTCCTGGCCGGGCCGTTCCGCGTACGGGCCGTCCGCCCCGAACCCGGACGCCGACACGTAGACGATGTTCTCGTTGACGTCGCGGACGTCCTCGTACCCGAGACCGAACTTCTCCATGACACCCGGGCGGAAGTTCTCGACGAGCGCGTCTGCTTCCCCGATGATCTCCTCGGCGACCTGCCTGCCCTCGTCGGACTTGAGGTCGAGGGTGATCGAGCGCTTGTTGCGGTTCATCGCGAGGAAGTACGGGCTGACGTCCTCGAGGAGTTCCCCCTCGATGGGCGCGGTCCGGACGAGCTCCCCGCCCGCTGGCTCGATCTTGATCACGTCGGCGCCCATGTCCCCGAGCTTCTGGGTGGCCCACCCACCCTGTTGCATCTGGCTGAAGTCGGCGATAGTCACGTCTTCGAGTGGTGCTGGCATACACCACGGAAAATGCTGACCGAGGGTTTAGTTCCACCGATGAATCCGGTGGACGCCGGATTTCGAACATCAGGTGGTGGTCCAGATTGGTGAGTGTGGAGCCGGTCGGGATGGCCAAAGGGCACAGACTCTCGGTGGCGCGACCGGCCAGTCAGGGGGCCGCCGCCGCGGCCAGCAGGAACCACCCCTGCCCGTGGAGCGTGACACCGGCGGGCGCCTTCGGCCCACCTGGAACTTTCGCCACCCGACGGACCCGACCCCGGCTGTCTACGACGCCCTCACACACCTCCATCGCCTGCCGCGCCGGTGGGACGTACGTCTCCGGGTCGAGGACACCTAAGTCGACTCCGCGTCCGAAGGCGTACGTGGCCATCAGCGTACCGGACGTCTCCAGCCACGACGTCCGGTCGTCGACGATGTTGTGCCAGAAGCCGCTGGCGTCCTGGTAGGGCCGCATCGCGGCCGCGAGGGCTTCGAACTGCTCGACGAGGTCCTCGCGGGCGGCGTGGTCGGCCGGGAGCACTGCGAGAACGTCCGCGAGCGCGGCCAGCACCCAGCCGTTTCCGCGAGCCCAGAACGTGCTCTGCACGAAGCTGTCGGGCTCTGCTGCCCAGTTGTGCCGGTAGAGTCCGGTCTCCGGGTCACGGAGGCGGTCCCGGCACGCGTGGAACTGCGCGACCGCGTCGTCGACGGCATCGGGGTCGTCCGCGAGCACGCCGTAGCGCGCGAGGAACGGGGCGGCCATGTACAGCATGTCCACCCACAGCTCCTGAGCTTCCCGGCGCTGCGGGATGCCGACCCCAGCTACGCGTTCGACCCGCTGGAGGAACTCGTACTGCTTGCGCGCGGCGTCGAGGTAGTAGTCGTCACCCGTGCGATCGTAGAACTCGAGGACCCCGTGCCCCGGGATGAGCGGGTCCGCGATGGACGTGTACCCGAGGCGGTCCTGTTCACCCCAGTCGACGTCCCAGTCGAGGTGTTTCGTGTGGAGCGACCCATACGCGAACTGTCCCTCGCCCGTCTGGGTCTCGATGGATCGCTCGACGTGGTGTTTCGCATCCGCAACGCGTACCCCACACGCGAGTAGGCCGTTCACGAGCACCCCCTTCTCCCAGTCGTGGTCCGCTACGTCCATGCCGAGGAACGGCTGGTCGTCGTGGTGGGCGAGCGAGTAGTCGGCGACGCGGTCGACCAGTTCGGACAGTGGTGCGCGAGCCACTCGGCTCACTCCGGTGGCGGCCCCTCGAGCCGTTCGATGAGTTCGATGGCGTGCCCGTCCGGGTCCTCGACGAACGTGATGACGTTCCGGTGTGTCTCGAACGGCGTCGTCTTCGGGGGCAGAATCACGTGACAGTCGGTCCGTTCGACGAGTTCCTCGAAGACACCGTGCAGGTCTTCCTCGACCAGCAAGCAGACCGAGTGGTCGGTGTGGATGGTGTCACTGCCGCCGCCTGCCACGGGTTCGTCGTTCGAGGGGTCCTCGAAGATGTGGATGTCGGAGCCAGTCTCGGGCCCGAGGTAGACGTGCTCCACGCCGTCCTCCTCGAACCCCCACTTCTCCTCGAACCCGAGTCCGTCCAGGTAGAACTCCTTCGAACGGTCCAGATCCGTCACTCTGAACGCCGTGTGGATCAACTCCATGCTCCCGAATCGGAGCAAAGGTGCATAAGCGTACTCCCGGCGCACAACCCGGATGTGGTGGTCAGCTGCTGGAGCCGCCGCGTGTCGACGGGGGTCCCGACCACTGATCGTGCCGCCAGACTCGGTTTACAGGTTCGACGCCCCGAGGCCGCCGTCGACGGGTATCGCGACGCCGTTGATGAAACTCGACCGCTCCGAGGAGAGGTACGCGACGGCGTCCCCGAGTTCCATCGGGTCGCCGATGCGCCCGAGCGGGATGGGCGCGCCTCGCTCCTCGAGGCCCTGTTCGTAGGACTCGTACTCGCCGCGCTCGACGCCCTGTTCGATGAGCTCGACCGTCCGGTCGGTCTCGTGGGGCGCTGGGAGAACAGCGTTGGCGCGGATTTCGGGCGCCAGTTCTTTCGAGAGTGTCTTCTCCAGTCCCACGACACCCATGCGGACGGCGTTCGACAGTACGAGCGACGGGATCGCCTCTTTGACGCTGCGTGATGCGATGGTGACGATGGTGCCGCCGTCGCCCTCCTGGAGGTGCTCGGCGGACTCGCGGACGAGTCGAACGACGCTCATGACGAGCAGGTCGTAGGCGTCGTACCACTCCTCGTCGGTCGTCTCCAGAAACGGCCCGCTCGGCGGCCCACCCGCGTTCGTCACGAGGTGGTCGAGGCCGCCGAACTCCTCGACGGTCCGGTCCACGAGCGTGGTTATGGCGTCCGCGTCGGTTAGGTCGGCGGCGTGCCCGACGACGTCACCCTCGGCGACCTCCCGGACCTCCTCGACCGCGTCCTGGAGGCGGTCTTCGTCACGGCCGTTGAGTACGACGTTCGCCCCCTCCTCGGCGAGGCGGGTCGCCGCCGCCTTCCCGAGTCCGCTACTGGACGCCGTTACGAGTGCACTATCGCCCTCGATTTCCAAATCCATGGCTGCTTACTACCTCTCCGAGCGGATTCTTAAGGGTACCGCATACGCGGTACACGGGCAAGGCAGAGAGACGAAAGACACGACCCTCGTACTTGTCCAGAACTGCTGACGTGTCCCAGCGGGCCTCCAGTGAGCCGTCGACGACCAGGAACGCTGGACCGGGGAAGGTGTCGGTTCCAGGGTCGACAATTCGCGACCCGATATGATGTATTATCAATATTGGATAATACTAAATGCACTGTTAATTCTCCCGGATCTGGTTTGATAGGTCGCTCGGGCTACCCGAACTTGCGTCGCAGCTGGGTGGGCTCGATCTGGGTGGATCGCTGGTCCAGTCGCACCCCGTTACGACCTCTGGGATGGGCAAAAAAGGCTAACAAACTGGCGTCACCAGGGGTATTTAATGGGTGATTGGAGGGTCAAACTGGGGATTAGTTAACAAAACGAAACAACACGTCTCTGGCGCTCATCGAAATCGACAGACGCTACCGGTTACTGTGTGGCGAAGTCGATACCAGTCTAGATCAACCTCCGGAAGTGTAGAATAGTCTCCGATGGCCACTAGAAATACCTCGGTATACTTACTATCTTTACTTACTATCTGATTTTCTACCAGAGATGGGTTCGGTCCCGGGCCACCTGTGGCGAGCGGTGGCGTCTCCACAGGTGAGCAACCAGCCGATGTGCCGAACACCTGACAACCCCCGAGAAACGTAGTTAGTCGAGGCTGTTCACGGATGGCCTGCACGGGAACGGGGTTCGTGTCAGTCAACCGGTTGAAGAGCGGTCACGCTGCCGAGCACGATTCAGTCGGCCCTACCGACCCGCGATGCACCATTCCGGGGGTAAGCTCGGGGAAGATGTTCGGGGGAAGGACTTCTCCGGCGCGCTCCGTCGGTCCGCCTGCGTTGCCGGCACACTCCCCGACCGCCGCGGACGACGTGGTGTCACCCGTCCGCCGGCAGGACGCCCCACGCGACCGTCGTCGGTCCAGACACGACGTGGCCAACGTTCGTCTCGTCGCCGACGGTCACCGGGGCACCGCCGGCTAGCGCAGTCGCTCGTGGTCGTGCTCGAACACCTGCCCCGAACAGACACCGCGACCCGGCGACCATCCTTGCGTTTTTGCCGCCGTCCCACCTACACCGTAGCGTGCGAACCGTCACCGACCCCGACCCGGAGACCGCCGCGGCGTTCGTCGCCGACGCCAGCAGCGACGGGCTCGCGGTCTCGCTGGTCGGGCGCTGTGCCACGACGTTCGAGGGGCGGGCGGAGCGGGCGCTGCCGGCTGGCGTCCGGCAGCTGCTGTACAAGCCCGACGACACGGTCCTCGTCCACGGCGCGTCGGGCCGCGACCCCGTCGCGTGGTCGTCGGGCGGCGGCGTGACCGCGAGCGTTGTCGACGACGCCCTCGAACTCCACTGCGGCGAGGCCGACGGCGCGGACACGCTGACGGTGCGCTTCCAGTCCGTCCGGCACGCCGCGGCGTTCGCCCCGACGAGCGTAGCGGGCGACGTCTCCGGCACGGAGGCCGACCTCAAGGAGCGCGTGCTGTCGAACCCGGACCTCGTCGAGGCGGGGTTCCGGCCGCTCGCCACGGAGCGCGAGACGCCCGCGGGCCCCGTCGACGTCTACGGCCGCGACGCGAACGGCGCGGTGGTCGCCGTCGAACTGAAGGCGCGGCAGGCCGGTCCGTCGGCGGCCTCCCAGCTGGAGCGGTACGTGACGGCGCTCCGCCGGGACCTCCACGCCGACGCCGAGGTGCGTGGCGTCCTGGTCGCGCCCGAGGTCACGGAGAAGACCCGCCGCCTGCTCGCGGAGAGCGGGCTCGACTTCTCGCCCGTCGAGTAGCTACTCCAGGTCGCGCCGGAGCTCGTTGAGCACGTTCAGCGCCTCGATCGGCGTCAGTTCCGCGACGTTCACGTCCCGGAGTTTCGCCGCCAGGCCGGCGTCCGTGCCGGTGCTCTCGTCCGCTCCCTCGTCCGCGCTCCCGTCGCGTGTCCGTTCGCCAGCGTCCGCCGCGACGACGGACTCGTCGAGGAACGTGCGGGCGCGCTCGACCACCTCGTCGGGGACCCCCGCGGTCCGCGCGACTTCGACGCCGTAGGAGGCGGTCGCCGCGCCCTCCCGGACCTCGTGCTGGAAGGTCACGCCCTCGTCGGTGCGCGTCGCCCCGAAGTGGAGGTTGACGGCGTCGGCGAGGCGCTCGGCGTCCGCGGTGAGTTCGTGGTGGTGGGTGGCGAACAGCGTCGTCGCGCCGAGTTCGTCGTGGACGTACTCCGTGACGGCGCGCGCGATGGCGAGACCGTCCGTCGTCGACGTGCCGCGGCCCACCTCGTCGAGCAGCACGAGTGAGTCCTCCGTGGCCGCCCGGAGGATGGACGCGAGCTCCGTCATCTCGACCATGAACGTCGAGCGCCCGCCAGCGATGTCGTCGCTCGCGCCGACCCGCGTGAAGATGCGGTCGACGAGCCGGAGTCGGGCGTTGGCGGCGGGCACGAAACTGCCGGCCTGCGCCAGCAGGACGACAAGCGCGACCTGGCGCATGTACGTCGACTTCCCGCTCATATTCGGCCCCGTGACCACCGCGACGCGCTCGTCGGGCGTGAGTCGGCTGTCGTTGGGCACGAAGCCCGACTCCGTCCGCTCGACGACGGGGTGGCGCCCGCCCTCGACGCGGATGCCGTCGCCGCCCATCGTGGGGCGCGCGTAGTCGTGGGCCGCGGCGACCGACGCGAAGGATGCGAGGGCGTCCAGCGCTGCGAGCGCCGCCGCCACCGCCTGCATCCGCTCGGCCTCGCGGGCGACCCTGTCACGGACCTCGGTGAACAGCTCGTACTCGAGGTCCTGGGCGCGTTGCTCGGCGCGCACGATGTCGTCCTCGCGTTCCTTCAACTCCGGCGTGACGTAGCGCTCGGCGTTCTTCAGGGTCTGTCGGCGCTGGTACTGCTCGGGCACCGCCTCGCTGTTCGCGTGCGTCACCTCGATGTAGTAGCCGTGGACCGCGTTGTGCCCGACCTTCAGCGAATCCACGCCCGTGCGCTCGCGCTCCTCGGCCTCCAGGTCGTCGATCCACTGCTTGCCCGAGCGCTCTGTCTCCCGGAGGCCGTCGAGGGTCTCGTCGTAGCCGTCCCGGACGACCCCGCCCTCGGTGAGTTCCTGTGGCGGGTCCGGCACGATGGCGCGGTCGAGCAGGTTCCGAATCTCCGGCAGATCGTCGAGTTCGGCGCGCAACTCCCGGAGTTTCCCGCAGTCGGCGTCCGCGAGCAGCGAGCGCACCTCCGGCACCACGTCGAGGGTGGCCTTCAGCGAGCGCAGGTCGCGGGCGTTCGCCCGGCCCCGGGACACCCGCGAGACGAGGCGCTCGATGTCGTAGACGTCCCGGAGGTGTTCGTGGAGTTCCTCGCGGGTCATCGGGTCGGCGACGAGTTCACCGACGGCGTCGTGGCGCGCCTCGATGGCCTCGCGGTCGGTGAGCGGGCGGCGGAGCCAGTCGGTCAGCGCGCGCCGCCCGAGCGCACAGGCGGTCTCGTCGAGTACGTCCACGAGCGCGGTGCCCTCGGCGCCGTGGACGCTGCGCTGTTCGAACACCTCGAGGCTGCGCAGCGCCACGGCATCCAGCTGGAGGTACTCCCGGGGGTCGTAGCGCGTGAGGTGGTTGAGGTAGTCGAGTCGCTGGTGCCCCTCGCCCCCGCGCGTGTACTCGGCGTACGCGAGCAGCGCGCCGCAGGCCCGCACCTCCGCGTCGGCGGCGAGGGCGTCCGCGCTCCCGAAGTACGACGCCACGCGTTCCGTGGCCGCGTCGAGGTCGAACGCCGCGTCGTCGTACTCCGCGAGGAAGGTGTCGCCGTCGAAGCGGCCCGCGTCGACGGCCGGACCGGCGACGAGCTCGGCGGGCGCGAACCGCCCCAGTTCGTCACGCACCCTGGCCGCCTCGGGGAGACTCGTGGCGTAGAAGTCGCCCGTTGAGACGTCGAGCAGCGCGAGGCCGAAGCGGCCGCTCTCGGACTGGGACAGCGCCGCGACGAAGTTGTTGTCGTCGCCCGCGAGCAGTTCGTCCTCCGTGAGCGTCCCCGGGGTCACGATGCGTGTGACGGCCCGATCGACGACGCCAGTCACCTCCTCGGGGTCCTCTACCTGGTCGGCGACGGCGACCCGGTAGCCCGCGTCGAGCAGGTCGTCGATGTACGGTTCGGCGTTGTCGATGGGGACGCCCGCCATCGGGTAGCGGCCCGTCGAGTCCTCGCGAGCAGTCAGCGTGATCTCGCAGATGCGGGCGGCCGCCTCGGCGGCGTCGCAGAACAGTTCGTAGAAGTCGCCCACCTGAAAGAGTACGAGCGCGTCCTCGTAGCGCCGCGTGAGCTCGAAGTACTGGCTCATCATCGGCGTGAGGTCGCCCTCGCTCTCGGCCATCTGGTCGGGTGGCCCCAGCGCCGCGTCCATGCAGGAGGGCAACGGGGTGGCGGCTGTTATGCTCGTCGGTTGGGACGGAATCGGGTCCGCAGCGGGTGTCCAGCGGGGTCGTCTTTCACCGGGGGTTTTTGGGTTCGCAGGCGCTAGGCCCTCCCCGAATGGCGGACGTCGTCGACAGCGTCGAACGTCGCGCCGAGAACGTCTTCCGGCTACTCGGGCTCGACCGGATCGCCGCCCCGGCGCGGGCGGTCCGCGCTGTCGAGTTCGGCGTCGTCGGCACCACTGGCGCCGTCGTGAACGCCGTCGTCTTCGTCCTCGTACCGGTGGCCTACCTCCTCGCCGGTGCGCTGGCGTTCGCGGGCGGCACCGCCTGGACGTTCGTTCTCAACTGGGTCGTCACGTACGACCGCCCGGGCCACGACCTCCACCGCGCTGCTGCCCGGTACGCGTCCGTCTACGGCCTCGGGTTCGTCGTCTACTCGGTCGCGCTCGCGGTCGGCGTCGAGGTCCTCCACCTGGCCGCGTTCACGGCCAACGTCGGGGCCATCGCCGTCGCCGGCACCGTGAACTTCGCCGGTAGCGAGCTGTTCGCGCTCGGCGAGTGACCCCGTCGGTCACCGTCCGTCCCGGTAGCACGGACCGCGGAAGCCTTTACCCCCGGGTGTCACAGTCGGAGATATGCGACTGGAGGAGTACTGGGGTGTCGGCCCGAAGACGGCCGAACGCCTCGAGACCGAACTCGGGGTGCCGGCGGCCGTCGACGCCATCGAGAGCGCGGACGTGCGGGCGCTCGTCGAGGCCGGCATCTCTCGCGGCCGCGCCACCCGCATCCTGCGGCGCGCGAACGGCGGCGAGGGGATGGAGAAACTCGCCACCGACGACACCCGGGCCGTCTACAAGGAACTCGTCTCGCTGGCCGCGACGTACGCGGTGACCCGGCACGCGGGCGACCGCATCCGCGTGCTCACGCCGCTCACCGACCGCGCGGCGATGAGCGAGCGCCTCGACGCCGTCGAGGCCGCCCTGGAGACGTGGCGCGGCCTCGACGGCGAACGCCGCCGGGCCGTCCTCGACGTCTTCGAATCGCACGACGGTGACAGCCGACGGGCGGCCGTCGAAACGGCGCTAGCGCTCGACGACGTGGGCGTCTCCGGGGGCGTCTTCGCGTCCGTCGTCGGCCTCGACAGGGACCGACTGGAGGCGGCCGCCGATGCACTCCGCCACCTCACCGACGACGGCGTCGCCGAGGGCGCGGACGCCAAACTCGACCGACTCCGGGAGCGCACGGACGCGCTGGACCGTCTCGAACGCGACACCTTCGACGTGCTCGAGGCGGTGCGCTCGGAGGGCGTCGAGGGGACCGACGAGTTCCGCGAGGCGTTCGTCCAGTACGTCGCCACGGAGGCCGACGTGGAACCGCGGCAGGTCCGGAACGCGATGGTCGCGGACGCCGCCGACGCCCCCGACTTCGTGAGCACGACGCTCCGCGAACTCTCTGGGGAGCTCCGAGAGCGCGCCGACGAGCGCGCCGAGGAGGTCGCGGCCGACCTCCGTGGCTCCATCTCGGGCGCTCGCGAGGAAGTCGACGCGGCCGTCGACGCGGTCAGCGACCTCGCCTTCCACCTCTCGCTGGCGCGGTTCGCGGACGCCCACGACCTCGTACGGCCGGAGTTCGTCGCCCACGACGCGCTCGCCGTCCGGAACGCCCGCAACCTCACGCTCGCCGCGGAGGACGGCGACGTCCAGCCGGTGACCTACGCAATCGGCGACCACGACCTCGCGGACGTGCCGTCGGGCGACCGCGTCGCCGTGCTCACGGGGGCGAACTCCGGCGGGAAGACGACGCTGCTGGAGACGCTCTGCCAGGTCGCGCTGCTCGCCGCGATGGGACTCCCGGTGCCCGCCGAGCGCGCGGCGGTCGGACCGGTGGACTCCATCGTCTTCCACCGCCGCCACGCCTCGTTCAACGCGGGCGTCCTGGAAGCGACGCTGAACTCCGTCGTCCCGCCGCTGGCGACCGGCGAGCGGACCCTGATGCTGGTCGACGAGTTCGAGGCCATCACGGAACCCGGGAGCGCCGCCGACCTGCTCCACGGCCTCGTCACGCTCACCGTCGACCAGGACGCCCTCGGCGTCTTCGTCACCCACCTCGCCGACGACCTGGAGCCGCTGCCCGACGTGGCGCGCACGGACGGCATCTTCGCGGAGGGGCTGAGCCAGGACCTCGCGCTCCTCGTCGACTACCAGCCCCGCTTCGACACGGTCGGGAAGTCGACGCCCGAGTTCATCGTCTCCCGGCTCGTCGCGGACTCGGCGGACCGCTCGGAGCGCGCGGGCTACGAGACGCTCGCCCGCGCGGTAGGCGAGGAGGCCGTCCAGCGCACGCTCGCGGACGCCAAGTGGACCCAGGGGTAGCGGGATGCTACCGGTTACGCCAACGACTTGGGGGCTGGCCCACGTGGTCGACGTATGCCCGTCGAGTTCTCAGTCGTCGCGTCGCTCGTCGCCGTCGTCGCCCTGCTGGCGGTGTCGGCGTTCTTCTCTAGCACAGAGATCGCGCTGTTCTCGCTGACGCCAGAGCGACTCGACACGCTCGCGGCGAGTGACGCCCGCGGACCGGGTCTCCAGCGCCTCCGGGAGGACCCACACCGACTGCTGGTGACGATCCTCGTCGGCAACAACGTCGTCAACATCGCGACGTCGAGCATCCTCACGGTGCTGCTGGTGACCTACCTCCCGCCGGAACTCGCCGTCGTCGGGACGACGCTCGTGGCGACGACGCTGGTGCTCGTCTGTGGCGAGATTCTCCCGAAGTCCTGGGGGCTGGCGAACGCCGAATCCTGGGCGCTCACGTCAGCGAGACCCGTGAAGTACGTCGGACTGGCGCTGTGGCCGCTCGTAACGTTCTTCGACGTACTCACGCGGCGGCTCGCAGGCGTCACTGGTGGCAGCCCCGACATCGAGCGGGAACTGCTCGAAGAAGAGTAGCTACGGCCACTCGGCGTCGGCGCCCTCCATGGGCGTCGCGACGACGCCGTCGCGCTGGCTCAGGCTCCGTGCGTGCGGGAGACAGACGTCGCGGTCCGGGCCGCGGGGGTCGTGGACGCGGACGGCCGCCGGGCGGGAACAGCCGTCCTCGGCGCAGACCATCGCCTCAGAGCCGGACCGCCATCATCACCTCGTCGACGTAGTCGTCGTCGAGCTTGTAGTGGTCCTCGCGGACGGCCTCGATCTCCCAGCCGTTGGTCTTCAGGAACTCGACGGCCTCCTCGTTCGACGACGGGACGCTGTTGTACATCTTCTCGTACCCGCGGCTGCCGGCCCACGCGAGGCCGCGCTCGAGGAGGTGGCTGCCGATGCCGTGGCCGCGGTACGTCTCGATGACGCCGACCGTGAGCTCGGCGGTGTGTTCGAGCTTCTCGAGTTCGGAGCCCGCGACGTGTACCCACCCGACCACGTCGGTACCGACCGTGGCGACGAAGAACATCCGCTCCTCGAGTTCGTTGTGCCGGAGGATGACCTCCTGGTGGTCGATGACGTCCGCGACGGACTCGGCTTCGATGTACGTGCGCTCGCTGGCGACCTGCCGGATGGCGCCGACGAGCCCCGTCAGGTCCGACTGGTGGGCGGGCCGCACGACGAACTCCAGGTCGCCGTCGCGGTGCTCCTCGGCGGCGACGTCGTCGAAGGCGACGGCGATGCGGCCGTCGTCGACGGTGACGTAGCCGTCGCGTCGCAGGATGGCGACGTGGTGGCGGACGCCCCGCGGGTCGAGGCGGAGGCCGTCCTCGATGTCGTCGAACCCGCACTCGCCGTGGCGCTCGACGTAGTTGTAGATGCGTTCGCGGTCGTCGTGGCCGAACTCCATGCCCTGCTCGAGGTTCATGATAGTTCGTACTAAACCAGCCTATGTAAACCTTTGTCACCCGTTACCACGCAACAGTCGGTGTCAGCTCTCCGCGTTCACCCGCTCGGGCACGTGCGTGAGCACCTGGGCCGTGTCGACGACGTTCCGCGTGTCGACGAGCACCGTCGCGGCCTCGCGGATGGAGAAGTCGGCGTCGAGTTGCACGCCGTAACACTGCGCGTACAGCGACAGCCAGCTGTTCAGCGACTGTTCGAGCAGGGAGAGTTCGACGTCGGTGAACGGCGCGGGCTCGCCGCCGGTCCGCCCCTCGACGTAGACGGAGATGGCCGGACCGACGCCCTCGCGGAGGTACTCGAGGGCCTCCGCCTCGTTCGGCGGCTCCTCGGGCGGCTCGAAGCGCTCGCTGTCCCGCTGGGCGCGGTTCGCCAGCGGCTTGATGCGCTCCCAGTACGGCGACCGGTCGCTCATCCCTGTTCGAACTCGACACCCTTCCCGCCACGGGGGTGTTCCCACTCGGTGTCCGCGACGACCGCGCAGGTGCCACACTCCACGCAGGGCTGGGTGTCGAGGCTCACCACGCGCTCCTCGTCGCCGTTGCGCTGGACGGTCTCCGAGCGGTAACAGCCGCCGCCGAAGTCCTCGGCGCTCACCGGACACGCCGCCACGGCCGCGCCGCTCGCCTCGTAGGAGTTGTCTCGCAGTTCGATGTGGGGGTTGCCGACGTCCGTGTCGTAGGTGAGGTCGCCGATGCGGTCGGCGAGACTCGGCGGTTCGACACTCGACTCGCTGGTGATGTGGGCGCCGAGTTCCTCGGCGATGACCGTCGGCAGCGTCACGTACGGTGTCTGGGTGTCCGGCACGATAGACGCGAGGTACGGCGACCCGTACAGCGCTTCGAGGCGGCCGCCGAGCGCGCGCACCGCTGCCCGCCCCGCGAACGACGTCAGCACGCCGTCGACCACGCTGGTCACGGCGTCGTGCTCGCCGAGCGCGCTGGTCACGCGGTAGCCCGACGGGCGGAGTTTGTCCATTACGCCCTCGTCGCGGAGGCGGCGCTCGTAGCGCTTGCCAGCGCTCGTCGGGTTGTCCCGGTGCTCGGCCTCGACGAACGCCTCCGCGGCCAGCGCGCCCGCGCTCACGGCGTGGTTCATCCCCTTGATGATGGGGCCCTGGGCCTGCATCTGACCGGCCGCGTCCCCCACCAGCAGGAGCCGTCCCTCGTGGGGCGAGGGGTGGGCGGCCTTCTTCGAGTCCGGCACGAGTTTCGCGCCGTACTCCAGTTCCTCGTAGTCGTCGCCCAGCCAGTCCGCCAGCAGCGGGTGGGTGAGCAGCGCGTCGAGCAGTTCGTGCGGTTCGGCCTCCTCGGCGACCAGGCTGTCGAGGTGGAACACCGTCCCGATGGACAGCGACCCCTCGTTCGTGTAGCAGAAGCCGCCGCCGCGGACGTCCTCGAAGAGGTCCCCCGAGAACAGGTGGGCGACGCCCTCGTCGGCGTCGATGCCGAAGCGCTCGTTGACCACCTCGGGGTCCACGTCGACGACGGCCTTCACGCCCTGGAACCACTCCTCGGGTTCGTCCCAGTCCATCAGGCCCGCGTCCCGCGCGAGTTCGCTGTTCACGCCGTCGGCGGCGATCACGACGTCGGCCCGGATGGGGTTGAGTTCGTCGCAGGTGACGCCGACTATCTCGCCGTTCTCCCTGAGCAGGCCGTTGACCCGTACGCCCGTCAGCAGGCCGCCACCCGTCTCCCGGGCGCGCTCGTGGACGCGCTCGGCGAGCCACGAGTCCATGTGCCGCCGGAGCACGGCGTCCGACCACTCGGTGTCGTGCTCGTGGAGCTCCGTGATGTCGAACGTCTCGACCTGCCGCCCGGCGACGTTGTGGAGGTAGTACTCCGTCACGGGGCGCTCGGTCGCCGCCTCCCGGACGCCCGGGAAGAGGTCGTCGAGCGTGTACGGCGCGGACTCCTCGCCGTACAGCAGCCCCCCGCTCACGTTCTTCGACCCGGCCTCGACGCCGCGTTCGAGGACGAGTGTCTCTACGTCGTTGTCCGCCAGTGCCGCGGCCGCCGCCGCCCCGCCAGGGCCGGCGCCGACCACGACCGCCTCGTAGTGCTCGTAGTCGTCAGTTTCAGTCATCGGATGCACCGCCTGTAGCCGCGAGTTCTTCGACGTCCAGTTCCCCACTCTCCAGCGCGTCGGTCAGCACGGGCAACACCTCGAAGAGGTCGCCCTCCACGAAGTAGTCCGAGAAGTCCCGGATGTCCGCGTCGGGGTCGGTGTTGATGGAGACGATTGTGTCGGACTCGTCCATCCCGACCTTGTGCTGGACCGCACCGCTGATGCCCGCCGCGACGTACAGTTTCGGCTCGACGACCTGTCCGGTCTCGCCGATCTGTCGCTCCTCGCTGGCGTACTGCTCGACGTGGCCGTCGAAGTCGTACGACGAGGTGACGATGCCGCGGGTGATGCCCATCGCGGCGTCCTCGAATGCGTTCGTCAGTTCGAGGCCGAGTTCCATCCCCTCGGTGGGGTCGTCGCCGATACCGCGGCCGAGCGCCACGACGACGTCGTGGCCCGTCAGGTCGACGCCGCTGTCGAGTTCGTCGTACTCCGTGACCTCGACCTGGAACCACGACTCGGGCAGCGAGAAGTCGTACTCGTGCACCTCGCCCTCACGCCCGGTGTCGGGCTCCGGCACCTCGAAGCTCCCCGGGATGACCGAGGCGCCCTGCGGGTGGAACTCCCGCGTCGGGTTGTCCAGACAGAGGATGGTGGAGTACTCGAAGCCCGAGAAGTCCGGGCGCTTCATGTGGAGGACGCGCTCGAAGCGCTTCTTCTCGCCCTCACGCCCCGTCTTCGCGGGGTTCGAGATGACGGTGTCGTCGATGTACAGCCCCGAGCAGTCGCTCGCCAGGCCGCTGTCGAGTTCGCCCTGCACCTGTGCGGAGAGGTCACGGCCGTTGTTCGTCGCCGGGAACAGCACGTACCGCGGTTCGTCGTAGTCGCGCCACGACGAGTCACCGGCGTCCGGTTCCGCGTCGAGTTCACCGCCGGCGCGAGCCATCGCGGAGAACAGCTCCGCGTACGGCTTGTGCCGGAACCGTTCCAGTTCGGGGTCGTCCTGGTAGACGACCACGTCGGCGCCGCACGCGATGGCCTCGTCGGCCAGGTCACCGACCTCGTCCTCGAGCAGCACGGCGACGACTCGCTCGTCGTCCCCGTCGTCGTACTCCTCGTTGTAGCCGTCCATCAGGCCTCGCGCCTTCCCGAGCATCTCTCGTGAGACGTCGAGCAGGTCGCCGTCCTTCGTCTCGCAGAACACCCACATGTCCTCGTAGGTGCCGTCCTCCATCTCCTCGACGTACTGCTTGTCCGCGGTCGG
The DNA here is from genome assembly GCA_000230955.3 of Halobacterium sp. DL1. NCBI lineage: Archaea > Methanobacteriati > Methanobacteriota > Halobacteria > Halobacteriales > Halobacteriaceae > Halobacterium > Halobacterium sp. DL1. The sequence continues at coordinate 689,752 of CP007060.1, forward strand.
GTGGTCGAGGTCGGGGTACTTCTCCTCGGGCGGCACACGCTCAATCTCCTCCTCGCGCTCCCCGCTGCCCTGGATGGAGTCGATGCGCTTCTGGACGAGGCGCTTGACGCTGTCGCGGTCCTCGCCGCTCTCCTCGCGCTCGATCAGTTCCTCCAGTCGCTCGACGCTGTCGATGTTCTGGAGTTCGTTGGCGAGGTCAGCGGGGCTCATCTCCGTCGGGTCGAGGTCCTCGCGGTCCTCGGCCTCGTCCTCGCGGAACTTCTCGATGCGGGACTGGATGAGCTGTTTCGCGCCGGCGCGGTCCTTCCCGGCTTTCTCCGTCTCGAGGATGTCCTCGAGTTCGTCGACGTCCTCGACGTCCTGTATCTCGGGACCGAGTTCGGAGATGTCGTAGTCGTTCGGGTCGAGCGCCACTGTCAGTCACCCCCCGCGAACTGCTGGAGTTCGTCGACGACCTGCTCCATCCCCTCCTCGTCCCGCGCGTCGACCATCGTTGCGTCCCGCTCGGCGGGCGCCTTCGGAATCGGGTCCACCCCGGAGACGATGGTCGGCGAGCCGTCCAGGCCGATGTAGTCGGGGTCGAGGTTGAGGTCCTCGTGGTCCCACACTGTCAGGTGGTCCTCGTGGTCCTCGGCGCGCTCAGTGGTCTCTGCCCGCCGGTCCTTGTGTTCGAGGCGGTGGGCGGCCTTCCGGTAGGTCGGTTCGAACTCGGGGTCGGTGACGACGAACGCCGGCAGCGACGCCTCGACGGTCTCTATCTCGTCGACGTCGCCCGCGACGAGGCGCTTCGCCCGCACGCGCCCCTCCTCGGGTTCCACGTCGAGCGCGACGACGTGGGTGAGAATCGGCCAGTCGAGACACCACGCGGTCTGCGGGCCGGTGTGGCCGGTCTCGCCGTCGGCGGTCTTGAACCCCGCGAACACGAGGTCGGGTTCGAGTCGTTCGAGGCCTGTCGCCAGCGTCATCGCCGTCGCCCACGTGTCGGCGGCCGCCATCTCGCGGTCCGACAGCAGGTAGAGGTCGTCGGCGTAGACGGACGCCATCGCCTCGCGGAGCACGTCGCCGTAGCCCGGCGGCCCCATGCTCATCACGCTCGCGGTGCCGCCCTGCCGTATCTTCGTCTGGAGCGCCGCGCGCAGTGCGTGCTTGTCGTTCGGGTTCATGACGGTTGGCGTGTCGCCGCGTTCGAGGTGGCCGTCCTCGTCGAAGGACACCTGTCCCTCGCGGAAGTCCGGCACGCCCTTTGTCAGTGTGACCGTGTGCATCGTCAGGTTCGCCCCGCTCGACCGGCGTCGACGTCGATGGCGTCGACGGGGCAGACGTCGACGCAGAGCATGCAGTCGATGCACTGGCTCTCGTTGGCGGGGTCGGCCTTCAGCTCGGATTCGGGGTGGTCGGGGGAGTCGACCCATTCGAAGACGTCGACGGGGCAGTCCTCGACGCAGGCGCCGTCGGCGATGCAGATGTCGAAGTCGACGGCGACGTGCGTGCCGTGGATGCCGAGTTTCTCGGGTTCCTCGACTGGCCCCCAGACGTCGTGGCCCTCGTGGGTGTCTACCTTCTCGCGGTTCTGTTCGAAGTTCGCGTCTATGGCCATTGGTATACAGTAGCAGGCAGCCCGCATACACTTAAATCTACCAGGGAGATTCGTGATACTCCGTGTAGGCGCAGCGCTCGCGCTACGCGGCGCGGAGAACTGCAGAAGTGAGACCGCCGTCCGCTACGACTTCCGGCGCTTGCCGGCGTTCGTGCTCGGGCGGACCTTCTCGGCGCCTTTGCCGCGGTTCTGGAGGCCGCGAGCGCGGCGACCCGCGCTCGTCAGGCCGCGGAAGACGCGGTTCTCCTGGGAGTCTTCACAGATCCAGTTGAGGTCGTCGTCGTTCTTGATGGCGCCGTGCTCGGGGTCGAGGAGAATCACTTCGAACCACTTCTGGGAGCCGTCCTCGCCCACCCAGTAGGAGTTCAGCACGCGGAGGTTGATGAACTTCCGCGACGCGCGCTCCTCGGCGATGCGCTGGAGGTTCTTCGCGCGGCCGATGCGGTTGACGCCCTGGCGCTTCGTCCGGCGGCCCGCCTTGAATCGGGACTTCCGGGCGGTGCCCTTCCGGACGCTGACGCGGGCGACGACAACGCCCTGCTTGGCCTTGTAGCCGAGTTCGCGGGCCTTGTCGAGGCGCGTCGGTCGGTCGATGCGTTCGATGGCGCCCTGCTTGCGCCACTCCTGCTTGCGCTGCCACTGGAGCTCGGCGAGTTTCCCGTCGCTGGGATTCCGCCAGGCTTCCTTGATGTGGGAGTAGAGGCTTCGTGTCATGTGTTGTCCGCGGGCGTTGCGTGGTTCAATCCGCGAGGCACGCAGCGCCTCACGGATCACATCCCGTCCTGACTGTGGTCAGGAGCCCGCTGGAGCCCGCTCGCCAGCGAGTTACCCTGAGTTCGAATCGGTCGGGGTTAAGAACTTCGGAACTACTCGACGTCGAAGGTGAGGTCCGCGCGCTGGAACCGGACGCCCGGGCCGTCGTACGTCTCGACGAGCGTCGCCCCGTCGAAGTTCTCCGGCACGGAGAACACGAGGACACCACGCGACGTATCTCCGGGCGCCATCCGCGTCGGCAGTAGCTTGCTCTTGAACGTGTTGGTCGTGTTCTGGAACGTCTGGGGCGCCCGGTTCGTCCCGTTGACGTGCAACACGAAGTTACTGGGGCGTAGCGTCGTTATCTCGTCGCCGGCGGTCGCGTTGAACTGGACGACGACGAACGTCTCGTTCGCCCGCGCGCTGTAGTTCCCGACGCTGTTCTGGACGCGGGCATCCCACCGTACCGTCGTCACGTTCGCCGTCCCGTTGGCCGTCGCGTTCCCCGAGTTCGCTAGCGACATCGCCGTGAACGGCGTGCCGGCGTCGGCCGGGCCACCGCCACCACCGCCGCCGACGAACGGGACGAAGCCGAGCAGCGTCGGCCCCGCGAACACGGCCGCGAGCACGACGACGACGGCGGCCGCGATGGGCACGATGGGCACCCCCTTCGGCAGGCCCGACGGCACCGGGAACGGGAGGCTGTCGAACAGGGACCCGCCGCCACCGCCGCCCGTGAACTTGCCGACGAGTTCCTCGACGCCCTCGTCGCGCACCGCCGACGCCAGTTCGTTCGGGTCGAGCAGGTGGACGTCGCCGGCGTCGGCGGCGCTCCGCGCGCCGGTCGTGAACCGGCCGCGGGTCGCCATCACGCGGACGTCGACGCCCTTCTTGTCGCAGAAGGCGGCGAAGTCCTCGACCTCCGAGGCGCCGATCTCGGTCTCGCCGCTGGGGCGAACGCCGATGAGCCCGCGGGTCCCGCTCTCCTTGTCCCCGGCGACGAGGTACGTGCCGTCGTCGTTCGGTGTCACCGACGTGTCCCACCCCTTCTCCGCCCAGAACGCGGCCAGGAACTCCGGGAACGCCGGCTCCTCCATCTCTTCGAACATCACCACCCCCTCCGTCTCGGACGACTCGTTGAGCCCCTCATGAAGCGTGATTTGTCACCGTAAGCAGCATCCCGGCGCACCATAAACTGTCGGGTCACTGCCGCCACCCCAGCAGCGCCGCCGCCGCGAGCGCCACGACCGCCGTGAGCGGCGAGAGCGGCACGAATCCGCCCGAAGACCCACCGTTACTCGCGTTCGCGGGATTCGGTGTCAACGGGTCGCTCTCGTCGACGTCGAGACCCGACGTCGTCTCGGTCCGGGTCCGAGTGGTCGTGGTTGTTTCGTTGCCGGAGTCCTCCGGGGACGGGAGCACCGTCGCGCTGTCCGCGACTGGCACGCCGTCGACCTCGTACGGGCCGTCGCTGGCCTCGAACGCGCCGCTACGGTTGGCATCGGCGACGACTGTCGCCGTCACCTCGGTCGCGTTCTCCAGCGTGGTGTTCAGCGGGACGCGAACCGATTCGTGGGACCCTTCCGGGAGGTACGCGGAGGCGCCGATGGTCTCGTTGTCCGCGGAGAGGCGGACGAATCCGCCGTGGGACGTCGTCACGTTCTGCGCGACCACCGCCCCGTCGGCCACCTGTTGTGACTCGAAGGTCACCGTCGCGTTCGCCGTGGTGAGTCGGACAGTTCGCTCGCTCATGTCCTGGTACTCGCGCACCCACAGCGGGAACGACGTCGGCGGGGTCGCCGCCGAGAAGTCGAAGGTCGCTGTGAACGTGCCGTTGGTCGAGACGTCCACGACGTTCTTCCAGAGGTAGGAGTTCGGCGTCTCCTGGAGCGCCCGCACGTCGAGGGACGTGGTCGGCGCGAGGTTCGTCCGTCCGTCGACGCGCATCGTGGCGTCGTCCCACGGCGCGAGCGTGAACGACGGCTCCGCGGTGAGCGCTACCGCGGGCTCTAACACCTTCGTCCGCTGCTCGACGAGGCGCTCGTCCTCCGCGACGAGGTTGCTGCTGCCGTCGAGTGTGAGCCGGAACTCGTAGGTGTTGTTCGAACTCCGGTGGCGTTCGACCTGGTCGGTGTCCCACAGCACGAGGAACCGGTCGTGGTCTTCGACCTGGGAGATGATTCGGAAGTCCCCCCCAGAGAACTCGTCGGCGACCGTGTTCGGCTCGGGGTCGAGTTCGACGATCTCCGCGGTCAACTCGTCGGCCAGCCCGCTCTCGTTCACCGCCCAGCCGAGTCCGCTCTCGTTGACGACGAACGCCGCGTAGTCGCCGTGGGCGACGGTCCCTCTGGGCGTGACGCGACTGTGGATGTTGCCCGGCTTCGACTCCTCGAAGTCGACGTCTCCGGGAAGCACGCCCGTCGTCCCGGTGGTCTCGCCGCGCTCCGTCACCTCCAGGTTCCCGACGGCTTGCGTGACGCCGTCGATGGTGACCTCCAGCTGGTACTTGCCGGGCTCGATGGCCTCGTCTAGCGGCATCGAGTGGAGGTGGCCACCGTTCACCGAGAGGAACTTGTCCGGGTTCGACCCGGTGGTCCGGTACGTGTCGAACTCGACGATCTTCTTGCCCGACCCGCCCAGCGGCACGACGACCTCGAAGCCGTCGTTCTCGCTGCCGATGGTGAGGTTCCCCGGCGCGGAGTGGCTCACCGTGATGGTCGCAGTTTCGCCCCGCTCGACCGTCACGTAGCCTTCACCGAACGACGCTGACTCGTCGGTCGCCACCACAGGGGTTGCGGCCACTCCAGCCGTGACGAGGAGCAGTGCGACGACGGTGGCGGTGGCGGTACGTGTCATGTGGTGTCGGTACGTTCACCAGTTGTTTCCCGCGTGCTCGTATAAATAGCCGTGGGTCCGCCGCGCCCCGGAGAAATCGGGGGTCTTGAGCCCTCAAACGTTCGTCTAGAGCGATGCGCCGGGACCGGAGGATTCGATAGGCTCGGCCGTGGAGTTCGACCCATGAGCGACGACGCCGACCCCGCAATCGGTCCACAACCCATCGAACCGACCGCGCCCGAGGAGTTCGGCCTCGTGCAGGTCTGGTGGGGCGACGGGAAGGGGAAGACGACGGCCGCGATGGGGATGGGACTGCGGGCGGCCGGCCACGGCTACCGAGTCCACATGCTCCAGTTCATGAAGGGCGGCACGTCCAGCGTCGAGGACGTCCGCGGGGAGTACAACGCCATCGCTGCCCTTCCGGGGTTCACCTACGAGAACTCCGGGCACTACGGCTGGCACGGCTTCCTCGACGAGTCCAACGACGAGGACCACGAGGCCCGCGCGAAGGGCGGCCTCGCTCGCGCCCGGGAACTCCTCGACGCCTCTCACGACGTCGACGGCCCGCTCCCACTCGACGGGTCCGCCGACGACGGCGTCCACCTGTTGATTCTGGACGAGATTCTCTACGCCGCGAACCGAGGCCTCGTCGCCCCCGAGGACGTCGTGGACCTCGTCGAGAACAAGCCCGCGAACCTCGAACTCGTGCTCACGGGCGGCCACGAGGAACCCGCCTACCTCCTCGACAGCGCGGACCTCGTGACGGAGGTACGCAAGCAGAAACACCCCATCGAGGCGGGGCAGGGCGCGCGGAGGGGGACGGAGTTCTGAGCGGCGTGACCGGGTAGTTCAAGTTCACTTGCAGTAATGCAACGCACAGTGGCGACATCGTTCGACTTGTTCGGGACGCTCGTGTCGGCCGACCGGCCGGCCGAGCCGGCGACGGCGGTCGCGGACGCCCTCCGCGAGCGCGACGTCACCGTCCCCGCGGACTGGGCGACCGCCTACCGCGAACCGCAGTTCGACGCCCCAACGGGCGCGGAGCACTCGCTCGCGACCCACGTCGCGGCCGCCCTCGAGAGCCGGAACGTCGACGCATCCAAATCCGCAGTCGACGCGGCGACCCTGGACGCCTTCGACCGCCCCGTCTCGGTTAGAGACGCCGCCCGCGACGCCGTCGATGCGGCCCGCCAGAACGGTCCGGTCGCCGTCCTCTCGAACTGTAGCGTACCCGGCCTCGTCGAGCGGACCCTCGACCGAGCCGATCTCGCTGGCGAATTCGACGCCGTCGTGACGAGCGTGGACTGCGGCTGGCGCAAACCCCACGAGCGTGCGTTCGAGGCCGTCGCGGACGCGCTCGACGTGTCGGCAGAGTCGCTCGTCCACGTCGGCGACGACTCGGAGGCCGACGGCGGCGTCGAGGCTGTCGGTGGCCGCGCGCTGCTGCTCGACGACGCCGAACTCGCAGCGATTGCGGACCAACTGGAGGCGCGAGCGTGGGACTGACCGCCGCCGCGGCCGTCGCGCTCGCCGTCGTCCTCGACGCCGCCGTCGGCGAACCGCCGACGCGCGTCCACCCGGTCGCCTGGTTCGGGCGCCTGGTCGCGCCGTTCGACCGCGAGTGGACCCATCCCCTGGCTGTCGGGGCCAGCGTGGCGCTCGTGCTCCCGTTCGCGGCGGCCCTGGCGGTCGGCGGACTGGTCGCGCTCGCCGGACGCATCGCCCCAGAACTCGCCGCCGCGGTCGCCGGTCTCGCGCTGTTCGCGGCGTCGAGCCGTCGGATGCTGCTGCGCGAAGCCCGCGCCGTCGTCGACGGCACGGAGACGGACCTCGACGCCGCGCGCGGACGCCTTCGCTCGCTCGCGGGCCGCGACGCCGCGGACCTCTCGGCGGGGCAGGTGCGGAGCGCGGCGGTGGAGAGCGCGGCGGAGAATCTCGCCGACGGCCTCGTCGCGCCGCTGCTCGCGTTCGCCGTCGGCGCGTTCGTCTCGCTGCCCGTGGCGGCCGGCGCCGCGGCGTGGGTGAAGGGCGTGAACACGCTCGACTCGATGCTGGGCTACCGCGAGAAGCGCGTCGGCACCCCCAGCGCCCGCCTCGACGACGCCGTGATGTGGCTCCCCGCGAGGCTGAGCGCGCTGTTGCTCGCGGCGACCACGCTCCTCCCGGGGGCCGTCGTCCGCGCTCGCTCCCACGCCGCTGCCCCGCCGTCCCCCAACTCCGGGTGGCCGATGGCGACGCTCGCCGCGGTGCTCGGGGTCCGTCTCCAGAAACCCGGCGTCTACGACCTCCCGCTCGGCGACGCGTTCCCGACCGTTGCAGAGAGTCGCCGCGGTGTCCGCGCGGTGGGGACTGCCGGGCTGCTCGCGGCCGCGCTCGCGGCGGGGGTGGTCGCGTGGTCCTGACCGCGCTGCGGGGCGCTCTCGGATTCCTCACGCGCCTCCCGGTCGGCCACGGGGAGGACGCCTGGCTGGCGTTCCGCGCGTCGCCCTGGGCGTTCCCGCTTGCCGGGTACGCTGTCGGGGCGCTCCTCGCCACCCCGCTCCTCGTCCTGCAGACGTCAGTACCCGGAACCACCGTCGCGTTCGCGTACGTCGCGTGGGTCGTCGCCGTCACCGGCATCAACCACCTCGACGGCGTCGCGGACGTCGGCGACGCCGCCGTGGTCCACGGCGACCCAGACGACCGCCGTGCGGTGCTGAAGGACACCACGGTCGGCGTCGGCGCTGCGACCGCCGTGGCGTTCGTCTTCGTCGGCCTCGCCGCCGGCGCATTCGGCGTCGTCAGCCTTCCGCTCGAACTCGCCGTCGCCGTCGTCGTCGCCGCGGAGGTCGGCGCGAAATTCGGGCAGGCGGCGGTCGCCGCGCTCGGTACGGCCACCCACGAGGGCCTCGGCTCGCAGTTCACGTCTCGAGCGAGCGGGCACGACCTCCTCCCCGCCGCAGTCGTCGCGCTCCCCGCCGTCGCGCTCTCCTGGCCGTCGCCGGCCGCGGGCGGTTCGCTCGCCGGCGCCGTCGGCGCCAGTCTGCTCGCACTCTGGTGGGTTCGGCGCCTCCTCGGCGGCGTCAGCGGGGACGCCTTCGGACTCGTCAACGAGATCGGTCGCGTCGCCGGCCTCCACGCGGGGGTGATCGTGTGGACGCTCTCCTGATGTGCGGTGGGCGGGGCACCCGTCTCGACGCCGACGTCGAGAAGCCGCTGTTCGCGGTCGGCGGGCGGCCGATGGTCGACCGGGTGCGCGACGCGCTCGCCACGAGCCGAATCGAGACCACCTACGCCGTCGTCTCCCCGTACGCGCCCGAAACCAGGGCCCACGTCGCTGGCGACTTGCCCCTCGTCGAGACGCCGGGCGAGGGGTACGTCGCGGATCTCACCAGTGCGCTCGAACGCGTCGAGATGCCCGTCCTCACCGTCGCCGCGGACCTCCCGCTGCTGGCGGGCGAGGTGGTGGACACGGTCCTTTGGAGCGCCGACGGGTCGACGAGCGTGCGCGTCCCCCGGGCGCTGAAGGAGGCACTCGGCGCGAGTTGCGACAGCGAGGAGCCGTGGGTACCGACAGGACTGAACGTCGTGGACGAGGACGAGGACGGCGTGTACCGGAGTTACGACGCCCGCCTCGCGGTCAACGTGAACCGCCGCTCGGACGCCGAACTCGCCGAGCGGCTGCTCGCCGCGGGGGAGGTGAGCGATGGACCCTGACGCCGTCCGCGACGCCGCCCGCGTGCCCCACGGCGGCAGCGACGACCCTGACGTCCTGGACTTCAGCGCGAACGTCAACCCACGGATTCCCGACGGCGTGTGCGAAGTGTACAGCGCGGCGCTCGACGACGCGGCGCGCTACCCGAACGACGCGTATCCGGACTACCGGGCGGCCGCCGCGGGGTACGTGGACTGCGATGCCGAGCGGGTCGTTCCGACGCCGGGCGGCCTCGCGGGTATCCGCCTCGCCGTCGAGACGTGCGTCGAACCCGGCGACAGCGTCCTCGTCCCCTACCCGAGTTTCGGCGAGTACGCACGCGAAGTCGAACTCCAGGGCGCCGACCCGGTGTTCGTCCCCCACGACGAACTGCTCGACGCCGACCCCGCGGGCCACGCGATGGCCGTCGTCTGCAATCCGAACAATCCGACCGGCGACGCCTCCGACCCAGACGCCCTCAGTGAGTTCGCCGCGCGCTGTCGGGGCGCCGGCACGGAACTGCTCGCAGACGAGGCGTTCCTCGGGTTCACCGACCACTCCTCGGTCGCGGGCACGGAAGGCGTCGTCGTCGCGCGCTCGCTGACCAAACTGTTCGGCCTCCCCGGCCTCCGCGCGGGGTTTCTGGTGGCGACTAGCGACCGACTTGCGGACCTCCAGACCGCACGCCGGGCGTGGAACCTCGGTACGCCCGCCGCCGCCGTCGGCGCGCACTCGATGGTCGACGACGAGTTCGTCGAACGGACTCGTGAGCGCGTCGCCAGCGAACGAGCGCGGATGCGCACGGAACTCGACGATCGCTTCGACGTCCACGAATCCGACGCGCCGTTCCTGCTGCTCGACGTCGGCGACCGGGACGTGGCTACACTCGTCGACGCGACGCGCGAGCGAGGGGTCACCATCCGGGACGCGACGACGTTCCGCGGCCTCGACTCGCACGTCCGGGTCGCAGTCAGAACGCCCGCCGAAAACGACCGACTACTGGCGGTGCTCGCGGATGTTTGAGACTGTCGTCGCGGACGACGTCCTCCGCCTTCGACGGTCGGCGACGCGCTGGCTCTCGACGGGATGGGACGGCGGATTCGCCGAGGCCGACGCCGCGTACAACGTCACCGTCCCGGAGGGCTGGCACTGCGAGGACATCGGCACGTACGTCGCGGAGCGCCTCGCTGCGGCGGGGTTCGGCGATGTGGCCGGCGGTCCAGTGTTGCTGACCGGGGTCGGCCAGCGGCACGCCCGCGGCGCGCGCTGCGGGCCGGTCACGGCCGTCGCGACGGCGGGGCTCTCGAACCCCGCGTCGCTCCCGCTCGACCCCGCGGGCGGCGAGTTACCGGCCGACCCCGAACCCGGGGCAGGCACGGTCAACGTCTTCGTCGGCACGGACCGCGCGCTCGACGACGCGGCGCTCGCGAACCTGGTCTCCGTGGCGACGGAGGCGAAGACGGCGACGTTGCTGGGCGAGACGGGGTTCACGGGCACCACGACGGACGCCGTCGTCGCCGCCTGCGACCCGTCGGGCGAACCGGCACCGTTCTCCGGGAGCGCGACCAGGGTCGGCGCCGCGGCGCGGGCGGCCGTGCGAGAGGCGGTCACCGCGAGCGTCGAGTCGCGTTACAGCGACGAGACCGTAGCCGACTCCGTCGCCGACGCGGAGTACGGCGTGCGGACGGACGTGCGGGCGGACGTTTTTGTCCCCGACGAGCCGTGAGCGAACGGGCAGCGACAGGTCCGAATTTTGGCGCTCCCGGGAGCTTCCGGTGCCACGGCGATGTGAACCGGATGCCGCTTCAGTAATCTTCGATAGAACGGAGCTCGTCGGCAGCCACTGCGTCCGCGACGGCCGTCAGGTCCGCCTCGGGCACGTCGCCGGGATACTTCCGCTGGAAGTAGCCGACGATGTTCGCCACGTCGCGGTCGAGCAGTTCGCGGGCGTTCTCGTGGTCGGTTGGCGTCGCCTGCGGCCAGTCGAAGAGGACGATACCGTCCTCGCTCACGAACACGTTGTACTCACTGACGTCCGCGTGCACGTAGCCCGCGTCGTAGGCGGCCGCTACCTCCCGAAGGATGAGGTCGAGGACGCCGCTGGCCTGCTCAGGCTCGAGTTTCGCCTTCGACAGCTCCGTCCCGGTCATCTTCTCCATCACGATGGCGTGGCGGTTCTGGTCGACCGGGCGCGGGACGTTCACGTCCGGGTAGAGGGTCTCCAGGGCGTCGTACTCCCGTTCGGCGGCCTTCCGGGCGGTGTACTGCCAGGACGTGTGCTCCTTGTCGCTGGTGTAGTCGCGGCCGCGGTGGACCTCCCGGAACTGTGTGTACCCCTCGCGGTGGAACTTCAGCGCCATCGGGCGGTAGGACTGCACCTCGTAGACGTCGCTCTCCTTGCCGACGCCGAGGGGCGCGCCGAACCCGTCGACGGTCTCCCGCTCGGCGAACGTGTGCAACGCGAGCGCGTCGTAGCCCGCGAACGTCAACTGGACGCCCTCGTACTGGATGGTCTTCCGCTCGAGGAACTCCAGGTCGAGCATCCGGTCGAGGCGGTAGTCGACCTCCTCGGCCGTGAGGCGGGAGAACTCCGGGAGTTTCTCCCGGTTCACCCACCGCGAGAACCGCATCCCGTGTTCGACGCCCGAGAGCAGGTGGAAGTCCTCGGCGTCGAGGTCCGCCATCTCGGCGGCGACGTTCCGAACCATTCGTCGCGGAGTAGTCGTGGGCCGGGTATAAGCCCCGCGGGCCGCGGACGTGAGCCGAACGACCGACCCGATATAAAAGAACTCTCTCTGCCACGAAATCGGACGACTCGGCCGCTCTCTCGTGAGCAGGGTTTTCTGGCGGGAACACTCGATAAATCACATACTACGATATAGAATTTTCTCCCGCGGCCGCTCTCACGCTCGGATATGTCGCCAGCAAACGCCGATAGAGTGGCCACAGGCACCGTGAGGCGGAGAAACCTGGATTGCTGTAGGCCCGCTGGCACAGACGAACGGCTTTTGGCGCTCCCGGCGAAACTCCGGCCATGACTCTGGCCGACCGGGAGTGGCGGCTGATTCGGGCGGAGGCCCGCGACGGGCCGATGCAGATGGCACTCGAGGAGATCGCCGCCGAGACGGCGGCCAGCGGCGGGCCGCGGACGGTCCGTGCCTACCAGTGGTCGCCATCGACGCTGTCGATGGGCTACCGCCAGGAAGCGGAGTCGGTGGACTGGGCGTTCTGCGAGCACGAGGGAATCGATGTCACCCGCCGACAGACCGGGGGCGGCGGCATCTACCACGACGAGTTCGGCGACATCTCCTACAGCATCGTCGCACCCGCCGACGAGTTGCCCGGCGACCTGATGGACTGCTACGAGGTGCTCTGTGAGCCGATCCTCGACGCGTTCCACGAGATGGGCGTCGACGCACAGTTCGTCCCCGAGGAGCATCCCGCGCTCCACGAACCCGCCTGCTACTTGCGCGCGCTCCACCCGGCACACGACATGGTCGCCAGCGGGCGGAAGATAGCCGGGAACGCCCAGTACCGCACCCGCGACGCGGTCATCCAGCACGGCTCGCTGTCGTACGCGCTGGCGCCGGAGCGACACCTCGGCGTCTTCGCGGCGCCGGGGGTCGACGAGGCGGCGTTCCGGGAGCGCGTGACGAGCATCCACGAGGAATCCGGCATCGACCGCGAGGCAGCAGTAGCGGCCGTCGAGGACGCGCTGGCGTCGTGGTGCGACGCCACCGAGGGGGAGTGGACGGACGGGGAACTCGAGGCGGCCCGCGAACTGGCCGAGGAGAAGTACGCGACCGACGAGTGGACCCGCGAGCGGGTCAGCTGAAGCCGAAAGACTCCGGTTCGTCCCCGGAGAGCTCTTCGACGGCGGTCCGGATCTCGTCGAGGGGTGGCTGGTCCCGGGTCGGGTCGAGGGGGTGGTCCCCGACCCAGCGGTACTGCACGACGCCGTCGGTGTCGACGAGGAACACCGACCGCTTCGAGCGCGGGAACACGCGGAACGCGCGATAGGTCACGCCGAACGCGTCCGACAGTTCGAGGTCGCCGTCCGAGAACAGCGGGAACTCGAGGCCGAGGTAGTCGATGAACCGGCGGTGCGTGCTCACCTTCGACTTGCTGGCGCCGACGACGCGCAGGCCGTCGCTCGACGCGAACCAGCCGTAGTCCCGGAACGAACACCACTCGTTGACGCAGTCCGGGCTGAAGTCGTTCGTGTAGAAGACCACGAGCAGCGGGCGGTCTTCGTAGAGGTCGCTCAGCGAGGTCGGTTCGGCGTCACCCTCCGCGTGTACCAGTGGCGCCTCGACCGGGGGGACGCGCTCCCCCACCGCCAACGCCTCGTCGTCGCTCATGGCCGTTCCAGGGAACCGCGAGTCAAAAGGTGTTGTGCCGCGGTCGAAGCCTCTTTGACGGTCCGCGCGAACCCCAGCGTATGCGAGTAGGTGCACACGTCTCTATCGCGGGCGGCGTCGACAACGCCGTCGACAACCAGCTAGACGTCGGCGGGAACTGTGGTCAGATCTTCACGCACTCCCCGCAGGTGTGGCAGGACCCGAACCTCGGCGACGAGGAGGCCGAGGCGTTCCGGTCGGGCACTGCGGCGAACTTCGACGGCCCGTGGGTCATCCACTCCTCGTACCTCGTGAACCTCTGTACACCCAAAGCGGACCTGCGCGAGAAGTCCGTCGACAGCATGCAGAAGGAGGTCGACGCGGCCGCGGAACTCGACATCGACTACGTGAACGTCCACCTCGGCGCCCACACCGGCGCGGGCGTCGGACAGGGCCTCGACAACGCCGTCAGCGCGCTCGACGAACTCGACGTCCCGGACGGCGTCACCGTGCTCGTCGAGAGCGACGCGGGGTCGGGGACGAAACTCGGCGGCGACTTCGAGCACCTCGCGTACGTCCTCGAGGAGTCCGCCCAGGACCTCGAAATCTGTCTCGACACCGCCCACGCGTTCGCCGCGGGCTACGACCTCTCGACCCCCGAAGGCGTCGAGGAGACGTTCGCGGAACTGGACGAGACGGTCGGCGTCGAGAACCTCGCCTGCGTCCACCTCAACGACTCGAAGCACGACTGTGGCACCAACAAGGACGAACACGCCCACATCGGCGAGGGTCTCATCGGCGAGGACGGTATGACCGCGTTCGTCAACCACGACGTCGTCGTGGACAACGACGTGCCGCTCGTCCTCGAGACGCCGAACGAGGAGGGCAAGGGGTTCGCGTGGAACATCGACCGCGTCCGGGAAATCCGCGAGAGTAGCCTCGCCGAAACCTGAACGAACCGCCGCACGGAGTCGGTCAAACAGTCGTTTCACTCTCGGACGGAACTAAGTTGGTGTGCCCGGTAGTACCGACTGCGCCCGCCACGCCATCCCCGTCCCCCTGCCCCCCACTGCCGTGGACCCGACACCCGGGGCGCGAGGCGGGCCAGTTGCCGAACCCCTCAGCTTTTGCCCCTCCCCCGTTTTCCTCCGTCCGTGCGCCGCTTCAGCGCCGACTACCTCGAGGAGAGCCGCCGGGGGATGTGGAGCGAGCGCGACGCCCTCGACGCCCTCGCACTCCCCTCCCGCGAGCGCGTCCTCGACGTCGGCTGTGGCACCGGCGAACTCGCGGCCGTCTTCGCCGAGGAGTCCGACGCGGAGGTGCTCGCGCTCGACGCGGACAAGACCCTCCTCTCGCACGTCGACGCCGACGGTCGACTGCTGGGTGACGCCACGCAGCTCCCCCTCTGCGAGGACAGCTGCGACCTGGTCGCCTGCCAGGCGCTGCTCATCAACCTCCCCGACCCCATCGCCGCCGTCCGGGAGTTCGCGCGGGTCTCCTCGGACCTCGTCGCCGCCGTCGAACCCGACAACGCCGCGGTCACCGTCGACTCGACGGTCGCCGCGGAGTCGGCGCTGACCCGGCGCGCCAGAGAGGCCTACGCCGCGGGCGTCCCCACGGACGTGAGCCTCGGCGCCGACGCCGCCGACGTCTTCGAGCGCGCCGGACTCGAGGACGTGACGACGACGCGGTACGACCACGTTCGCGCCGTCGAACCGCCGTACGACGAGGACGACCTGGAGGCGGCGGCGCGGAAGGCCACGGGCGAGCGACTCGCCGAACAGCGGCCGACGCTCGCGGCTGGCGGCATGGACGACGACGCGTACGACGACCTGCGCGCCGAGTGGCGGGAGATGGGGCGCGCGGTCGTCGAACAGATGCGCGAGAACGCCTACGAGCGGGCCGAACGCGTCCCCTTCTTCGTGACGGTGGGTCGCGTTCCCTGAGATATCCCGCTACCCGCAGAAGTGAAAGACGCGAAACAGAACACGGGTTCTGGAAACCCTTTTGCTCCGGCTGTGATACGCCCAGAGCAGGTGGAGATACTCGACGACGCCGACGAGGTCCGCATCGTCTCGGGCGAAGAGACGGACGTCACGATGAGCGTCGCTGGCAACCCGACGAAGAACGACGACGCCCGCAACAACCTCACCGGCGGCGAGGTGTTCACCGCACCCGTGCCGGACAGCGTCGAGGGCGAGGTGCTGTTCGACAAGCCCGTGATGGGGATGGGCCGCGAGATCCAGGGCGCCTACCTGGAGTTCGAGGGCGGCGAGGTCGTCCACCACGACGCCGACCAGAACGCCGACGTCCTCGCGTCAATCGTGGGGACGGACGAGGGTTCGAAACGCGTCGGCGAACTGGGAATCGGAATGAACCGGGACATCGACCGCTTCACGTACAACATGCTGTTCGACGAGAAGATGGGCGACACCATCCACCTCGCAATCGGCCGCGCGTACCGGGATACTGTCGGTGAGGGCAACGAACAGAACGAGTCCGCAATCCACAAGGACATGATCGTGGACATGAGCGAGGACTCGTACATCGAGGTGGACGGGGACGTGGTCCAGCGCAACGGGACGTTCCGGTTCGAGGACGGCTTCGACGCGGAGACGTAGTCCTGTCGGGTCAGTTCAACCCTGTAACAGAAAGACCGTTCGGGGAGTCTTTATTCGGGCCGAGGTCCGTCTCCGGGTATGGACGAGAGAGTCCGACGACACGCGGAGATACTGGCCGAGTTCTCGGCCGAGGTCGAGCAGGGCGACATGGTGCAGATTCACGCCCCAAAGGAGGCCGAGGACCTCGTCGTCGCGCTGTACGAGCAGCTGGGCGAGGTGGGCGCGCGCCCGACGACACACTGGCGGCTGGGTCCCGCGGCGCGGGCGTACAGCATGGCGATGGACGCCGAGGACTACGTGACCAAGGAGCACGCGCTCGCCGAGATGGAGGAGACGGACGTGGTGTTCCTCGTCACCGGCGGCGGGAACCCGTACGAGACCACCGACGTGCCGCCGTCGAAGAGCCAGGCGGCCGGCCGGGCGAGCAAGCCCGTCCTGGAGGAGCGCCTCGACAAGCGCTGGGTCATCACGACCCACCCGACGGCCGCGGCTGCACAGGAGGCCGAGATGAGCACCGCCGCGTACGAGGAGTTCGTCTGGGAGGCGGTGAACAAGGACTGGGAGGCCCAGCGCGAGCACCAGGCACAGATGGTCGAGATACTCGACGGCGCCGACGAGGTCCGCATCGTCTCGGGCGAGGAGACGGACGTCACGATGAGCGTCGCGGGGATGCGGGGGGCCAACGACTTCGGGAGACACAACATGCCCGCCGGCGAGGCGTTCACGAGCCCGGTGCCCGACAGCGTCGAGGGAACCGTGCGATTCGACAAGCCGCTGCTGCGCCAGGGCAACGAGATAGTAGACGCTTACCTGGAGTTCGAGGGCGGCGAGGTCGTCGACTTCGAGGCTGCGAAGAACGAGGAGGTCCTGGAGGGCATCCTCGACACGGACGCGGGGGCGAGGCGCCTCGGCGAACTCGGCATCGGGATGAACCGGAGCATCGACCGATTCACGTACAACGTGCTGTTCGACGAGAAGATGGGCGACACCGTCCACCTCGCAGTAGGTGCGGCCATCGAGGAGTGCGTCCCGGAGGGGATGGAGTTCAACGACTCCGCCCAGCACGTCGACATGATCGTGGACATGAGCGAGGACTCCTTCATCGAGGTGGACGGGGAAATTGTCCAGCGCAACGGCACGTTCCGATTCGAGGACGGGTTCGAGGAGTAGCGAGGGTCTGAGCGGGGCGAAGACCCTCGGAGACTACGAGCGGCGGGAACCGCGAGCAGCGTGGTTCTCGCTCGCTGCCTCGCTCCGAACCACGAGATTGCGTGGGCGACCACTGCGAGCGGCGCGGTTCGGGGAGGGGTCTCGAAACCGCGAGCCACGCCAACCGGCTGGTCGGCCGTCACGGAATCGAAGGCCGCGAGCGCGGGAGCCGACGCGAATAAGCTCGGCTTAGTCGTCGAGGCTCGAGTCGTCGCCGGAGCTACCGGGGCCGGAACTCGAACCACCGGAGCTACCGCCGTCACTGGCCGACTGCGCCTTGCTGCGGGCCGAGGACATCCAGTCGCCGATGTTCCGCTCGACGTAGTCCTGGGCACCGAGGCCGATGGCGACGCCCGCGCCGATGGCGATCGCGAGGGCGGCCGCGCCGAGGAGCGCCACGAAGAACGTCGTGAACAGGGTCGCGAGCACGAACGTCTCAAAGCCGATAGCGCTCAGGGCGATGGTGACGGTGATGTAGTAGATGAGCAGCTTCACCGCGAGGCCGGCGTAGCGGGTCGCCGCGCCCTCGTCGCTCTCGGCGATCATGTCGCCGACGCGCTCGGCGACCCAGATGCCGACGAGGAGCACGACAAGGCCGCCGATGAGGGCGGGCAGGTAGCTCGCGAACGTGTCGAGCAGCTGCGAGAGCTCCTCGATCTGGACGATGTCGGCCACCGTGAGGAGCGTGAGCAGGTAGATGTAGTACGTGACGAGCAGCCCGACGTAGTGGCCGAACTCGCCTTCGCGGTCGCCGAACTGTTCGAGGGGCGTGTCGCGGAGCCGCGGACCGATGTTGAAGCCGCCGACCACGTCGGCGACGATGTCGCCAACGAATCTCCCCGCGACGAACCCGATGATGAGGATGACGACGGCGCCGAGGATGACCGGGAGGTAGGCTCCGAGGTCGGCCAGCAACTGGGAGAGTTGCGGAATGTCGAGGACGTTCGCCGCCGCGACGAAGGTGACGAAGTAGATGTAGAAGGCGACGAGTTTGCCCAGTGCCTTGGCGATGCCGTCCTCGCTGTCACCGTTCGACCGGCGGTCGGTTCCACCCTCTCTCGAGGAGTCTCGTCTCGCCTCCCGGTCGCCAGCCGACCCGCTCGTGTACTTCCCGATACCGATCTGCTTGACGACGCGGGTGACGAGCGCCCCGACGATGCGCCCGATGATGTACCCCACGATGAGGATGATGAGCGCGCTGATTATCGTCGGCAGATACGCGATTACCTCCGCGATAGTCTCGTTGATGGCGTCCGTTACCCCCTCTTGGAGCGGCGTTATCGTCGTGCCTGTGGCTTTCATAATACATCGGTTACTAAATCTCGCTGAGGTATTGTTACACGCAGTCTGTGGATGTTACAGTGGCATTACTCGCGACCCCGGGGGTGCAGAAGAAGTGTAGGGGAACGAACAATTGCCGAATGGCCGGCCGTTACACGACGTCGCCGCGTACCGTCATCCCTTCAGAACGCTCCCGGCGCTCCTCCACCGCCGCGGCGGCCGTCTCGGCCTCCGTCTCGTCCATGCCGAGCATCTCCAGGGCGCCCGCCAGCGTCGGGAAGACGAGTTCGCCGCTCCGGAGTTTCTCGAAGGCGTCCTCGCTGCGCTGGCCCTCGACCCAGAGGCAGACGCCGCGGGGGTCGAGCACCTGCTCGTAGTTCCCCGTCGCGCGCGCGCCCTCCAGTCGCTGGGTGACGTTGTCCTCGAAGCCCGCGTTGCACACCTCGACGTGGATGGGTTCGTCGTCGTCGACGAGGTGGGCGGCGAGACACTGCTCGGGCGCGACGTGGCCGTTGTCGTTCGCCCGGAGGTGCTCGGGGTGGTCGTCGGCCCACGACGCGCGCACCGTCTTCCCGACCCCCTTCACGCCGTACTCGCGTTCGAACTCCGCGGCGCGGTCGGCGTCGTCGCCGCGCAGCAGGATGTCCTTCGTGAGGTAGACGTCGAGTCGCTCGACGGGGTCCAGGCCGAGCGCCACGTCGCCGTACACCCACACCTCGCGCACCGGCACGGGCAGCTCCTCGTCGACGACCGTGTCGACGAGTTCCTCGACCCGGTCGACTGCTGCGTCGCGGTCCATCGCCCGGAAGTTGCCCGCGCAGGCCGAAGAACGTTCCGCACTCCCGGAACCCGAACTATTTCGCCCCCGCGGTGGTACGCCCGCGTATGGCAGCGGAGTCCGAGGAGTCGGTGGACGCCCTCGACTCCTACCGGCAGTTCTTCGCGCTCGAACCCGACGTGCTCGTGCTCTCCGTGGCGATGCTCGTCTTCAGTCTCGCCTTCCAGATGACCACGCGCTACGTGCCCGAGTACCTGTTCACGCTCGGGGCCGGCGCGGGCATCGTCGGCCTCTACGGCAGCCTCGGCAACCTCATCTCCGCCGTCTACCCGTACCCCGGTGGCGCCGTCTCCGACCGCGTCGGTTCGCGCGTGGCGCTCACCGCGTTCGCCGTGGTCACCACGCTCGGATTCGTGGTGTGGGCGGCCGCTCCCTCGCTCCCCGGCCTCGACCTCCCCGTCGTCTCGCTCGCCGGAATCGAGGTCGGCGGCACCGTCGGCCCGTGGGTCTGGGTGTTCCTCGGCCTGCTCCTCACGCAGGCCTGGAAGTCCTTCGGCCTCGGCGCCACGTTCGCCATCGTCAAGCAGAGCGTCGCCCCGGACCGCCTCGCGATGGGGTTCGCGAGCACCGAGATATTCCGACGGGTCGGCTTCCTGCTCGGCCCCGCTATCGCCGCCGTCGTGCTCGCCGTCTACGAGTTCCAGGTCGGCTTCCAGTACGTCCTCCTGCTCGCCGCCGGGTTCGCCGCCGTCGCAACTGTAGCCCAGCACGCGCTGTACGACGTCGACGAGCGAAGCTCGTCGGGCAATCAGAACTCGAAGAGTTCTGATGACGCCAGCGAGGACACAGTAGGGGACTCCTTCGAGGGCCTCGACACTGTCCGCCGCGACTTCCGGAACCTCCCCCCGACGCTGCGCCCGTTGCTCGTCGCTGACACCCTCATCCGGTTCGCGAACGGGATGGTGTACGTGTTCTTCGTCGTCGTCGTCACGCGCTACCTCGGCGTCGGGTTCACCGGGTTCGGCGTCTCCATCGGTCCCGCGGCGTTCTTCGGCGTGCTGCTCTCTGTCGAGATGGCCGTCGCCATCCTCACGAAGGTGCCCGTCTCGAAACTCGCCGAGCGAACCGGCCTCAAACCCGTCGTGGGACTCGGATTCCTCGTCTACGCGACGTTCCCCATCCTCCTCGTCTCCGCGCCCGCCGACCAGTGGGCGCTCGTCGCGCTGTTCGCGTACTCCGGGCTCCGGTTCGCCGGCCTGCCCGCGCACAAGGCGCTCATCGTCGGGCCCGCCGAACGCGACGCCGGGGGCCGCGTCACGGGAACCTACTACCTCGTGCGGAACACCATCGTCATCCCGAGCGCGGCGCTCGGCGGCCTCCTGTACGGCGGCGACTGGACGCTCCGCTTCGCCGGCGTCTCGGTGACGGCGGGTCCACAGCTAGCGTTCGGTCTCGCCACCGTCATCGGCCTCGTGGGCGTCGCCTACTTCGCCGCGTTCGGTCGGGAGTTCGAGGCGTACGCCTGAGACGAACCGAAAGACGGAGGGCGCTCGACCGTCTCTGTCCGGCAATCTCGGCCCGTCCCCGCGGACGAGCCACGCTCACCATGCCGACCACACAGATCAAGGACCCAGTCCACGGCTACGTCGAACTCGAACAGCCACTCGTCGACAGCATCCTCGACACCCGGCCGTTCCAACGCCTCCGGCACGTCCGCCAACTCTCGGCGACGAACCTCGTCTACCCGGGCGCCAACCACACGCGCTTCGAGCACTCCCTGGGCGTCTACCACCTCGCGCGCACCGTCTTCGAGAACCTCCGCGAGCAACAGTACTTCTACCAGGACGCCACGAGCGCGGAACTCGACGACATCCAGCGCACCCTGGAGTGCGCGGCGCTCCTCCACGACGTCGGCCACCCGCCGTTCTCCCACCTCGGCGAGCGGTTCCTCGACGTAGACGACCTCCGGACGCGCCTCGCCGACCACGGCCTCCAGGAGACGTTCTTCGACGCGGGCGTCGGGGACGCGCCCATCCGCGAGGCGAGCGCCCACGAACTGCTCGGCTGCCTGCTCGTCTGCCGCGAGTACGGCGACGCGCTCGGTGAGATGGGCGTCGACCCGCACGACGTCTGCGCGCACGTCCTGGGCTACAGCCTCGAGTACGAGCGCGGCGGCCGTTGGCAGCACGGCGTCGCCGCCCAGGTGCTGCACTCGCCCATCGACGTCGACCGCCTCGACTACATCACGCGGGACAACCAGATGACCGGCGCGGACGTCCTCAGCTTCGACACCGACCGCATGGTCGAGTCCTACACCGCCCACCCCGAGGAGGGGCTAGCGCTCTCGGACAAGGCGCTGTCCGCCATCGGCAACTACCTCGAGGGACGCATCGCGCTGTACATGTGGGTGACACAGCACCACAAGTCGGTGTACGCCCACGCGCTCCTCGACGACCTGCTGGACGAACTCGCGGCCGTCGCCGACGAACCGCCGGTGACCACCGACGCAATCCTCGCGGAGGGCGTCGACGACAACACCATCATGGAGCGACTCCGCGTCGCCGCCCGCGACAACCCCGACTCGACGCTCGCCGCGCTCTACGACCGGTTCCGCGGCCGTCGGTTCCCCGAGACCTGCTGGAAACACCGAATCGCGTACGCCGACCGCGTCGACGCACCGCTCGACGACTTCAGCGACTGGCTCGCTAGCAACGCCGACCGCCTCGAACGCGGGCTCGCCGACGAACTCGGCGTCCCCGTCCACGAGGTGTGGATCGAGCAGTCCTACGTGCCCGAGTACGAGCCACAGGAACTGAAGGACATCCCCATCGCGTACGGCGGCACCACGCGCTCGGTCGGCGACTGGGGGCTGTACGGCGACCGCGCGTTCGACAGCCCGATTCC